>CAVQRJ010000017.1:0-231940 GCA_963715215.1 uncultured Actinomycetota bacterium
ATCCTCGTCGGACTCGACGACGACCAGGCCCGACCTGCCGAGGTTGCCTGAGAGCCAATCCTGCGTTACCAGCCGTTCCGGGTGGGCATACGCGGCGAGGGAGGGGTCGGAGTCTGGGGGAAGTGGCACACCACGAGCCTACAGCGGTTTATCAGCCCAGAGATCGGCGATCGACAGCCCGACACGGCCGAAGAGCCTGCGCATCGTGGGCAGCGAAAGGCCGATCACATTCGACGGATCACCGTCGATTCCGTCGATGAACCAGCCGCCGAAACCGTCGATCGTGAAGGCGCCTGCCACCCGCAGCGACTCGCCGGTGGCCAGATACGCCGAGAGCTCGGCGTCCGTTGGTCTGCCGAAATTGATTGTGGTGTCGCCGAACTCGACCTCGCGGTGCGTTATGGCGCCGTCGCGCAGCCGGAACACGCAGTGCCCGGTGTACAGCACGCCCGAGCGTCCGCGCATGGTGTCCCACTGCAGTCGCGCGTCGGCTACCGTCTCCGGCTTGCCCCGCAGCGCACCGTCGATGAAGAGCATCGAATCACAGCCGATGACAACACAATCCGCTGCCAATGCCGGTTCGAGGTTCGCGATGACCTGCTGGGCCTTGGCGCCGGCGAGCGCATTGGCGATGTCACCGGGAGCCGCATCGGGCCCCTGCGTGGCGACGACGGCCTCCTCGTCGACTCCGGAGACGATGACGACGGGGTCGATCCCGGCTTGGCGCAACACTGTTCGCCTGCCCGGTGAGGCGGAGGCGAGCACCACGCGCGTCATGGGCGACCTCAACGTTAGACGGCGACGACACGAACAAGGTCTTCGAGCCCCGCGAAGTCATCGGCGTTGCGGCTGTAGAGATCCAGGCGCTTGGCATGGGCCGTCGCAGCGATCAACAGATCGGCGAATCTGCGCCTTGGCTTTCGTCCTTGTCCCATCACGGCGGCGACGACGAGTCCGTAGCTGCGTACGGCCGCACCATCAAATGGGATCGGTTCGAATCGGGATTCGACTTCCTGCAAGCGGGCCTGCCGTTTGGCCGCCTCGATCGGCGTCGCCGCCAGGAGGGGTCCAGCAGCCAGCTCGGCCGCAGTAATAGCCGAAATCGCCACGACATCTGGCAGTGTGGCAAGCACTGACGGATCGTGCCAGTCGACTACTACCGACGTATCCAAAAGGCCCGCCGTCATGTCACAGACCTTGGTCAATCGCCTGGTCGAGATCGTCGCGGAACCGGCGGTAGTCGATGCGCACCTCTGGACTTGCAAGACTTGCGACTTCGTCGCGAGTGATGAAGGTGCGGCGCGCCACCTGTATGGGGCGAAGCTCGGCCACCGGTTCGCCGTTCCGCGTCACTACGAAAGTTTCGCCAGCCGTCACGGCGTCGATCACCTTGGCGTTGTCGTTACGCAGTTCACGCTGCGGGATTTCCCTGGCCATAAACCACTGTAGCAATTTGTGCTACATAATGCTACGAGGGCGTCCATTATCCCGCGCGTCATCGGCGCATGTGCGTCCGCTCCAGCAGCGTCACGCGCTGCCAGCTGAAGGTCTCGAAGCGCAGCTTGTCGACCGGATGACCCCACAGGTTGAGTTCCTGCGGGCCTGGCTCGACCCGGCCTCCCGCTGCGGCGCTGAGCACCGCGACCAGAGCGGCGAGCTCCTCGGTGGTGGGGTCGCCCTTGACGACCTTGATCTCCTCGACGCCCTGCTTCGGCGGGTCGTCGATCGTCAGCCTGCGCGGGTCGCTGACCTCGGTGATATGGGTTTCGTGTTGCTCACAGCGGGATGTTCCCGTGCTTCTTGGGCGGCGTCTGGGTGATCTTGCGTTCCAGCAGCCGCAGGGCGGTGGCGACGTAGCCGCGGGTGTGCGACGGCGGGATGACCGCGTCGACGTAGCCGCGCTCGGCGGCGATGTACGGGTTCACCAGGGTGTCCTCGTAATCCTGCTGCAGTTCGAGGCGCAGCGCGTCGACGTCCTTGCCCTCCTTGGCCGCCTCCTTGAGCTGTCCGCGGTAGACGAAGCCGACCGCTCCGGAGGCGCCCATGACGGCGATCTGGGCCGTCGGCCACGCGACGTTGACGTCGGCGCCCATCTCCTTGGACCCCATGACGCAGTACGCGCCGCCGTAGGCCTTGCGGGTGATGACGGTGATCTTGGCGACGGTGGCCTCGCCGTAGGCGTACAGCAGTTTGGCGCCGCGCCGGATGATGCCGTTGTACTCCTGGTCGGTGCCGGGCAGGAAGCCGGGCACGTCGACCAGCATGACGATCGGGATGTTGAAGCAGTCGCAGGTGCGGATGAACCGGGCGGCCTTCTCCGAGGCGTTGATGTCCAGGCAGCCGGCGAACTGGGTGGGCTGGTTGGCCACGATGCCGACCGGGCGGCCGTCGACGCGACCGAAGCCGACGACGATGTTGGTCGCGTACCCCTGCTGCACCTCGAGGAACTCGTCGTCGTCGAGGATGCGGGTGATGACCTCGTGCATGTCGTAGGGCTGGTTCGGCGAGTCCGGAATCAGCGTGTCCAGCTCGAGGTCTTCGTCGGTGAGGGTGTCCTCGATGGCGCCCTCGGGCACCTCGGCCGGATAGCGCGGCGGGTCGGAGTAGTTGTTGCTGGGCAGGTAGGACAGCAGGTCGCGGACGTAGTCGAAGGCGTCCTGCTCGCCGGAGGCGACGTAGTGCGCCAGACCGGACTTCGCCATGTGGGTGTGCGCCCCGCCGAGCTCCTCCATCGTCACCTCTTCGCCGGTGACGGTCTTGATGACGTCCGGCCCGGTGATGAACATCTGGCTGGTCTGGTCGACCATGACGACGAAGTCGGTCAGCGCGGGGGAGTAGACGTGTCCGCCTGCGGCAGCGCCCATGATCAGCGAGATCTGCGGGATGACGCCCGAGGCCTTGATGTTGTTGTGAAAGATGTTGCTGTACAGGCCAAGTGAGACCACACCCTCCTGGATGCGGGCACCTGCGCCGTCGTTGATGCCGATCAGCGGCCGGCCGGTCTTGAGGGCCAGCTCCTGCACCTTGACGATCTTCTCGCCGTACACCTCGCCGAGGCTGCCGCCGAACACCGTCGCGTCTTGGCTGAAGATGCAGACGTCGCGGCCGTCGATGGTGCCGTAGCCGGTGACCACGCCGTCACCGAGCGGGCGGTTCTCGGCCAGCCCGAAGTTGACGCTGCGGTGTTTGGCCAGCGCGTCGAGCTCGACGAAAGAGTCCTCGTCGAGCAGGGCCAGGATGCGCTCGCGGGCGGTCAGCTTGCCCTTGGCGTGGACCTTCTCGACCGCGGCTTCGCCGACCGGGTGCAGCGTCTCTTCGGCCCGCCTGCGCAGGTCGGCGAGCTTGCCCGCGGTGGTGTGAATGTCAGGTTGGTGGTCGGCAGAGGGCTCGGCCTTGTGGTCGCCGGGATTGTCTGGACGGCTTGCCGTCGTGCTCGTCATGGTGCTCGATGCTATCGACATATGGTGTCCCGGTGAAAAGCGGACCATGGCGCATCGACATCGTTGCCGAGACCGGCTCTACCAACGCCGACCTGCTGGCGCGGGCCGCCGCTGGTGAGGACATCGACGGCGCGGTGCTGATCGCCGAGTCCCAGACCGCGGGCCGCGGCAGGCACGGCAGAAGCTGGTCGACGCCGCCGGGGTCGCAGGTCGCGTTGTCGGCCGGGGTCGGCGTCGGGGAGATACCCAGCCAGGCGTGGGGCTGGCTGCCGCTGCTTACCGGTGTCGCGGTCGTGGACGCCGTGGCCGAGGTCACCGGCGTGACGGCGGCCCTCAAATGGCCGAACGACGTCCTCGTCGGCACGGGGCGCGACGATCCGGCTGGCGTCGGCACGGGGAAGCTCGCAGGCATCCTCGCCGAGGTGGCCGCGCCCGCTCCGGTCGTGGTCGTCGGCCTCGGCCTGAACGTGACCGAGGCACCGGATCCCGTCGCGACGTCGCTGGCGATGCTGGGCGCCACCGTCGACCGCACCGTTCTGACCGAGGTGGTCTTGCGGCACCTGGCGGCCCGGATCGACGCCTGGCGGAGTGCCCGGGGCGCCGACGGCGTGCTGGCCGCCGACTACCGTGCTCGGAGCGTGACGATCGGCAACCGGGTGCGCGCCAGCCTGCCGGGTGAGCGCACAGTGGAGGGCATCGCCAAGGACGTCGACGATCTCGGCAGGCTGCGCATCGACACCGGCAAAGAGGTGCTAACGGTCGCTGCGGGCGATATCACGCATTTGCGCGACTATGAGCCATAGAGTTTCCCCTCGTGGGTTACCCGGACAACGTGCTGGCCGCCGACGAACAGGTGGTGCTGCACCGCCACCCGCACTGGAAGCGGCTCATCGGGCCGGTGCTGCTGCTGATCATCAGCACCGCCGTCGCCGCGTTCGTCGCCGCGGTCGTCGACAGGCAGAACTGGGGCACCGCCAAGACGGTTGTGCTGCTGGTGATTCTCGCCGTCTGGTTGCTGCTCATCGGCTGGCTCACCGTCTGGCCGTTCCTCAACTGGCTGACGACTCATTTCGTCATCACCGACCGTCGGGTGATGTTCCGCCACGGGCTGCTGACCCGTCAGGGCATCGACATTCCGCTCGCGCGGATCAACAGCGTGGAGTTCCGCCATGGATTGCTCGACAGGGTGGTGCGCACCGGCACGCTGATCATCGAGTCGGCGTCACAGGATCCACTGGAGTTCCACGACATACCACAAGTGGAGCGCGTCCACTCGCTGCTGTATCACGAAGTCTTCGACACGCTTGGCGGCGAGGAGTCCGATAGTCGATCTCCCGGACGGCGCTGACGGCGCCGCGTCGGCTCCAGCGGGGTGACGTTCGACGCATCGTGCTCGTGATGCTCGTGCACTTCCGCCAGCGCCTCGGCGATGCCGCCGGTGGTGAAGGTGGATTCGACGGCCTTGTCCGGCTCGCGGCCGAACTCGTCGGGGAAGACCCAGCGCCGGAACGCCCAGAACCGGAACGCCATCTGCAGCAGGTTGCCGATGATGTAGGCGGAGATGAAGTCGGCGATGTTCTCGGTCATCAGTGTGACGTCGGGGACGCGCAGCAGAAGTACGTAGCTGGAGAAGTACAGGGGGAGCATCGACAGCAGCACGCCCACAGCGCTGACCCCGAAGAACAGCAGAGCCTCGTGGTGGCGTTCGCGGCCGCCGCGATTCTGGAAGCTCCACTCCCTGTTGAGGATGTAGGAGGCGATCACGGCGACGATGCCGGCGATGATCTTGGCCGTGACAGGCTTCGGCTCCAGCACCGTCAGCTTCAGCGTGTAGAAGACCGCCGAGTCGATGACGAACGTGGTCGCGCCGACGATGGCGAACTTGATGAGCTCGTGGTGCCGTTCGAAGTACGGCCGGATCGGCCGTGGCAGCCGAGCGATCGTGGCGTCTGTGAAGGACACGAATCCGAAGTGTACGCAAACAATACAGAGCACGCGCACCCGTGCAGGTCAGGGCAGACGACGACATGACACCATGAACGCTGTGCCGAAGCCTAATGTCGCCGCCGGAGCGGCTCGGACACCCAATGTCGCCGCCGGAGCGGCTCCGACACCCAAGGTGACCATGATCGGCGGCGGTCAGCTGGCCAGGATGACGCATCAGTCCGCCATCGCCCTCGGTCAGACGCTGCGTGTGCTCGCTGTCACACCCGACGATCCCGCCGCACAGGTCACCCCCGACGTGGTGATCGGTTCGCACACCGACCTCGATGCGCTGCGCCGCGCGGCGGAGGGCGCCCAGGCATTCACCTTCGACCACGAACACGTGCCGACCGAGCTGCTTGAGAAGCTGGTCGCCGAGGGCGTCAACGTGGCCCCGCCGCCGGAGGCGCTGATCCACGCTCAGGACAAGCTGGTGATGCGCAGGCGGCTGGAAGCCATCGGAGCCCCGATTCCGCGCTACGCGGAGGTGACAGATGTCGCCGACATCGAAGCGTTCGCGGCAGGACAACCGATCGTGCTCAAGACGGCGCGCGGCGGGTACGACGGCCGCGGCGTGCTGCTCGCCCGCGATCTCGACGAAGCGCATGACTTCGCCGGCCACAATCTCGCTGAGGGAAACCCGGTACTGGTCGAGGAGCGCGTCGCGATGCGGCGGGAACTGGCCGCGCTGGTCGCCCGCTCGCCGTTCGGCCAGGGTGCGGCGTGGCCGATCGTGGAGACCGTGCAGCGCGACGGCATCTGTGTCGAGGTGATCGCGCCCGCGCAGGGTCTGGACGGCGAGACATCAAGTGCGGCAGGGCAGCTGGCGCTGCGGCTGGCCGAAGAGCTCGGCGTTGTCGGCGTGCTGGCGGTCGAGCTGTTCGAGACCGTCGACGGCGCGTTGGTGGTCAACGAACTCGCGATGCGGCCACACAACTCCGGTCACTGGACCATGGACGGTGCCCGCACGAGTCAGTTCGAGCAGCATCTGCGCGCGGTGCTCGACTATCCGCTCGGTGACACCAGTCCCGTCGCACCGGTCACGGTGATGGCCAATGTGCTTGGCGCACCGAAGAAGCCCGCGATGGCCATGGACGAACGGATGCACCATCTGTTCGGCCGGATCCCCGACGCGAAGGTGCACCTGTACGGCAAGGAAGAGCGCCCGGGCCGCAAGATCGGCCACGTCAACATCGTCGGCGAAGACGTCGAGAAACTGCGTGAACGGGCCGCGCGGGCGGCACACTGGTTGTCGCATGCGCAGTGGACAGACGGATGGGACGCACATGGCTGACGGCGATGAGCGCTCGCGCGAAGAGCGTGTGTCTGGGCCCCGGGTCGGGCTGATCATGGGCAGCGACAGCGACTGGTCCGTGATGGAAGACGCCGCGCACGCCTTGGCGGAGTTCGACATTCCGTTCGAGGTCGGTGTGGTGTCCGCACATCGCACTCCCGATCGCATGCTGGACTATGCGCGCACGGCTGCCGACCGGGGGATCGAGGTGATCATCGCGGGCGCAGGCGGCGCGGCGCATCTGCCGGGGATGGTCGCCTCGGCGACGGCCCTGCCGGTGATCGGCGTCCCGGTGCCGCTGGCCAAGCTCGACGGCCTCGACTCGCTGCTGTCGATCGTGCAGATGCCCGCGGGCGTGCCGGTCGCGACGGTGTCCATCGGCGGGGCGCGCAATGCCGGGCTGCTTGCGGTGCGCATCCTCGGTGCCTCCGATGCCCAGCTGCGTAAGCGGGTGGAGGCATTCCAGGAGCAGCTAGGGGCGTCCGTGCTGAAGAAGGATGCCGCGCTACGGGACCGCGTGCTCGGATCCGACGGTAAAGTTACTGGCAAGTAGCAAGGAGTTCTGATGGCTGGTAATCCTGATTTCGACGTGTTCAAGCTGCCCGAGGAACACGACGAGTTGCGTGCTGTGCTGCGCGATCTGTGCGATAAGGAGATCGCCCCGTATGCAGGCGACGTCGACGAGAATGCGCGCTTCCCGGAGGAGGCGCTCAAGGCGCTCAACGAGTCGGGGTTTTCCGCGGTGCATGTGCCCGAGGACTTCGGCGGCCAGGGCGCGGACTCGGTCGCGACGTGCATCGTGATCGAGGAGGTGGCGCGGGCGTGCGCGTCGTCGTCGTTGATCCCCGCCGTCAACAAGCTCGGCACGATGGGCCTGATTCTCTCCGGCTCCGACGACCTCAAGAAGCAGGTGCTGCCCGCGATCGGATCCGGCGAGGCGATGGCGTCGTATGCGCTGTCCGAGCGCGAATCCGGCAGTGACGCCGCGGCGATGCGAACCAGGGCGCGTGAGGACGGCGACTCCTGGATCCTCAACGGCACCAAGGCCTGGATCACCAACGGCGGCAAGTCGACCTGGTACACCGTGATGGCGTCCAGCGACCCCGACAAGGGCGCCAACGGAATCTCGGCGTTCATGGTGCACAAGGACGACGAGGGTTTCACTGTCGGACCCAAGGAGCGCAAGCTCGGCATCAAGGGCTCGCCGACCACCGAGCTGTACTTCGAGAACTGCCGGATCCCCGGCGATCGGATTATCGGCGAGCCCGGTACCGGGTTCAAGACCGCGCTGCGCACGCTGGATCACACCCGCCCGACGATCGGCGCGCAGGCGGTCGGCATCGCGCAGGGTGCGTTGGACGCCGCCATCGCATACACCAAGGACCGCAAGCAGTTCGGCAAGTCGATCAGCGACTTCCAGGGTGTGCAGTTCATGCTCGCCGACATGGCGATGAAGGTGGAGGCGGCGCGACTGATGGTCTACAGCGCAGCGGCACGGGCCGAACGCGGCGAACCCGAACTCGGCTTCATCTCGTCGGCGTCGAAGTGCTTCGCGTCCGACGTGGCGATGGAGGTCACCACCGACGCCGTGCAGCTGTTCGGCGGCGCGGGCTACACGCACGACTTCCCGGTCGAGCGGATGATGCGCGACGCCAAGATCACCCAGATCTACGAGGGCACCAACCAGATTCAACGCGTGGTGATGGCGCGCGCACTGCTGAAGTAGCGCGTCAACTCTCGTAGAAGATCCAGCCGGCCATGCCACCTTCAAGGTGGTATGTGTTGTGGCAGTGGGTGATCCACTTACTAAGAGATCGCCGAAAACGTGATCTGTCAGCAGGCCCGGCGCTAGCGCAGCGCGACTAGCGGGCTATCTCTCAGCGGCGGCACCGTGTAGCGGCCCGAGCCGACAACGCCGCATATTGATGACTGTATTGCGATACCCTCCGCAGACGATGGTCCCGGGACGCAAGTACCACAATGCAAGTTTGTCACGGAGAGCGAGTATGCTACCGAACCATTTTCTCTACAGCCTGGTAGCCATGAACGCTCTTTTTGCATCACTTGCCTGGTGCGCCGCAAAGCCAAATCGAGCCTCCATCGGAGCGGTCGTCCTGTGCGCCGTCATCTGGCTGTTCGCTAGCGGACCACTCGAGGGGCGCGTGATCAAGCCCATTGACGAAGGCCATGGAGTCACAGAATCTGACCTCCTTTCTGTCGTGGCCGTCATCATTGCGACGGTCCAAGCTTTCAGAGTCGTTCGAGCATCACGACGTAGGCGCATCGCACGGAAGTGACTCCCACCTCTTGAAGGGAATATTGGACAGCGGCGGCGCCCATACTCGACACAGGGCGCGCTGTTAGCCCCGGGTGGTTTTCTCCGTCTGGCGACGGCGTTCCTGTGCAGTCGGATCGGGGTTGGCTACCTGCACCAACGATCCTCCGGCGACGAGCACGGCCAACAGGTTGTCGGTCAGCTCGTCGGCGGTGTCCCACGTCGCGGTCGACAGCACCCGGTCGTCGGCGGTGAAGCCCTGAGCGGCAGCGGAATCGGTGGCGGCGGTGAGGAGTTCGGCAACCGAACGACCGGTCAGCGCCGGGCCGGGCTGGCGCTCCGGGTTGATCTGGTCGCCGTGCACGCGCACCGAGGTCGCGTAGTCGGTCACCCCGACCGGTAGGTCGGCAACGGGTTTACCGAATGGATCCAAGGACAGCACCGCGATCTCGCCCGGCCCGACGGCGGCCTCGGCGTCAGCGAACCGGTCCGCGGTGCACAGTGCGACGTCGGCTGGTTCGGTTTCCAAGCCGGGCCCGAGCACGACCTCGGCCCCGATATACCAGATGCCGAGCAGGACCGCCGCGGTCTGCCAGTGTGCGGGCAGCAGTACCGCGACACGGCTGCCCGGCCCGGCGCCCAGCTCGTCGCGCAACAGGTTTCCCGTCTTGGCGGCCCAGTTGAACAGCGTGACCGTCGACAGCTCGATGCGCTCGCCGGTGGCGTCGTCGTAGTAGGTGATGCGCGGGCCGACCGGATCCCGGGCCATCAGCGGGTCGACGATGGCGGCGCTGAGAGTCAATTGACGCAGTCTGGATTGTCCGAGCCGGCGGTGATGATCGGCGACGGCGTCGGGGGCGCGTCCTCACCCGTCGACTCGGTGGCGGCCGGGTCTGCCGTCGCCAACGTCGGGTCGGTGCCGTCCAGCCCGGAGCCCGGGCCGGTGTAGTCGTTGCCCAGCACCACCCGCACGGTCCCCGGCGGCACACTGGGGTCGGCGGCGATCGGCAGCCCGCCGAGTTTCTTCGAAACCGCCTGCGCGCCAAGGTCATCGGCCGTTTTCGCCAGCACCTGGCTTGTCTCGAGCACCCCGGCGTCGTGGTTGCCGACCGGTCCGGGAGCGAAGCCGTCGTTGGTCAGAGCGGCGGACACCGCTGCGGCAAGGCCGTTGATGTCGGTGGCGTTCACCACCTCGGCTGCCGTCTTTTCCGGGGTGTAGGCCAGTTCCTCTGTCTTGCCTTTGTCCTGCTCCTGCAACAGGCTTTCGACCCACTCCTGCACCTGGTTGCGATCCACCCGCACGACGCTCTGCATCCCGTCGTCGCTCCAGCCGTTCTCGTCCAGCACCGGGATGGTGGCGAATGCGACGTTGCCCGCTGCCAGCTTCTGCAACTGTTCGGCGAATTGCATGACGTCCCAGCCGTCGGACAGCGCGACCGACCGCTGCACGGCTTCCTGGAGCCGGTTCAGGGTGGCCGGGCTCGACAGTGTCTTGCCCGAGATGACTTGATGGGCAAGGGAAGCCATCACAGCCTGCTGACGCACCACCCGGTCAAGGTCCCCGCGGGGAAGGTCGTGGCGCTGCCGCACGAAGCTCAGCGCCTGCGGGCCGTCCAGCTGCTGCCAGCCTGCAGGGAAATCGGCACCCGAAAGCGGCTCGTACACGGGGCTTTTCAGGCACACGTTGACCCCGCCGAGTGCATCGGTGATCAACGCGAAGCCGAGCAGGCCGATCTCCGCGTAGTGGTCGACGGTGACGCCGGTCAGGTTGGCGACGGTCTTGATCAGCGCTTCGCGGCCCGCCTCGGTGGCTTCGGGCTCGGCCACGGCCGGGTCGACACCCTGCTGCTCCACCAGTTTCTTGAGCTTTTCCAGGTGCACCGAGCCGTAGACGCCGTTGATCTTCATCTTCCCGATGCCCGGCGCTTCCACGTATGAGTCACGCGGGATCGAGATCGCGGTGGCCGACTTCCCGTTGTTGGGAATGCGGACAAGGATGATCGTGTCGGTGTTGGTCGACTCGTCGTCACCGGCCCGCAGCGTGGCAAGTTCCTCCTGGGAGAGCGGGTTGCCGTGGGCGTCGGTGCGGCTGTCCAGTCCGACCAGCAGGATGTCGATGGCACCGTCCTCGCCGCCGCCGCCCAGTGCCGCCGACGAGATGTGGTTGATGCCCGATTCGAACGACCGGATCTTGCTCCATGCCACGCCTGTGCCGATGACGATCGTCGCCGCGGCCATGACGGCAAGGATCCGGAACAGGCGGGCGGGCATCAGCCCAGGTTACTTGCGTTAGGGGTGCAGAGCCGGTAGCCGCTGCCCGGCGTGCCAGACTCGGCCGGTGGGCAATCGGATCGTGATCACGGGCGCAGGCGGGCAGGTCGGGCGCTTTCTTGCAGCCGAGGCCGGCCGGCGACGCCTCGAGGTGGCCGCGTTCAGCTCGGCGGAATGGGACATCACCGACGCGGCGGCGGCGGAGCGGATCGTCGCGCCAGGCGACGTGGTGGTCAACTGCGCCGCCTACACCGCCGTCGACGCCGCCGAGAGCGACTCCGAGCGCGCACGTGCCGTCAACGCGGTCGGCCCCGGCGCCGTCGCGCGGGCGTGCGCGGCGGCAGGTGCGCGGATGATCCACATTTCGACCGACTACGTGTTCAGCGGGTCGTTCGAGGGCGCGGCCCGGCCATACGACGTCGACGACGCCACCGGGCCGCTGGGTGTCTACGGAAAGACGAAGCTGGCCGGGGAGCACGCGGCGCATGCGGCGCTGCCGAGCGCGCATGTGGTGCGGACGTCGTGGGTGTACACCGGCGTCGGCTCTGACTTTGTCGGCGTCATGCGAAAACTGGCCGAGGGAGACGGACCGGTCACTGTCGTCGCCGACCAGGTCGGGTCGCCGACCTATGTCGCCGACCTGGTGTCGGCACTGTTGCAGATCGCCGAACGCCCGACGGCGCCTGCGCTGCTGCACATCGCCAACGACGGGGCCGCCAGCCGATTCGAGCAGGCCCGCGCCGTCTTCGAAGAAGTGGGTGCCGACCCGGAACGGGTGAAGCCGGCCACCACCGCGGACGTGCCGCGGCCCGCACCACGTCCGCCGTATTCGGCGCTGTCCGGCCGCGCCGCGACGGCCGCGGGCCTGATGCCGCTTCGACCGTGGCGCGAGGCGTTGGCCGAAGCGCTGCGAAATTGACGGGCCGTTACCCTCGACGCCGTGAGTGACGAACTGTTTTCCGTCGCATGAGCGACGAATTAGCGGTGGTGACGGTGACCTACTCGCCCGGCACTCACCTGGGCCGATTCCTCGCGACGCTGTCGCATGCAACCGATCGGCCGGTGACGGTGATCATCGCCGACAACGGTTCAACCGACGGCAGTCCCGAGGAAGCCCTCGAGCGATTCCCGAACGTCCGCCTGCTGCACACCGGCGGAAACCTGGGCTACGGCACGGCGGTGAACCGCGCCGTCGCCGAGCTTCGGAAAGACTCCGAGAACCTCGACCTGTTCGTGGTCGCCAACCCGGACATCCAGTGGGGTCCGGGCAGTATCGACGCGCTCCTCGATGCGGCCGGACGCTGGCCGAGAGCCGCCTCCCTCGGCCCGTTGATCCGCGACCCGGACGGCTCGGTCTACCCGTCGGCGCGGCACCAACCCAGCATCGTCCGCGGCGGTATGCACGCCGTGGTCGGACCGCTGTGGCGGTCCAACCCGTGGACGGCGACCTACCGGCAGGATCGGCTCGAGCCCAGCGAACGCCCCGTCGGCTGGCTGTCGGGATCGTGCCTGTTGCTGCGTGGCGCCGCCTTCGATGAGGTCGGCGGCTTCGACGAGCGTTACTTCATGTATATGGAAGACGTCGACCTGGGAGATCGGCTCGGCAAGGCCGGATGGCAGAACGTTTACATCCCCTCGTCGGAGGTTTTGCACTACAAGGGCCACTCCACCGGCCGCGATCCCGCCCGCAACTTGGCCGCGCACCACCGCAGCACCTACACTTTCTTGGCTGATCGGTACGACAAGCGGTGGCAGGCGCCGCTGAGGTGGACGATGAGGGGCGCACTCGAGGCGCGCTCGCGAATGGTGGTCAGAAGCAGTCAAAAGAAGGCGAAAGGACGGCCCTAGCGTGGCTGATTCCGTCAACCCCGCGGAAGTGGATGCCGTCATCCTGGTCGGCGGTCAGGGCACCCGGTTACGGCCGCTGACGCTCTCGGCGCCCAAGCCGATGCTGCCCACCGCCGGGCTGCCGTTCCTGACCCATCTGCTGTCCCGCATCGCCGCTGCCGGTATGGAACACGTCGTGCTCGGCACCTCGTACAAAGCGGGCGTATTCGAGTCGGAGTTCGGCGACGGCTCCAAGCTGGGTCTGCATATCGAATACGTCGTCGAAGAGGAGGCGTTGGGCACCGGCGGCGGAATCGCCAACGTCGCGCACAAGTTGCGGCATGACACCGCGATGGTCTTCAACGGTGACGTGCTGTCCGGCGCTGACCTGGGTGCGCTTCTCGCCAGCCATCGCGACCATGCCGCCGACGTGACGCTGCATCTCGTTCGCGTCGGCGACCCGCGCGCGTTCGGTTGCGTGCCAACCGATGCCGACGGGGTGGTCACCGCATTCCTGGAGAAGACAGAGGATCCACCTTCCGACCAGATCAACGCGGGCTGCTACGTGTTCAAGCGCGACGTGATCGAGCGCTTGCCGAAGGGCAGGGCGTTGTCGGTGGAGCGTGAGGTTTTCCCGCACCTTCTTGGCGACGGCTACAAGGTGTGCGGCTACGTCGACGCCACATACTGGCGCGACATGGGCACGCCGGAGGACTTCGTGCGCGGCTCGTCGGACCTCGTGCGCGGCATCGCGCCGTCGCCGCGCGCTGCATGGGCATCGGGGTGAGTCACTGGTACATGACGGCGCCGCAGTGGCGCCAGGCGCGCTGCTGATCGGCGGTACGGTCGTCGGCAGAGGCGCCGAGATAGGCCCTGGCGCAAGGCTTGACGGTGCGGTGATCTTCGACGGGGTGCGCGTCGAGGCGGGGTCGGTTATCGAGCGGTCGATCATCGGCTTCGGCGCCCGCATCGGCCCGCGCGCGCTGATCCGCGACGGGGTGATCGGTGACGGCGCCGACATCGGCGCGCGCTGTGAACTGCTTCGTGGCGCGAGAGTGTGGCCAGGGGTGGCCATCCCCGACGGCGGCATCCGCTACTCGACCGACGTGTGACGCGCCGAGCCCGAATCGAAACTGCGGACAGATCGACTCTCTGAGGGGTGAAACGCGATCTGTCAGCAGTCTCGAGCGTCAGAGGGACGTCCACGCCCCGCTGCCTCGGCCAGCTGTGCCAACCCGAAGTCGGTGTCCTCCGGAAGCGCGTCGAGTGGCCACCAGCGCAGGTCCAATGATTCGTGGCTGCAGACGATTTCGGCGTCCGTGGGGGCGTGAGCGATGAACTGCAGGTCGAGGTGATGGGTCGGCACCCCCAGCGAGCACGTCACCGGGTGGACGTGCAGCGCCGCGATGTCGGTGTCCATGCGCAGGCCGACGATGCCGGACTCCTCGGACGCTTCGCGCAGTGCGGCGGCGACGATGTCGGGGTCGCCGTCCTCGCAATGGCCGCCGAGCTGCAGCCAGCGCCCGAACCGTGGATGCAGCGTGAGAAGGGCATGTGTCCCTGTGTGGTCGAGCACCAGTGCGGAGGCGGTGATATGACCCGGCACGCATTCCCTCTTGCACGAATCCTCGACGGGCCAGCACGAACGACAGCACCGCATGCCGAAGCGTGTCCTGCGCAGGGTCGGGTGCCGCCCACGACGCCAACGCATCGATTGTGGAGTCGCGCAGGCTCACTTGCGCACCAGCAGGCCGTCGGTCGGCGCCGGTTCGCGTGGTCCGGACGGCCCGCCCGGATACCCGATCGCGATGGCGCCCAACGGTTCCCAGTCTTCCGGCAGATCGAGCTCGGACCGGACCAGGTCCGCGGCGAAGATCGTCGAACCGATCCAGCAGCTGCCGACCCCGCGCACCGCCAGTGCGACGAGGAGCGCTTGAACGGCCGCCCCCACCGCGACGGTGAACATGGTGTGCTCGGCCGCCGTGCGCGCCTCGTCCGGGTAGCTGTGCGCACCGTCGGGAACGAGGAAGGGGATCACCAGTTCGGGTGCGTCGTAGAGGATCTGGCCCCGGCCGACGCGGCGGTCGACGGCGTCGGGTGTCTTCCCGTCGCCGCTGAGGTCGGCCCGCCACTTGTCCTTCATCCGGTCCAGCAGCCGGATCCTCGCCTCGGTATCGGCCATCCACACGAACCGGACAGGGCGCGTGTGGTGCGGGGCGGGCGCCGTCAGCGCTTCTGACACGGCGTCCTCGATGAGCTCCGGCGCGACGGGCTCGTCACTGAACTGCCGAACCGACCGGCGCAACAGCTGGGCCTGGCTACGGCCGATCGCGAGCGCCTCTTCCGTGCCGAGCCAGAACAGGTCCTCCTCGCCGGGCCGTAACAGCGTGCGGGCGTTGGATCCGTTGTCCCGCGACGCCAATCCTCGCACCACGGCCACCGGGATGCCGGTCAACTTGCCCTTCACCAGGTCGGCGGCGGCGGCGATCTCGTCGGCGACGGCGACCTCGGTCACCACGAGCTCGTTGCCATGCATGTCGTGCGCGCCCGCGTAGCCATGCAGCACCGTGACACCCGCCGCACCGATCGCCACGTCGATCTGGCCATTTCGCCACGCCCGCCCCATGGTGTCGGTGACGACGACGCCGACAGTCACCCCGAGCCGCTCGCGCAGGCCGGCGCGCAACGCAGCGGCGCTGCCGTCGGGGTCGACGGGCAGCAGCGCCAGTTCCGTAGCGCCGACGTTGGAGCCGTCGACGCCAGCGGCCGCCTGCACGATGCCGAGGTGGTTCTCGGTGATCAACGTGCGGCCTTTGCGGGCAAGTACCCGGACCGCTTCTTCGTCGATCAGCTTGCGCCGCAGCGTATCCCGCTCCTCTGGATCCTCCGGCGCAGGCACGATGCGGCCCTCGCATTTCGACAAGACCTTGCTCGTGACCACCACGACGTCGTCATCGCGCAGCCATGGCGCCGCGGCAGCCAACGCGTCGGCGAGGTCGTCGCCGGGCCGGAACTCCGGCAGGCCGGTCACCGGAAGCAGCTCGATCGCAGCCCCCGAACCGTGCTCTGTCACGGCTTGACCCCCGCCAGATCCATTCCCGCTCGGACCATTTCGGCCGTCGTCGCAGGATCGGTCATCAGCAGGGGAACCGATCGCACCTCGACTCCGGCGATCTCGGCGCTGTCGCCGTCGTGTACCAGCCAGCCGTCCAGGATGCCAACGCCCGACCGCGGCCCGTAGTATCCGCCGACCGCTTCGGATGTGCTCGCGACGCCGATCACCGACAGGCACTCGTCAGCCATGCCGCGCAACGGCTTTCCGGCGACGATGGGGGAGTAGCCGATCACGCGCGCCGAGGTCGACCTCAATGCGCCGCGGATGCCGGGTATCGCCAAGATTGAGCCAATGCTGACAACCGGATTGGACGGCGCAAGCAACACCACGTCCGCCGACGCAATCGCTTCTGCGACCCCAGGTCCCGCGGTGGCCTTGTCCGCTCCGACGAACGCGAAGCTGTGCGTCGGCACCTGCGCCCGGTAGCGCACCCACCACTCCTGAAAGTGGATCGCCCTACGCTCGCCGGTGTCGGGATCGGTGATGACGACGTGGGTTTCGCTTCGGTCATCGCTGGCCGGCAGCAGGTCCGCGCCGGGCGACCAGCGCTTGCACAACGCCTGGGTGACCTCCGACAGCGGATAGCCGGCCCGCAGCATCTGGCTGCGGACGAGATGCGTGGCCAGATCGCGGTCGCCGAGCCCGAACCAGTCGGGCTGCACTCCATAGGCGGCGAGTTCCTCCTTGGCATGCCAGGTTTCGTTGCGGTGGCCCCACCCGCGCTCGGGGTCGATGCCGCCGCCGAGGGTGTACATGCAGGTGTCGAGGTCGGGGCAGATGCGAACGCCGTACATCCATGCGTCGTCGCCGATGTTGACGATCGCAGAAGCCGAATGATCTTGTGGTTCCCCGCCTCCGAACTGGCCGAGGCCGAGCAAGTGCTGGACCCCCAACAGGAATCGCGCACCGCCGACTCCGCCGGCCAGAACGGTGACCTTCACACCGATCGACACTAGGCCCTCGGTCACGAAGAGGTCTCGGCAGCCAGACGGTATGACTCTGTGACAGACACGCCGGAGCAGCGACGCGCCGAAATGAGATAACGAGATGGTATGAAAATCGGTTCTAGCGCTTGACCACGGCAGCTAACAAGTGTGTAATCACACCAGTGTCATTTTTCGGTTGGCCGGCCGGTTCCGGTGTCGCAGACCGAGATTCGATCACTTGTTCGAATTGAGATGGCCGCACAGCGTCATCGTGGGGCTCCATAGCGGATCAGCGATATCTAGGTGAGGAGGGGAGACGTGTCTTTTGAGCAGGCCGATTTCGGCCATCTCACTCGGTTCGACAATCGGGTGCTCGGCTCCGTAGGCAGCATCCCGCACACCAATACCGGGCCGGCATCGATGGGGTCTCTCGGACGTCCCCAGCTGAGCCTGGTGCCGGAGCGTCCAGAACTCGAGGCCGTTGCGCCGGCAACTCCGGACGACCAATGGCAGGAACGCGCGCTGTGCGCGCAAACCGACCCGGAGGCGTTTTTCCCCGAGAAGGGCGGCTCGACCCGGGAGGCCAAGCGCATCTGCCAGGGCTGCGAGGTTCGCGATGCGTGCCTCGATTACGCGCTGGCGCATGACGAGCGCTTCGGCATCTGGGGTGGCCTCTCCGAACGGGAGCGCCGTCGGCTCAAGCGCGGCATCATCTAGCAGCGCGGCTCTACTCGTCGTCGATCGAAGGGTCGATGACCGAGGGCTCAACGCCCAGATAGGTGGCCACTTGGGCCACAAGAACCTCATGTAAAAGCTCGGCGAGTTCGACGGTGTCCTTCGCCCGTCGCTCGATCGGCTTGCGGAACAACACAATTCGCGCGCGAGTGGAATTCCCGCGAACGTCCACCCCTGCCGGGATCAGCCGGGCCAGCGCGATCGGCCCGTCGGCCACCACCTCCGGCGGCCACTGCACACTATCCGGGTCCTTCGGCGACATCCGCGGTATCTCGTCGACGGCGACGTCGAGCGCGCTCACCCGGTCCTGCCACCGTCGCTCGATCGGCTCGTAGGCCTCGAGCACCGCCATGTCGAACCGCTCGGCTCGGCTGCGCCAGCCGGGCACGGTGGGCGGAAGCAAGGGGCCGCGCATGTCACGGCCTCGTCGTGATCGCTCGGCCACCCCAGAACTGTAACGGTTGGAAGTCGGCGTGCCGACCGCTGCGTGTCCCACGCCTCACCGGGTTTATCCCGCGATAGCCTCTCGTTCGTGAATGTTCCGCGTCGCTGCTGCCGACCCGGGTGTCCGCACTATGCGGTCGCGACGCTGACGTTCGTCTACTCCGATTCCACGGCGGTGGTGGGTCCGCTGGCGACCGCTTCGGAGCCACATTCCTGGGATCTGTGCGTGAGCCACGCGGGCCGGATCACCGCCCCCCGCGGCTGGGAGCTGGTTCGCCACGCAGGCCCGCTGCCAAGCCATCCGGACGAAGACGATCTGGTCGCTCTGGCCGAGGCCGTACGCGAGGGCCGCGAGGTCCCCAGGGGTGGATTCGCGGCCGGTTTCACCGATCCGGTCACGGGCGCCTACGGCGGTGCGCTGATGGCCTCGCCCGTCCCTCGGCCCGAGTCGAAGGGCCGCAGGCGCGGCCACCTGCGGGTGTTGCCCGACCCTTCTGACTAGTCCCAATAGTCTTCGCCGCTACGGATAGGCTGGCGCCAGCAGCCCGAGTTTGCGAAGGAGATCCATGTCCCGGCCCGCCGCGGCAGTCCACCGTGTCATCAAGGCGTATGACGTGCGTGGCCTCGTCGGGGACGAGCTCGACGAGGGCTTCGTCGCCGACGTCGGTGCGGCGTTCGCGCGGATGGTCCGGGACGAGGGTGCCCGCGAAGTCGCGATCGGCGAGGACATGCGGGCCAGCTCGCCGTCGCTGGCGGGCGCGTTCGCCGGCGGCGTCGTGTCGCAGGGCCTCGGCGTCGTGCGGATCGGGCTCGCCTCCACCGATCAGCTCTACTTCGCGTCCGGTTTGTTGGACTGCCCCGGCGCAATGTTCACCGCCAGCCACAACCCGGCCGCCTACAACGGCATCAAGTTGTGCCGCGCGGGCGCCAAGCCCGTCGGCAAGGACACCGGGCTGTCGGCCATCAGCGACGACGTGATCGCGGGTGTGCCCGGTTACGACGGTCCGGCGGGCAAGACGGTCGACCGTGACGTGCTGGCCGACTACGGCGAATTCCTGCGCTCGCTGGTCGATTTGACGGAGCTGCGGCCGCTGCGGGTGAGCCGTCGACGCCGGGAACGGGATGGCCGGCCATACCGCGCCCGCGGTTCTCGGCGCAGTCCCGTCGCTGGACATGCTGCCGCTGTACTTCGAGCTGGACGGCACCTTTCCGAACCATGAGGCCAACCCGCTGGACCCAGACAATCTCGTCGACCTGCAGAAGCACGTGGTCGCCACCGGCGCCGACATCGGGCTGGCGTTCGACGGGGACGCCGACCGCTGTTTCGTCGTCGACGAATTAGGGCATCCGGTATCGCCATCAGCGGTGACCGCCCTGATCGCCGCGCGTGAGTTGAGCAGGGAGATCGGCGCAACGGTGATCCACAACCTGATCACCTCACGAGCGGTGCCGGAGTTGGTCGTCGAACGCGGCGGCACACCGGTCCGGTCCCGCGTCGGTCATTCGTATATCAAGGCGCTGATGGCCGACACCGGCGCGATCTTCGGCGGCGAGCACTCTGCGCACTACTACTTCCGCGACTTCTGGGGTGCGGACTCGGGGATGCTGGCCGCGCTTCATGTCTTGTCGGCACTCGGCGAGCAGCGCAGGCCGTTGTCCGAGTTGATGGCCGACTACCAGCGCTACGAGGGGTCTGGCGAGATCAACTTCACCGTCGTCGACTCGCAGACGTGTGTCGATGCGGTGTTGAAGTCGTTCTCCGACCGCATCAGCTCCATCGACCACCTCGACGGGGTGACGGTCGATCTGGGCAACGGCAGCTGGTTCAACCTGCGTACCTCCAACACCGAGCCGCTGCTTCGGCTCAACGTCGAGGCCCGCACCACAGAGGACGTCGACGAGGTGGTGGGACTGGTGGCCGCCGAAATCGCCTCGCAGACCGAAGAATCGACATGATCGCGCCCGCCACGATCGATTTCGACGACGCCGAGGGCCTGCTGGCCGCCGACCGTCGCGGACTGCTTCGTGCAGCGTCGATGGCGGGTGCGCAGGTGCGTGCCACCGCGGCTGCGCTCGAGGAGGGCGCCCTCGAGTCTGTCGCGGGTGACCCGCCGCGCACCGTGATCTGGGTCGCCGGCCGCGGGAACGCAGAGACCGCTGGAGCGATTCTTGCTGCGGCGCTTGGTGGTTCGGCTGCTTCGCCGATCGTCGTGGGCGCCGAAGCGCCACCGTGGATCGGCGCGCTCGACGTTCTGGTCGTCGCGGGTGACGACCCCGGTGACCCTGCATTGGTCGGTGCGGCGGCGACGGCCGTGCGCCGCGGCGCGCGGGTGGTCGTGGTCGCACCCTTCGAAGGACCGTTGCGCGACGCCACCGCCGGGCGCGCTGCCGTGCTGGAGCCGCGACTGTGGGTGCTCGACGACTTCGGCCTGCCCCGCTATCTTGCCGCGGGTCTGGCGGTTCTGCACGTGGTCGATCCTGGCCTGCGCACGGATCTGACCGCGCTCGCCGACGAACTCGATGCGGAGGCGCTGCGCAACAGCGCCACCCGCGAACTGTTCACCAATCCCGCCAAGACACTGGCCGACCGGATGAAGGGACGCGCCGTCGTGCTCGCAGGCGACAACGCGGCGACGCTGGCGTTGGCCCGTCACGGCGCCGCGGTCATGCTGCGGATCGCACACCGGGCGGTGGCCGCCGTCGGCCTTGCCGATGCCATCGTGGCGTTGCGCACGGGGCTTGGCGCACAGTCCGACTCCGATCGCGACGCCGCCCTGTTTCACGACGACGAGATCGACGGACCGTTGCCAGAGCGTGCCCGCACCGTGGCGCTGGCGCTGGACACCGAGCGTGCGGTGGTGGCGGCGCGGGTGGCCGGGCTCGACGATGTCGACATCGTCGGCGCGGAGGACGTACCCGACGTCGGTGAATCACCGGTACAGTCGGGGCGTCCGGAGCAGCAATTGGCGATGTTGGCCGTCCGGCTCGAGATGGCGGCCACTTACCTGCGACTGGTTCGAGGATAGGGCGAGTGAACCTGCTACGAGGAGCGCTGCGGACCTATGCCTGGGGTTCGCGCACTGCTATCGCCGACTTCACCGGAAGGCCAAGTCCCACACCGCATCCAGAAGCAGAGTTGTGGTTCGGCGCCCATCCCGGTGACCCGGCGTGGCTGGAGACCGACCGCGGGGAGGAGTCGCTGCTGGAAGCCGTGCGCGAAGACCCTGAGGGTCAGTTGGGCGCGGCGGTGTGGAACCGTTTCGGAGACACGCTGCCGTTCCTGATGAAGGTGCTCGCCGCCGACGAGCCGCTGTCGTTGCAGGCCCACCCCAGCGCCGAGCAGGCCGCCGAGGGCTTCGCGCGGGAGGACCGCCTCGGCATTCCGGTGTCATCGCCGATCCGCAACTATCGCGACCGCAGCCATAAACCCGAACTGCTGGTGGCGCTGGGCACATTCGAGGTGCTCGCGGGATTCCGGCCCGCGCTGAAATCGGTCGAATTGATGCGGGCACTTGCGGTTTCCGACCTCGACCCGTTCGTCAGCCTGCTGGCCGGCCAGCCCGACGCCGACGGCCTGCGTGCGCTGTTCACCACCTGGATCACCGCTCCACAGCCGGATCTCGACGTGCTGGTGCCTGCCGTGATCGACGGCGCGATCAACTATGTCCGCTCCGGCGAGAAGCAGTACGCGGCGGAGGCCAAGACGGTACTCGAACTCGGCGAGCGCTATCCCGGCGACGCCGGTGTGCTGGCCGCCCTGCTGCTGAACCGGCTGACGCTGCATCCCGGTGAGGGAATCTATCTTCCCGCGGGCAATCTGCACACTTACCTGCACGGCGTCGGCATCGAGGTAATGGCGAACTCCGACAACGTCCTTCGCGGTGGCCTGACCCCTAAACACGTCGACGTACCCGAGTTGCTGCGGGTGCTGGACTTCGCGCCCGCAAGCGAGGCGACCCTGCGCCCGAAGACGTCCGAGGATGGATTGGAAACGGTCTATCAGACTCCGGCGCCGGAGTTCTCGGTGTCGGTGTTGGGCATCGATGGCGACCGGCTCGGTCATGAGGTGGATGCACCGTCGCGTCATGACGGCCCCCAGATCGTGTTGTGCACAGAGGGTTCGGCCGTGCTGCATGCCAAATCCAGCGTGGTGACATTGGACCGCGGCGCGGCGGCGTGGGTGTCGGCCGACGACGGACCCATCCGGCTGGTGGCCCAGCGGCCGACCAAGCTGTTCCGCGCAACCGTGGGCATCTAGATGTCGTCAGAGGGCAGCACACGGGCGATCCTGGCGGCGCTGCTCGCCAACGCGGGCATCGCGGTCGCGAAGTTCGTCGGTTACCTGATCACCGGCAGCTCCTCGATGCTGGCCGAGTCGGTGCACTCGGTCGCCGACACCAGCAACCAGGGGCTCTTGCTGTTGGGCCAGCGCCAGTCGCGCAGGGAAGCCAACCGGCTGCACCAGTTCGGCTACGGCCGCAGCCGGTACTTCTACTCGTTCGTGGTGGCGCTGGTGTTGTTCACACTCGGCTCGGTGTTCGCGCTGTACGAGGGCTACCACAAGATCTCGCACCCGGAGGAGCTGACCTCACCGATTGTGGCGATCGCGATCCTCGTTGTCGCAATCTGCCTGGAGGCGTACAGCTTTCGCACTGCGGTGAAGGAGTCGCGACCGCTGAAGCGGTCCGGCAGCTGGTGGCGGTTCATCCGCACGTCGCGCAATCCGGAGCTACCGGTGGTGCTGCTGGAGGACTCCGGCGCTCTCGTCGGTCTGGTCTTCGCGCTGGCCGGCGTCGGCCTGACCATGCTCACTGGAGATCCGGTGTGGGACGGCGTCGGCAGCATCGGCATCGGTGTGCTGCTCGGCGGCATCGCCGTCGTGCTGATGATCGAGATGCACAGCCTGCTCATCGGCGAGGGCGCCACACGGGACGAGGACCGCGCGATACGGGCGGCGCTCGAGCAGACCGACAACATCGACCGAGTGATCCATCTGCGCAGCCAGTACCTGGGTCCCGAGGAGATGCTCGTCGGCGCCAAGATCGCGTTGCCGCCGACGACCGACCTGGCCACCGTGGCCACCACCATCGATGCGGCGGAAGCGGCAATCCGTGCGGCGGTGCCCGCCGCCGTGGTCATCTACCTGGAACCAGATCTCGATCGGGCGCCGACCGGCTAGCGGACCGCTTCTCGGCAAGGAACAGTCGCAGGTTGTGCCGGATGGTCCTGCCGACCAACTTCATCGACGGCACCATGTAGAGGCTGTCCAGCAGGCTGAACCGGCGCAGGAACCATTCGGCGAGAACGGGATCCGTCTCGGCCGCGCCGAGGAACTGGTCGAAGAGCCCACCGACGGGGCGGTACCACCACGGCATCGGCCCCGCGGCGCGGTGCATGACGAGATCGCCGATGGCGTTCATCGTCCACACCGGGAACGTCGACTTGGCGGTGGCGGCGTTGAACTCGCGGGCCAGGTCGTTGCCGGGCGATTCGAGCGCCCGCCGTAGATGGCCCGCCTGCAGCGAGGTCATCGTCATGCCCTGCCCGAAGGTGGGATTGAAGCTCGCGACGGCGTCGCCGAACGGCAGGATGCCTGCCGGGAAGCGGTCCAGTTTGTGGTACCGGCGCCAACGGCTGGTCGGGTACTTGTGGAAGGCGACGTCACCGATCGGTTCGCCCTGGCGGATCGCGGCGGCCAGGTGCGGCGGGACGACGTCGTCGGCCAGCGCGCACATTCCGGCGAAGTCGCTCGGCGGCGCCGCCTTGGCCACGCCGAAGGTGGTCAGGCCCCATGTGCCGTCCTCGTAACAGAGCATGCCCAGCCCGAGTGGCTGCTTTTGGTGTGCGCCTGCGACGACGACCTTCTCGGCGATCAGGCCCTCCGGTATGCGCAGCTGGTGCGTGGCGTAGCTGATGCCGACGTCGACGCTGGCCTCGGGTGGGCGGTGAAATCCCCACTGCTCCAACCAGACCGGCAGTCGGGTGCCGCGGCCCGCGGAGTCGACGACGAGATCGGCGGGTATCTCCTCGCCGGTGTCGAGTCGCACGCCGGTCACCCGCTGGCGCGATGTGTCGAAGCTCGGTTCGGCGACCCCTTCGTGCACGAGCTCCACGTTCGAGATCGCCGTCGCCCTGCGGCGGACCTGCCATTCCAGATGCGGGCGGCTCGGCACATACGCCGTGAACTCGTCGCGCAACTCACGCGTCGTGCCGAGGACGTGTCCCGCCGCGCCGAAGTGGATGCAGTCCGGCCGGTTCTCCAGGATCGGCACACCCGCGGCGACCATGTCGTCGAGCAGACCCGGGAAGTGCGACTCGAGCTCCCGGGCGCCGCGCGCCATCAGCAGATGCACGTGTCTGCCCTGCGGCACCGCCGTCCGGTGGCCAGGCCGCGCGGGCAGGTCGTCGCGCTCGTACACCGTGACCTGGTCGTAGAAGTCGGAAAGCACCCGGGCCGCGCACATGCCCGCGATGCTCGCGCCGATAACGACCGCGTGGTTTCCTCTCCGCCCCATTGACGTCGACAGTACCCGTCAGCGCTTTTACCCCATTCGACCGCCGGGTATCCGTTACATTCCGGTCAGAACACCAGGAAGGACGACCGATGGCCTGGCGTACCAAGTCTGTGGAGCAGTCGATCGCGGATACCGACGAGCCGTCGACCCGACTACGCAAAGACCTCAATTGGTGGGATCTCACGGTGTTCGGCGTGAGCGTTGTCATCGGTGCGGGCATCTTCACGATCACCGCGTCCACGGCAGGCAACATCACCGGGCCGGCCATCGCGCTGTCGTTCGTCATCGCCGCGGTCACATGCGGGCTGGCCGCGCTCTGCTATGCGGAGTTCGCCTCCACCCTGCCGGTCGCGGGCAGCGCCTACACGTTCTCCTACGCCACGTTCGGCGAGTTCATCGCCTGGATCATCGGCTGGGACCTGATCCTGGAGTTCGCGGTTGCCGCGGCCGTGGTCGCCAAGGGCTGGTCGAGCTACCTCGGCACAGTGTTCGGCTTCGGTGGCGGCACAATGGAAATCGCAGGGCTGCAACTGGACTGGGGCGCCCTGTTGATCATCGCGTTCGTCACCACGATCCTGGCGTGGGGCACCAAGCTGTCGGCCGAAGTGAGCCTCGTGATCACCGTCATCAAGGTGTCGGTCGTGCTGCTTGTCATCGCCGTCGGGGCGTTCTACATCAAGTCGTCCAACTACACGCCGTTCATCCCGCCGGGCGAGTCCAGTGAGGCGGACACCGAACAGTCGCTGCTGTCGTTGATCACCGGCGCGGAGGGCAGTCACTACGGCTGGTACGGAGTGCTGGCGGGTGCGTCGATCGTGTTCTTCGCGTTCATCGGCTTCGACATCGTCGCCACCACCGCCGAGGAGACGAAGAACCCGCAGCGCGATGTGCCGCGCGGCATTCTCGGCTCCCTTGCGATCGTCACCGTGCTCTACGTCGCGGTGGCCGTCGTGCTGAGCGGCATGGTGCACTACACCAAGCTCAAGGGCGAGAAGGCGAACCTCGCGACGGCGTTCTCCGAGAACGGCGTGCACTGGGCCGCCAAGGTGATCTCGATCGGCGCGCTGGCGGGGCTGACGACCGTCGTCATCGTGCTCGTCCTCGGCCAGACGCGGGTGCTGTTCGCGATGTGCCGCGACGGACTGCTGCCGCGGGCGATGGCCAAGACCGGAGAGCATGGCACGCCGGTGCGCATCACGATCCTTGTCGGTGTCCTCGTCGCGGTGGCGGCCTCGGTGTTCCCGATGGACAAGCTCGAGGAGATGGTGAACATCGGCACACTGTTCGCGTTCGTGCTGGTGTCGGCGGGAGTGATCATACTGCGTCGCTCGCGCCCAGACCTGGAACGCGGCTTCCGGGTGCCGTTGGTGCCGCTTCTGCCGATCGCAGCGATCCTGGCCTGTGCCTGGCTGATGTTGAACCTGACCGCGCTGACCTGGATCCGCTTCGTGATCTGGATGGTCATCGGCATCGCCGTCTACTTCTTGTACGGCCGTCGCCATTCGGTGCTCGGACAGCGGGAGTCCACGATTTCGGCGTGATTTACAAAATAGCGGTCTGTGTCTAGACAGGCGACAAATCCACCTCTATAGTCAAGTCATCGACGAGACAGGAGGTGGACCGCCGTGTCGGCCCAACTGACGCAAATCGAGATCGAGCAGTGGCGCGACAAGAAGCGGTATCTGTGGCTGATGGGGCTGATCGCCCCGACGGCGCTGTTCGTGATGCTGCCTCTGGTGTGGGTCTTCAACCACTGGGGTTGGCACGCCGCGGCGCAGGTGCCGTTATGGATCGGCCCGATCCTGCTGTACATCGTGCTGCCGGCGCTCGACCTGCGATTCGGGCCTGACGGCCAGAACCCGCCGGACGAGGTGATGGAGCGACTGGAGAACGACAAGTACTACCGCTACTGCACCTACATCTACATCCCGTTCCAGTACGCCAGCGTCATCCTCGGGGCGTATCTGTTCACCGCGTCCGACCTCAGCTGGCTGGGCTTCGACGGCGGACTCGGCTGGCTGGGCAAGATCGGGCTCGCGTTGTCGGTGGGGGTGCTCGGAGGGGTGGGCATCAACACCGCACACGAGATGGGCCACAAGAAGGACGAACTGGAGCGCTGGCTGAGCAAGATCACGCTGGCGCAGACCTGCTACGGCCACTTCTACATCGAGCACAATCGCGGCCACCACGTCCGCGTCGCCACCCCGGAGGATCCCGCGTCGGCCCGGTTCGGCGAGACGTTCTGGGAGTTCCTGCCGCGCAGCGTATTCGGCAGCCTGAAGTCCTCGTGGGAGCTGGAGGCCAACCGGCTGCGGCGGAGTGGGCGCAGCCCCTGGGATCCACGGACATTCTGGTCCAACGACGTGCTCAATGCGTGGGCGATGTCGGTCGTGCTCTACGGCGTGCTGATCGCCGTGTTCGGGTGGGCACTGATCCCGTACGTCGTCATCTCCGCGGTGTTCGGCTTCACGCTGCTGGAGACCGTCAACTACCTGGAGCACTACGGGCTGCTGCGGCAGAAGCTCGACAGTGGCCGCTACGAGCGGTGCGCGCCGGTGCACAGCTGGAACTCCGACCACATCGTGACCAACCTGTTCCTGTACCACCTGCAGCGGCACAGCGATCATCACGCCAACCCGACCCGCCGCTACCAGACGCTGCGCAGCATGGCCGGCGCGCCGAACCTGCCCAGCGGCTATGCGTCGATGATCGGGCTGACCTACTTCCCGCCGCTGTGGCGCAAGGTGATGGACCACCGGGTGCTCGAGCACTACGACGGCGACATCACCCGGGTGAACATCCACCCGCGGATGCGCGACAAGGTGCTGGCGCGCTACGGCGCCGCCGGGGTTGCGCAGTGACCGTCTAGCGCTGCCCAGGCTGCGAATACATCTACGACGAGGCGAAAGGCGCTCCGCGCGAGGGGTTTCCGGCGGGAACGGAATGGAGCGCCATCCCCGACGAGTGGTGCTGCCCGGACTGTGCAGTACGCGACAAGCTCGACTTCGAAGCCGTTTGAAGCATTGAGACTGCGCTCAGGGCGCGACAGCACGAGTAGCTTCCGCCGTCAGCGCAGTGTCAACAGAGAAAGGAATGAAATGGACTACAAGTTGTTCGTCTGTGTGCAGTGCGGATTCGAGTACGACGAGGCCAAGGGCTGGCCGGAGGACGGCATCGCACCCGGGACCCGGTGGGACGACATCCCCGAGGACTGGAGCTGCCCCGACTGCGGCGCGGCAAAAACGGATTTCGAGATGGTCGAGGTCGCGCGCTCTTGAGCACTACGGTTGGGGCAGTGAACGACCGCGCACGCGAGGAGCGAATCGAATTGGGTCGGAGCGCGCAGCGCATCCCCTACGCCGAGGCGACACGGGTGCTGCTGCGCGATTCGATTCTGGACGGGATGCGCGACCTGTTGCTCGCCAGGGACTGGTCGTCGATCACGCTGTCGGACGTCGCGAGGGCGGCCGGAATCAGCCGCCAGACCATCTACAACGAGTTCGGCTCGCGGCAGGGTCTGGCCCAGGGCTACGCGATGCGGCTGGCCGATCGGCTGGTCGACGCGGTGGACAAGGCGATCAACGGCAACGTCGGCGACATCTACGCCGCGTTCCTCGAGGGCTTCCGGGACTTCTTCACCGAGTCCGCCGCCGACCCGCTGGTCATTTCGCTTCTGACCGGCGGCACCAAGCCCGACCTGCTGCAGCTCATCACCACCGACAGCGGGCCGATCATCAGCCACTGCTCGAGCCGGCTGACGACCACGTTCACCCAGACCTGGGTGCGCGCCAGCGAGGAGGACGCCGGTGTGTTGGCCCGCGCCATCGTCCGGTTGTGCATGAGCTACGTCTCGATGCCACCCGAGGCTGATCACGATGTGGCCCGAGACCTGGCACGTCTCATGACACCGTTCGCCGAACGGTACGGTGTCATCGAATCGGATTAGTCGCGGCTTGGGCGAGCAAGACCACGCGGGCTAATGTGTAACTAAGCTAAGTAATTGCGCGCGAGGTGAAGGGCGACCATGACGACGACTGAGCAGAAGCTGACCGCAGACGTCAGCAACGGCATTGATTACAAGGTGGCAGACCTGTCCCTGGCGGAATTCGGCCGCAAGGAGATCCGGCTGGCCGAGCACGAGATGCCTGGGCTGATGGCGCTGCGGCGGGAGTACGCCGACGTGCTTCCGCTAAAGGGCGCCCGCGTCTCCGGCTCGCTGCACATGACTGTGCAGACCGCCGTACTGATCGAGACCCTGGTCGCGCTCGGCGCGGAGGTGCGCTGGGCGTCGTGCAACATCTTCTCCACCCAGGACCATGCCGCCGCGGCCGTCGTCGTCGGCCCCCACGGAACGCCGGAGGAGCCGAAGGGCGTCCCGGTGTTCGCGTGGAAAGGCGAGACCCTCGAGGAGTACTGGTGGGCCGCCGAGCAGATGCTGACCTGGCCCGCGGGAGACGATAGCTCGACCCAAGGTCGAGGGCCGGCGAACATGATCCTCGACGACGGCGGTGACGCCACCATGCTGGTGCTGCGCGGTGCGCAGTACGAGAAGGCCGGCGTGGTGCCGCCGGCCGAGGACGACGACTCCGCGGAGTGGAAGGTGTTCCTGGCCTTGGTCCGCGAGGGGTTCCAGCCTGCTTCCAGCGAAGGGGGAGGCAAGTGGACCAAGATCGCCGAGTCGGTCAAGGGCGTCACCGAGGAGACCACCACCGGCGTGCTGCGGCTCTACCAGTTCGAAGCCGCCGGTGAGCTGCCGTTCCCGGCCATCAACGTCAACGACTCGGTGACCAAGAGCAAGTTCGACAACAAGTACGGCACCCGGCACTCGCTGATCGACGGCATCAACCGCGGCACCGACGTTCTGATCGGCGGCAAAAAGGTGCTGATCTGCGGCTACGGCGACGTGGGTAAGGGCTGCGCGGAGTCGCTGGCGGGCCAGGGCGCGCGGGTGGCGGTCACCGAGATCGACCCGATCAACGCACTGCAGGCGCTGATGGACGGTTTCGACGTCCGCACCGTCGAGGAGGCGATCGGCGAGGCCGACATCGTCATCACCGCGACCGGCAACAAGGACATCATCACGCTGGCGCACATGAAGGCGATGAAGGACCAGGCGATCCTGGGCAACATCGGGCACTTCGACGACGAGATTCAGATCGCCGCGCTCGAGCGTTCGGGGGCCAAGCGGATCAACATCAAGCCGCAGGTGGACCAGTGGATCTTCGACGACGGCAAGTCGATCATCGTGCTCTCCGAGGGCAGACTGCTGAACCTGGGCAATGCGACGGGCCACCCGTCGTTCGTGATGAGCAACAGCTTCTCCAACCAGGTGATCGCGCAGATCGAGCTGTGGACCAAGAACGACGAGTACGACAACGCCGTCTACCGGCTGGCCAAGCACCTCGACGAGAAGGTTGCGCGCATCCACGTGGAGGCTCTCGGCGGCACGCTGACCAAGCTCACCAAGGAGCAGGCGGAGTACATCAACGTCGACGTCGAGGGCCCTTACAAGCCGGAGCACTACCGGTACTGAGCCGTCGGGCGCTAATGTCCCTCGCGTGGGTCGGGGAATCGTGGGGGTTCTGCTTGCGCTGGTGTTGATCGGATCCCTTGGAGTCGCGCCACCAGTTTCCGCCGACGATCCGACGAACGACGCGCACGACCCGTACTTCAACGAAGACGAGTATCAGGCGTTCTACACGCCGCCCGACCCGCTGCCGCCGGGGGCACCCGGTGACCTGATCCGCACCGAGCCGTCGCGGCTGGTGCTCGAGCCTTCCGGTCAGCTCGGCATGATCATGGCCGACGCGACCCGAATCATGTACCGCAGCACCGACGTTCACGGCAATCCGATGGCGGTCACCGGTACCTACTTCGAACCGTACAACGATTGGCCCGGCGGCGGCGCGCGGCCGCTGCTGGTCTACGGCCCCGGTACCCAAGGCCAGGGTGACCAGTGCGCGCCGTCGCGTCAGTTCAATCAAGGCATCCACTGGCGGCCGTTCCTGGACCTCGCCTTCAACTACGAGGAGCTGTTCGTCGCCACGATGGTCGCGCGCGGTTTTGCGATCGTGATGACGGACTATCAGGGCCTGGGCACTCCGGGCCTGCACACCTACGTCGGCCGGGTGCCGCAGGGCAACGCGATGCTCGACGCGGCCCGCGCGGCGAAGAGGCTCCCGGGCACCTCGCTGGATCCCGATGGCCCGCTTGCCTTTTGGGGCTACTCGCAGGGCGGGGGAGCCGCGGCGTCGGCGGCCGAGCTGGCACCGCAGTATGCACCCGAGCTCAAGGTCGTCGGCACCTATGCGGGCGCGCCGACCGCCGACCTCAAGGAGCTGTTCCCCTACGCCGACGGCAGCGTCCTCGTCGGCGCCGTCGGCTACGCGTTGAACTCGGTGATCGCCGCGTACCCCGAGCACGCCGACGCCATCCGCGCGACGTTGACGCCTCGCGGTGCCGACATGCTGTTCAAAGTTCAGGACCAGTGCATCGCCGAGACGATCGCGAAATTCATGTTCCGCCACCTGCAGCCCTACTTCAACGAGGACATCGACAAACTCATCAACGAGGAACCGTTCAGCAGCCTGTTCGACGAACAGAAGATCGGCCGGTTCAAACCCAATGCGCCAGTGATGATCCTGAGCAATCGTTTCGACCCGCTTGTGCCGTGGACGGCCGCCAACCAACTCGGGCGCGACTGGTGTGCCAAGGGCGCCGACGTTCAATTCTGGACCAACGAGGAACCGCCGTTCCTCAACAAGGCGATCGTCAACCATGCCCTGCCGATGTTGGTCGACGGCGAGCGGGGGATGCAGTGGATCGCCGACCGGTTCAACGGACTACCGACCACACCCAACTGCGGCCAGTTCTAGGGCGGAGGGGGGCCCGGGTTACCGCAGCGGTTCTTGATGTCCATCAGCGGCTGCCGGATGCCGGCAAGGTCGGTCTTCGTCTGAGGGTGCGTCTTCATGTACGCCTGGACCTTCGGCTTCGCCTGGTCGCGCGTCAGCCCTTCGACGCCGTTGAAGAAGTTGTTCACGTCGGGATGATCGACAAGGTATTGGCCTGTCGCTTGCTGAACGCCTGCCCTGACGAATTCGAGGTCGGCCGCACTGCAGTTCGGGGGATTGGCGGCGGGGTCCCCGTTGGCGTGTGCCAGCGGCGTGGCCGCCGAAAGCGCCGCGCCGATCACCGCGGTGCACAGGAAAACCTTCATGCTTCACAGTTTTGGGCACGCGGGCTTCGACGGCGCCCATCACAAGCGGTTCCGCAGGAAACCCGAAGGCAAATCGGGGCTAGGCTCGCCCCGTGCTGATCGCGATAGAGGGTGTCGACGGTGCGGGTAAGCGCACGCTGACCAAGGGGTTGCGGACCTCGTTCGAGGCGGACGGCAAGACCGTCGCGAGCCTGGCGTTTCCGCGCTATGGGCAGTCGGCGTCGGCGGACATCGCCGCAGAGGCGCTGCACGGCGGACACGGTGACATCTCGACGTCCGTGTACGCGATGGCCGTGCTGTTCGCGCTGGACCGTGCCGATGCGCGCGACGAGATCGCCCTGCTGGACAACCAGTACGACGTGTTGATCCTGGACCGCTACGTGGCGTCCAACGCCGCCTACAGCGCAGCGCGTCTGCACCAGGACGCAGGTGGCAACGTGGTGGCCTGGGTGCGCGAACTCGAGTACGGGCGGTTGCGGCTGCCCGCCCCCGACTGGCAGGTGCTGCTCGACGTGCCCGTCGAACTGGCCGCCGAGCGGGCCGAGCACCGCGCCAACACGGAAGCCGACCGGGGCAAGGACGCCTATGAGCGCGACGACGGTCTGCAGCGGCGCACCGGCGAGGTTTACTCCGGGCTGGCCGCCGCCGACTGGGGCGGCCGGTGGTTGGTGGCCGAACCGGACGTCCATGTGCCCGGGTTGGCGAACCGCCTGCTGGGCCGCTAGCCCGGCGACGGTGACCTACTGACCTGGGGTCAGGTACGAAACGCCCAGCGTGGGAGCCGCACTTTATCTCGATCTGGTGACACCATGGACTTCATGAGGCAAAGGATTCTGGTCGTCGACGACGACCCTTCGCTCGCCGAGATGCTGACGATCGTGCTGCGCGGTGAGGGGTTCGACACCGCAGTCATCGGCGACGGCACCCAGGCGCTGACGGCCGTGCGGGAATTGCGGCCCGACTTGGTCCTGCTGGACCTGATGCTGCCCGGCATGAACGGGATCGACGTGTGCCGTGTGCTGCGCGCCGACTCGGGTGTGCCGATCGTGATGCTGACCGCCAAGACCGACACCGTCGACGTGGTGCTCGGCCTCGAGTCGGGCGCCGACGACTACGTCATGAAGCCCTTCAAGCCGAAGGAGCTGGTTGCCCGCGTGCGCGCCCGGCTGCGCCGCAACGAAGACGAGCCCGCCGAGATGCTCTCCATCGCCGATGTGGAGATCGATGTGCCGGCCCACAAGGTGACCCGGCAGGGCGAGCAGATTTCGCTGACACCCCTGGAGTTCGACCTGTTGGTGGCGCTGGCACGCAAACCGCGGCAGGTGTTTACTCGTGATGTGCTTCTCGAACAGGTGTGGGGCTATCGCCACCCCGCCGACACCCGTTTGGTGAACGTGCATGTCCAACGTTTGCGGGCCAAGGTCGAGAAGGATCCCGAGAACCCGCAAGTTGTGCTGACTGTTCGAGGAGTGGGATACAAGGCCGGACCTCCGTGAGTTTGCGCGGTTCAGCCGCGGGCGTGAGTTTGCGCGGCTCAGCCGCGGCCGTGATCTTTCGCGGCTCAGCCGCGGGCGTGACCTTGACCGCCCGGCGGTGGGCGTGATCTTCAGCTCGAGGCGGCGCATCTATCGGCGTTCTGCCCCACTGGTACGTGGATTGGGTGCGCTCGGTCGAGCACTGAGCCTTGCCTGGCGACGCTCCCTGCAGCTGCGGGTGGTGACGCTGACGCTGGGGTTGTCACTGGCCGTGATCCTGGTGCTCGGTTTCGTGCTGACGAGCCAGATCACCGATCGCATCCTCGAGGTGAAAGTGCGCGCGGCCACCGAGGAAATCGAACGGGCCCGCAACACCGTCAGCGGCATCGTCGGCGGCGAGGAAACCCGCTCGCTGGACAGCAGCCTGCAGCTGGCACGTAACACCCTCATCGACCGCAAGGCCGACGCGGGCGCGGGGCTGGCGGGCGCGTTCGACGCGGTGCTCGTCGTCCCGGGTGACGGCCCGCGCGCCGCGACGGCGGCGGGACCCGTCGCACAGATCCCCGACGCGCTGCGCGACTTCGTCAAGGCCGGTCAGGTCAGCTACCAGTACGCGACGGTGCACACCGAAGGCTTCTCCGGCCCCGCGCTGATAGTCGGCACCCCGACGTCGTCACCGGTCACCAACCTCGAGCTGTACCTCGTCTTCCCGCTGAACAACGAAGAATCCACGATCACCCTGGTGCGCGGCACGATGGTGACCGGCGGCGTGGTGCTTCTGCTCATGCTCGCCGCCATCGCGCTGATCGTCGCGCGCCAGATCGTCCTGCCGGTGCGATCGGCATCACGGATCGCCGAACGCTTCGCCGAGGGCCACCTCACCGAGCGCATGCCTGTGCGCGGCGAGGACGACATGGCGCGACTCGCGGTGTCGTTCAACGACATGGCCGAGAGCCTGTCGCGGCAGATCACCCAGCTGGAGGAGTTCGGCAACCTGCAACGCCGCTTCACCTCCGACGTCAGCCACGAGCTGCGCACCCCGCTGACGACGGTGCGGATGGCCGCCGACCTGATTCACGACCACAGCGAGGACCTCGACCCGGCGCTGCGGCGGTCGACCGAACTTCTGGTCAGTGAGCTCGACCGGTTCGAGCTCCTGCTCAACGATCTGCTCGAGATCTCCCGGCACGACGCAGGCGTCGCAGAGCTGACCGTCGAAGCGGTCGACCTGCGCAACACCGTGCAGAGCGCGCTCGACAACGTCGGCCACCTGGCCGGCGACGCCCAGGTCGAGCTAATCGTCGAGATGCCGCCCGAGGAGGTCATCGCCGAGGTCGACCCACGCAGGGTGGAACGGATCCTGCGCAACCTCATCGCCAACGCCATCGACCACGCCGAGCGCAAACCGGTGCGGATCAGGATGGGCGTCGACGAGGACACCGTCGCGGTGACGGTCCGCGACTACGGCGTGGGGTTGCGACCCGGCGAGGAGAAGCTGGTGTTCAGTCGGTTCTGGCGCTCCGACCCGTCGCGGGTCCGCCGCTCGGGCGGAACGGGGCTCGGTCTGGCGATTAGCATCGAGGACGCCCGGCTGCACCAGGGCAGGCTGGAGGCGTGGGGCGCGCCCCGCAAGGGCGCCTGCTTCCGGCTCACCCTGCCGCTGGTTCGCGGCCACAAGGTGACGACGAGCCCACTTCCCTTGAAACCCGTTGGGCGCGAAGGCAAGTCACGGCGGTCGGACAGACAGCGGCAACCGGCGGGGGAAAGCGTGTGAAGCGCGTTCTCGCGGCAGCGTCCGCGTGTGCGATGGTGTTGGCCGGATGCGCAGGGGTGCCCAGTTCGTCGGCGCCGCAGGCCATCGGAACGGTCGACCGGCCAGCGCCACCGAGCCTGCCGAAGCCAACGCCCGACATGGACCCCGATGTGCTGTTGCGGGAGTTCCTCAAGGCCACCGCCGATCCGTCCAACCGGCATCTGGCGGCGCGACAGTTCCTCACCGAGTCCGCGTCCAACGGCTGGGACGACGCGGGTAGCGCGCTGCTGATCGACCGGGTGGTCTTCGTCGAGACGCGCGGCCCCGACCGGGTTTCGGTCAACATGCGCGCCGACATGCTCGGCTCGCTTTCCGACATCGGGGTCTTCGAGACGGGCGAAGGCGCATTGCCCGACCCCGGTTCGATCGAACTGGTGAAGACGTCGGGCGGCTGGCGCATCGATCGGCTGCCCAACGGGGTTTTCCTTGACTGGCAACAGTTCCAGGAGACCTACAAGCGCAACACGCTGTATTTCGCCGACCCCACCGGCAAGACCGTGGTGCCCGATCCCCGCTATGTCGCGGTGTCCGATGCCGACCAGCTGGCCACCGAGCTTGTCAGCAAATTGATCGCGGGCCCGCGTCCGGAGATGGCCAATACCGTGCGCAATCTGCTCGGCCCTCCGCTGCGTCTTCGGGGTCCGGTGACTCGTGCCGATGGCGGCAAGATGGGCGTCGGCCGCGGCTACGGCGGCGCGCGCATCGACTTGGAGAATCTGTCGACCACCGACCCCCACAGCCGCCAACTGCTTGCCGCGCAGATCATTTGGACGCTGTCGCGGGCAGGCATCAACGGCCCCTACGTCATCAATGCCGACGGCGCCGCGCTGGACGACCGGTTCGCCGACGGCTGGCAGACCTCGGACGTGGCCGCCACCGATCCGGGGGCCGCCGACGGCGCCGCCGCGGGGTTGCATGCCTTGGTCGGTGGCGCGCTGGTCGCACTGGACGGGCAGCAGGCGCCGCATGTTCCCGGCCCGTTCGGTGCGACGCCCAATCAGACGGGCGCAGCCGTGTCGCGCAGCGGCCAGGAGGCGGCATCGGTCGTGACGCTCAATGCCGGCGCGCCTGAGATGGCGTCGTCTCTGTGGGTCGGCCCGATCGGCGGTAATCCGTTGCAGGCGATGGACGGTCGCACGCTGTCGCGACCCACCTGGTCACTGGACGAAGCGGTGTGGGTGGTGGTCGACGGCAACAACGTGGTGCGCACGGTGCAGGACGCGTCCGGCCAGCCGGGCCGGATACCGGTCGACTCAACGGCGGTGTCAACACGGTTCCCCGGGCCGATCGCCGAACTGCAGCTGTCCCGTGACGGCACGCGCGCGGCGATGGTGATCGAGGGTCAGGTGGTTCTCGCCAGCGTCGAGCAGACGCCCGGTGGCGGCTATGCGCTGACCTATCCGCGTCGGCTCGGCTTCGGCCTGAAGAGCACGGTGGTGTCACTGTCCTGGCGCACGGGTGACGACATCGTGGTCAGCCGCACCGACCCGCAACACCCGGTGTCCTACGTCAACCTCGACGGGGTGAACTCCGACGGCCCGAGCCGCAATCTGCTGATGCCGGTGGGGACCGTCGCGGCGAACCCGTCGACGGTGTACGTGGGGGATGCCCGCGGCATCCTCCAGCTTTCCGGTTCGGCGGCCGAGAACGACCCGAGGTGGGTCGAGGTCCGCCCCCTGATGACGCCCGGCGCCATACCCGTGTTGCCTGGCTGAACCTGCCCGCTGAAAGGATTCGCAATGCCCCTCGATGACGTACAGATCGCACGACAACACGTGATCCGCGGTGCCGGCCTCGTGCTGACCGCAGCCGCACTCGCAGGGTGCAGCGACAGTGGAGAGGGCGAGAAGCCCGTCGCCAGTAGCGAGGCATCGTCGACATCCGCACCCGCGGCACCAACCCCCGGTGGTGCGATCGCCAAGACGTCGGATGTGCCGGTCGGCTCGGGTGTCATCGTCGGCGACGTCGTGGTGACCCAGCCGACGGCGGGGGAGTTCAAGGGCTTCTCCTCGAAATGTACGCACAAGGGATGCGCGGTGAACAAGGTGGCCGACGGCACGATCGACTGTCCATGCCACGGCAGTAAGTTCAACCTCGACGGCTCGGTCGCCAAGGGTCCGGCAGACAAGCCGCTGGAGGCGAAACCCATTTCGGTGCAGGGCGATTCGATCGTGTCGGCGTGACCGAGCGATTCACGTCGAGCTGATGCCCGGGATCCGACCCTCTCGGAACGCGTCGACGAAGTGCCGATGGTCGTCGCGCACGGACTTGGCGTATTCGAGACCGAATTCGACTATGTCATCGACGAATTCGTCGTCGCGGTCGTCGATCTGTTCCGCGATCGCGTCTTCGGTCTGGAAACCGACGAGGTCCTGATCGCTGTCGGCGTCGCCGACGCAGTGCACCTTGGCGACTGCGCGGCCGAGCTGGTCGATCACCTCGGTCAGCTCGTCGGGTTCGGTCAGCTCGCTCCAGTCGAGATCGGACTCGTAGGGCGAAAGTTCGGCGACGACGTAGCCGGTGCCGTCGATCTCGGTGTAGCCGAGCAGGGGGTCGGCGTGTGCCTGCAGCGCACGTTGCGATACCGCGGTGCGGTGCCCGTGGTGCTTGAAGTAGGAGTGCACTTCCTCGTCGTCGACGACGCGGCTCGCGGCAGCGACGTTGCCCTGCTTCATCGAAAGCACGATGTCGTTGTCGAGCGCCTGGTTGAATCCCTCGATCAGCACGTTGTAGCTGGGCAGGCCCGCGCTGCCGATCCCGAAGCCCGTCCTGCCGACGATATCCTTCACGTCGTAGGCGACTTCGCGGAACTTCTTCGACTCGGGGATGGTCTCTTGGTAGGCCTCGAACGCCTTGTTGACCTTCTTGTATTCGGCCTTACCGAGCCGGCGAACACCAGAGGTGTCGCGGAAGCGGCGGTCCGACCCGTCCACGTGGGTCGTCCGGTCGAGCATGGCGTAGCGCGTAGACAGCCGCGCGTCCTGCAGCGCGGTGAGCACCGCGCCGCGCGCGGTGTCGAGGTTCAACGAGAAGGTGGAGTCGTCGTCCGTCTTGCGGAACCACCGCACCTGCTCGAGGTAGGACTGGACGAACGTGGTGATCAAGTCGCGAATCACGCTGTCCGACAGAGCTTTCTGCCAGCAGATCAACGCCACGCTGGCGGCGAACCGCTGCAGGTCCCATGTGAAGTGCCCGACGAAGGCCTCGTCGAAGTCGTTGACGTCGAAGATAAGCACCCCGGAGCCGTCCATGTAGGTGCCGAAGTTCTCGGCATGCAGGTCGCCCTGGATCCAGACCCGGCCGGTCCGCTCGTCGGCCCAAGGGTCCTCGCGGTCGGCCACGTCTGCGTAGAACACACAGGCGCTGCCGCGATAGAACGCGAACGGGTCTGCGGCCATCTTGCGGAATTTGGTGCGGAAGGCATTGGGGTCGGCCGCCATCAAGTCCGAGAACGCCTGCGTCAGGCATTCGACGATGAAGGGCTCGCGCTCGGCCATTCACAGCGAGTACCCAGACTGGGATGTCGGTAATACAGTCAGCCCGGTTCGGCGATCGGTAGACCGCCGCGAAACGGAATTCCGGCAGGCCCTTACTCGCACTTCCTCTGCTGGAATTTCGTTTCGGCAATTTGGACGTCGAAGTGTCACCGGCCGTCGCGACACTGTCGGCGTGCTCGATCTGGTTCTCCCGCTGGAATGCGGGGGCTGCGGCGCGCCGTCGACCCGCTGGTGTCAAGCCTGCGCGCGGCAGCTTCGGGTGCGACCGGACGAACCCCATCTGATCACCACTCGCGTGGATCCCGGGGTACCGGTGTTCTCGCTCGGCAGGTACGCGGGCGCCCGCCGCACCGCGATCGTCGCGGTCAAGGAAGACGGCCGTGCCGACCTCATCGACCCGCTCGGCGCCGCGCTCAGGGATGGGTTGCAGCGGCTGCTGACGTGGGGGGTGCTCGGCGCGCCGCTGACCGTCGTCCCGGCACCCACCCGCAGGCACGCCGCCCGCAGGCGCGGGGGCGACCCCGTCATGCGCATGGCGCTCGCGGCCACATGGGGCGGCCGGGATGCGCGGGTCGTCGCGGCGCTTCGGATGAGGGCGCTGGTGCGCGATTCGGTCGGGTTGTCCAGCGCGGCCAGGCAGCGAAACGTTGCAGGCCGCATCCGGCTGTGCACGGCCGGTAGAGCTCTGGCCGGCGACGTAGTGGTGGTTGACGACATCGTCACCACCGGCGCGACCGCCGCCGAGTCGGTGCGTGCCCTGCAAACTCCGGGGACCCGGGTGCTGGCCGTTCTGGCCCTCGCGAACGCCTGACCTGAGGGCCTGACGGCCGGGCCAATTTCTGTCAGATCAAACCGGCGTGAAGAACTGAAAACAGTGGGCCAAATTACTGGCACTAGTAGGTGAACACGGACTACCGTCGGGGCCAACATCCGTGAACACCTCACGGCGGCGCTCGGACGAGCGCCAACCATCGCCCAGCGGTAGGAGGTGACTGATCGACACCTTGCACCGGCGAGCGGCGAAACAACGCGTGCCCCGTCGGTGCATTTTTTGCCAGGTCGGCACGCAGTGCGCGTGCGACGCGAAAGAGAAACGAGTCGCCAAGCATGTCAATCCGTTCCATGGAAAACGACCGCTCGATGATCGTTGAAGACACTGACCCCGCACCCGAGCCGCGCGCCGAGGTCGTCGTCAAGGGCCGCAACGTCGAGATCCCCGACCACTTCCGCATCTACGTCTCGGAGAAACTCGCGCGCGTCGAGCGATTTGACCGCAGCATCTACCTCTTCGATGTCGAACTCGACCATGAGCGCAATCGGCGCCAACGCAAGAACTGTCAGCACGTGGAGATCACCGCGCGGGGTCGCGGACCGGTAGTGCGAGGCGAGGCTTGCGCCGACAGCTTCTACGCGGCCCTCGAATCGGCCGTCTGCAAACTCGAGAACCGGCTGAGGCGGAGCAAGGACCGCCGCAAGGTGCACTACGGGGACAAGACGCCGGTGTCACTGGCCGAGGCGACCAAGATGTCGGCCCCCGAGGCGTTCGTACCGCCCGCCACCACCGGCGATGACGCCGATTCGCACGACGGCGTCGATTTCCACGAACCCGGCCAGATCGTCCGCACCAAGGAACACCCGGCCAAACCGATGTCGGTCGACGACGCGCTCTACGAGATGGAGCTGGTCGGCCACGACTTCTTCCTTTTCCACGACAAACAGAGCGACAAGCCGTGCGTGGTGTACCGCAGGCACGCCTACGACTACGGCTTGATTCGGCTCGCCTGAGCCATTCGACCAGCCACTTCGGCCTGTCACCTAGGATGGAGCCCGTCAAATAACGCGACGGGATCCATCAACCCACAGGGGAAACTAGCGTGCTCGATAAGTTGCTGCGTATCGGTGAAGGCCGCATGGTCAAGCGCCTCAAGCGGGTGGCTGACTATGTCAACACCTTGTCCGACGACGTCGAAAAGCTCTCCGACGCGGAACTGCGCGCCAAAACCGACGAGTTCAAGAAGCGCTATGCCGACGGCGAAGATCTCGACGACCTGATGCCGGAGGCGTTCGGGGTCGCCCGCGAAGCAGCCATGCGCGTCCTCGACCAGCGACCGTACGACGTGCAGGTGATGGGCGGAGCCGCCCTGCACTTCGGCAACGTCGCCGAGATGAAGACCGGTGAGGGCAAGACGCTGACCTGTGTGTTGCCCGCCTACCTCAACGCGCTGTCGGGCAAGGGCGTGCACGTCGTCACCGTCAACGATTACCTGGCCAAACGCGACAGCGAGTGGATGGGCCGCGTGCACCGCCTACTCGGCCTCGACGTCGGGGTGATCCTGGCGCAGATGACGCCGGATGAGCGTCGCGTCGCCTACAACGCCGACATCACCTACGGCACCAACAACGAGTTCGGGTTCGACTATCTGCGCGACAACATGGCGCACTCGGAGCAGGAGATGGTGCAGCGCGGCCATCCCTACGCCATCGTCGACGAGGTCGACTCCATCCTGATCGACGAGGCCCGCACACCGCTGATCATCTCCGGCCCCGCCGACGGATCGTCGAACTGGTACACCGAGTTCGCCCGGCTGGCGCCGCTGATGGAGAAGGACAAGCACTACGAGGTCGACCTTCGCAAGCGCACCATCGGCGTCAGCGAGCTCGGCGTCGAGTTCGTCGAGGACCAGCTAGGCATCGACAACCTCTACGAGGCGGCCAACTCGCCGCTGGTCAGCTACCTCAACAACGCCGTCAAGGCCAAAGAGCTGTTCATGCGCGACAAGGACTACATCGTGCGCGACGGCGAGGTCCTGATAGTCGACGAGTTCACCGGGCGCGTGCTGATCGGCCGCCGCTACAACGAGGGGATGCACCAGGCAATCGAGGCCAAGGAAAAGGTCGAGATCAAGGCCGAGAACCAGACGCTGGCCACCATTACGCTGCAGAACTACTTCCGCCTCTACGACAAGCTCGCCGGGATGACCGGCACCGCCCAGACCGAGGCCGCCGAACTGCACGAGATCTACAAGCTCGGCGTGGTCTCGATCCCGACCAACAAGCCGATGATCCGCGCCGACCAGTCCGACCTGATCTACAAGACCGAGGAGGCCAAGTACATCGCGGTCGTCGACGACGTCGCCGAGCGGTATGAGAACGGCCAGCCGGTGCTGATCGGCACCACCAGCGTGGAGCGCTCGGAGTACCTGTCGCGGCAGTTCATCAAGCGACGTATTCCCCACAACGTGCTCAACGCGAAGTATCACGAGCAGGAGGCCGGCATCATCGCCGAGGCCGGCCGACGCGGCGCGATCACCGTCGCCACCAACATGGCGGGCCGCGGCACCGACATCGTGCTCGGCGGCAACGTCGACTTTCTCACCGACAAGCGGCTGCGCGAGCAGGGCCTCGACCCCGTCGAGACGCCGGACGAGTACGACGCCGCATGGCACGAGCTGCGCGCCAGAGTGAAGGACGAGGCCGCGACGGAGGCCGAGGAAGTCATCTCCGCGGGCGGGCTGTACGTACTGGGCACCGAGCGGCACGAGTCGCGCCGCATCGACAACCAGTTGCGCGGCCGCTCTGGCCGCCAGGGTGACCCGGGCGAGTCGCGGTTCTACCTGTCGCTGGCCGACGAGCTGATGCGACGGTTCAACGGCGCGGCGCTCGAGTCGCTGCTGACCAGGTTGAGCCTGCCGGACGACGTGCCGATCGAGGCGAAGATGGTCAGCAGGGCCATCAAGAGCGCACAGACGCAGGTCGAGCAGCAGAACTTCGAGATCCGCAAGTACGTCCTGAAGTACGACGAGGTGATGAACCAGCAGCGCAAGGTCATCTACGCGGAGCGCCTGCGCATCCTGAAGGGGGAGAACCTCAAGGAGCAGGCCCATGGCATGCTCGTCGACGTTGTCACCGCCTACGTCAACGGCGCCACCGCGGAGGGCTACGCCGAGGACTGGGATCTCGAAACCCTATGGACTGCGCTCAAGACGCTCTATCCGATCAGCATCGACCACCACGACCTGCTCGACTCCGATGCGATCGGTGAACCCGGCGAGCTGACCCGCGAGGAGCTGCTCGACGCGCTCATCGAGGACGCCGAACGGGCCTACGCCGTGCGCGAGAAACAGCTCGAGGAGATCGCAGGCGAGGGCGCGATGCGCCAGCTCGAGCGCAATGTGCTGCTCAACGTCGTCGACCGCAAGTGGCGCGAGCACCTCTACGAGATGGACTACCTCAAGGAGGGCATCAACCTCCGTGCCGTCGCGCAGAAGGACCCCGTGGTGGAGTACCAGCGCGAGGGCTACGACATGTTCAACGGCATGCTCGACGCGATGAAGGAGGAGGCCGTCGGCTTCCTGTTCAACGTCACCGTCGAGGCGGTGCCCGCAACGCCCGCAGCGCAGGTGGCACCCGTCTCCACGCCGACCGGCCTCGCCGAGTTTGCGGCCCAGGCCGCAGCGCAGGCGCAGGAAGGCGGGGTGGTGACCAAGGAACGTCAGGAGCCCGCACCGGCCTTGCGCGCCAAGGGAATCGACGACGACGCCCCGCCGCTGACCTACACCGGCCCTTCCGAGGACGGCTCCGCGCAGGTGCAGCGCCACGGCGGCAACGACGGCAACGGCGCCCCGCGACATGCAGCACTGAGCAGGCGCGAACGTCGCGAAGCCGCACGCCGTCAGGCGAAGGCAGGCAAGAAGGGCTAGCTAGGTCTGGCGAAGGCAGGCAAGAAGGGCTAGTTCTCGACCAGGGCGGCGATGCGCGCCAAGGTTGCGCGCATGCCGTCCTCGGCTTGGCGCGGCATCGAGCCCATCTTCAGCATCACGCGTTGCCGGTCCCGTGACAGGTCCCACGTCTCGCGGACCAGCGTGCCGTCCTCGGTCGGCGTGAGTTCATAGCGCCAGATGCGCCCGCCGACAAGGCCACGAAAGGTGGTGGGCTGCCAAGCGATGCGGCGATCCGGCTCGAACTCGATCACCTCGTTGTTCATCGTGTAGGACAAGAACAGCGTCTCCGGCCTGCCTCGCATCCGCATCGAGAACGTGGTGCCGAGCTCCAGCGGGACCGTCGGCGCGTCGGCATGGTCTGATGCCTGACTGCTCCTCGCGTGCGCAAGCGTCCCCGACCCGTCGAAGCTGGAGTGCCGTCCCGCGTCGGCGAGGAGCGCGAAGATCTCACGCGCCGGCGCATTGATGACACGTTCGACGCTGATGGTGTCTCCCTGCACCGGTTCATTATCCGATCTGCAAGGCCACCATGCGCCAGCGACCCTCCTTGAGCTCGATGCGGCTGGCGATGGCCCGAACGCGTCGTCCCCTGCTGTATGTGGCGAACACCTCGGCGGCTCCTGCCTGACATGGTTCGTCGACGGCCGCGGTGCGAAGCCGCACCCTCCGCAAGACCGCTGCCTTGTCGGGTCCGGCAGACCTCGCCAGCGTGAAGACCATGTCCAGCAGCGGGGGCGTCAGCATGGGCCGCAGCTGCGCGATCGGTCTTCGTCTGTCGATCACTTCGAGCACCCGCCGTAGCGCCGCGTCGGCGAAGGCGAACGCCGCCGGAGGCGGCGCGACTTCGCAAGCGGCTGGAGGCGGCGCGACTTCGGAAGCGGCTGGAGGCGACAAGATTTCGGAAGCCGTCCGCTCCACGGGCCGCAATTGTCGCCGGGGTGTGCGCTGTAGCGCGGCGGGCAACTGGGGGTGCTCCCCTCGCAAGCTGGGGCCCCAACCTCCCGAAGGGAAGGGGGACGCCGGGCATGCGGCCGGACCGACCGCGACATCGAACGGCGGCGGCTCGTAGTCGACGACCGGCGCAGTGAACGCGCCAGGTTCGAAGGGGATCTGCGATACGGTCAACGGAACTCTCCAGCGATCGATCAGCGAAGCGGCGGCGTCTGCTGGAGAGGAACAGACACGTTCATGATCTCATGGTTTGCAGCGCCGACACGCACCCGTGATGCGGATGTACAGAATCCCCGGTTACCGTGTCGGGGGAACGACGAGCGTCGACGTCATACCTAGGGGAGGGTTGCGCCGCAGATGGTGACCAGGTTGTCGGCGTCTGATGCGTCGTTCTTCAGCCTGGAGAACTCCTCGACGCCGATGTACGTCTCCTCGCTGTCGATTCTCCGAAGGCCGCGCAGCGGGCTGAGCTACGAGACCCTGCTCGAAACGGTCGAGCAGCGCCTGCCCCAGATCCCGCGCTACCGCCAGAAGGTGCGAGAGGTGTCCCTCGGCCTGGCCAGGCCGGTGTGGATCGACGACCGCGACTTCGACATCACCTATCACATCCGAAGGTCCGCGTTGCCGTCCCCGGGCAGCGACGCGCAGCTGCACGAGCTGGTAGCGAGGCTGGGGTCACGCGCGCTCGACAAGACGCGCCCGCTGTGGGAGATGTACCTCGTCGAAGGGCTGGCCAAAAACCGGCTGGCGATCTACACCAAGTCGCACCAGGCTCTCGTTAACGGGATGACGGCGCTGGAAATCGGCCATGTCATCGCCGACCGCACGCAAAAGCCGCCCGCGTTTGGTGAGGACATCTGGATTCCTGCCCGCGAACCGAGCGACGCCCGGCTGGTGGCGGGTGCCGTCGGCGACTGGATCGCCCGGCCCGGCGCGCAGTTGGCCGCGGTGCGGTCCGCGGTGACCGAAATGGCTACCAACTCGGGGCATCTACTCGAGGTGGGCCGCCGGTTCGCCGACGTCGCCAGGACCGCGGCGAGGGGTGCCGCGCCCTCCAGCCCGCTGAACACCAGGGTGTCGCGCAACCGCCGGTTCACCGTCGCGAGCGCGAAGCTCGAGGACTACCGCAACCTACGGGCCCGCTACGACTGCGACGTCAACGACGTGGTGCTCGCCGTGATCGCGGGTGCCCTGCGCAACTGGCTGTTGTCGCGCGGCGAGCCGGTGGCGCCGACGGCCACCATCCGGGCGATGGCGCCGATGTCGGTGTACTCCGACGCCGAGATCGATTCGTCCGGTCCAGGCCAGGCGATCAGCGAGGTGACGCCGTTCCTGCTCGACCTGCCGGTGGGAGAGGCCAATGCGGTGGTGCGGCTGTCCCAGCTTGCACACATGACCGAGTCGCACCCGACGGCGGCCAGCCTCGTCGACGCCAGGACCATCGTCACGCTGTCCGGCTTCGCGCCACCGACCTTGCACGCCATGGGAATTCGGGTCGCGACCACGTTCTCGGCCCGACAGTTCAACTTGCTGATCACCAACGTGCCTGGCGCCCAGAAGCAGATGTACATCGCGGGCACCAAGCTTCTCGAGACCTACGCCGTGCCGCCGCTGCTGAACAACCAGGTGTTGGCGATCGGCATAACCTCCTACAACGGGATGCTCTATTTCGGCATCAACGCCGACCGCGATGCGATGAGCGACGTCGATATGCTGCCGGCCCTGCTGCGGGAATCGCTCGACGAATTGCTGGAGGCCGCGCAGTAACGCGTTCGGGGGCTGGGACCGCTAACCTCGCCTCGTGCGTGTCTATGTGCCGGCGACCCTGGCGATGCTGCAGCAGCTCGTCGCCGACAGAACGATCAGCGCCGTCAACGGCACGGCGTTTGCGGTGACACCAGCTCTGCGGGAGGCCTACTCCGGGGGCGACGACGACGAACTGGCCGACGTCGCCCTGCGCGAGGCGGCGCTGGCCTCGGTGCGGCTCATGGCCGGCGCGGCCGGCGAGTCGGCCTCAGGGCTCCCGCCACGGCGCGCCGTGCTGGTGGCCGAGGTGGACGGCGCCACCGCCCGTCCCGACCTCGACGACGCCGTCGTGCGGTTGTCGGGGCCTGTCGCCGTCGAGGACGTGATCGCGGCCTACGTGGACAATTCGGACGCCGAGGCCGCCGTGCTGGCCGCGATCGATGCCGTCGACGCCGCAGATCTGGGGGATGAGGACGCCGAGCTCACCGTCGGCGATGCGCAGGACCACGACCTGGCCTGGTATGCCACCCAGGAATTGCCGTTCCTACTGGAATTTCTCTAGCCTTGGACTGGATACGGGACCGTAGGTTACGGTACCGTAGGTTCGTGGCCAAGAACTCCATCAAAGTTTCGGCCAATGTCGCCGACATTGTGCGGCCGAAGATCGCGGGCGCCAAGGATCACCCTGGCTGGCACGCGCTGCGCACCATCGCCGGCCGGATCACCACGCCGCTTTTGCCCGACGACTACCTGAAGCTGGCCAACCCGCTGTGGTCGGCCCGTGAGCTGCGGGGTCGGGTGCTGGAGGTGCGCCGCGAGACGGTCGACTCCGCGACATTGGTGATCAAGCCGGGCTGGGGCTTCTCCTTCGACTATCAGCCGGGTCAGTACGTCGGCATCGGGCTGCTGGTCGACGGTCGCTGGCGGTGGCGGTCGTACTCGCTGACGTCCAGCCCGGTGAAGGCCGGAACCGCTCGGGCGGTGACATCGGCGTCGAGCCGCACCATCACCATCACGGTCAAGGCCATGCCCGAGGGGTTCCTGTCGACCCACCTGGTGGGCGGCGTGGAACCCGGCACGATCGTGCGGCTGGCGGCACCGAAGGGCAATTTCGTGATGCCAGACCCGGCGCCGGCGTCGGTGCTGTTCATCACCGGCGGCTCCGGGATCACCCCGGTGATGTCGATGCTGCGCACGCTCGTTCGGCACGACCAGGTCACCGACATCTTGCATTTGCATTCTGCCCCAACGGAATCCGACCTCATGTTCGCCGCCGAGCTGGCCGAGCTGCAGCGCAGCCATCCCGGCTACCGGTTGCGGCTGCGGTTGACTCGGGAGCACGGCCGGCTCGACTTATCCCGGATCGGCGACGAGGTGCCGGACTGGCGCGACCGGCAAGCCTGGGCGTGTGGTCCGGAGGGCATGCTGAACTCCGCCGAGCAGGTCTGGTCGGTCGCGGGCATCGGCGATCAGCTGCATCAGGAGCGCTTTGCGGCCTCCCGTGTGGCGGTGCACGGACAGGGCGGCACCGTTGAGTTCGCGCGCAGCGGGAAATCGGTCACTGTGGACGCCGCCACGCCACTGATGGAGGCAGGCGAAGGCGCGGGCGTGCAAATGCCGTTCGGCTGCCGGATGGGCATCTGCCAGTCCTGCGTCGTCGGGCTTCTCGACGGGCATGTGCGCGACCTGCGCACCGGCGTGGAACATGAAGCAGGAAGTCGGGTACAGACGTGCATTTCCGCAGCGTCCGGCGATTGCGTGCTCGACGCCTAGACTTTACTCACTGGTAACCTACGGTGTCGTAGGTTACGGTAGCGTAGGACAAAAGGAAGGAGACAGAACGATGGCTATTACCGACGTTCCGGCATTCGCGCACTTGACCGATGCCGACATCGACAATCTGGCTTTCGAGCTGGACACCATCCGCCAGGACATTGAAGACTCCCTCGGCGAGCGCGATTCGCGCTACATCCGCCGCGCCATTGCCGCGCAGCGTGCGCTCGAGATCGCAGGCCGCCTCATGCTGGCCGCGAGCTCCAAGCGCTCGGCCTGGTGGGCGGGCACCGTCACGTTGGGCGTGTCCAAGATCATCGAGAACATGGAGATCGGCCACAACGTCATGCACGGCCAGTGGGATTGGATGAACGATCCCGAGATCCACTCCTCCACGTGGGAGTGGGATATGAGCGGGGCGTCCAAGCACTGGCGCTTCACCCACAACTTCATGCACCACAAGTACACCAACATCCTGGGCATGGACGACGACGTGGGCTACGGCACGCTGCGCGTCACCCGGGATCAGCGGTGGAAGCCGTTCAACCTCGGCAACATCCTGTACAACACCATCCTCGCGATCGGGTTCGAGTGGGGCGTCGGCCTGCAGCACCTGGAGCTCGGCAAGATCTCCAAGGGCCGCGACGACCGGGCCGCCACCATGAGGCGCGTGAAGGAGTTCGGTGTCAAGGCCGGCCATCAGGTGGCCAAGGACTACATCGCCTACCCGGCGCTGACCGCACTGTCGCCATGGGCCAGCTTCACATCGACCCTGAAGGCCAACGCGGTGGCCAACGTCATCCGCAACGTCTGGTCCAACGCGGTGATCTTCTGCGGCCATTTCCCTGACGGCGCAGAGAAATTCACCAAGACCGACATGGTCGGCGAGACCAAGGGTCAGTGGTATCTGCGACAGATGCTGGGCAGTGCCAACTTCGAGAACGGACCCGCGCTGCGGTTCATGAGCGGCAACCTGTGCTATCAGATCGAACACCACCTGTACCCGGACCTGCCGAGCAACCGGCTGCACGAGATTTCATACAGGGTGAAGGAAGTGTGCGACAAGTACGACCTGCCGTACACGACCGGCTCGTTCCTGATGCAGTACGGCAAGACGTGGCGCACGATCGCCAAGCTGTCGCTGCCGGACAAGTACCTGCACGCCACCGTCGACGACGCACCCGAGACGCGCAGCGAGCGGATGTTCGACGAGCTCGGGTCGGCTCCTCGGCCTGGGCTCAAGTCGGCCATCGCCGCCGTGCGTGAGCGCCGGCGAGAGAAGCGGGCGGCGCGGCAAACGCCTCGCGCGGCCTAGCGTCAGCTGGGAATGTAGTCGAACTGGTCGGGGTTGGGGCCCCTGCGGCCCGTCTCGCCCTTGTTCAGCTCGGTGATGGCCTCGGCGTCGTCCGGGCTGAGCTCGAAGTCGAAGATCTCGAAGTTCTGCTTGATCCGCTTTGGCGTCACCGATTTCGGAAACACGACGTCACCGCGCTGGATGTGCCAGCGCAACACGACCTGAGCGGGCGACTTGCCCGTTGCTTTGGCAATGCCGTCGACGACCTGGTCGTCGAGCACCGCGCCCTGCGCAATCGGCGACCATGCCTCGGTGACGATGCCGTGTTCCTGGCCGTAGGCGCGCACCTCGTCGTTGGTGAAGTAAGGGTGCACCTCGATCTGGTTCACCGCAGGCACGGTGTCGGTCTCCCTGGCCAGCCGCTCGAGATGGGCGACCTGGAAGTTCGACACCCCGATGCTTCGGGCGCGACCGTCTTTCTTGAACTCCTCGAGCGTCTGCCACGTCGAGACGAAGTCTCCGTCGTAGAGCGTCGGCAACGGCCAGTGAATCAGGAAAAGGTCGACGTAGTCGAAGCCGAGCTCTGACAGCGTGCCGTCGAACGCGCGACGGGCGTCGTCGGGCTTGTGGAAGCCGTTGTTGAGCTTGCTGGTGACGTATACGTCGCCGCGCGCGACTCCGGCGTCGCGGATGCCCTGCCCGACGCCCTTCTCGTTCTGATACATCTCCGCGGTGTCGATGTGCCGATAGCCGATATCCAGTGCATTTCGCACGGCTTCTGCGGTTTCACCGGGGTCGATCTGGAAGACGCCGAATCCCAGCTGCGGGATCGTCGTGCCGTCGTTGACTTCGAGGTTGGGTACGTGGCTCACGGTTGATCCTCCTTCGTCGTCAGCCTGCCCGGTACTGAAGAACATCAAACACCCCGCGCCTGTGTTTTATGTCCACCGATCGGTGGACACGGGGTTCATCCGGTTCACTGCCCGATTACCCGACATACAGCGGCCTTGTTCTCCGGCAGTCTTAAGTCATCGCCGGAACACACCGGCAGACAACCGAAAAACCAACTCACACAGGAGAACTCGAAATGACCAAGAACATGATCGCCCGCTACATCGCCCTCCCGATCGTCTCGGCCGGCATCTTCGGCGGAGCCGCCCTCGGCCTGGCCGGCATGGCCAACGCCACGACCCCGACCAACACCGAGCCGACCGGCCCCGGCCACTCCTACTCGCCGAGCGTCAAGGCCGATCCGGCACCCTCGCAGAAGCCGGGCTGGCACAACCACCACGGCATCTGGCACATCATCGGCCTGAACGGCAACTGACACTCGACACCAAAGGCCCTCCCCGAAATGGGGAGGGTCTTGTCGTCGGTGCACCCCTTTCGAACCTGCTGACAGATCGCGATTTCGGCCCGATTGACGATCTCTCCGCAGTTTCGCGAGGACTCAGCCTTCTCGCAGCGCGGCCAGCAGGCGTCGCGCCGCCGCGACCCGGCCTGCTGCGGGCCCGGACAATGTGTCCAGCGCGCACTCCGGGTCGGCGGGCGGACCGAGATGACCGCAGCCGCGTGGACAGTCCTTGATCGCCTCGGCCAGATCGGAGAAGGCCAGCAGCACGTCGTCCGGCTCGATGTGGGCGAGCCCGAACGAACGGATGCCGGGCGTATCGATGACCCAGCCGGAGCCCTCCAACGGCAGCGCCACTGACTGCGTCGACGTGTGCCGCCCCTTGCCGACCGCCGTCACGTCCCCAATCGCGCGATCCGCCTCGGGCACAAGGCGATTCACCAGTGTGGACTTTCCGACGCCGGAGTGGCCGAGCAATACCGTCATCTTGTCGGTCAGCAGTGGAGCAACGACATCGAGCGGGTCGTCGCGGCCCGCCGTCGCGATGGTCAGGTCGAGGTCGACGAACTGCGCCGCGAACGGTTCGGCGGGCGCGAGGTCGGATTTGGTCAGGCACAGGATCGGGGTCAAACCGCCCGCGTAGGCGGCGATCAGTGCGCGTTCGACGAGACCGGTGCGCGGCGGCGGATCGGCGAGTGCGACCACGATCAGCAGCTGGTCGGCGTTGGCGACGACGACCCGCTCCGTCGGATCGGTGTCATCTGCGGTGCGCCGCAACACCGTCCGCCGATCCCCGCGCCGCACGATGCGCGCCAAAGTGTCCGTGCGCCCGGACAGGTCGCCGACCAGGCCGACGTCGTCGCCGACCACGATCGGGGTGCGGCCCAGTTCGCGGGCCCGCATGGCGGTCACCCTGTGCGCGGGGTCGCGGCCGAGCACGCAGCCCCACCGCCCGCGGTCGACCGTCACCACCATGCCCTCCTGGGCGTCGGCATGGTCGGGCCGGGTCTTGGTCCTTGGCCGCGAGCCCCGACCCGGCCGGATCCGGACGTCGGACTCGTCGTAGTCCCTGCTCATGCCTCGACTCCCGGGCGTCTTCGGGAGCTCATGCCTCAGGCATCGCCGTCTGGCCTGTGAGCATCTCGGCCCACATCTGCGGGAACTCCGGCAGGGTCTTGGCCGTGGTGCCGATGTCCTCGACTTCGACGCCGGGCACCCGCAGGCCGATGATCGCACCCGCCGTCGCCATCCGGTGGTCGGCGTAGGACCGCCACCGGCCGCCGTGCAGCGGGCCGGCGGTGACGACCAGACCGTCAGAAACCTCTTCGCACTGCCCGCCAAGTCCGTTGATTTCGGCGCTCAACGCCGCCAGCCGGTCGGTTTCATGACCGCGCAGATGGGCGATGCCGGTCAGCTGCGACACCGAACCCGGGGATGCCAGCGCGGCGAGGGCCGCCACCGCAGGCGCCAGCTCGCCGGCATCGTGCAGATCGACGTCGAAACCGCCGTAGCCCTGGGGTCCCTGCACCTCGAGATACGAACTGCTGTGGCGCACAATCGAACCCAGCTTCTCGAGGATGGCGAGAATGGCGTCGGCGGGCTGTGTGCTCTCCGCCGGCCAGCCCGCGATGCGCACGATCCCGCCGCTCACGACCCCGGCGGCGAGGAACGGCACCGCATTGGACAGGTCCGGCTCGATCACCCAGAGCCGTGCCGCGATCGGGCCGGGGGAGACCTGCCAGCGGTTGGGCTGGGTGTCGTCGACGTGGACGCCCGCCTCGCGCAGCATCGCCACCGTCATCGCCACATGGGGCGCCGACGGCATGGACTCGCCGGTGTGGGCGATGGTCAGGCCGTCGGTGAAGGATGCGCCGGACAACAGCAGCCCCGAGACGAACTGCGACGACGCCGACGCGTCGATCTCGACGGTGCCGCCCGGCACCGATCCGTCGCCGCGTACCGAGAACGGCAGGCCGTCGCCATCGATGTCCACGCCGAGCGCCCGCAGCGCGTCGAGCAGTGCCGCGATGGGGCGGGCTCGGGCCTGTTCGTCGCCATCGAACACCACCGTCTCGGTGGTAAGCGCCGCGACAGCAGGAACGAACCGAAGCACCGTGCCTGCGAGCCCGCAGTCCACCCTGGCGCCGGCGGGCGGCTCGATTGGGCCGCTGACCGCCAGCTCGGAGTCGTCGCCCTCGACGGTGACGCCGAGCGCGCGAACCGCGCCGATCATCAGGTCGGTGTCGCGGCTGCGCAGCGCGCCGCTGATCGTGGACGTCCCCTGCGCGGTGGCCAGCGCCGCCAGCACGAGGGCTCGATTGGTCTGCGACTTGGAGCCCGGCACCGTGACCGTGGCGTGCACAGGGCTCGGTGCCGTCGGCGCTTTCCAGCTGTCCACGGCACCATCCTGCCTTGTCGCTGCTTTCTGCCACCATGGGTGATATGTGTGGGCGATTCGCGGTAACCACCGATCCGGCGCTGCTGGCCGAGAAGATCCAGGCCATCGACGAAAGCACAGCGGCGACCACGGGCAAGGACGCCGGCGGCCCGAACTACAACGTCGCGCCGACCACCACCATCAGCACGGTGGTCAAGCGGCACAGCGAGCCCGACGACGAGTCGACCCGGCGGGTGCGGCTGATGCGGTGGGGCCTGGTGCCGCCGTGGGCCAAGGAGGCCGAGGAGGGCGTCCCCGACACCAAGGGACCGCTGCTGATCAACGCCCGCGCGGAGAAGGTCACCACCTCACCCGCGTTCCGCAACTCGGCGAAGAACAAGCGCTGCCTCGTCCCGATGGACGGCTGGTACGAGTGGCGGGGCGAGAAGGGCTCGAAGACGCCGTTCTACATGTACGGCGCGGACGGCGAGCCGCTGTTCATGGCCGGCCTGTGGTCGACGTGGCGGCCGAAGAGCGCGTCGAAGGACAGCGCGCCGCTGCTGAGCGCCACGATCATCACCACCGACGCGGCAGGTCCGCTCGCCGAGATCCACGACCGGATGCCGCTGACGATCAGCGCGGGCGACTGGGACCGCTGGCTCGACCCCGACGCGCCCATCGACGAGGGGCTGCTGCGCGGGCACGGCGACCTGGACCGCATCGAGATCCGGGAGGTGTCGCGGTTGGTGAACAGCATCCGCAACAACGGGCCCGAGCTGATCGAGCCGGCCGAGCCGGAGCCCGAGCAAGCCACGCTGCTCTAGCCGTCAGCGTCGCAGCGCCGTCACCACCACGTAAGGGGCGTCGTAGGTGACGATGCCGTCGGAGCGGGCATGCAGGCGAAACGTGTCCTCGAACGCGGTGATCAATTGGTCGCGCTTGGCCTCCTCGGCATGGGCGAGCACCGAGACATGCATCGGCGATTCGTCGGTGATGAAGCGCACGGCGTCGTCGACTGTGCCTAATTGCCATGTGTGGCTGGCAAGTTCGATCTCGACGTCGTCGAATTCCGTCGCCAGCCGCTCGGCGACGGTGTCCGCTTCACCCCATTGGTCGGGCGTATAGGCCGACGGCGCAGGTGGGCCGAGCACCGCGACGATCGGGCCGAAGAACGGGTTCTCCGGATCGCGGACCCAGGACGAGAACCCAAGGACGCCGCGCGGTTTGAGCAGGCGGGCGATCTCGGTGACCTGCGTGGCCGGCTCCACGAAGATGATGCCCATGTTCGACACCACTGCGTCGAACGAACCCTCCGGCAGGCCGGTGTCGGCAGCGTCGGCGGTCACCCAGGTCACGGCGTGCCCGGAGCGCGCGGCCTTCTCCTTGCCGATCGCGATGAGTTCGGGCGTGACGTCGACGGCCGTCACCCGGGCACCCGCGGCGGCCGCGGCCAAGGCGGCAGTTCCGGTGCCGCAGGCCAGATCGGCCACGTCACGAATCGGTGCGCGCCGCTCTACGGCGGCGACGACCTCCGCCGCGATCGGTGCGATGCGGTCAGCGACGGCTTCGTAGCGGCCTGCTGACCAGATCGTGGGGGTTGACACGCACTCAGCGTGTCACGATGTCGAGGCGGAGTCGTTGGCCGGGTTCCCGATCACTGCGCGCGCTGTTCTGCGTCCGGGCGTGCAGGCGCGGTTCGGCCGTCCTCGCGAGCCAAGTAGTCGAATACGCGCCAATGCGCCTCCGGGTTGAGGGAGGCTTCATCCCATGACCGACCTGCACGCCAAGCCGCGGCTCACCACGATCGAAGTACGCAACCCGGCCGACGGCACCGTCGTCGGCGAAGTACCGAACGACTCGGCGGAAACCGTCGCCGCCAAGGACCGCGAGCTGCGCATCCATCAACCCGAATGGGAGGCGATGGGCCCAAGGGGCCGCAAGCCACGCCGGAAGGCCCGCCTCGCCATGGGCATCATGTGTGCGACCGCCGCACACGGAATCCGAAGGCTCGGCCTCAAGCCGAAGGGTGGCCGCAAATGAAGTGTCAGGGTGCGGTTCTGCGGGGTATCGGCGGGGATTGGGAAGTGCAGGAGATCACGCTCGACCCACCCCATGAGGGCGAGGTGCTGGTGAAAATGGCGGTCGCCGGAATCTGCCACTCCGACGACCACTACTCGACCGGTGACGGTGTCATGACCGAACAGCTCGCCGCGATCGTCGAGGCCACTGGCGGATCCGTTCCCGAGTTCTTTCCGATGCTCGGCGGCCACGAGGGCGCGGGCGTCGTCGAAGAGGTCGGTCCTGGTGTTCGTTCGGTGCAGCCGGGCGACCACGTCGCGACCTCGTTCATCCCCGCATGCGGTAGGTGCCGGTGGTGTGTGACCGGGATGACCTACCTCTGTGACAACGGCGCCATGATGTTCGCCAAGGAGATGGTCACCGACGGCACGTCGCGGCGTCACGTCGGAGCCGAGGACCTGACCGCGATGACGCAACTCGGCACGTTCGCCGAATACGCGGTTCTCGCAGAGGAATCCGTCATCAAGATCGACGAATCGATTCCGCTCGAAGCCGCGTCACTGGTGTCTTGTGGGGTGACCACCGGCTGGGGCTCGGCGACCGTCGGGGTCGGCACACAGCCGGGTGACACCGTGGTGATCATCGGCACCGGTGGGGTGGGGATCAACGCCGTACAGGGTGCCCGTGCCGCGGGTGCGCGGGCTGTGATAGCCGTGGATCCCGTTGAGTTCAAGCGTGATTCGGCCAAATTCTTCGGCGCGACGGAGACCGTTGCGTCGGCGGAGGAGGCCATCCCGATGGTCCAGGAGCTGACCGCCGGCGTGATGGCCGACCGCGTGGTGCTGACGCCGAGCGTGCTGCCTGCTGAACTGATCGCCCCCGCGATGATGCTGACCCGCAAGGGCGGAACCTGTCTGATGACGGCGATACCGAAGATCGACGTCAACATCGTGCCGTTGCTGCTCGTCGACTTCATCCAGTCGTGCAAGACCCTCAAGGGGCTGCTGTACGGCGGCATGAATCCGCGCGCGAGCATGCCGATGTTGTTGAATCTGTACCGCAACGGCAACTTGAAACTCGATGAGTTGATCACGCGGCGGTACCGACTCGATCAGATCAACGACGCCTTCACCGACATGCGCGAAGGGCGGAACATTCGCGGCATCATCGAATTCGACTAAGGGCTGTAGCCGGGCGGATTCGGGGTATCGACCCACAGGTCGACACCGAGGTCTGCACCGGGCACGCAGTCATACACCGACAGGTCGGTGACGCCGGACTCGAGCAGCACGTCCTCGCACAGCAGCGCCTTGCCGGTGTACTCGCGCGACGGCTTGTTGAGGACCGCGTATGCGGCGTCGGCATACACGTCGGGCTTGCGGGCGCGGCCCATCGCCTCGTCGCCGCCGAGCAGGTTCTGCACCGCCGCTGTGGCCACCAGCGTTCGCGGCCACAGCGTGTTGGACGCGATGCCGTCGTCGCGGAGCTCCTCGGCCAACGCCAAGGCGCACAACGACATTCCGTATTTGGCCATCATGTAGGCGGTGGGCTTGAGCCATTCGGGCTCAAGCCGGATCGGCGGCGACAGCGTCAGGATGTGCGGGTTGTCGCGGCCCACCATGTGCGGGACGCACGCCTGGCATACGGCGTAGGTGCCGCGCACCTGGATGCCGTTCATCAAGTCGAACCGCTTGAGCGGCACCTCGGTGATCGAACCAAGGTTGATCGCCGACGCGTTGTTCACGCAGATGTCGATGCCGCCGAACTGCTCGACGGCCTTGGCCACCGCCGCGGCCACCGAGTCGCCGTCGCGGATATCGCCGACGATGGGCAGCGCCTGCCCGCCCGCCTCCTCGAGCTCCTTGGCGGCCGTATACACCGTGCCAACGAGCTTGGGATGCGGCTCCGCGGTCTTGGCGATCAGCGCGATGTTGGCGCCGTCGGCCGCCGCGCGCTTGGCGATTGCCAATCCGATGCCGCGGCTGGCGCCGGAGATGAACATGGTCTTGCCGGCAAGCGTCATGGACTCACCTTATTGCCGCGAAACGGAATTCCGGCAGGCCTTCACCCGCACTTTTCCTGCTGGAATTTCGTTTCGGCGAGACAGCCCAGGGAACAACCACCGACATACCCGCTGTTGATGGGGTTGGCGAGGGCCGCAGCCCGGCCGGCGAGTCAATAGATGTCGCCCCAAGCTCTAGGATCGAAAGGGAGTACCCAGGTGCCAACAATGGCCGTAGACGGCCCTGTACGTCCGGTGCAGTTACTCGACGTGATCGGCGCCTCTACTGAAGGGACGGTGTTCCCCAGGATGACCGACATCGACGGGTCGGGGCCGGTGAGAGCCGACGAAAGCGACGCGGAGCTGACCGCGCGCTTCGAGCGCGACGCGATCCCACTGCTCGACCAGCTCTACGGCGGTGCGCTGCGGATGACGCGCAACCCCGCCGACGCCGAAGACCTCCTGCAGGAAACCATGGTGAAGGCCTACGCGGGCTTCCGCTCGTTCCGCGAGGGGACGAACCTCAAGGCCTGGTTGTACCGCATCCTGACCAACACCTACATCAACAGCTACCGCAAGAAGCAGCGCCAGCCCGCGGAGTATCCGACCGAGGAGATCACCGACTGGCAGCTGGCGTCCAACGCCGAGCATTCCTCCACGGGACTGCGGTCGGCCGAGGTGGAGGCGCTGGAAGCGCTGCCGGACAGCGAGATCAAGGAAGCCCTGCAGGCGCTGCCGGAGGAGTTCCGGATGGCGGTGTACTACGCAGACGTCGAAGGCTTCCCGTACAAGGAGATCGCCGAGATCATGGATACGCCCATCGGCACAGTGATGTCCCGATTGCACCGGGGCAGGCGTCAACTCCGCGAGTTACTGGCCGATGTGGCCAAGGATCGTGGTTTCATTCGGGGACAGCTCGACACCCCCGAGGAGGTGTCGTCATGACTGACAGTGACGATGAAACGCGCTGGACCGCTCCGACCGGCCCGGTAGATCCCGACCATCCCGATTGCGCGGCGGTGATCGCCGAGGTATGGACCCTGCTCGACGGTGAATGCACCCCCGAGAGCCGCGACAAGCTCAGGCACCACCTCGAGGAGTGTCCTGCCTGCCTGCGCCACTACGGCGTCGAGGAGCGCGTCAAGCGGCTGATCGCCAACAAATGCGGCGGCGAGAAGGCGCCTGAAGGCCTTCGTGCGCGGCTGCGCATCGAGATCAGCCGAACCACGATCATTCGCGGCTAGCGAACCGACTTCGAACCGGCGTTGGGCCGCTTGCCGTGATTGGCCTTCGAGTGCTTGCGGTCACGCTTCTTGCGGCCACGCTTGGCCATCGTTCTACCTCCGGGGGATCAGCGGAATGTGTGCGCCCGCATACTGCGGGCGTGTTCGATCCAGTGTCTCATGGGCTCCTGACAGCGCTGCGGCCCGTGCGGTTGTGGTTCGATAGAGCGTCAGGCAGCCGGATGAATGAGGTGAAGATGGCCGAGGATGTTCGCGCCGAGATCGTGGCCAGTGTGCTCGAGGTCGTGGTGAACGAGGGCGATCGGATCGGCGAGGGCGACACCCTGGTGCTGCTGGAGTCGATGAAGATGGAGATCCCGGTGATCGCCGAGGTGGCCGGGACGGTCAGCAAGGTGAGCGTCTCGGTTGGCGACGTCATCCAGGCCGGCGACCTCATCGCGGTGATCAGCTAGCGCTGGCCGTTCTCGTAGGACCCGATGTCTACCCTCGGTGACCTGCTCGCCGAGCACACGATGCTGCCCGGCAACGCCGTCGACCATTTGCACGCTGTGGTCGGCGAGTGGCAGCTGCTGGCCGACCTCTCGTTCGCCGACTATCTGATGTGGGTACGCCGCGACGACGGCGTGCTGGTGTGTGTGGCGCAGTGCAGGCCGAACACGGCGGCCACGGTGCTGCTGGCCGACGCCGTGGGCACCGTTGCCGAGGCCGACCGCATGCCGTTGGTCACCGCCGTCTTCAAGTCAGGCGCGATCGGCCGGGAAAGCGAAGAGGGACAGCCGGATTCGGCCGAAGACGGCGACATCTCCGTCGAGGCCGTACCGGTGCGCTACAACAACAACGTGGTGGCCGTCCTCACCCACCAGACCGCGTTCGCCGCACGCAAGGCCAGCCCGCTGGAACGCGCCTACCTCGACTGCGCGGGCGATCTGTTGCACATGCTGTCCGAAGGCACCTTCCCCAACGTCGACGACCTGTCGATATCGCGGTCCAGCCCGCGCGTCGGTGACGGGTTCATCCGGCTCGACGTGGCAGGCGTCGTGGTGTTCGCCAGCCCGAACGCGCTGTCGGCCTATCACCGCATGGGCCTCACCGCTGAGCTGGAGGGGCAGAACCTGGTCTCGGTGACCAGGCCACTGATCTCTGATCCGTTCGAGGCGCACGAACTGGCCGAACACGTGCGGGACTCACTGGTCGGCGGGTCCAGCATGCGAATGGAGGTCGACGCGGGTGGCGCGGCGGTTCTGCTTCGCACGCTGCCGTTGGTCGTGCGCGGCGAGGCGGCAGGCGCGGCGGTGCTCATCCGCGACGTCACCGAGATCAAGCGCCGCGATCGCGCGCTGCTGTCCAAGGACGCCACCATTCGCGAGATCCACCATCGGGTGAAGAACAACCTGCAGACGGTCGCCTCGCTGCTGCGGCTGCAGGCCAGGCGCACCAACAACGCGGAGGGCCGCGAAGCTCTGACCGAGTCGGTGCGCCGGGTGTCCTCGATCGCGCTCGTGCACGACGCGCTGTCGATGTCGGTGGACGAGGAGGTCAACCTCGACGACGTGGTGGACCGGATCCTGCCGATGATGAATGACGTTGCCACCGTTGACACCCCGATGCGCATCACCCGGGTCGGTGACCTCGGTGTGCTCGACGCGGACCGCGCCACCGCACTGATCATGGTCATCACCGAACTGGTGCAGAACGCCATCGAGCACGCCTACGACGGCACGACCCAGACCGGCTGCGTGACCATCCGCGCGGAGCGGTCAGCGCGCTGGCTGGACGTCGTGGTGCACGACGACGGCCGCGGCCTCCCGGAAGGGTTCAGCCTCGAGAAGGCCGACCGGTTGGGCCTGCAGATCGTGCGGACGCTGGTGTCGGCGGAGTTGGACGGCTCACTCGGCATGCATGCCTCGCCGAGCGGCGGCACCGACGTAGTGCTGCGGGTGCCGATCGGCAGGCGCGCGCGGCTGGCGCAGTAGAGCGCCGTTTACGCGAATTGGCCATCGTTGCAATTCGGACGAATTGCATTTGCACACAGTTACGGCCCCGACATTCTTGCCGGGGCCGTTTCCGCGAGATCGCTGTGAGGCTAGACGCCGGTGCGCGCCTTCGTGCGGGCGTTGCGCCGCTTGAGTGCGCGCCGCTCGTCCTCGCTCATTCCGCCCCACACGCCTGCATCCTGGCCCGAATCCAATGCCCAGGTCAGGCACTCGGTCGTGACCGGGCAGCGGTTGCACACGAGCTTTGCGTCGGCGATCTGCGCGAGCGCCGGGCCGCTGTTTCCCACCGGGAAGAACAGTTCCGGATCCTCGTCGCGACAAACCGCCCTGTGGCGCCAATCCATGTTGTCTAACTCCTCACTATGTGCGCAGCGGGGCGCACGAGCTTTTCTTCGGCTGTTAACGCACGCGAACAAATTGTTTCTGCACTGTTGCTTACTCCGATGCTCCCACACGCTGAACAGGTGTCAATACCGTGCGGTAACTCGTGGGCTATCTCACTACTGAAAATTGTTCGCAATAGCCTCATCCGTTTGTACTACACTCAACCCACTTACGCCCTCAATGAGCCGCCTTAAGACTGTTGGCGCAGGTCAGAGGCTTTGCGCCGGCGGTGCGACCACTCCGAGAGCCTTCGGAACGGCCCGGAACGTCATTTCTTGGCGCAACCCGAGGTAATCCCCGTCGATCTGGCACGCCGCCGGGGTCTCACTGACCACCCTCACCCATGCCAGGTCGTCGTCGCGGATCAGGTGCTTGGCGCGGATCTTTGCCTTTTGCGACAGCATCTGCCGGACCAGACGCAAATTGGCCCAGACATTCATGCTGGTCGTCGCGAAAACGCCGAGCCCGGTCTCAAAGGTGGTATTCGGGTTCGTCCAGACCGGCCTGGTGCTGGCGTAGGTCCACGGGCTCGCGTTCGACACGAACGCGAAGTGCACGCCGGGCACAGGATCACGGTCGGGTAGATGCAGCGTCAGCGACGGCTCCTTGCGGGTGCTGGCCAGCATCTCGCGCACGGCAACGCGGATGTAGCGCGATGCGGTGACCTTGCGGCCCTTCTCCCGCTGGGCCTCGACGGCCGCCACCACGTCACCGTCGACGCCGAGGCCTGCGGTGAACACGCCCCAGCGCTCGCCGCAGTCCATCAGGCCGATACGCCGCCAGGCCTTGGTGCGGCGGTGCTCGGTGAGCAGGTCGATGAGCTGGTTGGTGGCATCGATCGGATCGGGGCTGATGCCGATCGCACGCGCGAACACGTTCGCCGATCCACCGGGCACCACCCCGACGGCGGGCGCGTCGGCGCGAGGAGCCCCGCTGCACTCGCCCAGCACGCCGTTCACGACCTCGTTCACGGTTCCGTCGCCACCGTGCACGATCAGCACGTCGATGCCGTCACGGGCGGCATCGCGGGCGATGTCGATGGCGTGGCCGCGGCTGTCGGTGTGGGCGATGGTCAGTTTGACCCGGCTCTCCAACGCGTGGGCGAGCAGGTCGCGACCGGCGCGCGTGGTCGACGTCGCATTGGGGTTGACGATCAGCACGGCTCGCACGAGCCAAGAGCCTAGCGGGACGAGACGTGCCGCCGGCTCCGGAGTCGACGTCGAACACGGCGTGGTGCCATCCTCGGCGAACAGGTTCTTCACCAAGACGCTGTTGGCTCCGATCGCCAGATCCATCGCGCCGCCGACGGCGGGAATGGCGTCCGGCGCGCCAGCGAGGATTCGGTCGACGTAAAAGCAGGGTGTGACAACGCTTTCCGGGTCGATGTCGCCGATGGAACCAACAAAAACGAAGGTGAGAATTTCGCGTTTGCTGAAAGATCGACGGGTGTTGACTTTCCGGTGTGCGGAACATCGAATCGCTCGGCGTGGTAACCGGCTTAACCTAAAAACCTCGTCCACATCGACTTCTCCGAGGTTGGAATGCAGTTCAACAGGGACGGCCGCCGACTGACTCGCTTGGCGCTGCGTGATGCTACGACTCCGGAACTACGTGACGTCGTCGATAGTCAAGGGCTTCATAGCGTCCGTCAGGAGGGCGGCTGCCCGAACATCTATGAGTGTTGGGAAGACCGTGAGACTGTTCACCCGGATGAGTTTGTCGAACTGAAGCGAGAAGCAGAAGCACTGCCCTACCGGCGAGTTATGGCAGCGCTGGAAAAGGTTTGGATGCACGCAATTTGGGGGCCTTCATGCCGCCCTGGGGTCCGCTTCGCTGACGGCGCTCACAGGCCACCGGTGCTGCGCTCGGTCTGCTCGCTGGCGGACACCTGATATGAAAGTCCGTTTCATTTCGTCTGCGGGAGTGGAGATGCGCAGTGTTGCAGACCTGCCCGCCCTGCTTGCCCGACCGGACGGGTTGGTGTGGGTCGACATACCGGTCTGGACCGAGTCGGCCGAGCAGATCTTGACGACGACGTTCGGCTTCCATCCGCTCGCGGTCCGGGACTCGGAGAATCGCAATCCGGTGCCTAAGATTCATCGCTACGACGATCATCTCTTCCTAGTGCTGCATGCACCGCAGCCAGGCGCCGGTGGCCACGTCCACTACGTCGAACTTGATCAGTTCGTCGGTCAGCGCTACCTGGTGACGGTGCACGGTCCGCTCAATCCTGCTGTCGATCCGGCGGCGGCGACGGTCGAGGTGGACGCCGTGCTAGGCCGCTTGGCGAGTGGAAAGCTCAAGCCCAGCAGAGCGTTCGAGCTCTCCTACGCGCTGCTCACCGCACTGACCGGGCGTCTGCGCACCTTCACTGCGGAGTTGACAAAAGATGTCTGGAAGCTGGAACAGCGTGTCACCGGCGGGCACCTCGGTGATCCCGAATCGTTCCTCGAGGAGATGTTTCGGGCGCGGCACGGTCTGCTCGCGGTCAGCACGATGTCTGCCCTGAGCCGCGAGGTGTATAGCCGGATGGCAACCATCGCGGTTTTCGGTCCAGGGGACGGGCAAGCGCTGCTAGAAGATGCGGTAGACCAGTTCCACCGTCTGTCGGTGATGGCGGACACTCAAAAGGCGTACCTCCAGGGAACCATCGAGTTCTACCAGGCGCGGACCAACACAAAGATGACCGTGGCCGCTGAGCGACTCGCGGTGATCGCGGCCGTCACGCTCCCAGTTACGGCACTGTCCTCGGTTCTGGGCATGAATCTGATCGTCAACGATCATACGGAGTGGGTTCCGCTGGGAGTAATCCTGGCAATCATGCTGGCCATGTCGACAGCGCTGCTGATCTGGGCGAAGCGCAAAGGCTGGTTCTGAGATGTGGACCGTTGAAGTCGTTACGCGTCATCACCCGCGCAGACTGAGCCAGGGAGGCCCCTCATGCGAACGATCGAAACCGACGAAGCTCCGGTGCACACGGGGCCGGTTCCGCAGGCTGTCGAGGTGGATGGATGGGTCTTCGTATCCGCATTGTTCGGTGTGGATCCAAAGACAGGGCGGCGTCCTGACACTGCTGAGGCCGAAGCCGAGCAGCTTTTCGCCAACTTGAATGCCATCTTGCGTGCCGCGGGCGCGGGCTTGCGTGACATCGTCCGCGTCGGCATATTCACCACGCACCTGCAGCGTGACCGCCCCGCCCTCAATGAGGTGTGGAAGCGGACTTTTGGCGATCATCGTCCAGCCCGGTCGGCGGTGGAGGTCAGCGCGTTCGGGAGACCGGGGGAGGGCCCGCGCTTCATGGTCGAAGTGACTGCCCGCGTTCGGGACTCGCTCCCCGAGGAGGGCTAACGGTTGGCCGCTGCGGCCAGGAACTCGCGCAACGGCCGGGGAACGATGCCGTTCTCGGCGTCGAGTCGGCGAGCCTTGCGGCGCGTGACGACGATCCCCACCACGGCGACCGCCCACACCGGATACATGACCAGCCAGGCCACTCTGAACGCTTCGGGCGTGAATCCGCCTGCAGCAGTCATCACCGCGCCCATGGATGCCAGCACGAACAGTGTCGCGATGAATCCGCCGAGGTTCGCGATGGATTGTGCGACACCGATGTTCAGGTGGGGATTCGCAGTCCGGGCGATGTCCAGGCCCACCACCGAACCCGGGCCGCCTGCGGCCAGGGTGACGACCAGCACGACCAGTAGCCAGAGCGGGGCAGGTCCAGCCAGAGCCAGGATGAGCGTCCATACCGCAACATCGGCCGCCACGATGCCGAGAATCAGCCATGATCGGTGCAGCGGATGCCGTGAGGTCAACACCCCGATCACGGGTCCGATGGCCACGGTGCTCAGCACCAACACCATGATGAGCATGCTGGCGGTCGATTCCGAATGGTGCTGTGCGGAAATCAAATACGGTAGACCCCACAGCAGCGAGAACACCATCATCGGAAACTGCGTAGCCATGTGGCCGAAGAAACCCAGCCGTGTCCCGGGTCGCGCCCACACCTGCTTGAGCGCGTCACCGATGTCCCCGACCGACGCGATGGGGGTGGGAACCCAAGTTCCCGGTGGGCCATTTCGCACGACCGCGAACGCCAGCACCCCGACCAGCGCGCTGGCGGCGCCAACGCTGATGAAAGCGGTCGACCATCCGGTGTGTCGGAGCAACGCGACGAACGGGACGGCTGACAGGATTAGGCCCAGCTGGCCGACGATTGTCGTCAGCTGAGTCATCAGGGGGACCCGTCGTGCGGAGAACCATCGGGGGATGAGTGCCAACGTGGCTGCGAAGACGAGGGCGTCACCGGTACCGACAAGAACTCGGGCCGCCGCGGCGACGGGCATGGACGTCGCAGTCGCCAGCAGGATCTGCCCGCTGGCCAGCAGCGCCGCGTTGGCGACGAGCATCGCCCTCGGCCCGTAGCGGTCCACAAGCAGTCCGGCCGGAATCTGCGCTGCGGCGAACACGGCCACCTGGATGAAAACGAAGGTGGCAAGGCTTCCCGGGTTGAGACCGAAACGGTCGGCGGCATCCAGGCCGGCAGCGGCGAGAGTGGTGCGCTGCATGACCGTCAGGATGTAGGCGATTACGCCTGTTGCCCAGATCAGCCACGCCACGCTGGTCCGCGCCGGCACTGCGGCGGGGATCGGGTTCACGCTCTGCTCGCTTTCTGGCTGTGCCGTGTTTGTCTGGGCGCGTCCATGAGCCGTGTGGCGCGGCAACTATGGCAAAATATTGCCATAGTTGCCGCGATATGGCAAAGCTTGGCACTGAAGGATGGCGGGATGCAATGAACAGTCGTGGAGCACCGGATAGTCGACGGACGGTGACGCTGCAGGATGTCGCACGCGAAGCCGAGGTTGCCGTGTCCACGGCGTCACGGGCCCTGTCGAACCCCGACCGCGTCAGTCGGCCGATGCGCGAACGCATTCAGGCAGTCGCGAAGCGGCTGGGGTACACCTCGGGCCGGGCACCGGTTCGTAGCTCACTGCTGGCCCTCATGGTGAGCGGCATCGCCAATCCATACAACGCCTCCCTGATCCGCGGGGTGGAGTCCCAGGCCCGCGCGGCCGGCTCGTCGTTGATAGTCGGCGACATCGCCGACGGACCGGAGGCCGAGCTCGCCCATCTCGATCGGATCAGCGACCGAAATCTGGACGGAATCGTGTTGGCCTCCAGCCGTCTGCCCGAGGTCGAGCTGCGGTCGGTGAGCGCCCGCACCGAGACCGTGCTGTTCAACAGGGAGGTGGCGGGTTTCGCCAGCGTGGTCACGAATTCGCGCGACGGCAGCCGACAGATCGTTGAGCAACTCGTCGCTCTCGGCCATCGCTCGATCGCGTATCTGTCTGGGCCGTCGGCGCTGTGGACCGACAACGAACGCTGGCACGGCCTCACGGAGAACGCGGCTCGACTCGGCGTCGAAATCATCCGGCTGGGCCCGTTCATGCCGACGCTGGACCAAGGAACCGCTGCTGCCGACGTAGGACTCGGTAGCGGCGCAACAGCCCTGGTCGCGTTCAACGATCTGTTGGCGATCGGAATACTGCAGCGTTTGCGGCGGCGAGATGTTGATGTGCCTGGCGCGATCAGCGTCGTGGGCTACGACGACATCTTCGGGGCCGATTTCTGTCACCCGTCCTTGACGACCGTCCACACCGATGCCGAGCACGCGGGCCGAACGCTCGTCGACCTGGTGCTGGGCCGGATCCTCGGCCGACCGGACACCCCGATCATGATTCCGAGTCAACTTGTGGTTCGGGAGTCAACGGGTCCGGTCGGCTCCAATGCGTGAAAGACGTTGCGCCGCGGCATCAGTCGGCTAGCTGGGATGTAGGTCACGGTCAACCGCTCAACGTGATTGAACCGACGGCAATAAAACTGGCCACCCACTGGTTGGCACTGGTTGAGTCGTGACATTTGCCGTCCAGTTCCGGAAGGTCTGAGGATGATCTACGTGTTGGCCGTCCTGGTGTCACTCGCTGTGGTCGCGAGCCTGGGCGTGATGCTCTACGTGTGGTTCCAACTGTCACTGATGCGCTTCCACACTGCGGTTGCCCGCGATGTACTGACCGATTGGGACGCCCAGCTCGCAATTGCCGGAATTCGCCCGCCGATGTCCTGAACATGCCCACATCGGTGGCAGGTTTTCGACGACGGGAACCAGCGGTCGGCGACCATCAGTGCCGATCCGTACCAGCCTGTCTTATACGACAGGTGCCGGCGCGGGGTACCCAGGGCGGCATCGGACAGCCCGCGCCGACGTGCGCGCGTCCCCGGTAAGCCCTTCTGCCGCATCATTGCCGCCGCGTCCACGCCTTCGACAACGATCCGGCCGTGAGTTTCAGCCCAACGCGTTGTCAGACAGTGCAGGTGGTGGGTCCGGACATCGTTGACCCGGCGATGCAGCCGGGACATCTCGGTGGTGCGCTCACGGTAGCGCCGAGAGCCTTTCACACAGCGCGACCGCGCCCTGCAGACGTGCCGCAACTCGCGCAAAGCAGCATCAAGCGGGCGTGGATTGGGCACTTGTTCAAGCACTGTGCCGTCAGCGTCAGCGACGGTGGCCAGACGACGCACACCCACATCGACACCCACCCGTGAATCAGGACGGGCCACGCGCGGTTGTTGGGGGCGTTGGACGAGCACTCGCACGCTCGCGTCCAGCCGGATACCGTTGCGCCGCACGCTGATCGCCAGCACCCGCGCCCGGCCAGCACGGATCAGGCGTTCAATCCGGCGGGTGTTCTCGTGCGTGCGGACGGTGCCGATGACCGGCAGCGTGAGATGCCGCCGGTCGGGCTCGACCCGCATCGCTCCGGTCGTGAACGACACCCGATCCTCGTCGCGTCCCTTCTTCTTGAAACGGGGGAAACCCATCGGTTTGCCGTCACGTTTCCCTGATCGGCAGGTCTGCCAGTTCCAGTACGCGTCGACCGCGCCGTCGATGCCATCGGCGTAGGCCTCTTTCGAACATTCCGGCCACCACACCACACCGGTCTCAGCGTTGACGCACACGTCGTCCTTGACACTGTTCCAACGTTTGCGCAGCACCCGCAGCGACGGTTTCGCTGTCGCGATCCCGGTGGCCTGCCACGCCTCGATGTCGGCTTTCAGGGTGGCCACCGTCCAGTTGTATGCCTTGCGACGAGCACCGAAATGCCGCGCCAACGCGCCGGCCTGATCCCCGGTCGGATCCAGCGTGAACCGAAACGCCTGCACCCTCCAGCCCTCAGGAATCTCGAACGTCGCCACCTCAGGCCATCTCGCGTTCCCCGGCGTCAGCCGCCGCAGCCAGGCAGGATCAGCCGACCCACTCGATGCGCCGGAACGGGCAACAGCCCAGCATGAAACCAGCGATACGCCATCACCCGCGCAACACCGTTGCGCTCAGCCCACACCGCCAGCTTCATATCTCGGTTCCTACAGCACACCACCGACAACTAACCACCACTCAACCCGCAACAGCTCGCAACCCCCGGTCGAGGTTCTGGAAGCCATCCTGGACCTGCCGTCGCGGCGGTCACCGCGATACCAATCCAGCTAGCCGATACTGCCTGAACTCCGGTCCCGCTCAACGGAATGCGGCTGTCCAGGCCTTGCGTACGTCCGCCCGGTGCGTGCGACCATTCCAGGGTGCGACTCGCATTGGGCGGGTCATCCAGGAGGCGTACAGGTGATCGGTCCTCAGGATATTGCCGACGACCTGATCGTGGCAGAGCGCGAGCGCAAGGCGATTGGGCAGTTCAGCAGTCTGTATCCGGATTTCGACCTGGACACCGCCTATCAGGCTCAGCGGGCGTTCGTACAGTCCAAGATCGATGCGGGCGAGCGGCTGATCGGCTACAAGCTCGGCTTGACCAGCCGTAATAAGCAGGTGGCTATGGGCGTCGACGCCCCGCTGTACGGGCGGGTGACCAGCGGCATGATCCGCGATTACGGCGAGCCGGTCCGGTTGACGCATTTCATTCATCCCCGGGTCGAGTCCGAGATTGCTTTCCTGCTGGCCCGCGACATCGAGCCGCCGGCGACGGTGGTTTCGGTGCTTGCCGCGACCGACGTCATTTTCGGCGCGGTCGACATACTCGATTCGCGCTACGAAGGTTTCAAGTTTGCCCTCACCGACGTGGTGGCCGACAACGCCAGTGCAGGCGGCTTCTACTTGGGCCCGGTCGCCCGGCGGCCCTATGAGCTGGAGGATCTGCGGCTCATCGGGTGTGTCGTGCGGGCCGGAGGTGAGGTGGTGAGTACAGCTGCCGGTGCTGCCGTGATGGGCCATCCCGCTGCATCGGTGGCCTGGCTGGCGAACCGCCTCGCCGCTGAGGATGAAGGGCTCAAGGCCGGGCAGCTCGTGTTCTCCGGCGGCGTCACCGCTCCGGTGCCCGTGGAGGCCGGCGGCAGTGTCACATTCGAGTTCGACGGCCTGGGTTCTATCGAGGTGGCCGGCGTCTGAGCTCAGTGGTCATCTCCGTCGGTCGGGTACCACTCGTAGATGCCGTCACTGCGCGTTCGTCGCTCGATCAGTCCCTGCCACCGTAGGTAGGCGAGATGGGCGAGGGTCTCGGCCATTGCCAGGTTCCGTTGAAATTGCAGAAGCGACTTGGCGACATGGACCTCCGCGATCTCGCGGACGGTGCACGGGCGATTGCGGATCATGGCGTGGATGGCGTCGAGCCGGCGTTGCTTGTTCCGCGTTATCGCGTCGACGCGGCGTCTGCCATCCGCGAATGCCCGTCCGTGGCCGGGCATCACCAGCGCCGGATCGCGCTCCGCGACCAGCTTGAGGGACGCGAGATAGCTGCGCAGGGGGTCCCTATCGAAACCACGCTCGAACGTGACCGGGGGAGTCACCGCGGGCAGCAAGTGATCGCCGGAGAACAGCAACTTGTCCGCGTCCGACCACAAGCAGATGTGGCCGAGCGAATGCCCTGGGGTGTGGAGGACTTCCCATTGTCGCTTGCCGATGGTGATGATCTCGCCGCCTTGCAGGCGAGTAGATGCCTCCACGACGGAGTGCAGATACGGCATCCAAACGACGAGCGTGTCCGAGAATGCAGGTAGGTCGGCCGGGGCTACTCCGTGGTCGCTGTAGGTATCTCGCTTTCGTGCTTGGGCGGTATCGGGATGTCGATACTTCTCGCAGTCCAGATCCGTCATGGCGTGCATGAGCAACTCGGCGCCGGTCAGTTCCATCAGCCGACCAGCCATGCCGTAATGGTCGATGTGTGCGTGGGTGACGCAGATTCGCGAAATGTCTTCCAGCACATAGCCCCGCGTGTTGAGGGCATGGCGCAGAGTGGTCAAGCCATCGTCGGGTTCGCCCGGGTGCCACATGCCGCAGTCCACCAGCGTGACGGAGTCGCCGTCTTCGACGATATAGACGTTGACGCTTTCGATGTGATTGATGCCGATGGGCAACGCGGCCAGGCCGATGCCGTCGGGCTGCGTCGGGCGGCGGAGGTCCTGCGAAATCGTCACGAGTTGTGGCTCACTCGTGCATCCGCTCGAGGAGCTCGAACCACACGGTCATCTCGACGTTGAAAACCGGTCCCGCGTCGGTGAGATCACCGGCGATCTTGGTCACTTCGAAGCGGGTGACCCCCTCGAGGGTGGTGATCGCTCGGTCGATGGCCTCCTGTACCGCCGCTTCGATCGTGGGTCCTGATGCGGCCAGGTCGATCGCCTTTCGCACCGTCATCGAAATCCTCCTGAGGCCTGCGACGAGACGTCTATACGATCCATGGTGTAGTGCTACCGCGCGGATCGCCGTTGTTTCCCGCTGATCGGAAGGCAATTGGCGGGTAGCTGTCTGGAGGCGATATTTCACCGGGCAAGGAAGTGATGTGACAGTGGTGATCGAATCAGTCGATTACGGTGGGGGAGTGAACGGTATTGGATTGGCCTGCGCCGGTAAACTTTCCGATAGTGGTGGGACGGACCGTTGACCACCGTGACACGAATTCTGCTGTCATCCGGTGTCCTGCATGTGGAGTCCGACGGCGATCCGCTCGGTCGCCTCGTTCTGTGCGTGCACGGTCTGTCCGCCAATTGCCGTTCATTCGACCGGCTGGTGCCCGCGCTCGCCGCCGCCGGTCACCACGTTGTGACCATGGACCTGCGAGGCCGTGGCCGAAGCGAGATAACTCCCCGCGGCACATACGGTTGGCACAGCCATGTCCGCGATCTGCTGGAGATCGCCGACTTCTACGATGCCGATTCGTTCGACTTGATCGGACATTCGATGGGTGGCTTCATCGGAATCACACTTGCCGCGCACCATCAACGCCGCTGCAGCCGGCTAGTCCTCATCGATGCTGTCGGGGTCCCCGAACCCAGTGCGTTGGTGCCCATCGGGCAATCCGTCAGCCGACTCGGGCGTACCTACCCGTCGAAAGCCGCGGTGCTGTCCTACGTCCGGAGCGCGGGTGTCATCGCACCGTGGAATGAGTTTTGGGACAACTACATCGAATGGGAGATCGAGTCGGCTGGCGATTCGGCCGTGCGGATTCGGACCGACTTGGCTGCGGTCAGCGAGGACAGCGCGGACGCAACCGAGCACGACATATACGCGCTGTGGCGGCGGATACGGTGCCCCGTTCTGCTAGTCCGGGCGACCAGACCACTCGCGCCGGACGGCGGCCTGGTGGTTTCTGCGCAGGACGCCGAGCGCTTCGCCGCCGAGCAGCGCAACGCCACCGTGGTCGATCTCCACTCCGATCACTACACCGTGCTGATCGACCCGGTCGCCATCGACACCATTGAGCGTTTCCTGCGAGCGTAAGCGGGCTCGGTGTCAGGGTCGAAAGTCCTTGCCGCTGGCGACTTCGGCGTCGCTTTCCAGGCTGCGAGCGATCCCACGTTCGATCGCTTCGGCGATCCTCGGTCGTAATTCCGCCGCAGGGATTATCGCGTGAACCGACCCCATCCTCTGTGCGCGCTCGACGTTGTGCACGGCCTCGAACTCCGCTGCCACCTCGCCGAGCTTGTCGGATCGCACCGCCGCTCGGGTGGCGGCCAGCTCTACCCGCAGGCTCGCACTCGCAGCGTCGTCCGTGCTGGCGGCAAGCTGATCTTCCAGTTCCCGCACTGCCGGATCCGCCATGGTGCGGGCGTTCACCTCCCGGGTGAACACCACCGCCGCCGCGGGCGCGCCGCCGATCACCGAGGAGAACGATCCCTCAACGGCAAGCACTTCCATGTTTTCATTGAGCGCGTTGGAGAACACCACGAACGCCCCACCGTGATACCGCGAGACCACGCAGAACACGATCGGTCCGTCGAAATTGACGATGGCTCGGCCGATTTCGGCACCGTTCTCCAGCTGGACTCGGCGCAGCGACTCGGGTGACCCGTCGAATCCCGACAGGTTCGCCAGCACCACCAAAGGCCGATTCCCACTGGCGGCATTGATCGCGCGAGCGGTCTTCTTCGACGACTGCGGGAAGAGCGTCCCCGACGTCCACTGATCCGGACCGTCGGTGGGGCACCAACCCTTGCGCGGAATGGCCCGTGATTCGATTCCGATGAGGCACACCGGGATTCCGCTGATATGTGCGTCGAATACCACCGCAGTGTCGGCGTCGGCCATGTCGGCCCACCGCTCGAGCGCCGGATGATCCTGGTCGACCACCGACCGCATTACCGTCCGGATGTCGAATGGCTTCTTGCGGTCCTTGTTGGTGGCCGCGGAGAAGATGTCGCCGACGGTAGTGAACTCACTGGACGGATGCACATGTGGGTAGTCGCGAACGTCGCGGTCGACCGGATCGGACGTTTCGGCTCGGCGCGGGAACCGTTCTCCGGGTGCCACGTACGTGTGATCGTAATGAGCAAACAGCACGTCGCAGGCGGCCTGCAGGTTGGGTGCCCAGTATTGGGCTTGACCGTTGGGCCCCATCACGCGGTCGTAGCCGCCGATACCGAAATTATCCTCGGCCGAAACCCCACCCGAATAGTCAAGGGATTGCTTGCCGGTCAATACCATCGCGCTGTCCGGTGTCATGACCAGGATGCCCTTGGTGTGCATCAGCATGGTCGCCTCGGCGTTCCAATACGGCTGTGCGCCGACATTGATTCCCGCAACGATCACGTTGATCTCGCCGCCGCCCTGAGTGAACGTGATAATCCGGCGCAGCGCACGAGACACCCAGTCCATGTTCTCCGTGCCGCTCTCCATGGAAATGGTTGCCCCGGAAGACAATGCGAACCACTCGACCGGCACGGACAGCTTCTCGGCAAGGTCGATCGCCGCGACCACGCGCGCGCATTCCGCTTCGGCCACCGTGCCCAGGGCCTTCGTCGGATCGCCGAACATCGCGATCCGGCTCATGCCCTCGGGATGGCGCGCGGTCGGTCGGGTGACCATGCCGACGATCAGGCCCGCGGTGTTGCGTCCGTGTGGACGGTCCACCGGAACCAGCTCGCCGGCCTCGTCGAGGTCGTACTCGACGAAGGTGCCCCCACTGCCGGTCAGAAGCGGAATCAGCTCGTACGGATAGACCAGGCCCCTGGCCTGCGAACGCTGGACCTTTTGAGCGTAATCGTCAAGGGGCTGCAGCGGTGCCGTCGGGAGGTCTGCCAAGTTCGCCACCACGCCGGTCCCCGGAGCATACGAGAACCGAATCGCCACCTGGCGGTACTCCGAGGTCTCGGGATCCTTCAGTCTGGCCCGAACGATGACCTGTTCCACCCCGGCGTTGATCGTCAGCGGTGCGATGCGCCGAACGATTGAAGGCACGCTGTCTGCAGGCACGTCCAGCGGCGACCACACATGCAGGCCAACTCGATTGGCGTCGAGACGCTTCTTTCCCCGCGGCGAGCGGGCCCGACGGATGCCGTCAACGCAGGCGGCCAGCGCGCGCTCGATCGCCGGGATCCCGACGACCTCACCGGCCTCGTTTCGCTCGGGAGTGACGTCGCGAACATCGGCATAGGCGATGAGCCGCTCGTCGGACGGATTATTCTTCGCTACCACGTGGAAGAGGTAGGTGCCTGGCGCGGCGGGTAGGCGGGTGCCGGTGAAGTTCTTGAGCCGCCACAGGTTGAACCGTTGCCCGATCAACGGATGGATGTCGCGGATCGTCAAGTCCTCGGCCCAGCCGCCGTCCCCGTCCGGGCGGAAGGTGAACTGGCGCAGCTCGTGATCGACCACGGTGACGGTCAATCGCCGCCACCTCGGCCCGGTCGCATGCGCGGCTACCGTCTCGCGCAACGCGGCAGACACCTCGTCGCCGTCGGTGGGGGCGTCCGGCCACGCCAGGTAGACGTCGACGACCACGTCGTTCTGCGTCGGTTCGACGATCGTGTCGACGGAGCCCAGCGTTGCCGATAGCCGATCACGGTCTGTTGCGGCGGATACCAGAGACAGCCGTTGTCCGGCGAGTTCGTAACTGCCCGTGACGAACTGACCACTGGCTTGTTCGACGGTCGTGACGTCTTCGAGTTCGCGAATCTCATAGTACTGCCGCGTCACCACTTCGAGCAGCGGGCCGGGATCGGAAATGCGTTCCGCGAGAAGGTCGATCAACAGCTCCGGCGTTGCGACAAGTTCACCGATGCGGGCCGCTCGGTCGGGCGCACCGGGGTTGTCGTCGAGGTATGCCAGTTCTTGTCGCACGCGGTCATAGATCTGCTCGCGAGCCGCACTTGTCTGCGGCTCATCGAACAACCGGAACCGCAGATTGCGCGAGATGTCGCCGATGACGGGATAGCGCACCTGCGTTGCCTCGATGAGCCGCTGGAGTACTTCTGCCACCGAACCTCTCGAAGCCGCGGGCACCTCGTCGGGGGTGAGCCACCGTCCGAGCAGCGCCGTGATGACGGGTATCTGGGTCTCCATCCGCTGCAACGCGAGAAAGAGCCGGTAGACCGCGTCTTCCAATTCGGGACGGGGGTCAAGGGTGGTGACTTCGTAATCGTTCAGCGCGCGAACGAGTTTGGCGCGGAACGTGGTCGGCAGTCCCTCCAGTTCTGCATCAAGCGAATGCAGGAAGGAATGGAACAGTTCGCGAGGGCTGTGGACGGGTTCGTCGGACTCTTCCTCGTCGACCGTTGGTCGGTTGCGGGAGAGCTCGCAAATGTCGGCGAAGGTGGAGAGCAGGCCGAGTTCGGCATCGACCAGTTCCTGGTCATCGTCGCGCAGGGTGGCGCGCAGGGTGTCGTACTCCGCCAGCAGAATCCGTACCCGCTCGGCGCTCACGTCGTAGCCGGTGATCAGGCCACGGAGCTCGTCGAGTCGCGTCAGGGCCTCGCCGCGAGGGGTCACATCGTGGTGCCTCGGCTGCGTGCGGAAGTCGACCCGCGGCATGGCCTCGGTTGTCGTGGCTTCGCCGATCTGGTCGAAACGCAGCAGCGCAGCGCCCGCATCCACCTGATTGTTGACCGTGGCGAATATTTCGCGAATCCGGCAGTCGGATGGCGCCCGCACCGCGGTTTCCATCTTCATGCTTTCCAGAACCACGAGAGTATCTCCGGCTTCGACTTCGTCGCCCGCGGCCACCGGCAGAGCGACAACGACAGCCGGCGCAGCGGCGCGGACCAAACCGGCTTCGTCCTGGCTGATGCGGTGGCTGACACCGTCCACTTCGACGAGGAACCCCGACGGTCCTGCGACCGTGACGATGTGGAAGCGGTCGTCGCCAAGGGTGAGGCGGCTCTCGTACTCGCTGAGCTGGTCGACGTCGACGACGAGCGCGCCGCCGTCGGTTTCGACGCGGAACGTGTGCGGACCGATCTGTCCGACGTCCAGACTGTATGACTGGCCCTGGTAGGCCAGTTCCACCGTACGGCCGATCGTGTGGGTGGCACGCGGACGGCCGCCGCGCGCTGAGGCCAGGAAGGCGGCGCGTTCTGCACTTTCCTCGGAGCCATACGCATGCACGGCCGCCGCGATGAGTGCGATGTCGGCCACTGGCGTTGGGCCGGTGGGCGTTCCGGCTCCGATGCGATCCAGCCATCCGGTATCCGCCGAGGCGGACACGACCTCGTCACGGGAGAGCAGGTCGAGAAGGAATGATTTGTTGGTGGTGCCTCCGTCGATGACGACGGTGGTTTCCCGAAGCGCTGTGCGAAGCCGGGCGAATGCTTCGTCCCGATCGCGTCCCCACGCGATGATCTTGGCGACCATCGAGTCGTAATCGGGTGGAATGACATCGCCCTGGGCGATACCGGTGTCGACCCGGACGCCCGAGCCGAGCGGGAACCTGAGCAGTCGCACGGTGCCCGGCGCCGGTGCGAAGCCGTTGTCGGCATCCTCGGCATTGAGCCGCGCTTCGACGGCGTGGCCGAACTCCGATGGGCAGTCGCCCACGAGTGAACCGCCCGCTGCGACGAAAATCTGTAGCTTCACCAGGTCGATGCCAGTGGTCACCTCGGTGATCGGGTGTTCCACCTGCAGCCGGGTGTTGACCTCCAGGAACGTGAAGATCTTCTGTTCAGGCTGGTACAGGTACTCGACAGTGCCCGCTCCCCGATATTCGGCGGCCCGGACGAGTTCGGCCGACACGCTTCGGAGGTGGTCGGCCTGGTCCTTGGTCAGCAGCGGCGAGCTGGATTCCTCGATGACCTTCTGATTCCGGCGCTGGATTGAGCAGTCGCGCACCCCCGGCGCCCACACGTTGCCGTAGTTGTCGGCGATGATCTGGACCTCGACGTGGCGCGCATCGGTGACGACACGTTCGAGGAACACGACCGGATCGCCGAACGAGCGCTCGGCCTCACCCTGGGTGCGCTCCAGTGCGACGTCGAGTTCGTCGGGGGAGAACACCTTGCGGATGCCGCGACCGCCACCACCGCTGCGGGCCTTCACGATCAGCGGATAGCCGATCGTCTCCGCGTGGCGGCCGGCATCCTCGAGTGTCGTGACGGGGCCACCGCTCCACGGTGCGAGCGGAACGCCCACCTTCTCAGCCAACAGTTTGGCCTCGATCTTGTCACCCAGGGTGCGCATCGCGGTTGCAGGCGGGCCGATGAACGTAAGATCAAGGCGCGCACAGAGTTCTGCAAAGGCGATGTCTTCGGCGACGAAGCCCCAACCCACCCACACCGCGTCGGCTCTGCCCTCGACCAGAGCGCGCTCGAGTTCGGCGTGGTCGAGGTACACGATGCCCTCCGTTTTGCGGAGCGTTACCGACTCGTCGGCCAGCCGGACGAACATCGCTCGCCGCTCAGCTTCGGTATGAAGAGCAATTGTCCTTATGCCGCAGTCGTATTCGGAATTCAGTTCACGTACCGCACGGATGAGGCGGACCGCAGCCTCGCCGCGGTTGACCACTGCGATTCGTCTCGGAAAACTGACGCCAAGCGAGCCGGCATCGGGCACTTGGTCGGTGTTCCCCTGGGGCTGACTGACCAACGTTCCAATCCTCTGTGAGGCGGCCATCGACCGCGAGATAGTTGCTGATACGGCAGCGCTTTTCGCAAGCAAATACCGAAGAGAGTCCGGCAATCAGCCGAACGCGAGAGTGATATCGCCTCCTTCGGGTGCTCTGAGCTCCGATGTCACCGCCGGCGCGCCGGTTGATGCCACCTCTTCGTCGGTGGCGACGACAGCGGGATCGACTCGCATAACGGCGTAGCCGGCCACCGCGCCCGCGCCGAAGCCAGGTGCGAAGACCCGGGTCGGCTTGGCGATCACGCCGTCGCGGACGGCGTCGTGAATGGCCAACGGAATGCTCGCCGAGGAGGTGTTGCCCACCTGCTCGATGTTGAAGTAGAGCTGGTCTGGCGACAGCCCGGCGCGGGTCGCCAGGTCGATCACCATCGTCTTGTTCGCCTGGTGCGGAATAATGAGTTCGATACTCGCCAGCAGCGATTCGGCGACTCCATCGGGGTCTGGCAACGCCTCGATGTCGCTGAGCATCTGATTCAGATAGCGTCCGGCAAGCGATTTCACCTCAGGACCGAACACCGTGATGTTGTTCGCGAAGTCGGGATTGGGCCACAGGATGGAATTGACTTGGCTGACCGGACCGCTGGCATAGGTTTGCATGAACTCGATATCGGGCGGTGATCCTTCCGGTGCGACGCCGATGACGATCGCGGCCGCACCATCGCCGAATATCATCCGGGATGGTCGGACGTTGCCGATCTTGTCGGAGAATTTCTCCGCGCACACCAGGAGCACCGGCCGGCGAACGGTTTGCAGGATTCGCGCCGCTTCCGCCAGCCCGTAGGCGAGTCCGGCGCATGCGGCGACGAGGTCGAAGGAGCAATGCGTCTGCTGGATACCCAACTGGCCGGAGAGCCACGCCGCGATCGACGGGATCAGCCGAGAACTGGTGCAGGTGCAGACGACGACCGCGCCGACCTCATCCGGACCGATCTGCGCGTGGGTGAGCGCGGCCCTGGCCGCGCGCAAGGAGATCTCCTCGAGGCTGGACCAGGTATAGCGGCGTTGCTCGATGCCGGTTTTGACGCTGATCTCCTCGGCGGACATGGGCGACCAGTTGTAGGCGCTGTTACGGATGAGATCCTCGTTCGTGCACACCTGTTCGCCGTGCACAGCGGCGATTGCCTGGATGTAAGGCAGCACAGTGAAGTCGTTGCGCACGTCGATGGGGGCGTATGGACGAACGGGTGCAGTGACTTCGGGGGTGGTCACGACCGGCTTTTCCTTCGGGGCGCGGGTCGAGGTGACGCGAGACAGGAACAGCCGCACCGTGGGGTCGCGCGGATAAAAGAGCACAATGTAGTCGTCGTCTCGAAGTTCGCTGACACTTGCCAGCTCGGCGTCGCTGCGAGACCACGGGTACTGATTGTGTAGCACCATCGACCAGCGGTGTAGTGCCTCCAGTTCGGCCACGGCCTCGCTGCAGTCAATGATTTCGGCATAGCTGTATCGGCGGAAATCGGGGTCATAGCGGTTCAGCCGGAGCGTCTGATTGGAAGGCGCAGACAACAATTCAGCAACTGTCGGCACGATCGGGGACAGCTTTGTTGCGTGATTGCGACGATGGCTGAACACGTCGAAGAGGATCGGGAAGATCTTGTCCTCGACCTCGCCGTCCCACCTGGCCGGCAGGTTCGGGTAGGCGGAGAACACGGCGGAGACCTTCGTGTCGCTATCGCGCCACGGCGTTTGGATGGGCACGAAGACGTCGTCGCGGTGGCGTGGCACATCGGCCAACCGCGTTGGCTTGACCTCGTACATCGTCATCTTGAAACGATTGGCCCAGAATAGGTTAAGGGCCATGTCCCGCATCAGGTCAAACTTGGTCTGATAGGTGCCGGCTTTGATTTGATCGAGAATGTCGGTCCCCGAGGGCGCCTTGGCATCGAAGTCCCGCTGGACCACGGCGGCGAGCTGATCGAGGCTGTCAAAGGTGGAGAAGTCAAGGTCGGGAAAGCAGTTAGCCGGAAAGACCAGCCTGCCATGTTTGTTTAGTTCGAAGGCATGCATTTGTCAGTCGCCTTTCCGATTGAGGCATTGTGGGTACCGGCGCGCGGCGCGGCGGCTGTCACATGTCGATGCTGTCACATGTCGATGCCGCCGTTGACTCCCCATATCTGGCCGGTGATATAGGAGGATGCGTCGGCGGCGAGGAAATGGACAACGCGGGCGACCTCATCCGGTCGCCCCAGGCGACCAACGGGAATCTGGCTCCTGACTTTGTCGAGCACCTTTTCGGGCATCGCCGCGACCATCTCGGTGGCGATGAAACCAGGGGTGACGGTGTTGACGGTCAACCCGATTCCGTCGTCGGTGTCCTTGCCGGACTTTGCCAACTGGAACGCAGACTCCCTTGCCAGAGTCTTGGTCAACCCGAATAGTCCGGACTTCGAGGCCGCATAGTTTGCCTGCCCGATGTTGCCCTGTTCGCCGACGAAGGACGAGACGTTGATGATCCGGCCGCTACCCCGCTCGACCATATGCGCCAGCGCAGCTTGAGACATGAAGAATGCCCCGGACAGATTCACCGCGAGTACGGTGTACCACTCCTCATCTGTCATCTTTGCGACGGTTCGGTCCATGGTGATGCCTGCGTTGTTGACGAGGATGTCGAGTCGTCCGTGCTGTTCGATGACCGCGCCGATCGTGCGTCGGCAGTCATCCGCGGAACTGACATTCCCGTGGTGCAGGCTCGGGCGCACACCGAGCAAACTCTCGTAGTCGTCGGCGAATGCGTTGGCGCGGTCGATGTTCCGGCCGTAACCGGCCGCCACTGTAGCCCCCTGATTCCCCAGGCTCTTACAAATCGCCGCGCCGATACCGGAAGTGCCCCCCGTCACGAAAGCCACTCGCCCGCGAAGTTTCTCGCCGTGCCACAGGGCATTCTCTTGCTCGCTGTCCACGCTGGTCATGGGACATCACCTCTTACCTGTTTGGTCGACGTCGAATGCCACGCATTGCACCGATCGCGGCCCACGGTACTAATTCCGGTGAACCGAGAACCTCTGTAGGGACGTGGCTTGCGTGCTCGATGAGGGCAGCTTACGTCTCGCGCCAAGCATTCAGGGCACAGCGCAAGCCTGTTTCCGACCAATGGAAAGATCTTGCGGCGGCCGTTCCGATCGCGACTCAACGAACTACGATCGAGCACGAGAATGGCAACCATCCGACAGGACGGCCTGTGGCGTACCGATCGGTCAGATCCGCCGATGGAACCGGTCTACGCGCGTGGGACAACGGAGGTCGGGGCATTCCCGTCGTGATCTCAAATGGGCTGGGTACTCCGCCTGATGCCTGGCCGGCTATCAATCGCCGGACCGACTGCTATCGCGTCATGACGTGGGATCATCGTGGTCTCGGCGGATCGGAGCGCCCCGCCGACGAATCTCGGATAGGGGTGTCCGACCACACCGATGACCTTTTTGCGGTGATGGACTCCTACGGCGTCGACCGCGCTGTGCTTGTCGGATGGTCGGTCGGCGTCAACGTGGCGCTTGAGGCCGCTCTGCGCGAACCCTCCCGAATCGGTGGCGTGCTTGCCGTCGCGGGGGTCCCCGGCGGAACCTTCGAGGCGTTGCTGCACCCGCTGCCCCGGTTTCTTCGTCCGCGCGCGGGTCGCGTGGGATCGCACCTGATGCGGTATTTGGGGCCGGTGCTCAACAGATTGGGCAACGGATTGCCTGGTACGCCCGAGCATGGGTTCGCCCCGCGGGGAGTCGCGACGATAGGTCTCGATCTTGTTCACGCTGAAATCGTGCTGCGGGTGCTGCGCCAGTTCGCCCGGCACGATTGGCCGTGGTATTCCAGGCTGGCCCGTGCAGTCGGCGATCACCCGCTCATGGACTTGACCGAGATAGCCGTGCCCGTCACCTATCTGGCAGGCACCTGGGATGCCATCACCTCGGCCGAAGATATGCGCGCCGCCAGCAAGAACACACCCAACAGCGAATACATCGAACTTCCTGCTACGCACTACCTGCCGTTACAGTTTCCCGAGCGGATGGCAACCGAACTACGCCGTGTGATCGATCGCAGTCGGCTCTGATGAATTCAGGAAGTTGGCGATGACCGGCCCTGCTTCGGCGACTCGGTCCAAGATGCACACGTGTCCGCCTCCGCGCACCAGGTGAGTCCGTGCATTGGGCATCCTCGATGCCAGTATGTCCGCGTTGGCCGCAGGCACCAGCGCATCCGCGGTGCCCGCAATCACCAGGCTCTGCTGGGTGAGCCGGGGTAGCCACGGCAGACTCGACCACTGTGATGCGGCCGCGATCTGCTGGGCGGACTCGTTGAGCCACATGGGATTTGCCCACCCGACACCAAATTCTCGACGCATCGTATCGCCCCACTGGCGAGCGAACCACTGCGGGCCGTAACCGGTCGGCAATGCATCGCCGACGATCGCGCTCCACCACGTCGCCGGGTTACTCGGCACTGCGCCCAGTCCGCATGAAGTCGAGATCAAGACCAGTCTGCGGACCCGCATGGGCGCATCGAGAGCGAGCTGCTGGGCGACCATCCCACCGAAGGAGAAGCCCAGTACGTCAGCACACTGGATGTTCAGTTCGTCGAGCAGCTCGCCAGCGAGCGCAGCGAACCGACGCATCGTCAGTGCAGGCTGCCAGACCTTCGCACCCGGGTGGCCAGGAAGCGCTACACCAATGCACTCGAATCCCTCCAGATACCGCTTCAACGGTTTCCACGTGACGGGACTCTTCCCCATCCCCTTCAGGAGCAGCACCGGTGGCCCAACACCGCTTCGCGATATCCAGATGCGGCGCCCGCCAACGCGAACGAGCTGTCTCGATCCCATCGTCATGTCATCGGTTCGGTCGGTACGGCAGCGCGCCGGCCCTGGCGGTCCCTGCTTGACCTGGTCGGGATCCACGTTGACTCCGATCCGCGTAAACGTTTGCGTTTGCTGTCAAACTACACATGCGGCAAGCCCATTGAGCGGAAACCTCTCCGTGAGTCTGGGCCTGCCGTCCTGCACCTTTTAGGCTCTGTCGTAGGAGATTCCCGTCCGCGGCACGGAGGTAAGCGGGGGCCAATGGCAGCAACGAACGAAGCGTTGGATGGGCGCCGACAGCCTCGAGCCGGCTCAGGTCATCGGTGCCACGGATCCTGCGCCGGTCTGGCAGTGACATCGTGACGGTTGGCCCGAGTGTTGTTCCGCAGCAGGATCATCCGGCGCATCGCCCCTTGGGATGTGCCGTCTCGCGGCCTGCGTCATGACGGGGCGCTTCCGACGCCGTCGGCACGAAACCACCGGCCTCCCCGCCCTCAGTGGCCTCGCTGGGCCGCACGCCCAAAAGACGGTGTCGCTGGCTCTGCAGGGCGGCGGGGCGCATGGCGCCTTCACCTGGGGCGTGCTTGACGCCCTTCTGGAAGACGGACGTCTGGCCGTTGAAGCGATCACCGGTGCCAGTGCCGGCGCGATGAACGCTGTGGTGATGGTGGAGGGCTGGCTCGAGGGCGGGATCGATGGGGCGCGCGCCGCGCTCGAAACGTTCTGGCGTCGGGCCAGTCTGGATGCGTCGCTTTCTCTGAACCAGCGCGAGTTGCTCGGCCGGATGCTTGGCTGTTGGGTCAATCGGTCCTGGGCCGAAGTCGTTGCCCACAACGTGAGCCCCTACCAGACCAATCCGTTCAATATCAATCCGTTGCGGGATGCGATCGAGGCGTTGATCGACTTCGATCGCGTGCGGGCGTGCCGGGATGTCGAGATCTTCGTCAGCGCGACCAACGTGTGGACCGGCAGGGTTGCCATCTTCAAGACACCGCAGCTCACGGCCGATCACCTGATGGCCTCGGCGTGTCTGCCGACGGTGTTTCACGCGGTGGAGATCGACGGCGTGCCCTATTGGGACGGAGGCTATCTGGGCAATCCGGCGTTGTTTCCGCTCTTCTACGAGACGGCGACCGACGACATCGTGCTCGTGCAGATCAACCCGCTGGAGCGCCGCCAGACGCCTCGTACGGCGCGCGAGATCCACGACCGGCTCAACGAGATCACCTTCAACAGCAATCTGCTGCGCGAATTGCGGGCCGTGGCGTTCGTCAAGCGCTTGATCGAGGAGGGGAAACTCTCACCCGAGGAATACAAGAACGTGCATGTGCACCGAATCGACGGCAGCGGCGTCCTTGACGATCACGAGGCATCTTCTCGGCGCATCGCCCAGTGGGATTTGTTGGTGCAGTTACGCGACGCCGGCCGGCAGGCCGGTCACACCTGGCTGGCGGCCAACTACGCGGCGATCGGGCAACATGGCACGCTCGATCTGCACACCGCTCTGTTGTGAGCGGAAGTTCGAAACGTGTTGTCCAAGTGCGCCGTTGACCACCGGCCGCTCAGGTGAAGACGTATTCTCCAGGTCCGTTGCCGAGCACCTTGTATTCGCTGCTGCCGATCTTGGGAGGTGCGACCATCGGCCCGGCGTGCTCGCTGGACCAGTTGGCCCAGTCGATCCACCAGGATTCGTTGGTGCGCGTGGCGGCCTGCATCCAGTCGTCGGCACTTGTTGGATTGTCGTCGCTGGAGAGAAACCATGCCTTCGGACCGGGCGGGTTGACGATTCCGGCGATGTGCCCGCCGTTGCTGAGTACGAATCGGGTTGGACCGGAGAATAATCCGGTGGTCTTGTAGGCCGATTCCCAGGGCACGATGTGGTCGTTTTTCGCGCTGACGATGTACGCGTTCGACTTCACCGCGCTCAGGTCGATGGTGCGGCCCGCGATCTCGAGCTCACCTTGAGCGAGCAAATTCTTCACGTAGAAATTGCGCAGATAGAATGTGTGCATTGCGGCCGGCATCACGGTGCTGTCGTTGTTCCACGCGAGAATGTCGAACGCGGGCGGCTTCTGACCCAGCAGCCAGTTCGACACGACGTAGTTGAAGATCAGGTCGTTGGCGCGCAGCACGTCGAATGTTCCGGCCATCGACTTGCCGGGCAGCGTTCCGCCGAACTTGACCATCTCCTTTTCGAGCTTGTCCACCCCTGCCTCGTCGGTGAACACGCCGAGCTGTCCGGGCTCGGCGTAATCGAGCATGGTGTTGAGCAGCGTGATGGCGCCGACTCGGTCGTCACCGGTCTGGATGAGGTAGGCGGCGGTGATCGCGGTGAGCGCGCCACCGAGGCACAAGCCCACGATGTCGATCTTCGACGCGCCGGTGATGGCCGTGATGACGTCGAGTGCTTGCTGCGGTCCGGAGACCAGGTAGTCGTCCATCGTGGTGCCGGCCATCTCGGCGGTGGGATTGCGATAGCTGATCGCGAACACTGTGCGGCCGTGCTGGACGGCCCATTCGATGAAGCTGCGCTCGGGCGCCAGGTCCATGATGTAGTACTTGTTGATCCACGGCGGGCTGCACAGCAGGGGCGCCTCGTGCACCTGGTCGGTCTGCGGCTCGTACTGCAGCAGCTCCATCAGCTCGTTGCGGAACACCACCTTCGACGGGGTAACCGCCAGATTGCCGCCCAGTTCGAACGGGCTCGAATCGACCTGTCGTGGCATGCCCCGGTTCTGGATCAGGTCCAGGGTGAAGGCGCGCGCCCCCCTGAACAGGCTCACGCCTGCGGTCTCGAATGCACGCTTGAGCGCCGCCGGATTCGTGAGCAGAAAGTTGCTCGGTGCCGCCGCGTCCAGCATCAACTCCAGGCCGAGCTGTGCCTTCGCGGCCTGCCGGCGCTCCAATCCCGATTCGGCGACGAGAGTGCGGGCGAAGTCGCAGCCGGACAGGTAGGCCAGCAGCACCGCGTGGAAATAGGGGTTTTCGGTCCACGCCGGATCGGAAAACCGGCGGTCACCCCGCTTGCCGTCGTTGGCTTTCTTCTCGACGATCCAATCGGTCAGTACGGTCGACGGAATGGCGGCCAGCCCGCCAGTCAAGGTCGCACCGGCCTTCAGCAGCAGGCCGGGATTGGTGGCCGCGCGGCGCAGCGCCGATGTCAACGAATCCCCGATACCCGCGGTGTCGGGCCCGAGCCCTATCGCGTTCGTCTCGGGAGCCAATATCTCGGCTGCATACTGACCGACATTCCACGACGAATCTTCTGCCATCACACCATCGTCCTTAGATCAGCACGCGCGCCGCGCGCGTCTCCCACTGGCTGGAACTGCTCGCCCCCGCCCCTTCTCACTCGTCGGAAGCTGCTTTGCATGAGACTACTCAGGGAGAATTCTGTTGCTTGTGGAACCTACGACGCTTCATCGCGCGCTGGCGGATGAACTGTGGCAAGCCGATACCACAGCGGTACCGATCAGCCCACTCACCGACCGGCATCCGGATCTCACGATCGAGGACGCCTACGCGATCCAGTCGGTGAACATCACCCGGCGCGTCGAGAATGGCGAACGGATCTGCGGCCGCAAGATCGGGCTCACGTCGAAGCCAATGCAAAGCCTGCTCGGCGTGGACGAACCCGACTACGGCGTGCTGCTGGACGGCATGTTCGTCGAGGACGGTGACGAGATCGACCTGTCCAGCTTGGTGCAGCCGCGCGTCGAGGCCGAGATGGCCTTTGTGATGGAGTCCGATCTCGAAGGACCCGGGGTGAACACTGCGACCGCGCTGGAGGCCATCGCCGGTGTGCTGCCGGCAGTGGAGATCGTCGATTCCCGGGTGGCCGACTGGAAGATCAAGCTCGTCGACACCGTGGCCGATAATGCGTCGTCGGGGCTGATCGTCATGGGCGGCCGGCTGCGGCGCGTCGACGAACTCGACCTCCGCCTCACCGGTGTCGCCGTCTCCCGTGGCGGCGAGCTGATCGACACCGGCGCGGGAGCAGCCGCGCTCGGCAACCCCGCGCGCTGCGTCGCGTGGCTGGCGAACAAGCTGGCAGGCTTCGGCGCCAAATTGCGTGCTGGTGATGTCGTCCTCCCCGGAGCAGTCCACAAAATGGTGGCGGTGCAACCGGGCGACGTCTTTCGCGCCGAGTTCGCCCACCTCGGCGCGGTCACCGCCCGCTTCTCGAACGAAACGCGCGGATCCGGATAGATCGACGTCGGCTGGCGGGGTGTACCCGCTAGCGTCGAGATGCTCACCCTAGGAGGTCTGGCAATGCTTTCGGACACATCTCGGCCCGTCATCGAGGCCACGCTCCCGGTTGTCGGTGAGCACATCGGGGAGATCGCCAAGCGGTTTTACCAGCACATGTTCGGCAATCACCCGGAACTGCTGGACGGTTTGTTCAACCGCGGAAACCAGGCCCAGGGTGAGCAGCAGCAGGCCCTGGCCGGCTCGGTCGCCGCCTTCGCGAGCTCGCTGGTCAATACCCCCGACAACCCACCGCAGAACTTGCTGTCGCGGATCGCGCACAAGCATGCGTCCCTGGGAATTCGTCCGGATCAGTATCAGCTCGTGCACGACAACCTGATGTGGGCGATCGTCGACGTGCTCGGCGACGCGGTCACCCCCGAAGTGGCCGCAGCCTGGGACGAGGTGTACTGGCTGATGGCCAACGTGCTGATCAACCAGGAGCGCGGGCTCTACAGCGCCCGTGGGGTCCGGCCCGAGACGGTGTGGCGGCAGTGGCGGGTGGAGCGCAAGATCAGGGAGACCGCCGACGTGGTGACATTCGTCGTGAAGCGGATCGACGACCGGCTGGTGAAGACGTCGCTGCCCGGACAATACGTCACGGTTCTGATGCCGGTGCCGGACGGCATCCGCCAGCCACGGCAGTACAGCCTCACCCGGGCCGACGACGGCGAGCACCGCCAGTTCTCGGTCAAGCGGGTGCGCGGCGGCGGCGATCCCGACGGGGAGGTGTCGAACCTGTTGCATGACACCGTTGATGTGGGCCACGTCCTGACGATGTCGTTGCCCTACGGCGACGTCGTGCTCGACGACGCCGGACGTCCGGTGGTGTTCGCGAGCGCCGGCATCGGGATCGCTCCCATGGCGGGGATGCTCTCGCACCTCGCGGCGGCCGTGTCCGGCCTGTCGATGACGGTGCTGCACGCCGACGCCGACGAGAGCGCATTCGCCCTGCGCCGCCAGGTCGTCAACGACGTCCTCGCGCTGCGCAATGCTTCGCTGCACGTCTGGTACGAAAGCGGCGGCCCGAGCAACGAGCCGGTCTCCGTGCACGCGGGCATGATGGATGTCTCGCAGCTGGACCTGCCCGACGACGCGCTGTACTACATGTGCGGGCCGTTGCCGTTCATGCAGTCGCTGCGTAGCGCGCTGATCGAGCGCGGGGTGGCGCCCAAGGACATCCAGTACGAGGTGTTCGGCCCTGACCTGTGGCAGGCGGACTTCGACTGAGCGTTTTTCCGCTAGCGTGCGTCGGACGCTAGGCGTGAGGGGTTGATCCGTTCCCGTTCCCGTTCCAGCACGCCGTCCTACGGTCCCGAAAGTCCGTGGACAGCTGCCGGGACAAGCTTCGACACGCCACGGTCAGTGCACCGGTAGCTGCCTTGACGTCGGCGCCCGGCTCGCGCACTGTCAGCTCGAGCGCCGCGGCCACCCTGCCTCCGCCACTGAAGACGGGCATGGCTATCGCGGTCCAGTCGGGCCGATATTCGTCGCGCGCGATCGCTATCTGCGTCAGCCGGATGACCGACAGCGCCTGGCGCAGCTTGTCTGGTGAGGTCACTGTCTTCGCCGTCCGCGCTCTCTCGGCAAGGACTCTGTCGACGACGCTGGTCGGTGAGAAGGCCAGCAGTGCCTTGCCGATGGCGGTCCTGTGCGCCGGAAGTATCGACATCGGTATGGCCACACCTGCAGGGCCCGTACCGCAGTGACCGAGGTAGACGACCTCGCCGCCGTGCAGTGCACCCAGCCTGGCTTCGGTGCGAATGGTCCGCGCCAACTCGGCGAGCACCGGCCGGCCCCGCATGACGAGGGTTGCCCGGTCGAGGAAGTCGTGGTTCGTCGCGTCCTTGCCGATTATCCGCAAGGGCAAGCCGATCCGGTAACCGCCCTCCTCCGTACGTTCCAGCAGACGCCACGCCAGTAGCTCGGATGCCAGACGATGCGCCGTCGATGTGGGCAGGTTCGCGATACCGGCGACTTCGGTCAGCGTGAGAACGGCACTGTCGCTGAACGCCATGAGGATGGCTGTGACCTTGCTCGTGACCGAACGGCCCGGGTCGGTCGAATTTCCCGCCATACTCTGATACCCCCGTTCGTAATCGTGTAACGAGAGTCGCATCGCCGCAGCATTCTACCTAGAAATCACTTCCGTCCAACGGGAGTGCCCACCAAAACGGGATGTCAAACTGCCAGTGACCGGGAGTCGGTACCGCGGCTCCGGCGGGGTGGCTGCCCGGTCGGTTCGAACCGCTGCTGCTGAAGTATTCGCGACAACGAATTGGCCGTCGCGCGCACAGCCGGCGCCAGCCGCTGAATATCCTTGCGGCTTGACCGGACGACGAGCGCCAGCGCGGCCACCGCGGTGTCTGGGGCCGAAAGTATCGGAGCCGCAACTGAAACAGAGCCCAGGGACATCTCCTCGTTGGCAAACGCCAGACCGCTCCGCCGCACCTCGGACAGTTTGCGTCGCAGCTGCGCCGGGACGACGATCGTATGCGGGGTGTAGGGCCTCAGACCATGCGAAATCACATTGTCGACGAGCTCTTCCTGGGCATAGGCCAGGAGAACCTTGCCGACGCCGGTGGCGTGCAGCGGTAGCCTGCCTCCCCGCCGAGTCACCACACGGGTCGCGCGACGACCGGTGATCTTTTCGATATAGAGAGCCTCGTGGCCGTCCAGCACCGCCAGGTGCACGTTCTCCCGCGTCGCGTCATAGAGGTCCTGCATGAACGGAACCGCGATATCACGCAGCTGCTCGCCCCGCCGCGCCAGCTCGCCGATTTCCCATAACCGCAGCCCGATCTGGTACCCGCCCGAGCCGCGTTCGAGGCCACCCCATTCCACGAGCTCGCACGCGAGCCGGTAGGTGGTGGACTGCGGGAGTCCGGTGCGCTCGGCCAGTCCCTGCAGCGACAGCCTGGGAGTGTCGGCCGAGAACGCGTCGAGGATGGCGACAACCTTGCTGGTCACCGATCTGCCGCGCTGCCGTGCGTCGAGGTCGGTCATCATCGCTCCCGTCGGTTCGGTCCGGCCGGTACTCGGATTGCAAGCCTGAAGCGGTGCCGGTCCGCGCGCAGCAATCCGGAGCCCGTGGCGAAGCACATCAGGAACGGCTCGCTCCACAACTCCACGCGGTCACCGACCTGGCCGGACAGAACTGAGGTGCGGCTGCGTCGGGACCGGCAGGTCGAGTAACTCGACTGCCGTGCGCCACAGGATCGCTTCCGTCTCGTCCTCGCTCAGCCCCAGCGTGCGCACCGTCTCGACCGGATGCGTGTCACCGAGTTCGAAGGGATGATCCGTGCCGAGCAGCACATGGTCGGCGCCCATGTCGGACACAAGGTGCGCGAGCAACGTCGGGTCGAACACCGCGGTGTCGTAATAGAGCCGTCTACAGAATTCGCTCGGCCGCAGCTTGGTGGTGTGGGCGACGTCCTTGCGTTCCCAGCCCAAATCGAATCGGCCACGCAGCCACGGCAGGCATCCGCCGCCGTGCGCCAGACACAGGTTTATGTCGTAACGCTCGAACACCTTCCCGAAGATCATCCGAGCGACGCTGAGCGCCGTCTCCATCGGATACCCGACGAGCTGCGGAAGATAGAAATCCCGCTGGCGGTGGACGTCGGGGACGCCGCTGGGATGCAAGAACACGAACGCGTTTCGTTCGGCGAGCAGTGCCCACAGATCGTCGTTGACCGGGTCGTCGAGATCCTTACCGGCGCCTTGGGTGCCGATGGCGATGCCGGTCAAGCCCAGATCGTCGAGGCAGCGCTGCGCTTCCTGCGCCCCGTCGGGTAGTCCGAGGGGCACCGAGCCGAGGCCGTACAGGCGGTTACCGCCGCCGGCGACATATTCGGCCAGCTCGTTGTTGCCATGGGTGATGACCGTGCTGACCAGTTGCCGGTCCTCCGAGTTTGAGCAATACAGAAACGGTGGCATCGAGACCGCATGGATCGTGACCCCCGCTTGGTCCATCTCCTGTAGGCGCGTTCCGGGGTCGTATTGGGAGCGGGCCAGGGGCAGCGGCGTGTCCTTTCCCACCCCGCTGACCGACGGATCGAGCACCACGATCCCGGCGTCGGCCCTCGACAGATCCGCAAGCCCCCTCTGCTCGAGCGACTCGAGCAGCCGAAGCGGCATCGCATGCGCGTGAACATCAATGGCCGTGACGTGTTCATCAGCGGACGAGGCCGCGTCACCCATGCGGCGGTTGTCGGCGCACATGCAGGTTTTCCTCCGGTCCATCGGTCACTACTCATAGTGGGTAGGTACGCGGGTGCGGACTACCCCTTCTTGCTGGATGGAACTTCCGCGACGGCCCCTGTATTCGGCTGAGTTCGCGTGCCAGACTCCCGCTGAGAGTGACCATCAAGGAGGACACAAATGGCAGAGACATCTAGCTTCAGTCCGGACATCGAGGCGGCCGCGCAGCGTATCAAGCAAACAAGTGATCGTCTGCTCGAGCTCAGCAAGGAGAACGGTCTGGTCTGGCTCGAGGCGTACGAGAAGATGCTCAACAGCGTCCTGAAGCTCGAAGAGGAGACCGCCAAGGACCTCGGTGCGGACTGGATCAAGACACTTGTGTCGACACAGGCCGATGTCGTGCGCGAGATGTCCGAGGCGTTTCTAGGGGCGGCCAAGGACCGTCTCAAATAGCTGGGGCGGCATTCGCTTTCGCGTGCGCTTTCGGCAAGCACAGGTCACAGTCAGGCGGAGGTTGAGGTGACGACCGGCGCATTGAGTGCCCGACGCCCCAAGGTGGTGGTGGTCGGGGGCGGCTTCGGCGGGGTGAACGTCACCCGCCAACTCGCCAAGGCAGACGTCGACGTCACAATTGTCGACCGCACCAACCACCACCTCTTTCAGCCCCTGCTTTATCAGGTTGCGACCGGGATCATGCCGGAAGGTCTGATCGCGCCGGCGCTACGCCGGGTGGTGCGCGGCCAGGCGAACACCAAGGTCGTGCTCGGCGAGGTGACCGAGCTTGATCTGGGCCGGCGTCAGGTTTCGGTTGTTGCCCCGAACGGCGCGCCGATGGAACTTCCGTACGACACGCTCGTCGTGGCCGCCGGTGCGACGCATGCCTACTTCGGCCATGACGAGTGGGCCGCCTTCGCCCCCGGCATGAAGACCCTCGAGGACGCGCGTCACCTGCGCAACCACATCTTGGGCGCCTTCGAATTAGCGGAGTTGACAACGGACCCCGCTGAACGCGCGAAGGATCTCACCTTCGTTGTGGTGGGGGCGGGACCGACCGGTGTCGAAGTCGTCGGCCAGATTGCCGAGCTGGCGCACCGCGTCCTGCCGGATGACTATCGGGACATCGACACCGGCAAGGCCAGGATCGTGCTCGTCGAAGCCGCGCCGGCCGTCCTCGGTCCGTTCGATGAAAAGCTGCAGCGCTACACGCAGGAGCGGCTCGAACGAATGGGCGTCGAAGTCCGTTGCGGCACAATGGCGATCGCGATGGACGACGACAGCATCACGGTCAAGAGCCGCGACGGCGAGGAACGCATATCCGCCCGAACCAAGGTGTGGGCCGCCGGGGTGCAAGCATCGCCGCTGGCCGGTCTGCTGGCCCGCGCCACGGGCGCCGAGACGGATCGGGCGGGTCGAATCGCAGTAGCGCCCGACTGTACCTTGCCGGGCCATCCGGAGGTGTTCGCGATCGGTGACATGGTGTCACTCAACGGACTTCCCGGTGTTGCGCAGCCGGCCATTCAGGAAGGCAAGTACGTCGGGAAGGTGATTCGGGCGCGTCTGGGTGGTGACACGAGCGCAGCGCCGTTCAAGTACTTCGACAAGGGCAGCATGGCGACGATCGGCCGCACACACGCGGTGGCCCACTCGGGCGGCATGAACTTCGTCGGCCTCCCTGCGTACGTCATGTGGGCCTTCATCCATGTGCTGTACCTGATCGGCTGGGGAAATCGCTTCGGCACCTTGTACACCTGGGGCCGATCGCTGTGGTTCACCAAGAATCGGGCGCACCGGATCATCACCCGCGATCAGGCGTACGACGAGATGCGGCACGAATTGCGTGCGCGTAAGAGCGCGCCGTCGGTCGAGCAGACGGCGGCGTCTGCGCCCGACCCCGACTGACGCAAGACGAACGAGCGGCGCGCCTTGTAGGCACGCCGCCCGCTGTGGGTGGCCAGAACCGCTGTTAGTTGGTGGCCGGCTTGGTTGCCGCGACGATGCGCTGCGCGAAGTCGCGCTGGTTGGTCAGCACCTGCTGGGCGAAGTCGAAGTGGGAATCGATGACCTCAGCGGCATTCGGGAACTGCTTGGTGAAGTCGGCGAATGCCGGGAATCCGTAGCCCTTGGTGAAATCAGGCAGCTGCGCGGTGAGCTTGTCGGCGGTCTCGGTCCAGGCGGTGACCGTCTCGACGACGGCATCCTGCGTCTTGCGGACGGCGTCCAAGGTCTGGTCCTGAACCTTCTGGCCGATCTCTTGTGCGTTGGTCATGTACTTCCTCCGTGGTCGTATCAGGGTTGCTGTATGCGGACTATGATAACTATAGTTATCACTAGCACTGAATGTCAAGCGCGTGTGACAGGACGCTAATTCTGGGTATCTATCCCCGGTGATTCCCGGGTCGCCGCCGATACAACGGAAACTCGCCTTCGACAGTTTCCACGCACTCTCAGTACGTGGAAGTGGTCCGCGTGCGTCACATGCAGCGGCCGGTATGATCCGGGTCACATCTATTCGGCGATTGCGGTAGGTCAGCTTTTCAGAGGTCAGGAGCGATATGGCGGGAAATTCGACAGAACCGGGTCAATCGGTCACCAGCCGGGTCGCCGCCATTCTGCTGGCGTTCACCGATTGCAACGTGCACTCGCTCACCGAGATAGCCCGGCTGACCCGGCTGCCGGTTTCCACCGCACACCGGCTGGCAGTCGAGTTGGCCGCCACGGACTTCCTGGAGCGCGACGAATCGGGTCGCTATCGGGTAGCGCCTTCCTTGCGTCAGCTCGGCGGCGCCGTGTGGCGCACGCCTACCCTGACCGAACGTAGTCCATTCGTACTGGACGACCTGTCTGCGGCGACGCACCGCACCGCACGACTTGGCGTCTTGTCCGGAACCGCGGTGAATTACATCGAAAAGCGGCCTCACCAGCCGGTCACGAATTTCGAATCGGCCGCTACTCTGCCGGCTCACGCCACTGCCGTCGGAAAGGCACTGCTGGCGTTCTCTCCAACGCGGATGGCCGACCGGCTCATCATGAAGGGTTTGCCGCAATTCACCCGAAACACCATCACCGCTCCCGATGTACTCAGGCATAACCTCGCCCTGATACGACGGGCCGGATTGGCCGTGTCAGTAGGTGAACTCGAGATCGGAACGAATGCTGTTGCGATGCCCGTATTCAGCGACCGTAAGGCGATTGCGGTGATCGAGCTGCAGGTGCGGGACACGCGCCACGAACTCGCGACGGTGACCGCGGCACTCGCGATGGCATGCGGGAGCCTATCGCGCGAGCTCAAGGGCGGGTCGGCGGCAGAGCCGTTCAACGACCGACTCATACAGACCATCCCCTACGTCGCACCGACGGCAACGGTCGACGCGGTGCGGTAGCGGCCTTGACGGTCTGGCTCCACGCGGCGACCGCCTCGCTTCTCTAGTGTGCGAACGTCTCGCGCTCGCCGATCTCGTCGTCCACCAGGTCCCGCGGGTGCCCGACCGCCAGCACCATGACCACCGCGAGCGCGGCGACCGCGGCGAAGACATAGAACCCCCACGGGTAACCGCGGTCGCCGGCCAGCAGAGCGCCGATGATGATCGGGCCGACGATGGCGCCGATGCGACCGACACCGGCCACCCAGCCCAGCGCGGTGGCCCGGGTCCACGCGGGATAGACGTGTCCGACAAAGGCGTACACCAGAACCTGGGCGCTGAACACGAACGTCCCGGTTGCCAGCACCGCGGCGTACAGCGGTAGCGCAGGCATCTTGATGCTGAGCAGCGCCAGCAGCACGGCGGCAACGCCGAACCAGGCCAGCGCCGCCGCCCGCACGCCGATCCGGTCGGCGACCTGGCCGGCGATGATCAGGCCGACGATCGCGCCGACGTTGAGGATCAGCAGCAGGCCGAGCCCGACCTCCAACTGGTAGCCCGCGGTCTCCATGAGCCGCGGCAGCCAGGTGTTCATGCCGTACACCAGGATCAGGCCGAGGAAAGACGCGGCCCAGAATGCCAGCGTCGGGCGGGCCAAGCCGTCCTTGAACAACTCGGCAACCGGATTGGTGCTGGTCGCCTCGCGACCCTCCCGGGTCTTGGCGTGCGCCTTCTGCTCGAGGAAGACCTCGGACTCGGGCAGGTACTTGACCATCAGCGGCGCCAGCAGTAGGCCGGGGACACCGCCTGCCACGAACATCCACTGCCAGCCGTGGCCGTTGCCCAGCACCACCAGCCCAAGCAGGGCGGTGAGCACCGCGCCGACGTGGTAGCCGGTCATGACGGTGGTGGCCGCGCTCGATGCCTTGCCCTTGCGCGCGAATTCGGTGACCAGGGTGATGGCGGTCGGCAGACAGCCGCCAAGGCCCAGTCCGGCCAGGAACCGGAACAGCCCGAACAGGAAGATGGAGTTGGCGAACGCCACTGCGAGGGTGAAGATCGAGAACACGGTCACCGCGAACATCATCACCTTGCGCCGACCCAGATAGTCGGTCACGGTGCCGATGGTCATCGCGCCGATCGTCATGCCGACCAGCCCGGTGGTGGCGATGGTGGTGGCGCTCGCGTCGGTGAACCCGAAGACGTGCTGCTTCACCAGCACCGGGATAACCGTACCCAGCACCACCAGGTCGAACCCGTCGAGCAGCACGGCCGCCCAGCACAGCGGCGCCACCCAGCGTGGACTGCCGACACTAGTCGTCTGCGTCATCGCCATCCTCCTGGTCGACGAGAGTCACGTGAGTGGCAAACCGGTGTAGTTGTCCGCGAGCGTCTTGGCTGCCGTGGCCGAACTGGTGACCAGCCTCAGTTCGGCAACCTGGCGGCGCAGGTCGAAGTCGGACGCGTCGGAGAAGCGGTGCAGCATCGACGTCATCCACCACGAGAACCACTGGCCGCGCCAGACCCGCTGCAGCGCAGTCTGGCTGTAGGCCGCCAACAGGCCGGTGTCCTTCTTGTCGAAGTAGGCACCGAGCGCGCGGTCGAGCAGATGGACGTCGGCCACCGCGAGGTTGAGGCCCTTGGCGCCGGTTGGTGGGACGGTATGGGCGGCGTCGCCGGCCAGGAACAGCCGTCCGTACTGCATCGGCTCGCAGACAAAGCTACGGAACTGCAGCACATCCTTCTTGAAGATCTGCCCGGTCTTCACTCCGGCACCCGACGGTGACAGCCGCGCATCGAACTCTTCCCAGATCCTGTCGTCCGGCCATTCCTCGATGGTGGTTTCCGGATCGCACTGGAAGTACAGCCGCTGCACGCTCGGCGAACGCGTCGAGACCAGTACGAAGCCCCGCTCGGAGTGCGCGTAGATGAGCTCATCCGACGACGGCGGAGCCTCGCAGAGGATCCCGAACCAGGCGAACGGGTACTGGCGGAAATAGTCGGTGCGGATCGTGCCCTCCGGGATCAGGTAGCGGGTGAATGTCCGCGACCCGTCCGCACCGATGACGAAGTCGCAGTCGATGATCTCCTTGCGCCCGTCGTGGGTGAAGCTGATTGTCGGCCGGTCACTTTCGATGCCGCTCACCTCGGTGTCGCTCACCCCGAACCGGATGTCACCATCGTCGGCCAGCCGCCTGGCGATGAGGTCGATCAGCACCTCGTGCTGGGCGTAGACCGTCACGGCACGCCCACCCGTCAACTCGTATAGGTCGATGCGATGAATGCCGCCGGAGAACGCCAGGTTGATGCCGTGATGTACGAAGCCATCCCGCATCAGGCGGTCGCCAACACCGGTGCGGCGCAACAAGTCGACGGTGCCCTGCTCGAGAATCCCCGCCTTGATCGTCTGCTCGATGGTCTCCCGGGTCTGTATGTCGACGACCACCGACTCGACACCACGCTGATGCAGCAAGTGCGATAGCAACAGTCCGGCCGGGCCCGCCCCAACGATTCCAACCCGGGTCCGCATCGTGCGCCTCCTGCGTGGTCGCCGGCACCAACGATGTCGGCCACGTTATGTCGCAGTCAGCGGAACCGGCCGGTGTCGCATTGGGTTTACCGTCCAGTGGAAACACGGTCTTGATCGGAGCCACCGTTCCGTTGTGCGGAGACGTCTTGCCCTGCACCGCGGGTGGCTGATATCGCAGACGGTGTGGGATCTCCGCCGCCAGCGCCGGCGCCGCCGCCGTCGGCGTGGGCGCCGATCCGGTACTACCCGGTCTTCCGCGCGCTCTGGATAGCGCAGTTCGCATCCAATGTCGGCACCTGGATGCAGACCGTTGGCGCACAGTGGCTGCTAATTGATCACTCGCCATTGCTGGTGTCCCTGGTCCAGACCGCATCCAGTGTGCCCATCGTGATGCTCGCGCTGCCCGCCGGCGCCTGGGCCGACCTGGTCGACCGGCGCCGGCTGCTGCTCGGCGCCCAGGCCGCAATGTTCCTGGCTGCCGCGGCGTTGGCCGCCAGCACCTTCCTCGGTGCGGCTTCCCCCGCGCTCATCCTGACGCTCACTTTTCTCCTCGGCTGCGGCAACGCGGTGGCCAGCCCTGCGTGGCAGGCGATCCAGCCCGATCTGGTGGAGCGTGCGGTGCTACCGCAGGCCGCCGCGCTCAACGGGGTCAACATGAATCTGGCCAGGGCGGTCGGGCCGGCTCTCGGCGGTGTCATCGTCGCGACGGTCGGTGCGGGCTGGGTGTTCGTGTTGAACGCGGTGTCCTTCGTCGGCATCGCCGCCGTGGTGACGCGTTGGCGGGCGCCGGAGCGGGTCGACGCGGGCTCGCGCGAGCACCTGGTCGAGGCCGTGCGGGCCGGCGGCCGGTACGTGCGCCATGCGCTGATCGTGCGACGGTTGCTGTACCGCGCGGTGCTGTTCATTCCGGCCGCCAGCGCGGTCTGGGCCCTGCTGCCGGTGGTGGCGAGCAGAAACCTCGGCCTGGGTTCTGCCGGTTACGGATTGTTGCTTGGCATGGTCGGGGTCGGCGCCGTCACCGGTGCGTTGGTCATCCCGCGAGTGCGCGCCAGGGTCGGCTCCGCTCGGCTGGTCACCGCGGCGATGTTGGTCACCGCAGCGGCCGTCGGCGTGATCGCCACGGTCAGGCAGCCGGTGCTGGTCAGTCTGGCCCTGTTGCCGGTCGGCGGCGCGTGGATCGCGGTGATGTCGAGCCTGAACTCCGGGCTGCAGCTGGCCTTGCCGAACTGGGTCAGAGCCCGCGGCCTGGCCTATTACCTCGTCGTCTTCCAGGGTGCGCAGGCTCTGGGCGCGGTGATCTGGGGCGTCGTCGCGGATCGGACCTCAGTCGCGACCGCGCTGCTGGTTGCGGCCGCGGTGCTGGTGCTGGGCGCCGCGGTCGGCGTGCGGACCCCGATGCCCGACACGAGCAAGCTGGACCGAACGCATTCGACGCACTGGCCGGTGCCACAGTTGACCTTCACCCCGAACGCCCAAGACGGACCGGTCATGGTCACCGTGACCTACCGGGTCGACGAAGCCGACGCCGTCGCCTTCAGCGAAGCCATGCGACATGTCGGCCGCTCGCGGCGGCGTACCGGGGCACTGCGGTGGGAGCTGTTCCGTGACGGCGGCGATCCCACCAGGTTCGTCGAGTCCTATTTGGTCGGCACCTGGGCCGAGCATCTGAGGCAGCACCATCACCGGCTGACGGGCGCGGACCGCAGGTTCGAAGACGAGGCGATCCGCTACGCGCTCGGAGCACCCGAGGCCGCGCATCTGTTTCCACCGCCGACGACCGGGCGGTAGGCCGCTCGCGCTCAGCTCAGGATCACGAAACCTTTGCCGCACATCGTATTTCCGCAGCGGTCAGGATTCCTCAGCGACGTGCCCGTCCGACGTCGCCGGCAAAGTCTCCGGGGCCGGGTGAGAGGACAGTCGGCCGCCGCTCTCGCTGGACGGGAAAAGGCGCCTTCGTGCTAGCGGAGCGCCATAGCGGGTGTTTGACTCGCCGAAGGCGGTCGGTCGGGTGCCGGCGGTCGATGCACAACGGAGAGTCGGTTGCAGCGCCGATGAGCGCTTGCGCGAAGAGGAGACAGCAGTGGGCGTTGACGCCGCACCGGGCGAAACTCGCGAGCCGATCGTGATGGAGGGTCTTGCCGGCCTACAGGAACGGGTCGGGACGGAGTTGGGCGTCAGCGACTGGACCGAGGTGGTACAGGAAGACATCGACACGTTCGCAAAGCTGACCGGCGACGAACAGTACATCCACGTCGACCCGCAGCGAGCCGCGCACGGTCCGTTCGGAACCACCGTCCAGCACGGTTTCCTCACGTTGGGGATGGCCACCGGTCTGCTCTGGTCCGTCTGCACCGTCGAGGGCTTCAACGTGATCCTCAACTACGGCCTCAACAAGGTGCGGTTCCCCGCGCCGCTGAAGGTCGGATCACGGTTTCGGATGCGCGTCGAGCTGGCCGACGTGAAAGAGCTCGACGGTGGAGCCGAAGCGATCTACCGCCTGACCTATGAGGTGGCCGACGAGCCGAAACCGTGCTGCGTGGCCGACCTGGTGTTCCGCTATTACTCCTGAAAACGCGACCAAACTGTTCCTGCACAACGGCATTCGGATATGGAGCGCAACATGACAACCACAGAGAAGCCCGAGATCGGCGCCACCGCAAACGCCAATGGGATCAAGACGAACTATCTCGAGGGCGGCACCGGCGATCAGACGGTCATGCTGATCCACGGCTCCGGACCGGGTGTCACGTCATATGCCAACTGGCGTCTCGTCATCCCCGCCCTTGCGGAGAAGTTCCGGGTGATCGCACCGGACATGGTTGGTTTCGGATACTCGGAGCGGCCGGAGAAAATCGAGTACAGCCTGCAGACGTGGGCGGATCAGGTTGTCGGCCTTATGGATACGCTCGGCATCGACAAAGCGGGCCTGGTCGGCAACAGCTTTGGTGGCTCAATCGCGTTGCGTGTCGCCACGCAGCACCCCGACCGCGTTGACAAAATGGTGCTGATGGGCAGCATGGGCGTGCCCTTCGCGATCACCGAGGGCCTCGACGCAGTGTGGGGATACGAACCCTCGTTCGAGAACATGCGCAAGGTGCTCGACTACTTCGCCTACTCACGGGAACTCGTCAACGACGAACTTGCGCAGGTGCGCTTCGAGGGAAGTACTCAGCCCGGATTCCAGGAGGCGTTCTCGGCGATGTTCCCCGCACCTCGCCAGCGCTGGGTCGACGCGATGTGTACGCCCGAGGATGAGATCCGGAAGCTGCCGCACCGGACGCTGATCGTGCACGGCCGCGAGGATCAGGTCATTCCCGTCCAGACCTCCCTTCGGCTCATGGAGCTGATCGACAACGCCGATCTGTCGGTCTACTCGCATTGCGGACATTGGTCGATGATCGAGCGCACAGCCGACTTCAACCGCAGCCTCACCGAGTTCTTCTCCAGCTAGGCGGCCGAACCGATATGGCGACTCCGACCAAGGCCAAGGCGAAGTCCACGGCACCGTCGATTGCAGAGCGTGATCCGCAGTTGCTCAAGCGCATCTACGAGAAAATGGTGCAAACCCGGGCTGTCGAAGACCGCATGGTCGCGATGTACAAGTCCGGCGATCTGTTGGGCTCGCTGTATACCGGGCACTGGCATGAGGCGATCTCGGTCGGCGCCGCGGCGAATCTGCGCCCCGACGATTACATGGCCCCGATCCACCGGGATCTCGGCGCGCACCTGTGGCGTGGCATGGAGTCCTGGCAGGTGATGGCCAGCTTCATGGGAAAGGCCACTTCGCCGACCGGGGGCCGGGACGGGACGCTGCACTACGGGCGGCTCGACCTGGGCATCTATAACCTGCCCAGCCACATCCCGGCCAACTTCCCGGTGGCCATCGGAATGGCGTTCGCCGCCAAGTATCGCGGTGAGGACAAGGTCTGCCTTGCGTTCTGCGGAGACGGCTCGACCTCACGGGCGGACTTCCACGAAGCGTTGAACATCGCCGGTGTACTGAAACTGCCGTGCGTTTTCGTGGTCGAGAACAACCAGTTTGCTTATTCCACGCCGCTTGCGTTGCAGACCGGGTCGCCCGATTTCGCTTGCAAGGCCGCGGGATACGGGTTTCCCGGGGTGAAGGTGGACGGCACTGACGTGCTCGCGGTCTACGACGCGGTCGCCGAGGGCGTGGCCCGCGCCCGCAACGGCGAGGGGCCATCGTTGGTGGAGGCGGTGACGATGCGGATGCACGGCCACGCCGAGCACGACCCCGCGGACTATGTCCCGCACGAGATGTTCGAGGAGTGGGGCAAGAAGGATCCCGTCGGGCTGTTCGAAAAGGTGTTGATCGAGGGCGGCGTGATCGACGAGGCGTACGCCAAAGACATCAGGGACCAGGCCCGCCAGCATGCCATCGCCGCCCGGCGCAAGGCGCTGGCGGACCCGATGCCCGATGCAAGCACGGTCGAGGACGGTGTGTATGCCGACTGAGTCCAGCAACGGTTCGGTGACCTATCTGGAGGCCATCGGTCAGGCGATGATGGCGGAGATGGAAGCCGACCCCAACGTCTTCCTGATCGGTGAGGACGTCGGCCAGTTCGGTGGCGCCTTCAAGGTGACGAAGGGCTTCCTGGAGAAGTTCGGTCCGCGTCGCGTTGTCGACACGCCCATCGCGGAGACCGGGTTCACCGGGTTGGCGGCTGGCGCTGCGCTGGTGGGCCTGCGGCCGATCGTCGAGTTCCAGTTCGCCGATTTCATCTCGTGTGCCTTCGACCCGATCATCAACGTGATGGCGCGCCATCACTACCGCACCGGCGACGCGATACCGGTGACGATGCGAGCGCCGTTCGGCGCGCGGCTGCGGGCCGGGCCGACGCACTCGCAGAGCGTGGAGTCGTACTTCGCGCATGTGCCCGGGCTGAAGATCGTGATGCCCGGCACCGCGCAGGATGCGGCCGGTCTGCTGATCAGTTCGATCAGGGACAACAACCCGGTGCTGTACCTGGAGAACAAGTACCTGTACCGGCGGTTGCGCAGCGACGGCCCGGTGAGCCTGGACCCGATTCCGCTGGGCCAGGCGAACGTGGTTCGCGAAGGGCGAGACATCACGCTGATCACGTATTCGGCCGGCGTATCGCAGGGCGTGGAGGTCGCCGACGAGCTGGACAAGGACGGCATCTCGGTGGAGGTCGTCGACATCCGCACGTTGGTGCCGCTGGATATCGAAACCATCGTCGACTCGGTGAAGAAGACGTCGCGCGCAGTGGTGTTGCACGAGGCTGCGCGCCGGATGGGGTATGGCGCCGAGATCGCCGCGGAAGTCCAGGAGCGCTGCTTCTGGTACCTGGATCAGCCCGTGGTGCGGATCGGTGCGAAGAACACACCGACCCCGACCAGCCCGCCGCTCGAGGACGCCGTGGTGCCGCAGCCCGCCGAGATCGCCGACACACTGCGAAGGGTGGCACGCGCATGAGCGATTACGACATCGTCGTCGTCGGCGGCGGCCCGGGTGGCTACGCGGCGGCGCTGTACGCGGCGTCGGCGGGGCAGAAGGTGGCACTGGTCGAAAAGCTGACCGTGGGCGGGACCTGCCTGCACCGCGGATGCATCCCGGCCAAGGCGCTTCTGCACGCCGCGGAGGTGTTCCGAACGGTCGGACATGCCGCCGACTTCGGTATCGCCGTCGGGGACGGTGCGGGTCTGTCGGCGGATTGGCCCGCGGTCAACAAGCGCAAGAGCGGGATCGTGTCGACGTTGCACAAGGGTCTTTCGGGCCTGCTCAAGCGGCGCAAGGTCACGATCGTCGACGGCTGGGGCGCCATCACATCGTCCGGCGCGGTGTCGGTGAGCGGTCAGACGCTGACCGGCAAGGGCGTGATCATCTGCTCCGGCTCGGAGCCACGCTCGCTGCCGGGCCTCGAGATCGACGGCGAGCGCATTGTCACCTCCGATCACGCGACCAACAGCGACGCCGCGTCGCTGCCGGAGCGGGTGGCGGTCATCGGCGGCGGCGTCATCGGATCCGAATTTGCCTCGGTGTACACCGATTTCGGTGTCCGCACGACCCTGCTGGAGGCGCTGCCGCACGGTGTGCTGCCCATCGGCCCGGACCGCGACACCGCCGATGTGCTGGCCAAGGCGCTCGCCAAACGCGGCACGGACATCCACGCCGAGGCACGCGTCGGCACCGTCGAAGCCACCAGCAACGGGGTGGTCGTACCGTTCGAAACCCCCAAGGGTGCAGAGAAGATCGAAGTCGACCAGGTTCTGGTGGCGATCGGGCGCCGACCGGTCAGTGAAGACATGGGGTTGGTGGAATCCGGGGTCAAGGTGTCGGACCGGGGATTCATCGAGGTCGACACCGCGACGATGGCAACCACGCGTCCCGGCGTTTATGCGATCGGCGACTGCGTGGCCACGCCCGGGCTCGCGCACGTCGCCTACGCCGAGGCGGTGGTCGCGGTCCAGGCGATTCTCGGTGAGAACCCCGCGCCGGTGGATTACGGCAAGGTGCCGTGGGTCGTCTACACCCATCCCGAGGTGGCCTGGGCCGGCATGACCGAGGCCGAGGCCCGAGATGCCGGCCACGACGTCGAGGTGCACAAGCACTCGTTCGCCGGAAACGGCCGGGCGATGATCCTCGGCGACACCGACGGCCTGGTGAAGGTCGTCGCAGCGCGTGGCGGGCCGATTCTGGGCTTCCACCTGGCCGGACCGTGGGCCAGCGAGTTGCTGCACGAGGGGTATCTGGCGGTGAACTGGGACGCGCTGCCGTCCGATATGGGCGCGTTGATCCACGCCCACCCGAGCCTGTCCGAAGCAATCGGCGAAACCATGATTCCGTTCTCCGGCCGATCGTTACACGGCTGAAATCGCCAGGAGGCATTCGAAATGTCCGACGAAACTTGGGTCGTGGCGCTACCCAAACTGGGTGAATCCGTGACCGAAGGCGTCATCGGCGCCATCTTCAAGCAGGTGGGCGATGAGGTCGAGTTCGACGACGCGCTGTTTGAGGTATCGACCGACAAGGTGGACTCCGAGATACCGAGCCCGTATGACGGGGTGGTCCTGGAGGTCCTTGCCCAGCCCGGTGAAACTGTGCCGGTCGGTGCCCCGGTGCTGCGCATCGGTGGTCCGGGGGCCACGGTCGAGAACCGCCTGCCGTCGGCGTCCCACGCGGTTGCGGCCGCCGGTGGCCGCTCGCTGGCCGAGCCGTCTGCGCCGTCGATGGGTGGTTCGGAGGGGCCGGCGATCGAGTCTGGAGCCGTCGTGCCTCCGGGAACCGGCACCCTCTACGAGCTCACCATGCCGAAGCTGGGCGAATCCGTCACCGAGGGCACCATCGGCAATTGGTTCAAGCAGGTCGGCGACGAGGTTGCGTTCGACGATGCGCTGTTCGAGGTGTCGACCGACAAGGTCGATTCGGAGATCCCCAGTCCTTACGACGGCACGCTGCTGGAAATCCTGGTGCAGGCAGGCGAGACGGTGCCGGTCGGCACGGTGCTGGCCCGCATCGGCGATGCGTCCGCGCCGGCCGCGCCGCCGCCCGGCGGCAGTGCGCAGGCTCCGTCAACGGCAGCGAGTCCGGCCGCGCCGGCCGCTACCGTGCCCCCGGCCGCGGGCAACGGCGAAGGCCGGTTGCTCTCCCCGCTGGTACGCAGGCTGATCGCCGAGCACGGCATCGACCCGTCGACAATCGCCGGAAGCGGCGTCGGCGGACGGATCCGTCGTGAAGACGTGGAGGCGGCGATCGCGAACCAGGCCGCCCGGCCCGCCGCCCCGGCCGCCCCGGCTGCAGCCGCGCGCCCCGGGCGCGCCGAAGGCGGCCAGGAGTGCGGCCGATTCCCGCGACGAAGTGGTTCCGCTGAGCCGCATGCGCCTCGTTCTCGCGGACACGCTGAAAGCGTCCCAGACCATGGCGGCGTCGGTGTGGACGTCGGTCGAGGTGGACTTCAACAAGATCGACAAGGTCCGGGCAGAGTTCAAGGCGCAGTTCAAGAAAGACACCGGGGCATCGCTGAGCTACCTGCCGTTCATCTCCCGTGCGACGTGCGACGCACTGCGGGCATTCCCGACGGTGAACTCGTCGATTGACCTCGACGCCAAGACGATGACGCTGCATCCGTACGTGAATCTGGGCATCGCAGTCGATCTGGATGAGCAGGGTCTGGTCGTGCCGGTGGTGAAGGGCGCGGACGCGCTCAATATCCGTGGCATCGCCAGCGAGATCGCGACCAAGGCGGCCGCGGCGCGGGCCAAGGAACTGTCCAACAAGGAGATGTCGGGATCGACGTTCACTATCACGAACCCGGGCCCGTTTTCCAGTTACGCCTCCTCTCCGATCATCAATCAGCCGAATGTGGCGATTCTTTGCACCGACGGTGTGAAGAAGCGGCCGGTCGCGGTCGGTGATGCGATCGCCGTCCACCCGGTCGGGATCATCGGATTGGTCTACGACCACCGCGCGTTCGACGGCTCCACGGCATCGAAGTTCCTGCTGCACCTTCGCGATTCGCTGGAACAGCGCGACTGGGCGGCAGAACTCGCTTGAGCCGATGACCGAGGCCGCTGACTCGGTGGTGGCGGGGAAACCGGTCACCGTCCTGGTTGCGCGGCAGGTCCACCCTGGCATGGAGGTCGAGTTCGAGGACTGGGCCGAAGAGCTGACTAGGGCGGCATCGGAGTTCCACGGTTTCCTCGGCGCCGGTCTGCTGCGGCCCGGTCACGTGGGGGACGATTGGCACGTTGTCTACCGCTTCAGCACGCCGCAGGCTCTCGCTGACTGGGAGTCGTCGTCGGTAAGAGCGAAGCTGCTCGCTAAGGGGGAGCAGGTGATGTCGACGGCGAACGTCCATCGTGTCACCGGGCTCGAGACGTGGTTCGAATTGCCCGGCCGTACTGCGCCCGCGCCGCCGCGCTGGAAGATGTTCATCGTCAGCGCCGCAGTCATTCTCGCGCTGACGACCTGCCTGACCTCTGTCGCCGCCCGTGTCGCACCGGATTTTCCGGCGATGCCCCGCGTCGCGCTCATCGTGATCGCCACCACCGCGCTGATGACCTGGTTGGTGCAGCCGAACCTGGTCCGCCTGCTGGAAGGCTGGCTATACGGTCCGCGGTGAGTCAGTCAGCGCCGAGGCACGCTTTGAGTAGCTTCGCGCTGAAGCGGTCCGGGTCGTTGAGGCACACCGCGTGATCGCCCTCGACCGTGCGCACCGTTGCGTGCGGAATCGCCTCGGCCAGCCTCCGCTGGCGGGCCGGGGGCACGACCGTGTCGAGAGTCGTCACCAGCACCGACACCGGCACGTCGATCTGCCCGATCCGGTCGTGCGACGTGAATTTGGACACCGCAACGAGCGCCGCCGTCACGGTGGTCACGCTGGTGCGATTCATCTCCGTCAGCGCTAACTGTCGCTGCGCGCCGTCGAGACCTTTGACCAGGCTCGGGCCCCTCATTCCCGCACCGAGCGAGAACAACAGCGGGTTCATCCGGGCAGCGGCCGTGACCGCTGGCGCGAACAGTGACACCTTCGCTCGGCCGGTGTGCCGAGGAACCTGAGGGAGCTCGCGCACAACACCAGCCGGCTGATCCGTTCGGGGTGTCTGCGCCACAGCAGCTGCGCCACCAAACCGCCCATCGAATAGCCGACAGCGATGAAATGTTTTGATGCCCAGCGCCTCCGCCAGCGCCACCACGTCGTCCGCGCAGGCCTCGAGTCGGAAACTGTGCGATGGGCTCCCGCTGCGGCCGTGTCCGCGCAGATCTGGAGCGAGCACCAGGAATCGCTGGCGCAGCATAGCGAACGAGCCTCCCCAGTTGAGGTCGGTCGTCATGCCGATGCCGTGCAGCGGCAGCACGGTCTCTGCCCCGCCGCCCGGCAACCGCAACATCTCGTGGCGCGCGGCCAGTGCTTCGGAGAACATTGGGTCAGTCCTCCGCGAGGAAGCTTCGTTAAACGCCGAGTAGCGCCTCACGTTGTGCCTTGCTCAATCGAGGATCGGTCTTTATCGCCCGCTCCCTATCGCCTTTTCCACGATCGCTCCCTTCGGAGAGGCATTCGTCCGGCATCTGAAACCGGATGCGCCTTGCGTGAGGCGATGTTAGCCGCCCGCATTTTCAGGGCAGCCCCGTTCCCACTGAACAGCATGTGACGCAGATCACTCTAGCCTAGCCTCTGAGCAGGTATTCCCACGCCTCGGCGCTCGCAGGGGGTTAGCCGACGGACCGGGCCGGTCGCTCGGGCAGGTCGCCTTCGTACCGGAGGCCGTCGGTCTGCCCCCGGGCCAGCCACCCGATGACCGCATCGCGTCCCCCCTTGATGGCCGTCGCGCCGTCGCCGATGACGTAGTGCTCGCGTTCATCGGTGTCAATCGTCACGCCGGGGAAGTCGTCCTTGGCCGAAACCCGTTCCACGAGGAGCTCCAGCGTGTCCTCTAGCGCATCGATGTCGGCCTCCTCGAGCTCCCACACGGTGTCGAGGTCGGCGTGGTGGATGATGACTTCCAAGATTCGCAGCGCGGGTACGGCGTATGCGTTGAAATCGGTGCCGGTGCCGGTCTCGATCGTTTCCACCTTCAGCCCGTTCTTCAGGGTCGCCGCCTTGTCGGCGAAGTTCTTGACGGCGGTGTGCACAGCAGCCTTGATCTCGGCGGGTGGTTTCGCGGCCAGGTTCTCGATGTCAGCGTTGCGGGCGTCCCAAGACACGTATGGCGGTGTCTCGACCCCCGTTGTGGCCCAGGTGATCATGTTTCCCATCGCGTCGGCGCCCAATGCCAGGTGGGCAACCACGTGGGCGCGCGTCCACCCCTCACACTTCGACGGTGCGGGGAACTCGTCGTCGGTGAGGCTGTCGACAGTCGCCAGAAGCATGCCGGTCTCCCGGGTCAGGCGGTTCAGATCGCCGGGCAGATGGGCGGCTGTCTTGATCATGGCTTCCTCCCGTAGCTGTCCGGCGGCCGTATCAAGAGCGTCTTTGATCCGGCCCTGCTTACCAGCATTCGCCGAATCGGTTGACCTGAACCCTCTTTCCTGCTGACCGGGAACATGTGCAGGCAATCCGCTACCGCGTCGTGAGGACGCGGTCGACGTCACGTTTTCCCAGGAACTCCAAGGCCAGGGTGCAGAACTCTTCTGTGCGCTCGATCTGCACCCAATGGCCGCACTCGGGGAGAACCTCCAGATGGGCCCCGGGGATCTGTTCGGCGAGCTGCTGCGAGCTCGATACCGGGATGACTTTGTCATCGCGGCTGTGGACCAGCAGTGTCGGAATTCGCCTGTCGGCCAGCTCGTCTGGCGACGGCGACATCGCGTCGTCCAGCGCTGCCGTGGCGCCTGAAACAGCGCCGAGAAACGCTCGTGAAAACCCGGCCGGGTGCTGGCCCAGTAGCGCATCTCCGCGAGATTCTCGTCGATCGACGACCCGTCGTAAACGAAGACATTGCGCAGCAGGTGCGCCATCGCCTCGCGGGATGGCTCATACCCCACACACCGCGTCCAGCCCGTCGGTCAGCGGGAACGGAGTTGCCGCCGCTCCCATCAACACCAGCCGGCTAACCCGGTCCGGGTGAGCCAACGCCAGCCGCAGCCCCACGGCTCCGCCGTAGGAATTGCCGATGACGGCCACCGGGTCAAGCTCTGCGTCGAGTAGATTGAGGCACTGGCGACCCAGCGGTCAAGGTCAAACCGCACGGCGCCGGCCTCGGTGTAGCCGAAGCCGAGCATGTCCGGCGCGATCACGCGGTGCTGCCCGGACAGCCGCGGCATGCCCAGACGCCAGTTCGCGAAAGCCGTTACCTCAGGCCCGGATTCGTGGATGAGCAGGACGGGTGGCCCGGCGCCGACCTCGTGAACGTTCACCGTGACGTCGCCGAGTTGGATGGACCGGCCGATCTCCGGGTCGGATTGTTCTCGTTGTGTCATCTCAGAACACTTTCCAGATCGACGGTCTCGCGGACCCCGATCTCGTCGTAGTTTGCCGCAAGCCAGGCTTGTCTGACGCCCTGCGTCGCGAAGCTTTTTGAAGAAATCCCATTCCGTAATGAGCCGCGACGATGCCTGGTACTTGTCGAGCGCACCGGCCCCGTCGATCCGGTGCAAATGGACGTCCTCGTAGCCCTTTGCCGATAGTCTTCCGTCTTCGATCAGTCGCTGGACGAACGCGACCGCCCGCAAATTCGCGCAGCAGGGTGCCGTTGAAGGTGATCTCATTCAGACGGTTTTCGATTTCGCGCACGGTCCGCGGCGTCTGTCTTCGCTCCAGCGGGTTGATCTGCACGAGCAGGATGTCGTCGGTTCTCGTTTCGTAGTAGAGCGGGAACAGCGCCGGATTGCCCGTGTATCGCCGCCGTCCCAATACGGCACGCCGTCGATCTCTACGGCCTGGAAGACGGTGGGGATGCGGGCGGAGGCCATCAGGTGATCGGCCGTGAGCTCTGAATTCCGGAAGATCGTGATCTTGCCGGTCCAGACGTTGGTTGCGCTGATGAAGATCTTGACATCGGTTGAGGCGCGCACCAGATCGAAGTCGATGAGTGCATCGATCGCGGCCCGCAAGGGATTGATATTGAGCGGGTTCACCTGGTATGGACCGAGGTTCTGCGTGACGGCGGTCATCCAGGGCTGGTTGCGCCAGTAGCCCAGCAACTGGCGAAGCAGTCCGCGTTGCAGCGATGACAGGGCCGAGCCGACACTCGCCTTGCGCCAAAAGGTCTCGAGCTGGCTCCGGGCCCCGTCGATCCCGCCGTTGACCCAGCCCTCCACCATCACCACGGCATTCATGGCACCGGCGCTCGCGCCGGTGACCGCTTCGATGGCGAGGCGTCCATCTTCCAGAACGGCGTCGAGCACACCCCACGTGAAGGCACCGTGTGCACCGCCGCCCTGGAGGGCGGGCGAGACGGTCTTCTACGCGTGCGGTCCGGCGAGGCGGGCCGATTCGCGCTTGCTTCGTCGAAAGCGGCCCGTCCCGTGCCACCCGCCCGCGAAACTTCCGGCGTCCTAGGTGAACACCGTCGTGAACCGCTCGTTGAGCTCGCGTGCGTGGTAGAAGATCCCCTTGGCGAGTTGGTCCACCGTCCAGTTGATCGTCGGGAAGTCCTTGTGCACCCGGTAGCCCAAACCGGCGAACACCTCGTTGCGGTTGCCCGAGGGGTCGAAGAAGTAGATCGTCGTACCCCGGGTGATGCCGTGTCGGGTCGGCCCGATGTCGATGGGCACGTCGTCCATCGAGAAGATGTCGCCGGCACGCAGGATCGCGCCCCAGTCCTCCAGATGGAAGGCGAAGTGGTGCAGCTTGGCATTCGGGCCCTTGATCACGGCGAGGTCGTGCGGGGAGTCGCCGCACGTCATCCACGTGCCGACCACCTCTGGGTGCTCGATGCTCTCCACCACCCGCTCGGCCGGCCGGAAGTCCAAGCACTCCATGAAGAATCGCTCGACCAGGCCCGGGTCCTCCGCGGCGATCAGGCAGTGGTCGATCCAGTGGCCGCCGACCCCCCGCATGTCCCTCGGCCACGCCTCGGGGTTGATTGACCCGGTGTCGGTGCCCGTGAACTCCATTTCGGAATACAGCTCGACCGTCTGCTCCGACGGCAGGGTGATGCGCACGCCATCGCCGACGGTCATGTTCTCGCCACGGCTGAACCGTCCCGTCGTCGCGCCGAACTGCGAAGAGCGCTTCTCGAACTCGGCGAGGTCGTCTTCGGACGAGCACTTGTATCCGACCTTGACGAGCCCGACCCCGCCCTCCTCGAGCACCAGGGAGTGGTGGTCCCACTCGTCCCAGCACTTCAGGTGCAGCCTGCCGGGCTCCTCGTGCACGACCGCCATGCCCAGCGTGTTCGAGTAGTGGTCGCGGGCTTCCTCGAGGTCCGTTACCCGGATATGCACGTACCCCAGTCGCATGACACTCATGTCATTCTTTCCTTTCTGTAAATCCCGTCGTCGGGTTGGGCGCCGACCGGCCGGATGGTGGCGGCGCCGAGTTTGGGAAGGCAAATCCCAGGACCTTGCGGAGCCGGTCCCCCTCCTGCAGTTCGATTGCAATGTTGGTGATCGGCACCGCACGGCAACTCAGGCAGATGCCCTCCACGCGCTCATCGTCGCTGAGCACGCTCTCCGCGACCGGGCGCTCGTAGCGAACCTCGCCGAGCACGAGCTGGACCTTGCATATCCCGCACCCGCCGCGTTTGCAGCCGACGCGGTATTTGAGTCCAGCGCGACTCAGGGCTTTGAGCACAGTCTCTGCCTCCGCGGCGTTGACCCGCAGCCCGTCGGGAAGGATCGTCACCTCAGGCATATGGTCGCGGCCTTCCTTCGGTCGTCGAGTAGTTGTCGGCGTGGGGGGCAGGGGCAATACCGTCCCTTGCTCTCCGACGCCGCGCATGTGGCTCGCCTCCCGTGTCAGCTGCAATGGAGTTGCACCGTTCCCAGGCCGTCGAACTCGGCGGACACGACCGCACCGGGCTGCAGCTCCGTCGAGGATGTCAACCCCCCCGACAGCACGATCGATCCTGCCTCGAGGCGCACGCCGTGGGCGGCCAGCGCGTTCGCCAGCCATGCCACCGCGGCGGCGGGATGGCCCATCACCGCGCCGCCGGCGGCGGTCTCCAACCCGCCGCGATGTCTGAACAAACAGCCCAGCAGGTGGAGCGGGACGAGTTCGTCCGGTCGCCGGCCTTGCGCACCGAGCACGACCCGCGCCGCGCCCGCGTTGTCGGCGACGGAGTCGGGTAACCGGAACGGCTCGCTGTACCGCGAGTCCATCACCTCGATGGCGGGGATCACCGCGTCGACTGCCGCCAGCACGCCCGCAGGCGGCGTCGATGGCGCGATGGTCTCGCCGATGAGGAAGGCGATCTCGGGCTCCGCGCGCGGATGGATGAGGTCGTCGAGCCGAAGCGGCTCGCCGTATGGCACCACCATGCCCGAGGTCAGCTGGCCGTAGACCGGCTCGTTGATGCCGAGGGCGAGGCGCTTCACCTTGCTGGTCAACCCCAGCTTCGCGCCGATGACACGCTCGCCGGCCTGCAAGCAGTGCTCGACGACGAGCGCCTGGGCTTTGTATCCGGTATCCGCGTCGAGGAAGGGGTTCACGCTACTGAATGGAGCGATCGGCGTGCGGTCACGTCGCGCGGTGATCAACGCGTCGGCGATCGCCCTGGGATCGGTCACGCGGCCACACCCCCGCCGAACCCCACGGTCACGGTCCCGAGGTGCGCGAACTCCGCCTCGTAGACGTCGTTGCGGCGGGCCGGCACGAGTCGGTGCAGCGGGCCCGACAGCACGATGTCGCCACGGCGGAGTCCGCGCTCGGGCGGGAGGAGCCTGTTGGCCAGCCAGGTGAGGCATCGAACCGGATTGCCGAGGGCGGCCGCACCCGCCCCGCTCTCGACCGGCACCCCGTTGCGGTACAGAAGTAGCCCAATCAGGCGCAGGTCGAAGGCCGCGACCGGGGTGACGCGGCTGCCGAGGACGACCCTGCCCGACGATGCGTTGTCGGCGACGGTGTCGGCGAGTTGCACCCGCCAGTCCGCGATGCGACTGTCGACGATTTCGATGACTGGCAGGATCCCGCCGACCGCAGTGAGCGCATCGGCGGTGGTGGCTCCCGGGCCAGCGAGGTCCCGGGCCATGAGGAAGCCAATCTCGGCCACGACGCGTGGCTGCAGCAGCGACTCGAAGGCGAACTCGTTGCCGTCATCGAGAAACATGTCGTCGATCAACATGCCGAAGTCGGGCTCGGCGACGCCGAGTATGTCTTGTCTGGGCTGCGAGGTCCGGCCGAGCCGGTAGCCCCTGATCGCACCTCCGGCCTCGACCTTCCGCGCAACGTTGCGGGCCTGGATCGCGTAGGCGTCGGCGAGGGTGAGATCCGGATGGGTCTCTGTGATGGGGTCGATCGGCGACCGCTCGATCTCTGCGCGCCATAATCGGTCGGCGAGCTCGACGATGACCCCGTCGCTCATCGGCGCGCCGCCAATCGACGGGTGATCACGAATGCCCCTTTGCTTCTCTCCACCGAGGTAAGGGTGGTACTCGAGCCGTCCGGGTCGGTGCGGGCGAAACCCGAGTCTGGCGTCGTCCATCCATCGCGCGCTCACTCCCCGAGAGCAGCGAAGTTGGGTTCCGGACGACAGCCGAGGGTGACCGGCGCAGGCGCACGCGTGATCCGGTCATGTCTCAACCCTCACCTAATCACCGCCAAATCGGGCGCCGACAACGCCACCTTTCTGCTGGACGGAACAGGCGGCTGAAGGGTCGTATCGGGTGAATGTCAGGGCCACTGTTCCGTTGGTGCTTACTGCGCTGGCCACCCCCATGGTTCGCCATCACAATGGCGAGTACCAGCCATTCCACCCAGTGGCACTAACCGGTCCGGCCGGGAGCATTTCCGGTAGCTTCGCAAACCATGTCCGACATCCAAGCCCAACGCAATGTCACGTTGGCCGGTGCAACGCGCGCGCTGAGCGCGGCGACCCAGCATGCGGCTTCGATCAAAGTCCCGGTCTGCGTCGCTGTCGTCGATTGTGGAGGCCATCTGGTCAGTTTCGCGCGGATGGACGGCGCGCCGTTGATGTCGGCACAACTCGCGCAGAACAAGGGCTACTCGGTGGTGGCTTTCAAAGGCATGGCGACCCGGGAGTGGTGGGACGCGATCAAGGATGAGCCTGCGCTGCTGCACGGCATCGTGAAGACCGACCGGTTGACGGTATTCGGCGGCGGAGTCGCGATCACCGAGGGCGAGACGGTGGTTGGTGCGGTCGGGGTATCCGGCGGCAGTGCCGAAGAGGATCACGAGATTGCCGAGGCCGGCGCCGCCGCAGTGGGCGCCTAGAGAAAGAGGTGGAGATCAGAGGGACTGCCATATGCCGCAGTCCACCAACGTCACCGAGTCGCCGTCCTCGACGATGTAGACGTTGACGCTTTCGATGTGGTTGACGCCGATGGGCATCGCGGCCACTCCGATGCCGTCGGGCCATGCCTGGCTGCGGAGCTCTTGAACGGTGGTCACGCCAGCTGGCTCACTCGTGCATCCGCTCCAGGAGCGTGAACCAGACAGGAGCTCAACCTCGAAAATTGGGCCGGCGTCGGTGATGTCACCGCTGATCTTGATCACCTCGAAGCGTGTGACGCCCTCGAGCGTGGTACTCGCCCGGTCGAGGGCTTCGTGAACGGCGGCTTCAATAGTGGGCGCCGACCCGCTGAGGTTGATCGACTTCTGCACAGTCATCAGCGTCTCCTCGGTTGACCAACAGGCCTCGAATCACTAGGCCCATGCGGTATCGCCTTCCTGTGCCGTTCTTCCCGCTGATCGGGACAACGCCCCCCATCCGCGCTGGGCGGAGGTTACGGCGATCGACGAGGCTGTTGAGCTCCGTTGACAATTGGTTGAAAACGGCCATCGCAAAGAGTGCGCGGCGGGGGTGTCGCACTATCACCGTGGCATCTGCCCGCCGTGAATTTTGTTCAGCGGAATGTACCGCTTTTCCATTGTGAGGGGCGACACTGAATGCAAAGTTTGGGTCAGCCCACAGCAGTAAGCGGAGGAACCCATGACCGAAACCCTGGATCACGCTGCATCCATCCTGGCCGATGCCGTCATCGACAACCCGGCCGGCGGCGTGTTTCGCGCCAACCGCCGCATCTTCACCGACGAGGCGATCTTCGAGTTGGAGATCAAGCACATCTTCGAGGGCAACTGGGTCTACCTCGCCCATGAGACACAGATTCCCAACCCCGGCGACTACTTCACCACCTACATCGGCCGCCAGCCGGTGGTGATCACCCGCGACCGCAAGGGTGAGTTGCACTGCCTGATCAACGCCTGCTCCCACCGGGGCGCGATGCTCTGCCGACGCAAAACGGACAACCGCCCGACGCTGACCTGCCCGTTCCACGGCTGGACATTCCGCAACGATGGCAGCCTGCTGAAGGTCAAGGATCCCGACGGCGCCGGCTATCCGGACACCTTCAACATCGACGGTTCGCACGACCTGGTCAGGGTCAAGTTCGACAGCTATCGGGGCTTCCTGTTCGGCAGCATCAACGACGATGTCGTGCCGCTCGAAGAGCACCTCGGCGATTCCACCAAGGTGATCGACTTGCTGGTGGATCAATCACCCGACGGGGTGGAGGTGGTTCCCGGGGCGTCGACCTACACCTACGACGCCAACTGGAAGGTGCAGGCGGAGAACGGCGCCGACGGCTACCACGTGTCCGCCGTGCACTGGAACTATGCCGCCACCACGTCCCGGCGCGGTACCGGCGAGTCCACCAACGTCACCAAGACGCTCGACGCCGGCAGTTGGGGCAAGTCGGGCGGTGGCTACTGGTCCTTCCCCCACGGGCATCTGTGCCTGTGGACGATGGCGGGCAACCCGCAGGACCGGCCGCTGTGGGATCGCCGCGATGAGCTCAAGGCCATGTTCGGTGAGGCCAAGGGCGACTTCATGGTGACCGGATCGCGCAACCTGTGCCTATATCCGAACGTGTATCTGATGGACCAGTTCAGCACCCAGATCCGGCATTTCCGGCCGATTGCGCCGGACAAGACCGAGGTCACCATCTACTGCATCGCCCCCAAGGGTGAGAGCGCAGAGGCTCGGTCCAACCGGATCCGCCAGTACGAGGACTTCTTCAACGCCTCGGGCATGGCCACACCCGACGACCTCGAGGAGTTCCGCTCGACCCAGCTGACCTTCCGGGCGACCAAGGCGCCGTGGAACGACATGAGCCGCGGCGCCAAGCACTGGCTGAACGGACCGAACGACCTCGCCAAGGCACTCGGTATGGACGGGGTGATCTCGTCCGGAGTGAAGAACGAAGACGAGGGCCTCTTCCCGGTGCAGCACGGGTACTGGCTCGAGATCATGCGCGCCGGTTTGGCCGGCGACACTCATTCTGTCTGAGGAGGATTCGATGACCGCAACGCTACCCACGACCAGTACCACGATCACCCAGCAGGCGATCGAGCAGTTCCTCTACCGCGAGGCGCGCTATCTCGATGATCGCGAGTTCGAGAAGTGGCTGGAGTGTTACGCCGACGACGTGGAGTACTGGATGCCGTCCTGGCGCGACGACGAGAAGCTGTCCGAGGATCCGAACACGCAAGTCTCGCTGATGTACTACCCCAACAAGGGCGGCCTCACGGATCGCGTGTTCCGGATCAGGACCGAACGCTCCAGCGCTACCTCGCTCCCCGAAGCGCGCACGAGCCACAACATCAGCAATGTGGAGGTCATCGAACGGCGTGGTGATCTGGTGGATATTCGGTTCAACTGGCACACCATGTATTTCCGGTACAACACCGTCGATCCCTATTACGGCACGTCGTTCTACACGATCGACTTCTCCGGGGAGGTACCACTGATCCGGCGCAAGACTGTGGTGTTGAAGAACGACTATATCCACCACGTCGTGGACATTTACCACATCTAAAGACCTCAACGAGGAACTCGCATGACGGAATATCAAGTGGCGCTTGGCTTCGAGGACGGCGTCACCCGATTCATCGCCTGTAAGGATGACCAGACCGTCGCCGACGCGTCATACCGGGCGCGGATCAACATCCCGCTGGACTGCCGCGACGGGGCCTGCGGAACATGTAAGGCGTTCTGCGAGTCCGGCGAGTTCAACCCCGGCAGCTATATCGAGGACGCGCTCTCCGAAGACGAGTTCGAACAGGGCTACGTGCTGCCCTGCGTGATGAAACCGAAGTCGGATCTGGTGCTGAAGATCGCCAGCACGTCGGAGGTGGCCAAGACCACGGCCGCCACCTACGTCAGCACGATCACCGAGTTGACCCGGCTGTCGCCCACCACCGTTTCGTTCAGCGTCGAAATCCCCAACCGTGATGAGTTGACCTTCTTGCCCGGGCAGTACGTCAACATTGCGGTCCCGGGTACCGACGAGACCCGGTCCTATTCGTTCAGCAGCGCGCCGGACGACAAGAAGCTGAGCTTTCTGGTGAAGTTGACGCCGGGCGGGGTGATGTCGACATACCTCGATCAGCGGGCCAAGGTGAGTGACCAGCTGACCTTCACCGGGCCCAACGGGAGTTTCTTCCTGCGCGAGGGCGACGGGCCGGCTTTGCTGCTCGCCGGCGGCACCGGACTGGCTCCGATCCTGTCCATCCTGCGAAAGATGCGTTCCAGCACCAGCCGCAAGTTGCACCTCATATACGGCGTCAACACCGACGACGACGCAGTCGAGTTGGACACCCTGGAACAACTGGCCGGCGAGCTGGGCACCCTGACCTGGGATTATTGTGTCGCCGACCAGGCCAGTTCGGCGGTGAACAAGGGCTACGTCACCGCCCTCATGACACCCGAGCACCTCCACGGCGGCCAGGCGTCCGTCTATCTGTGCGGCCCGCCGCCGATGGTCGAAGCGGTCCGCAAACACGTTGACGCCGGCGGCGTACAACCGGTCGGTTTCTACTACGAGCGGTTCGCGCTGTCCGGCACCGGCGCCGCCGCGCGCGTCGAGGTACCCGACGAGCCCGAGGTGGTCGCGCAAGCCGAAACACCGACAGTGGCCACCCCGCGGGTCCCCGACCGTCCAGCGGCAGCCGTGGAAGTCGCGGCCGTCCTCACCGGCCCGGAGGGCCGTTCGGTGGCCGGACAGACGATATGGCCCAGCAAGGAGCTTGCGCCACTGCGTGGTACTGCTGCCATCGCGACGTCACCCGTCGATGACGCCGCACTGGCCCGTGCGATCGCCGGTCAGACGATCGCCCGGGCAGGAAGCGACGTTCCGGTGAGCCCGCTGGATGCCGGTGCCGGACTCATCGAGGCAGGTGACGCGAGATCGGTTGCCGGACAACAGGTAATGGCCCACGCCGATATCGTCCCGTTGGTCGAACCCCAATATGTCATCGGCGAGGATCATCCGTCGGTACTCACCTCCGACGCCATCTTCGACGCTCGGGAGGCGCTCGAACTGGGCGCGCTCGAGCTGACCATCGGCAGGCTGACCTCGCAACAGTTGACCGGGTACCGACTGGTGGCCGAGGCGACGGTGCCGTACGTGGAGGGTGAGCATTTTGTCGACGCCGCGGCCTACACCGACACCAACGCGGTCTTCCACGACTACCTGTTCAACATGACCGGTAACGAGCACCTGCTGCAGGCCTACAACAACCTCGGGGTGAAGGGCAAGATGCACGACGTGTTGCGCCACGCGACGTGGTGCGATCCGCGGGTCGCGACGGACCACCTCGACATCGTCGCGGCCTTCGAAGCCGGCGACCGAGACGCCGCACGACAGCTGATCTCCGATCACGCCGATCGGTCGAAGCAGACCATGCGCCGCGCGTTGGATGAGAGCCGCGCCCGCGTACTGCCGGTGTCGTTCAGCCCTGGCCGCTTCGAAGGCAAGGCCGTGCTCGTGACCGGAGCCGCGCAGGGCATTGGGCAGACGGTGGCCAGGCGGATCGCCGCGGAGGGGGGAGCGGTTGCTCTCGTCGACCGGTCGGAGTTGGTATATGAGGAAGCCGGGGGGATCGCGGGCTCCGGGTGCCAAGCCGTCGGGATCACCGCGGACATGGAAACGTGGGAAGGTGCCTCAGAAGCCGCCGAGCAGGCTATCGCGGAACTGGGTCGCATCGACGTGGTGATCAACAACGTCGGCGGAGCGATCAACTTCAAGCCGTTCACCGAGTTCACCGACGCCGAGATCCGCGCCGAGATCACCCGCTCCTTGCTGACCACCCTGTACGCCTGCCGCGCCGCGCTGCCCTCGATGGTGCAGCAGGGCCACGGCGTGATCGTCAACGTCTCGTCCGCGGCGACCCGCGGCATCTACCGCATTCCGTACTCGGCGGCAAAGGGGGGCGTCAACGCCCTCACCGCATCGCTGGCGATGGAATACGCCGATGCCGGCGTCCGCGTGGTCGCCACCGCTCCGGGCGGCACCACGGCCCCGCCACGAAAGATCTCCCGGGGCACACCGGAGGCCCGCAGCGCCACCGAACAGGCCTGGTACCAGGCGCACATCGACCAGACCATCGATGCGTCGCTGCTCAGCCGATATGGCACGCTCGACGAGCAGGCCGCGGCGATCTGCTTCCTGGCCTCCGACGAGGCCTCCTACATCACTGGGACGGTGCTCCCTGTGGCGGGTGGCGACCAGGGGTAACCCGTCCGCTGAGAACCCGACCGGACCGGCAACGTCCCTGGCTCGTGCCCGAGCCGAACGCGACTATGTACGACCAGGAGAAAGGCCGATCGCGTGACTGCTTTGCCCGAAACCGCCGCCGGGGGCCACCACAGCTGAACCATGCTCGGTTGGCGGTCGCTCAGCGGGAGACGCTGGCGACTCCGCGCCGCGGCTACGGGATCATGGCCCGGATCCTGTTCGCCACCTTCGACATCTTGTACGGGAAGGAGCGGACCTTTTCCAAGTTCAAGGTGCTCGAGCTGGTCGCGAGGGTGCCGTACCAGTCGTGGGAACAAATTGCTTACATCGCGATCTCCCATGTGCACAATCGCATCGAGCTGGCCCACCGGATCGTCGAACGGGTCCGGGAGTCCCCGGAGCAACAGGACAACGAGCAGTGGCACCTCCTGATCCTGGAAGACCTCATCTCGCGCAGCGGGAAAGAGGAGAACCAGCCGAGGTCCTCACGCACGCGCGGCCGTCGCCGCGCTTGTCGCGCAACCCGAAGCAGGCACCGACCTGCTCCCTCGCGGCGCTGGGGCGGGCCACCGCGTGACACCATGTGACGGTGACGCAGGAGAACACGGCAGGTGCCGTCCCGGTTGCCACGATGCCGGCCGCGTTCGTCGGACATGGCAGTCCGATGAAGCCCTTGAGACCAACAGGTACACAGCTGCGTGGACGGCGTTCGGCCAGTCGGTTCCGCGACCCCGGGCAATCCTGGTGATAAGTGCGCATTGGTACATCAACGCCACGGCCGTGACGGCGATGCGGCGGCCCCGGACAATTCACGACTTCTACGGTTTCCCGCGGCAGCTCTTCGAAGTTGATTATCCGGCGCCTGGCCTGCCTGAACTCGCCGACGAGGTCAGCGATCTCGCGCATCCGACGTGGGTGGGCGCGGACGTCGACAGTTGGGGAATCGACCATGGGACGTGGTCGGTGTTGGTACACGCCTTCCCGGATGCCGGAGTTCCCGTGGTCCAGTTGTCGATCAACGCGAACAAGCCGCTGGACTACCACCTGCAGCTGGGCGCGAAGCTGGGTCCGCTGCGAGAGCGTGGGGTGCTGATCCTGTCGAGCGGAAACGTCGTGCACAACCTGGGCGGCATGGATTGGCAGCTCCCAGACAGCGGCTACGACTGGGCGGTGCGCTTCGACGAGGGAGTCAAGGAACGCATGGTGTCGGCGCCGACCGACGCTGCCGGCCTCGACGGACACCCCGATTACCGCAAGGCGGTGCCCACACCGGACCACTTCATTCCGCTGCTCTACTTCGCGGGCCTGACCGGAGCCACGGACCAGGTTGCCGACGTCCTCACCGAGGGGTGTGTCTACGGGTCGCTTTCGATGACGGCCTACACGCTTGGGATGGCGTGTGCTGCCACTCCCGACATCGCGTGTGAAGCACCCGAGGCGCCCGAATTTCCCCCCGACGCAAGCAATATCTGAGCAGCTGCTGACGTCTACCACGCGGTAGTCATCATCGTGGCCACGATCTGCTTGGGGCGCGCGCTTCTGAACTGACGGAACACAGCAGACGCTTCGCGGCGGGAAACGACCCGGGCACAGATCAAGCAATTCTTCGTGGATTGATCTCGGCATCGCGGGGGTTGGCGCCAAACCTCGCTCGGTGATCGGCGCTTGCGGTATCCGGCGGATGCGCACGTGACGACGCTGGTCGGCGAGAAGGCAAGCAGCGCTTTGCCGATGGCGGTCGCGTACGCCGGCTGTGCCGGTGCCAGGTCGCCTGTACCGCCATCGTCCGCACCAACAGCATTCTGGGTCGGTCGAATTCCTGCCATACTCCTGTGCTCCTCAGTGATTGTGTAGCCAGAGTGGCACGGTGTGTCGCCCTCACCAGAAATCACTTCGGTTGAATGGGAGTGCCCAGGTAGAAGAAATGTCAGACTGCCAATGGGCGGGAGTTGGCACAGGACACAGGGGCGTCGCTGAGCTAGCTATCTGCCGTTCATCTCACGTGCGGTTTGCGACGCGTGCGGGCATTCCCGACCGTGACTCGTCGATCGACCTCGGAAGCAGCTCCTTGCCCATATCAGCCACAAGATCACGGTTGAGGCGATCGAAGGGGAGTCGCTGGGGGGCCGGCTGGTCTTCGCCTATGGGACTGAGACGGTCATTCCGCGCTCTGATCGGCTCGCCTTGAGCGCGACCGCCGCCGATGCCGAATCGCTAGCTCGAGTGCAGGACGTCGTCAGTCGGCATCTAAGCGGTTTAGGGCCCGCCGGGCGATTGTCGTCGAGTGGCGGACCGATTCGGCGGGATGCCTCCGGTCTGTGTGGCCAGGCATGCTTCCAGCAGCTTTGCGCTGAACCGGGCCGGGTCGCTGACACACACGGCGTGATCGCCGTCGACCGTGACGACGTTTGCGTGTGGGATCGCCTCCGCCAGCCTGCGCTGGCGGCCGGGCGACACGACCCTGTCGCGTGTCGGCACCAGTACCGACACCGGGACGTCGATTTCACCGATCCATTCGTGCGATGTGAATTCGGACACCGCGACCAGAGCCGCGGCCACGGTGGTCATGGTGGTTCGGTTCATCTCGGCGAGTGCGAACTGACGAAGATCGCCGCGCAGGCCGTTGACGAGGTTCGAGCCCAGGACGCCGGCTCCGACCGCGTGCAGCAGTGGATTCATCCGGGCTGCAACCGTGAGCGTCGGTGCGAGCAGCGATACCATCCGCTCGGTCGGGGTCCCGAGGAAGTTGCGGGAGCTGGCGCATAACACCAGCCCACTGGTGAGTTTTGGGTGCCTGCGCCACATCAGCTGCGCGATCAGGCCGCCCATTGAGTAGCCGGTCGCGATGAACCGTTCGATGCCAAGCGAATTCGCGAGCGCCGCCATGGCATCCGCACAGTCTTGAAGGCGGAAATCGGGAGCTGGACCGCCGCTGCGGCCGTGCCCGAGCAGATCCGGCGCAACCACCCGGAATCGCTGTCGCAGCGTCGCGAACGAGCCTCCCCAGTTGAGGTCGGCGGTCATGCCGATGCCGTGCAGGAGCAGCACGGCCGGTGCGCCTGGCGGCCCCGGGAGGTCGCGATAGGCGACCAACCTGTGCCGCGACAGCCGTAATGTCTTGTGGTCCCTCGATAATTGCGTTGCGCATCGCTCAGCCCTCCGCGAGAAAGCTGCGGTAGACGCCGAGCAGCGCCTCACGTTGCGCCTGTGTCAATCGAGGATCGGTCTTGATCGCTCGCTCGGTGTCGATGTGGCCGGATTCGTCCGACCCCATCGTCCCCGAGCTTCCGTCCGGCGACGTGACACCCGCCTGGCGCAACAGGACGGCGGCGGGGATGCCGAGCGCATCGGCGATCGATTGCATCACCTTCAGCGACGGCTGATGCAGGTCACGCTCGATCTGACTCAGGTAGGCGTTGGAGACCGCCGTCATCGCGGCCATTTCGCGCAGCGAAAGCTGTGCCAGTTGACGTTGCACGCGGATGAAGCTGCCAAGTGTGTCCGGCTCAGGCTCCCAGGAATGTGTTGGGCTGGAAGCCGCGTCATCCTCGGTCGTCATATCGCTATTGTGCCCGGTCGCAGCGAGGGACTGGGTAGATGGTCCGGTTGTGTTCCCGCCTTGCCACTGGTCGGCAAGGGCGTGCCCGCAGCGCATGCCGGCGCTACCGTCCAGGAATGCGTCGGTCGATCGCCACGGTGTCGCTGTCTGGGACTCTCAACGAGAAGCTCACTGCAGTGGCAAACGCCGGCTTCGACGGGGTCGAGATCTTCGACCAGGACTTGCTCTGCAGTTTGTGGACTCCCCGCCGGATCAAGGAGCGTTGCGACGAACTCGGACTCAAGATCGAGATGCTGCAACCGTTTCGCGACCTGGAGGGCATGACCGAGGCGCAGCACGCGCGGGCGATGCGGCGCTTGGCGGGCAAGCTCGACATCATGGCCGAGCTGGGCACCGACCTGGTCCTGGTGTGTGCGAGCTGTCAGCCCGACGCCATCGACGACGACCAGTTGTCCGCCGAGCAGCTGCGAAAGGCCGCCGACCTGGCACACGAGCGCGGCATGCGGATCGCGTTCGAGGCTCTGGCGTGGTCGACTCACGTTTGGGATTTCCGCCGCGCGTGGAAGATCGTGCAGATGGCCGACCACCCGGCGCTGGGTACCTGCCAGGACACCTTCCATGTGCTTTCGCGTCGGCTCGACCCGTGGGCCATCCGCGACATCCCGGGCGAGAAGATCTTCTTCGTCCAGCTCTCCGACGCGCCCGAGATGGCGATGGACATCCTGCAGTGGAGTCGGCATTACCGGGTATGGCCCGGCCAAGGCTCGTGGGATGTCGCCGGCTTCCTGGAGAACTGCCTCGTCGCCGGGTACACAGGCCCCCTGTCGCTGGAAATCTTCAACACGGTCTTCCGCCGCTCCGACGCCGGACGCAACGCACGTGACGCCATGCGGTCCCTGCTGTACGTCGAGGACGCCGTCGCCCACCGGGGAACCATGCCGTCCGGTTCGCTCGACAGCGCTGCGCCACCGCCACGCGTGACCGGCCTGGATTTTGTCGAGCTCGGCGTGCTGGAACAGCACCCGCTGACTGCCGCCACGCTCACCGCCCTGGGCTTCCGGCACACCGGGAACAACCTCGAGAAGCCTATCGAGCTGTGGGAGCACGGTCAGACGAAGATTCTGCTCAACACGTCGCCGGTGGGCCGCGGCGGCCAAATCGGCCCGCACATCGCGGCGCTCGGCGTGGGAACACCCGACCCTGTCGGCGCATTCGAGCGCGGTGCCTACCTGCATGCGACGGTGGCCGCGCCCGGCCGAGGCCCCAAGGACGCTCCGAACACCGCGATCGAGGCTCCGGACGGCACGGTGATCTTCTTCAGTCGCTTGTCCGAACACCCTGAGCGCTGGGGCGTGCACTACGACCGGGTCTCGGGCGGGTCCGACGAGCGCAACGACCTCGACCTGCGCATCGACCACGTAAGCCTGGCCCAGCCCTTCGACAACTTCGAGGAGGCTGCGCTCTTCTTCAAGTCCGCGCTGGGCCTGCAGACGCATGAAGACCTCGAGATCCCCGCCACCTACGGGTTGTTCCGGTCACGCGCGGTGAGCAACGAGGACCGCTCGGTGCGGATCATCACAACGGTTGCCCTGCTCGACGACGAGGCCGGTGTCACCGAGGACGAGTCGCGCAAGAACTCCGTCGCGTTCGAGGTGTCCGACATCTTCGAGGCCTGCGAACGGGTGTGGGCCCGTGGCGGCGAGCTATTGCGCGTCGGTCACAACTACTACGTCGACCTGGCGACTCGCTCGGACTTCGACGCCGCGACCGTCGAGCAGATGGAACGCCTCGGCATCCTGTACGACCAGATAGGGTCCGGGAAGCTGCTTCAGGCCTTCACGCCGATGATCGGCAACCGCCTCTTTTTCGAGCTGTGCCAACGGATCGACGGATACGACTCGTACGGCACGGCAAACGCGCCGGTGCGCATCTCGGCTCACCGTGGCGTGACTCCCGGCCTACGCACCAAGGCCGTCGACGAGGAGTAGCGCCTCAGTAGGTGAAGAAGCCTCGGCCGCTCTTGCGGCCCAATTCGCCTGCTTCGACCTTCCTCAGCAGCAGCGCTGGAGGCGCGTAGAGCCGCTCCTTGGTCTCGGCGTACATCGATTCCGCGACCGCGACGGTGGTGTCGAGACCGATGAGGTCCGTCAGCGCCAGTGGCCCCATCGGGTGCGCACAGCCGCCGACCATTGCCTTGTCGATGTCCTCGGCGCTCGCGAGGCCCGAATCCACCATTCGGATCGCTGCCAACAGATACGGGATCAGCAGCGCGTTGACCACGAATCCAGCACGGTCCTTCGCGGTAATGATGGTTTTCCCGAGCCGATCGCGCGCGAACTCACTGGTGCGGCTCAGGGTTTCGTCCGATGTCAGTTCACAGGGAATGATCTCGACCAGGGGAAGCACCGTTGCCGGATTGAAGAAGTGCATGCCGATGACGCGTTCCGGCCTGTCCGTCGCGGCCGCCAGTTTCATGATCGGGATGGATGACGTGTTGCTGGTGATCAGCGTGTCCGGCCGGACGATCTTTCCGAGGGCGGTGAAGATGGCGGCCTTCGTGTCGAGGTCTTCGACCACCGCTTCGGCGACCAGGTCGCAATGGGACAGCTCTTCCAGACTGTCGGTGAAGCGGACGCGCTGTCGAATGTCGTCGCGCTCCTCGACGGTGAGCTTCGCCTTGCGCACGGCCGTGTCCAGCGACGACTCAAGTCGGCGGACGCTGGCATCGACCAGTGCCTGATTGACCTCGCGAAGCACCACGTCGCAGCCGCTGCGAGCGGCGACCTCGGCAATGCCGCATCCCATGATGCCGCCACCGATAATTCCTACGGCTTGAACCACAATTGCTCCATTTCGTCCGGCACCTACGCCGGTGCTCGTGCGATCGTTACAGTAGCCGCATGTTTGCCCGGGGTTCGATCCCACTCAGCGGTGTGTGAACCAGGTCACCCTGGCGTAAGCGGTCAGTACTCGACCCGCGCGACAGCGCGCAGGTCATCCGGCGTCGTGGTGGGGAAGCCGAAGAACTCGAGATAGGCCGGGATCTGCTCGAAGAGCATGTCCGTGCCCTCCTGGGTTTGGCACCCGCGGTCTTGAGCCGCCCGCAGGAACGGCGTGACGGCCTGTTTCATCACGACCTCGCCGACGAATGTGCCCGGGTCAACGCGCGACATGTCCAGGGGAAGCGGATCGCCTTCGTTCATGCCGAGCGGGGTCGCATTCACGACGACGTCGTAGCCGTCCGGGTCTGTGGAACCGGTGCCGACGCTGAGCTCTGGATAGTGTTCGGTCAGCCGATCGGCGAGCGCGTCGGCGGACGCGGAGTTGGCGTCGAATAACCCCAAGCGGCTCACGCCGGCTGCTGCCAAGGATGCGGCGATGGCCGAGCCGACCCCGCCGCAGCCGACCACGAGCGCGTCGGCCCCCTCTAGTTTGCGTCCTTTACGGCGGACACCACGCACGAAACCTTCACCGTCGAACATGTCCGCCAGCAGGGTCCCGTCGGCGCGTTTGAGTAGCGCATTGGCCGAACCGGCGATCTGTGCCGTTGGGCTCACTTCGTCGGCGAGTCCGACGGTGGTGACCTTGTGCGGCATCGTGACTAGCGCTCCACGAATATTGGTGACGTTGAACAACTCCCGAAGGAAAGTTGAATAGTGTTCGGCCTGGATGCCCATCGGCATCACGACCGCGTCGACGCCGGCCTTTTCGAAATAGGGGTTATAGATCATCGGCGCCTTGAAAGCCTCGGTGGGGTATCCGAGATGCGCGATCAAGGTCGTCTTGCCCGTGATCATTGTGTAGCACCTTCGTACAGCACGACGCCCATGCCGTTGATCCATTCGTAAATCGGCTCGTAAGCCAGCGATTTGGCCTTGTACCCGCGCATCGCGGCGGCCACGGTGACCCAGCTGCGAACCTCGCCGGTCCCGTTTCCGGCCAGCATCAGCTCATCGTTTGGGATGTCCAGCAGGTTGTCCAGATCGCCGCTCTCGAGTTGATCGAGGAACCACCGGTCGAATTCTTCGTCGATGTCGCCGACCCGTGGCTCACCGACGAAATGGGACAGACCGCCCGCGCCCACCAACGCGACGCGTTCCAGGCCGGGGTAGCTGCGGATGGCGTCACCGAGCGCCACTCCGAAATTGTAGACATGCCGCAGCGTCATCAAAGGCGGTGTGGTGCAGTTCATTACGATCGGCACCATGGGGAGTCGCATAAGCGGGTCGAGTTCGTAGTACACGGTCATGAAGCCGTGATCGGCCGTCATTTTTGTCGAAAGGGCCGGCTGGAACCCCGCCGCGACGGTCTCGTTCATGAGGTGCTGCGCCAGCTTGGGTTCGTTGGGTACAGCGACCTTTGGGATCTTCAGCCACATCTCCTTCGGCCCCACATGATCGTCGCCGACTCCGATCACGATCTGCGGAAGGTTGTTCAGGAAGAAGTTCGAGAAGTGCTCACCCGAAACCATGACAACAGCCTGGACGTCTGTCTCGATCGCCCGCTCCCGAAGCTGACGCAGGGCGCCGAAGAAGTTGTCGGCCTGCTCGCGGGGCGCCGATTCCCGGTCCGCTGTCATCATCGGCGCGTGTGAGGCCGAGTACGCCATCACGATTTCCGCCATCTGGCCTTCCCCTTGCTCACGGTGGTCGTTTCCTTGAACAGCGGGCGGTAGTCCGCGCGCTTGTAGCCCATGGCCCTGCAGTAGCCGTTGATGATCACCGGGTGAGTGCCCAGCGCGTAGAGCGCGCCGATGTCTCGCTTTTCGAGCGCCTGTCGTTCCTCGTCGGTCAGCGAGTACCCCTCGGTGGAGAGCTCGGGCCGAGGTCCGTCGGACGGCGCATCTTCCAGGGCTCTCAGATGGTCGAACAGGCACTGCTGCAACTGGTAAACGCTCATGCAACTCCTCCGGCGGTGCGTCCGGCCACAACACCAGCGTCGCCCATCACGGTCCGTGGGTGAAGGCATCGGCCGGTCATTTCCACTCGCCGGAACGGTCGGGCTCGACAGCGGGCGTTGATGTGATGCCGCTCAGTGGAAATCGAGGCGAGCGCCGTTGACCTGGCCGAACTCCCGCGCTGAACTACCTACACATCGGCCGCAGGTTGCGCCGGCCTGAGCGTGACAGGAGTTCCCATGGGAGACGCAATCGTCGAGCCGGCCGGTTCGCCCGAACCCACGGAGTATGCCAAGACGCCCAAGAAAGCCGCCGCGAGTGGCTGGATAGGCAGCGCGCTCGAGTACTACGACTTCTTCATCTACGCACAGGCCGCGGCGCTGGTCTTTCCGAACCTCTTCTTCCCGTCGGACAACCCGCAGGTCGGCATCGTCGCGTCGTTCGCCACGTTCGGCGTCGGCTACGTTGCGCGGCCCATTGGGGCGTTCGTTCTCGGGCATTTCGGCGACAAGCACGGCAGAAAGACCGTCCTCGTTCTCTGCATGTTGATGATGGGGATCTCGACGTTCGGCGTCGGGCTGCTTCCGTCGTATGCGGCGATCGGCGTCTGGGCGCCGATACTGCTCGTCGCCCTGAGGTTGATCCAGGGCTTCGCGGTCGGCGGTGAAATCGCCGGGGCCGGCTCGATGATCCTCGAACACTCACCATTCGGTCGGCGCGGGTATTTCAGCAGCTTCACCCTGCAAGGGGTGCAGGCCGGACAAATCCTGGCCGCGGCGGTCTTCCTGCCGTTGTCCATAATGCTGCCCAAAGACGCCTTTGAAAGCTGGGGCTGGCGGATCCCGTTCCTGCTCAGCGCGGTCGTGGTTCTTGCGGGCTACATCATCCGTCGACGAGTTGACGAGACGCCGGTGTTCAAGGAGGAGGAGGTGCACGGCGAGGTGCCCAAGGCACCGATCGTGATGGCGGCCAAGGAGAATGGCACCGACATGCTCCGGGTCATCTGCATGGCGCTGATGAACGTCGTTCCGACCACCGTGACCATCTTCGGGGCGACGTTTGCGACCAACGCCGCTTATGGAATCGGGTTGAGGACGTCCGACTACCTTTGGATCGGGGTGGCGGGGAACGCCGTCGCGGTGATCCTCATCCCGTTCGTGGGCAACCTCTCCGATCGGATCGGTCGACGCCCGGTCATGATCGCCGGCTGTCTCGGTGCCGGGATCCTCGGATATCCGTATCTGTACGCGGTGAGCCACGGGAACCTCCCGCTGGCATTCCTTATCGCCATCCTGATGTGGGGGATCGTCTACCAGGGCTACAACGCCGTCTTCCCGTCCTTCTATCCGGAACTGTTCCCCGCCAAGACGCGGGTCACCGGATTCGCGGTGTCGCAGAACATCGGCACCTTGATCACCGCGTTCCTGCCCGCGATCTACGCGGTGCTCGCCGGCCCGGCGCCGGGTGCGTGCGTGGAGAAGAAGAAGTTCCTGCCGGACCATGTGTTGCCCTCGGGCGAAACCTGCAGGGCGGCGGCGGATGCCGCCGAGGGTCGGGTGATCCTGGTCGTCGGCACCTTTACGCTCGGGCTGGCAGCGCTGGCCGCACTCGCCGCGTTCTCCGCGCGCGAGACGTCCAGGATTTACATGAACGATCTCGGCAAGAAGGACGCCGTCCCCGTTCCCAAAGAGCAGTACGAGCGGATGCGGACCGAGGCAAAGGCACTCGTGTCGAAGTAGTGCCACTGCGGGTTCAGTTCTCGCCGACGCCGACAGGGAGTTGCCATGACCTCCGTCACCGTGATGAACGGCCCCAATCTCAACCTGCTCGGCACCCGCAAGCCGGAGGTGTACGGTTCCACGACACTTGCCGACGTCGAGCGGATGTGTGAACAGGATGCCGAAAAGCTCGGACTCGAATTGGTGTTCCTGCAGTCGAACCATGAAGGCCAACTGGTGGATTGGATCCACGAGACCGGCGCGGCCGTCAAAGCGGGCGGTTCGATCGGCGCGGTGTACAACCCGGGTGCGCATACCCACTACTCGTATGCGATTGCCGACGCGATCGAGGCGGCCACGCTGCCGGTGATCGAGCTGCACATATCGAATGTGCATGCGAGGGAGGAGTTTCGGCATCATTCGGTGATCTCACCGCTCGCGCGCGGGATCATCGTCGGGTTCGGGGTTTTCGGTTACTCGCTGGCGATCAACGGCCTCCACGAGTTGTCGCAGCGCGCGGGGTAGCGCTACTCGATGAACCAGGTTCGAATCGCGGTGGCCGGCGCCGGCCTGATCGGCACGCGGCACATCGAGGAAGTCGACGCCTGCGACGCGGCCGCGCTCGCGTCGATCGTGGACCCCGGCCCGGCGGGGCCTGCCATGGCCGAGCGGTTCGGTGTTCGGCTGTACCCGTCCCTCGCCGAGCTGTTCGCCGACGACAAGCCGGACGGCATCATCCTGGCCACGCCCAACCGGATGCACGTCGACGGCGGCTTGGAGTGTGTTGCGGCCGGAGTGCCTGTCCTCGTCGAAAAACCCATCGGGGATGACGTCGCGTCCGCCACCCTGCTCGTCGAGGCAGGCGAAAAGTCCGGGGTACCGGTTCTCACCGGACACCACCGCAACTACAGCGCGATCATGACCAAGGCCCGTGAAATAGTCCAAAGCGGAGTTCTGGGAACGCTTGTCGGCGTTTCCGGCACGGCATTGTTCTACAAGCCCGACGACTACTTCGATGTCGGGGACGGGTGGCGACGCGAGCCGGGCGGTGGGCCCATCCTGATAAACCTGACTCACGAGGTGAACAACCTGCTCTCGCTTCTCGGTGACATCGACACCGTGATCGCTCTGACGTCCAACGCGACTCGAGGGTTTCCCGTCGAGGACACCTCGGCGATGGTCTTCCGTTTTAGAAACGGTGCGCTCGGCACGTTCCTGCTCTCCGACACGGCGGCGTCGCCGCGCAGCTGGGAACAGACCTCCCTGGAGAACTCCACCTACGCCCACTACGGCGACGAGGACGCCTATCACATCGTCGGGACGGCGGGTTCGTTGTCGGTACCGACGATGCGGGTGAAGGTTTTCCGAGGTGAACGGTCGTGGTGGAAGCCTTTCACCACCTCCACCGCAAGCGTCGAGCGCAGTGATCCCCTCGCCGACCAGGTGACGCACTTCGCCGCCGTCATCCGCGGTGAGGCCGAGCCGATCTGTAGCGGCCGGGACGGACTCAAGACGATGCGGGTGGTCGACGCCGTGGTGGAGTCCGCCAGAACCGGGCGGCCCGTCAAGCTGACCGAGCCGGCTGTTACCGGTTGACCGCTTCGGCCAGTAACTGGCGAAACGGCCGTGCAAGGGGTGCCGCGCGGTGAGCACGCCGATCACCGGTCCCTGTTAACCATCGTCCAACGGAAAGTGCTCTCGCCCAACGACTTCACCGATCTCGACGCCGTCTCCGGCCGCCTGTCAGCATTCGAGCACAGCTACCACCAGGGCGCGGGCCCGTTCAAATCGAAGTTCACCACCACCGACCTGGCCGAACTGCTGACCAGACTCGACAACGAGCTTATGGTCAGACCAGCGCGACATTCTCATCCGTCGTCCGATTTCGGGAGCCGCCATGTTTCAGCAGGAGCTCGCCCCACTAGGGAATCTCACCGTCTCCTCCCTGGTCGGGCTGCTACCGCTGTTGACGATCTTCGTGCTGCTCGGCGCGCTGCGCTGGAAGGCGCAGTGGGCGGGCCTGACCGCGCTCGCCGTGGCGATCGTGGTGGCCGTCACCGCCTTCGGCATGCCGGTAGGCCTGGCGGTCCTCGCCGGCACCCAGGGCGCGGTGTTCGGCCTCTTCCCGATCATGTGGATCGTGTTCAACGCGATCTGGCTCTACCAGGTGACGGTGGTCAGCGGCCGGTTCGAGGATCTGCGCGCCGCGTTCCACTTGATCTCCGACGACCCACGCGCCCAGGCGATCATCATCGCGTTCTGCTTCGGCGGGCTGCTGGAGGCGCTGGCCGGGTTCGGCGCCCCGGTCGCCATCACCGGTGTGATGCTGATGGCCCTGGGCTTCTCTGCCGTCCGGGCGGCCGTGGTCGTGCTGCTGGCCAACACCGCCCCGGTCGCCTTCGGCGCGATCGGCACCCCGATCATCACCGCGGGCACCCTGACCGGTATTCCGTACACCGAGATCGGCGCCTACGTGGGCCGCCAGACCCCCATCCTGGCGTTCATCGTGCCCCTGCTGCTGGTGTTGCTGGTCGACGGCATACGCGGGGTCCGCCAGACCTGGCCGGTGGCCCTGGCGGTAGGAGTCACCTTTGCGGTGGTGCAGTTCCTGTCGTCGAACTACCTGTCGGTGGAGCTCACCGACATCGTGGCCGCGCTGGCCGGTCTGGCCGCCGCGGTGGTGTTCCTGAAGTTCTGGACCCCGCAGGGCGGAGAGGAGGCTGCGGCCAAGCTGCACGGCGAGCACGAGGCCGAGCTGTCCGCCAGCCAGGACGGGCACACCAGCCCCTCGAGCGGTGGCGTGCAGACCCGGCAGGAGCAGCACCTGGCGCTGGTTGACCGCGCCGAGGGGCTCACCCGCGGGCGGATGTTCATGGCGTTCTTCCCGTACCTGCTGGTGATCGTGGTGTTCTCGCTGGCCAAGTTGTGGGCTCCGGTCAAGCACAGCCTCGCCGCGTCGGATGTCAAGGTGCCGTGGCCCGGGCTCGACGGCAACGTCTTCAACTCCGCCGGCAAGCCGGTGACCGCCACGGTCTACAACTTCCAGTGGCTGTCCAACCCCGGCACCCTGCTGCTGATCTGCGGGTTCATCGTGGCGCTGGTCTACCGGGTGTCCATCGGGCGGGCGCTGCGCGAGCTGGTCGACACCGCGGTCAAGCTGCGCTGGGCGTTCCTCACCGTGGCCTCCGTGCTCGCGCTGGCCTACGTCATGAACCTGTCCGGTCAGACGATCACGATCGGCACCTGGATCGCCGGCACCGGGGCGGCGTTCGCGTTCCTGTCACCCATCCTCGGCTGGCTGGGCACCGCGGTCACCGGCTCCGACACCTCGGCCAACGCGCTGTTCGCCACCCTGCAGCAGACCGCGGCCAAGGAGGCCGGGATCGACCCGACCCTGCTGGTCGCCGCGAACACCTCCGGCGGCGTCGTCGGCAAGATGATCAGCCCGCAGAACCTGACGATCGCGGCCACCGCGGTGGGCATCGTCGGTCGGGAGGCCGACCTGTTCCGCAAGACCGTGCTGTGGAGCATCGGGCTGCTCGCGGCGATGTGCGTGCTGGTCTACCTGCAGTCGACCCCCGTGCTGGCCTGGATGCTGCCGTGATCAAAACAACGCCGACCCATCACCAGAGTGAGCGAGGGATAGGCCATGAGAATCGCGCTGTTCGTGACCTGCTTCAACGACATGATGTTCCCGGCGTCCGGGAAGGCCACCGTCGAGCTGCTGGAGCGGCTCGGGGTGGACGTGGACTTCCCGATGGGACAGACATGCTGCGGCCAGATGCACATCAACACCGGCTACCGAGCCGAGGCGCTGCCGCTGGTGCGCCGGTACGTCGACACGTTCGAGGGCTACGACGCCGTGGTCGTCCCGTCGGCGTCGTGCGCGGGCACGATCGTGCACTACCACCACAAGATCGCCGCCGAGCGGGGTGACGCGGCCCTGCGCGATGGGGTCGCCCGGGTCGCGCCGCGGACCTACGAGCTAACCCAGTTCCTGGTCGACGTGCTCGGCCGCGAGGACGTGGGAGCGTACTTTCCGCACCGGGTGACCTACCACCCGACCTGCCACTCGCTGCGCGCGCTCGGGCTGGGCGAGCGCCCCTACCGGCTCCTGCGGGCGGTGCGCGGGCTGACCCTGGTGGACCTGCCCGAACGGGAGGAGTGCTGCGGCTTCGGCGGCACCTTCGCCATCAAGAACGCGGACGTGTCGGTCGCGATGGGCGCGGACAAGGTCCGCCGGGTCCGCGAGACCGGCGCCGAGGTGCTAGTTGCGGCCGACAACTCCTGCCTCACCCACATCGGCGGGATGCTCGGCCGGGGGCGGTCGGGGGTGCGCACGATGCACATCGCTGAGGTGCTGGCCTCCACCGAGCGCAACGCCGCCACCGCACCCGCACCACAGCCGGCGGAGTCGACGCAACGGAAGGGCATCCCGGAGAAGGAGACGATGGCGTGAGTAACACGTTCGTGGGGATGCCGAGGTTCCCGGAGGCTGCCAAGTTGGCCCTCGCCGACACCCAGCTGCGGCGCAACATCACCCACGCCACCAGAGTCATCCGCGCCAAGCGGGACGCCGTCGTCGGCGAGCTCGACGACTGGCAGGAGCTGCGGCTGGCCGGGGCGGCGATCAAGGACCAGGCGCTGCGGCACCTCGACCACTACCTCGAAAAGTTCGAGGCCGCGGCGACGGCCGCGGGCGCGCAGGTGCACTGGGCGCTTGACGGGGAGGAGGCCAACCGGATCGTCGCCGATCTCGTTCGGCAGGCGGGCGCCGACGAGGTGGTCAAGGTCAAGTCGATGCTGACCCAGGAGCTGGGCATGAACGAGGCCCTTGCCGCCGAGGGCATCGCCGCGCTGGAGACCGACCTCGCCGAGCTGATCGTGCAGCTCAACGACGACCTCCCCAGCCACATCCTGGTGCCCGCCATCCACCTCAACCGGGCCGAGATCCGCGAGATCTTCCTGCGCGAGATGCCAGATGCGCCAGCCGACCTCACCGATGACCCCCGTGCGCTCGCCGGCGCCGCCCGGGCGCACCTGCGGCGCAAATTCATGACGGCCAAGGTCGGCATCTCCGGTGCTAACTTCGCCGTCGCCGAGACCGGAACACTCGTCGTCGTGGAGTCCGAGGGCAACGGGCGCATGTGCCTGACCCTGCCCGAGACACTGATCAGCGTCGTCGGCGTCGAAAAGATCATTCCCACCTGGACGGACCTCGAGGTCTTCCTGCAGCTGCTGCCCCGCTCGTCGACCGGCGAGCGGATGAACCCCTACACCACCACCTGGACCGGCGTCGCCGACGACGACGGACCGCAGACCGTGCACATCGTCCTGGTCGACAACGGCCGCACCCGCGCGCTGACAGACCCCGTGGGACGCCAGGCCCTGCGCTGCATCCGCTGCTCGGCCTGCATGAACTTCTGCCCCGTCTACGAGCGCACCGGCGGCCACGCCTACGGCTCGGTCTACCCCGGCCCGATCGGCGCCATCCTCAACCCGCTGCTCAACGGGGTCGACGCGGGACCGGTGGAGAAGTCGCTGCCGTATGCCTCCACGCTGTGCGGACGCTGCTTCGAAGTGTGCCCAGTGCGTATCGACATCCCGGACGTGCTCGTACACCTGCGAGGCAAGGTGGTCGACGCCTCCCGGGAACACCGCGTGCCGAACGCCGAGTTCCTCGGCATGCGCGCAGCCGAGTGGATTTTCATGCGGCCGAGCAGGCTCGCGGGGCTCGAGCATCTGATGGGCTTCGGACGGCGACTGCTCGGCGATCGGGCCGCGCTCGGGCCGATTCCGTTCCTGGGGCCGGCCGCGAAGTGGAGCCGCGCCCGCGATACCCCGCTGCCGCCACGAGAGTCGTTCCGTGCCTGGTGGCGACGGCTCGAAAAAAGCAGAACAGGAAGGTGAGATCCTGATGGGCACTCGCGAGGAGGTGCTCGGCCGGATCCGGGCCGCCCTTGCCGATGGGGACATCACGGGTGAGGATGCGATTCCCCGCAACTACCACCGCACGAGGGACCAGCCGGAGGGCACGGTCGATCGGTTCTGCGAACGGGTCGCCGACTACAAGGCGACCGTCGAGCGGGTGCCGGCAGACGGCGTCGCCGAGGCGGTGGACACAGCACTGCGCCGATACAGCGCGAACCGGGTGGCGGTGCCACCAGCATTGCCGGACGAGTGGGTCGCAACGGCGGACGGGTCCGTATCGCTCGTGGCGGATTCCCCGGGGGCGCCACTGTCGGTGGCCGAGCTCGATGCCGTCGACGCGGTGGTCACCGGATCGGTGGTCGGCATCGCAGAAACCGGGACGATCGTCCTGGAGAGCGGGGGGCTGTGCGGGCGAAGGGCACTCACGCTCGTCCCTGACGTGCACCTGTGCATCGTCCGGGCACGGGACGTGGTCGACGACGTGCCGGCTGCGATCGAGCGGCTTGAACCGGGTCGCCCGCTGACCTGGATCTCCGGACCGTCGGCGACCAGCGACATCGAGCTTGACCGGGTCGAGGGCGTGCACGGTCCGCGTACGCTGCACGTGCTCCTGGTTCAGGGGGGGTAGGACCATGAGCCCGCGGGCCTTTCTGGACGAGCTGCGCACGGTGCTGGGCGACCCGGACCGGGTCAGGGCCGACGCGCTCACCCGGCACGCGCAGGCGCACGACGCCTCGCACTTCCTGCTGCTGCCGGAGGCGGTCGTCGTCCCCCGTGATTCCGCCGAGGTGGCCCGGCTGCTGCAGGTCAGCCGGCATCACGGGGTGCCGCTGACATTCCGCTCGGGCGGCACCAGCTTGTCCGGGCAGTCGGTCACCGACCGGCTTCTGGTGGACACCCGCCGGCACTTCCGGGACGTCGAGATCCTCGACGGAGGACTGCGGGTGCGGGTACAGCCGGGGGTCACGGTCCGTCAGCTGAACGCGCGGCTGCTGCGCCATGGACGCAAGTTCGGACCGGACCCGGCCAGCGAAGCGGCCTGCACGGTCGGCGGTGTGCTGGCCAACAACGCCAGCGGGATGGCCTGCGGGACGGTGGAGAACAGTTACCGCACCCTTGAGTCGGTGATCGCAGTGCTGCCATCCGGCACGGTGGTGGACACCGGGGCTTCGGACGCCGACGAGCGGTTGCGCGCCCGGGAGCCGGACCTCTACGAGGGGCTGTTTGCGCTGCGCGGGCGCATCCTCGGCAATCCGCGCTCGGTGGCGAAGCTCGCCCAGCAGTTCTCGATGAAGAACACGATGGGCTACGGGCTCAACGCGTTGGTGGAGTACGACACCCCGGCCGCGATCCTGACCCACCTGCTGGTCGGCAGCGAGGGCACGCTGGCCTTCGTCACGTCCGCGACGTTCCGGACGGTGCCGCTGCGCACCCGGGCCGCTTCCGCGCTGCTGGTGTTCGACGACCTGTTCGCAGCCAGCGCGGCGTTGCCCGCGCTGGTGGCCACCGACGCGGCGACGCTGGAGCTGATGGACGCCACCTCGTTGCGGGTGGGGCAGTCGTTCCCGGACTGCCCGCCCGCGGTGGCCCGGATCGCGGTGAACCGGCAGGCCGCGCTGCTGCTGGAGTATCAGGGCACCACGGCCGAGGAGCTGGCCGAGCTGACTGCGGCCGCAGCGTCCACGCTCGCCGATCTGCCAACCGCGGACACGGTCGAGCTGACTGGTGACGCCGGGATCCGCGGCGGTTGGTGGAAGCTGCGCAAGGGCCTCTACTCCTCGGTGGCCGGGGCCCGCCCGACCGGCACCACCGCGCTGCTGGAGGACATCGTGGTGCCGGTGCCGCGGCTGGCCGAGACCTGCCGGGACCTGGCCGTGCTCTTCGACCGCTACGACTACCGCGACAGCGTGGTCTTCGGCCACGCCAAGGACGGCAACATCCACTTCATGCTGACCGACCGATTCGAGACCGACGAGCAGCTGGGCCGCTACTCCAACTTCACCGAGGACATGGTCGAGCTGGTGCTCGGCCACGACGGCTCGCTCAAGGCCGAGCACGGCACCGGCCGGGTGATGGCCCCGTACGTGCGCCGCCAGTTCGGTGACGAGCTGTACGAGGTGATGTGCCAGGTCAAGCGGCTGTTCGACCCGCATAACATCCTCAACCCCGGTGTCGTGATCTCCGACGATCCGCAGCTGCACCTCAAGCACATCAAGCTGGCCCCCGTCGTCGAGCCGGAGGTGGACCGGTGCACGGCGTGCGGATTCTGCGAGCCGGTGTGCCCGAGCCGCAATCTGACGCTCACCCCACGCCAGCGCATCGCCGCCTGGCGGGCCATCCGCGGCGCCGAGCTGGCCGGCGACACCGAGCTGGTCGCCGAACTGACCGACGACTACCGGTATGCGGCCGTGCAGACCTGCGCGGTGGACGGCATGTGCCAGACCGCCTGCCCGGTGCTGATCAACACCGGAGACCTGGTGAAGCGGCTGCGCAAGCAGGACCAGCCAAGGGCAAACACGGCGGTCTGGACGGCGGCCGCCGGCCGGTGGGCCGCGGTGACGCGTGGGGCATCGGCCGGGTTGACTGCGATGTCGCACCTGCCCGGCGCACTCGCGCCGGTGGTGACCGCGGCGAACGGCGGGGCCAGGGCGGTGGCCGGCGACGACCGGGTGCCGCTGTGGTCGGCCGAGCTGCCTGGCGGCGGTCCGCGTCGACGCCGGCCGGCTCCCGAGTCCGCGCCGGTGGCCGTGTACCTACCGGCGTGCGTGAACACCATGTTCGGCCCGGCCGACGGCGGGCCCGGGGTGCAGGCCGACTTCGAGCAGTTGTGTGAGCGGGCCGGGATCACGCTGCTGGTGCCGCCGGAGATTGAGTCGCTGTGCTGCGGCACCCCGTGGTCGTCGAAGGGAATTCCGGGCGGTTACGACCGGATGCGCGAGCGGGTGCTGCCCGCGGTGCTGGCCGCCACCCGCGACGGGGAGCTGCCGGTGGTCACCGACGCGTCCTCGTGCACCGAGGGGTTCCACGCCTTGCTCGGGAGCGCGCCCCATATCCGGGTGCTGGACGCGATGCAGTTCGTCGTTGAGCACGTGCTGCCGAAACTGGGGGACTACGAGCGGGTGCCGTCGGTGTCGGTGCACCCGACCTGCTCGTCGACCCGGTTGCAGCTCAACGCGACCCTGGCCACGCTGGCCGCCGCCGTCGCCGATGACGTGCACATTCCCGAGGACTGGGGCTGCTGCGCGTTCGCCGGGGACCGCGGCATGCTGCACCCCGAGCTCACGGCGTCCGCGACGGCGCCGGAAGCGGTCGAGGTCGCACAGCGGGACGCGGTCGCCCACGTGTCCTGCAACCGCACCTGCGAACTGGGGATGACCCGGGCCGTCGGCAGGCCCTACCAGCACGTGCTGGAGCTACTGGCTCGGCTGGTCGCCCACAACTAATCGGCAGTGTCATGTGTAAGGCGTTGTGGGGAGGGCGATTCCGTCTCTCGACACCGCCTGCAACCACTAAGCCTCGTCAAACCCGAAGAGCCGCAAGGGTGTTTCCCACAGCATCGTGTGGCGATCGACGGGGTCGGGCACCAGCTTCTCGATCAGAGCCAGGATGAGTCCGTAGTCGATGCGCTCGGGCGCCCGCAGGAACGGCCAGTCCGACCCCCATATGCACCGGTCCGGTGTGAAGGCCTCCAGCAGCGCCTGCACGAAGGGCCAGGAGTCCTGCCATGGGTATCGCGTCGCCGAGCACTTCACCAGGCCGGAGATCTTGACGAAGTACCGGCCGCTCGATGCCAGGTCGAGCAGGAGCCGAAATCCTGGCTGATCAAGGCCTGCGGACGGAGTGGGCCGTCCGCAGTGATCGATCAGCACGCGCACCCCGGACGGCTCCAGAATCGGTGCCAGTTCGACCAGCTGGTTCGCCTCCACCTGTACGTCGGCGAACATGTCGAGACTCGCGAGATCGTGTAGCAGCGCCTCGGTGTCACGGAACGCATCGACGCCCAGTAGCGCGACCTGCATTGTGGTGCCCACGATGCCGCGATCGCGAAGTCGCTCCAATTCGGTTCGGCTGGTGTCGTTTTCGACCACAGCGACACCCTTGAACCGGCCATTGCCACGCTCGAGCAAGTCGAGCAGGCATCGGTTGTCCTTGTCGTATCCCGAGTTGGGGCCCACCACCAGCGCATGTCGGGTTCCGTAAGCGTCGAACAGGTCAATCAGTTGGCGCGCCGTGCCCTGCTCATTGTCCACTGGGTGGTACCAGGCATCGGGGGTGTATCCGAAGTGGGCGGGGTCGAGCAGGTGATTGTGACAATCAATCTTGGGTGTGTCGTAGATCGTCACCATGTCAGTCTCCGACAGGTGCCGACGAATACCCGATACCGCGAAATCCGATCCCGCTGAACGGAAGTAGGTCGTCGCGTTATTGCCTGAGCCCGCACCGTGCAACGAGTCTTCGAAGGATGAGGTCGATTGCATTGGTGGCGACGGACGCGCCCGAACGCTACGCGAAACAACTTCTTGCCCATCTCGGCCGAAAGGACACCGTCGAGACGGTCGCCGGCGAGCGGCAGGGCGGACGATTGGTCTTCCCCTACGGCACGGGCACGGTCCGGCCGGAGGACGACCGCCTCGTACTCGAAGCCGCCGCCGACGACCTGGAGTCGCTCGCCCATGTCGAAGACGTGCTGGGCCGTCACCTGGAGCGCTTCGGAGCCAAACGCGAACTGGTGGTGACCTGGCAGCGCGGCGACCCCGACGGCGTCGGCGGCTGAGTTCTCAGCCTTCCTCGCGGCTGTGCGCGAGGAAGAACCGGACCATCTCGGCGGACGCATCGGGGCCCGACGGGTCGGTGTAGGACCCGACCGGGCTCCCTCCGGACCAGGCGTGCCCACCTCCGTGCACGGTCCAGGACTCAGCGAGGACAACGCCGTCGACATCGGTATGCACCGTCCGGGTGCAGGCGTGCCCGCCGGTGGTCCGCTCATCGAGGTAGATCGTGTCTGACACCGAGGTATCGGCCGTGGCGAGCCGGGCGGCCACCAGGTTCTGTGCGTTCACCGGCGCGACGATCCCGTCGCGGTCACCGTGGAACACGATCAACGGCACTCGGCCGCCCCGTGCTGGCGAGCCGCCGGTTCGCATGGCACGAAACGCCGACGCGAGGTCTCTTGCGGCGCCGTAGGCGATCCCGGAATGCACGCCGACACCGGCATACAACTCCGGGTGGGTCGCGGCCATCACCGCGGCCATGGCACCGCCTGCGGAGAGGCCGGCGATATACACCCGGCCGGGTTCGACCTCGTGGTCGGCCATGATCTGACGGGTGATGCCTGCGATGATCGCGGGTTCGCCCGCGCCGGCCCGCTGGTCGGCGGGGGAGAACCAGTTCCAGTAGCGGCCGCGGTTGGCAGCCGCGGACTGCTGCGGATAGGCGACGAGAAACGTGTGCTTCTCGGCAAGCTCGTTCATTCGAGTGCCGGCGGCGAAGTCGGTGACGTCCTGTCTGCCTCCGTGCAGCATGACGACAAGTGGCACTGGCGAGCCGGTGTAGCCGCGGGGGATATAGAGATCGTAGGTTCTGGTCCCGGCTGCCTCGGTGTGGTTCAAGTGGCGGATCTGACCACCTGGTGCGGTCGCCGCCGCCGCTGCGCCGGGCCTTGGGGTCGGCGTGGCCCGCAGCTTCTCGAGCAGTCCGCCTGCGAACGGCGTGGCGACCGGTCCAGCGGGGGCCCCAAGCGTGCGCTGCAGCACCTCGACGGCCTTGGTCAGGTGTCCCCTGCGGGTGAGCCTCATCGCTTCTGACATGCCGGCAGCACGGTAGTAGTTCTTCACGAGAACCCCTTCAGGGTGTTGACGGTGACGTCGACCGGTTGGTCGTCGCCGGGTGAACAGCTCAGGTGGTACGGGTGGCGAGCGCAGCCTTGACTTCCCGCGGTGCCCGGAAGGCGCCGAGCACCTCGACCGACGAGATTGTCGCCAGCGCGAGTTCGGGACTGACATCATCGGCGATCGTGGCCAGCCCGAGGACGTGCAGGTCGATCATTTGCCCCGCGGCGCGGAGTTTCTCCAGGTCACGGCGGCTGAGCTGCAGCGTGCCGAGTTTCAGCGCTCGGCGGGTCACCGTGTCGTTCACCGAGGCGGCTCGGCTGTCGAGCTGGCGCCGTATCGCAGTGCGGATGAAGTCCGTGCGGTTGGCGTAGAAACCTTCGTCGACAAGCAGATCGATCTGGCCGAGGTCGACCAGGCCCACGTTGATCGTGATCTTTTCGCTCTTGTCGACCTCTGCCATTTCCCTCCTCACCATCTGAGGACCATCCCATTACCATCTTGTGGGATGGTGTGGACTCGAGGGTAGCAGATCGGGTTCGCGTCGGTACCGTACGACGATGACCGATCAACGTCTCCGTGCACCGAAAACGGTACGTTGTGCGGGGTTGCTCGTGGCCGCTGAGGGCGTTGTGGGTCTCGTCGCGGCGGTGATCTACATCGTGAGCGGCTTCGGCGGTGCCGAGCAGCCCGGCATGAACAAGTTCGGCACCGCGGCGTGGTTCGCGATCATCGGCGGGGTAGTGCTCGCGGCGGGCTGGGCGCTGTGCACGGGCCGACGGTGGGGACGCGGCGTCGCGGTGTTCGCACAGCTGCTTCTGTTACCGGTGTCCTGGTACATCGCAGTCGGCTCCAACCAATGGATGTACGGCATCCCGGTCGGCATCGTCGCGTTGATCACGCTGGTGCTGCTGTTCAGCCCGTCGGCCGTGCAGTGGTTGACCTCCGGCGACGGTCACTGAGGAGGCGGTCCGGACGAGTCAGCCGCGAGCGCCGACAACTCCGGACCCGACACCCGGTAGGTGATCCACTCGCTCTGCTGGCGTCCGCCCACGGCGTCGTAGAGGGCGATCGCGTCGACGTTCCAGTCGAGTACCGCCCACGACAGCCGGGTGTAGCCGTTCTCTGAGCACTCACGTGCCAGCGTGGCCAGAATCGCCCGGGCCAGCCCGTGCCTGCGGAACTGCGGGCGAACGAACAGGTCCTCGAGGTAGATGCCCGCGACGCCGTCCCATGTCGAGAAGTTTCGGAACCACAGCGCGCCCGCGGCGGCCTTGCCGTCGACCTCGGCGATATGGGCCTGCACCGTTGGTTCCTCACCGAAAAGCGCTGTGCGCAACTGTGTTTCGGTGACAGTGCATTCGTGGCCCGCGCGCTCGAACTCTGCAAGCTCGTGGATCATCGCCGTCAGCTCGGCCTCGTCGCCGGGCTGGGCACGCCGGATGATCATGGATGCACCTCCAGGGCCGACAGGATCGTGGTGAATTTCGTTGTGGTTTCCTCGACTTCGTCGTCGGGATCGGATTCGGCGACGATCCCGCCACCCGCGTGCGCCACGGCGGTGCGGCGGTCGGCCGACAGCTGTGCGCCCCGGATCGACACCACCCAGCGCCCGTCGCCGCGTTGGTCGCACCAGCCCACCGCGCCTGCGTAGAAACCGCGGTCACCCTCCAGTTCGCCGATCAGTCCCGCGGCGGCGCCTGCGGGTGCTCCTCCGACGGCGGGCGTCGGATGCAGGGAGACAGCCAGATCCAAAGCAGTCGTTGACTTTTCGCGTAGCCGCCCGTTGATCGGCGTTGACAGGTGCCAGACCGCGGCGGTGTGACTCAGCTGCGGCGTCGGCGGAATCTGAAGATCGACACACCACGGGTCGAGGGCCTTGCGCATCGCGTCGATGACCAGCTCGTGCTCGTGGCGATTCTTGGCCGACGCGGCGAGCGCCTCTCCGCTGGCGCGGTCCGCGTCCGGGTCAGCCGATCGCGGCGCCGAACCCGCGAACGGCGCGCACACCACGTGGTCGCCGTGACGCGCCACGAGCAGCTCGGGGCTCGCGCCCACCAGCACCGTCCCCGAGTGGTCCACCCCCGCCGCGGTCAGATCTGCCAGGTAGGCGTTGGCGGCCGGGTCGGCGCTGACGAGACGGTCGACGATGGTGCGCGCATCCAGCGGGCCGTCGGCCACCAACCGCAATGCTCGGGCCAGCACCACTTTGTGCAGCCCGCTGGCGGGGTCCCGCAGCCGCTGCAGCGCCGCGGCGATCCTGGCGCGGTGCTCGTCGGGCGGCGGCAGCATTTCCTCCACGCGCACCTCAGGAAGCCGGCGCAACGGCCACTTGGGTAGCGCATCGAGGAACTGCACGTCCTGAGGACGAATCAGTGCAGGGGGCTTCGACATGTCAAATGGCAAGGCGCCCACGATGATCGGGGCGCTATGCGACCTCAGCGACGTCCGAGCCTCCGCGATGCTCTTGTACGCGGTGTGCACACCGTCGGCGACGACGGCGCTGCCGCCGGTGGCGAGGACGAAGGTCGGCTCGCGGGTCACGTGAACACGGTCGGGTGTGGATATCCGGTCAGCCCGAGTGCGTTGAGCTGGCGCACGCCGTGCTCGAACGCGCACACGGCGATCGACGCCGCGGCCATCGCGAACCGGATGCCCTCGTAAACGGGCAGTTCGATCCAGCGGGTGATGACCGCGCGGGAGAAATGTCCGTGTCCCACGAAGACCACGTCGCGCGACTCCATGTGCTCCAACGCCAGAGCGATCGCCCGGTCGGCGCGTTCGCACACCTCTGCGGTGGTCTCGCCGCCAGGACACCCGTGCGTCCACACCAGCCAGTTCGGCACGGCCTTGCGGACCTCCTCTGTGGTGGTGCCCTCGTAGTCGCCGTATTCCCATTCGCTGATCAGCGGGTTCACCTCGTCGACCGTGAGCCCCGCCAACTCGGCGGTCACGAGGGCACGTTTACGCGGGCTGCTGATGATGTAGGGGTGGACCAAGCCGAGCTCGGCGATCGTCTCGCCCACCGCCTTGGCCTGGGCCCGACCGGTCTCGGTGAGTTCGAGGTCAGTGCGGCTGGTGTGCTTGCCGCTCCGAGACCACTCGGTCTCGCCGTGTCGCATCAGAAGCAGGCGATGCTGTCTGATGTCGCCGCCGTCGCGGCTTCGAGCGACGCTCATCCCGCTGATTCTGCCCCACGCGCGGCGGCCATGCCGGTACGCGTGCTTGGATGACACCGTGCTTGGATGGACACCGTGACGCGAGTACTTGCGGTCGCCAATCAAAAGGGTGGGGTAGCCAAAACGACGACGGTCGCGTCGTTGGGTGCGGCGATGACGGAAGCGGGCAGACAGGTGCTGCTCGTGGACCTGGATCCGCAGGGTTGTTTGACGTTCTCGCTCGGTCAGGACCCCGACAAGCTCGCGGTGTCGATCCATGAGGTGTTGCTCGGCGAGGTTGAGCCATCGGCCGCGCTGGTGTCGACGTCGGAGGGAATGACCCTGCTGCCGGCCAACATTGACCTGGCAGGCGCCGAGGCGATGCTGCTGATGCGGGCGGGTCGCGAATACGCGCTCAAGCGAGCCCTTGCCAAGATGGGCATCGGAGCCGCAGCGGCGGAGACATCGGATCAGCGCTTCGACGTGGTGATCATCGACTGCCCTCCGTCGCTGGGGGTGCTCACCCTCAACGGCCTGACCGCCGCCGACGATGTCATCGTGCCGCTGCAGTGCGAGACGCTCGCGCATCGCGGGGTTGGTCAGTTCCTGCGCACGATCAAGGATGTCCAGCAGATCACCAACGAAGACCTCACGCTGCTCGGTGCGCTTCCCACGCTGTACGACTCACGCACAACGCACACCCGCGACGTGCTGCTCGACGTCGCCGATCGTTACGACCTGCGGGTGCTCGCACCGCCGATCCCGCGCACCGTGCGTTTCGCCGAGGCGACCGCGTCGGGTGCCTCGGTGTTGGCAGGCAGGAAGAACAAGGGCGCCCATGCCTACCGGGAGCTGGCGAGCGCGCTGCTCAAGCACTGGAAGTCCGGCAAGGAGCTGGCGACGTTCTCGCCGGAGATCTAGGCGCACCGTCCGGCGGGGGAACTAACCCAGCGCGACGAGTGCGCCGCCGCGCTGCTCGAGCAGCAGCGAGCCGGCCACTCCGGGCACCACCGCCGACTGTGCGGGCTTTCGCTGCAGCGGGATGAAGCGTTCGTTCACCCCCGTCGTGGGGTCGTAGACGCCGACGCCGTCGGTGACCGGGATGATCAATTTTCCCGCCATCATCGTCGCCGGTCCGACCGGGATGTGGGTGTCGACGGGCCCGACGGTGTAGCGGTACTGCATGGCGCTGGCCGAGAACACCATTACGGCGTCGCCCGTCCACCAGGTGATCAGATCACCGGGGCGGGTCGCCGCGGCCTCCGGCAACGGCGGCTTGGGCAGCGGCAGGTTGGCGGTCGTCGAGCCGGTCTCGTCGATGATCATCAGCGACGGCCTCGGCGTGGGCACGTAGACGGCGGTCGTCGTTTCGGAGACCGCGACCACCCTGGCGCCGGAGTCCGGTTTGACGTCGGCAAGCGGCACGTACTTGAGGTCGGGGGTGTCTTCCTCCTTGGCAGGCCGCAGCACTGTCAGTCGAAGCTCGGGCTGGTCCGGACACGCCTCGAGCACGGAGACCGCGGCCGTGCTGGAGGCCGCGGATTCCAGCCGGCACAGCACAGGCCCGGGCACGCCGGGTTTGATGCGCGCGTCGAGCGTGCCGTAGCTGATCATCCGGACCATGTCGGAGCGCCACAGCTCGAGCCTGCTGTCACCGGCCGCGAGCACGCTGGAGCCGTCGGACGACAGCGCTATCTCGGGATCGGCGTAGGCGGTTCGTCTCGGGCCGCGCCTGCCGGTCTGCCCGTCGATGGTGCTGACCTGCCCGCAGCCCCTGCTGTCGGGGTAGACGGCGACCGCGTAGTTGTACGCCGAGGTCACGCCGCACAGGTCGAGGTCGCGGGCGTAGCTCCACAGCACGGACCCCGTCGCGGGGTCGCGCCCGTCGACCTCGTGACCGTCGCCAGTCACCACGGCGCCGCCTGCCACCACCGGCATCGTCGTCTTTGGGCTCGGCGCAGTCCACAGCTCCCGCAGCGTCTCCCGGACGACCTTGGCGGGCGCCAGCGTCTTCACCGGCGAGGCGGCAGGCCTGCTGATCGTGGCCCTGGCATCGCTGGTCCACCAGATCAGGGCGGCGACGACGGCGACCACAACGGCGATCGCCGCCGCCGCCAGCAGGTCGACCCGGGTGCGACGCTCGGGTTTGACCATCGCAGGCGGGACCTCGTCAGTTGGCGGTCGCCGCGGCGGACTTGCGCGGGCGACGGCGACGACGCCTGCGGGCCGGCTGCTCACCTTCAGCGGCTGGCTTGTCGACGCTCTCGGTCCTCTCGGTTGCCTTCTCGCCCTGGGGGTGGCCGCTCGCCGGCTTGCCGCCGCGGGTGCGTCGCCGCGACCTGTTCGGCGTGCGGGCGGGCGCCTCTGCGGCATCGCGCGGCGGGCGCTTGGCGGTCTTGGCGGGCTTGGCCGGGCCGACCGATCCCGTGGCGTCGGTCGGGATGTCCAGCTCTTCATACAAATGCGGGGAGCTGGAATAGGTTTCGGCCGGATCAGGGTGGCTGAGGCCGAGTGCCTTGTCGATCATCTCCCAGCGCGCGAGCTCGTCCCAGTCGATCAGGGTGACCGCGACGCCGCTCTTGCCGGCGCGGCCGGTGCGGCCGATGCGGTGCACGTAGGCCTGCTCGTCCTCGGGAATCTGGTAGTTGATGACGTGGGTGACGTCGTCGATGTCGATACCGCGGGCGGCCACGTCGGTGGCCACCAGCACGTCGATGTCGCCGGTGCGAAACGCCTTGAGCGCCTTCTCGCGCGCGGCCTGGTTCAGGTCGCCGTGCACGGCGCCCACCTTGAAGCCGCGCCCGCCGAGCTCGTCGGAGACCTTCTGCGCCGTGCGCTTGGTGCGCGTGAAGATCATCGTCGCGCCGCGATTGCGGGCCTGCAGCAACCGGCTGACCAGCTCGACCTTGTCCAGCGCATGGGCGCGGTAGGCGAACTGGTCGGTGGTCGAGTGCACGGCCGAGGACTGCGGTGCCTCGGCGCGGATGTGGGTCGGCTGGTTCATGAAGCTGCGGGCCAGCGTGATGATCGGGTCGGGCATCGTCGCCGAGAACAACATCGACTGCCGGGTGTCGGGCGTGAGGCGCAGGATGCGCTCGATATCGGGAAGGAAACCGAGGTCGAGCATCTCGTCGGCTTCGTCGAGCACCAGGACGGCGATTCCGCCCAGCTGCAGGTGGCCCTGCTGCGCCAGGTCGAGAAGCCGACCCGGGGTGCCGACGACGACGTCGGCGCCTGCGCGCAGCGCGTCGGTCTGCGGCTCGTAGGCGCGGCCGCCGTAGATCGACACAACGGACAGCTTGCGGGGGGTGCCGGATGCCGGCGACTCCGCGCCTCCGGAAGCGGTGAGGTACTTGGCCGCGGCGGCGAGGTCATTGGAGACCTGAAGGCACAGTTCGCGGGTTGGCACCACGACGAGCGCGCGGGGAGCGCCGGTCAGCGGGCGTTCGAGATCGCTGGTGATCTCCTGGAGCAGGGGTACGCCGAAGGCATAGGTCTTGCCCATGCCGGTGCGTGCCTGTCCGATCAGGTCGTCGCCGGCCAGCGCCAGCGGCAAGGTCAGTTCTTGAATGGCAAAGGTGTGCTCGATACCGTTTTCGGACAGTGCGCGCACGATTTCGTCGCGTACGCCGAGTTTGGCAAATGAGGGGTTGAGTGCGGTCATACCTGGTAGACGAAGCCTTTCCGGTCCGTTTTCTCGTCGGTCATCGTTCGCGTCCTGCGCGCACCAGCATGACGAGAAAACTTCGCGGGGCCCTGCGCTGAGGTAGGCGGACCGGCTGCGTGCACGCACATTTCTTAGGTAGCGGCTCGGGTCTATGCAACCACTGCCTACGCCCATGATACCGGTAGGGTTTGCCGGCCGGTCAGCCCGCCTGCCGCCGTCTACAGTTGGGCCATGACTCCGATGCAGCCCGCGGCATCCACTGAACACATCGCCCCCCCGGCGACGTCAGGCGTGTCGGCCGATCATCCGGGCGTCAACGAGCTGTTCGCGCTGCTGGCCTACGGCGAGGTGGCCGCCTTCTACCGGCTCACCGACGAGGCGCGGATGGCGCCCAACCTACTGGGCCGCATCAACATGGCCTCCATGGCGGCAGCGGAGATGAACCATTACGAGTTGCTGCGCGACGCGCTGGACAAGCGCGGCATCGATGTGGTCGCGGCGATGTCGCGGTACGCCCCCGCATTGGAGAACTACCACCGGCTCACCACCCCGAGCACCTGGCTCGAGGCGCTGGTGAAGACCTATATCGGCGACGCGCTGGCCGCCGACTTCTACCTGGAGATCGCCGACCTGTTGCCCGACGAGGTGGCCGATGTGGTGCGCTCGGTGCTGGCTGAGACCGGCCACTCGCAATTCGTCGTCGCCGAGGTCCGTGCGGCGGTCACCGGCAGCCAGAAGCAGCGTCACCGGCTCGCGTTGTGGTCGCGCAGGCTCCTCGGCGAGGCGATCACGCAGGCTCAGTTCGTTCTCGCGGACCGCGACGAACTGGTCGAACTCGTCTTCTCGGGCGCCGACGGGCTGGGCCAGCTGACGGAGTTCTTCAAACGCCTGCAGCACACGCACAGCACTCGCATGCAGGAGCTTGGCCTGGCTTGACCCCGCTTAGCGGGTGCAGTTCGCGATGATCGTGTTGTTGCTCTGCGCCGCCAGCGTCTGGCCTGCTCCGTTGGTGATGGAGCAGTTGAGCTGACCCGCCAGGCTGGTCGCGGTCACCGAAGTGAGCTGGACACCGGGATTGAGCGTCACCTGCTTAGTCCAGGGAAGCCCGACGTTGACGTCGGTGTGCAGCGCGCCCTCCTGGTCGGTGTAGATGATTGTCACCAGGTCGAACAGCTGACGGTTGCCGGTCACGGTGTACGTCACCGTGCGCGGGTCGGCCGCAGGCGGTGGCGCGGCCTGAGTCGGCTCTGCGGCGGTGCTGGGCGCCGCGGCGGTCGGCGTCGGCGTCACGCTGGTGATGGTCTCCGGCGGCAGCGCGGTCGCCGACGGTGCCCTGCTCGCGCTGGAGGACGGTGCGGTGCTGGGATACAGGGCTGGACGACTCGTCGAGGGGGACACCGTCGCCGAGGTCGTGCCACTGTCGCCTCCGCTGAGGATCATCATCGTGCCCGCGACGGCGACGAGCAGCACGATGCCCGCGACGCTGGCCACCCACAGCCAGCGGCGGTCATCGTGGTGGGTGTAGTAGCGGATATCGTCGTACTCGTCATAGTCCTCGACGTCGTCGCCGTACTCGTCGTCGCCGTACTCGTCGTCGCCGTACTCGTCGTCGCCGTACTCGTCGTCGCCGTACTCGTCGTCCAGGTCGGTGCGGTCGTCGAGGCGGTCGGTGACTGAGCCGGTCGTCCAGGGCGAAGAAGGCCTGTTCATGCGCATAATCCCCGTCAGTTCGATTGATGCAGGCCTGATGCTATCGAGGCAGAAGTGACAGATGAGGTCAAGCGTCCAGCGTGTTGGTAACGGTCCGGACTCAGTTCACTGTGCCGGGTCCACTAGCCTTCTACTCAAGTACGCAAAACGTGCAGAACGACTGCAGAACGACTGCAGAACGACTGGGAAAGGGTGCAGCGTGGAGGTCAAGATCGGTGTCACGGACAGCCCGCGTGAGATCAGCTTCAACAGCGCACAGACACCCTCTGAGGTCGAGAAGCTGATCAACGACGCACTGGCCAAGGAATCGAGCGTGCTGGGGTTGACCGATGAGAAGGGGCGCCGATTCCTGGTGCAGGCGGCCAAGATCGCCTATGTCGAGATCGGCGCCGCGGACGTGCGGCGGGTCGGCTTCGGGGTCGTCGGCGCGGAGGCCGTCAAGAACGGGTGAGTGGCACGTGTGACAGTCCGCCCCATGCGAACTGAACCGTCCCTTCGACCGCGTCGTCCTTGGAGATCGGCCGTTCGTTGTTCAGCCAATATCGCGCCGAGTCGACGCTGATCGCCACCAGTCCGACCGCGATCATCCTGGCGCGGTGGGCCTCGAGGCCGGAGTCACGGCTGATCAGGTCGAACACCGCGTCGGTGCAGGACTCCGTCGCCACCTTTACCTGCACGGCCACCTGAGGCTCGGTGACGTAGTCGTTCTCGAAGATCAGCCGGTAGCCCTGGCTGTCGTGCTCGATGAAGTCGAAGAACGCCTGCACAGCGGCGCGCAGCCGTTGACGGTTGTCTGTCGTGGTGCGCAAAGCCTGGCGCACACCGGACACCAGATTGTCGACGTGCCGACCCAACACCGCGAGGTACAGCTCCAGTTTCGATGAGAAGTGTTGGTACAGAACGGGTTTGCTGACTCCCGCTCGATCGGCGATCTCGTCCATCCCCGCGGCGTGGTAGCCGCGGTCGACGAAAATCTCGCTGGCAGCACCGAGTAACTGCCCGCGGCGCTCGTCGCGGGGGAGCCGACTACCACGCCGACTGGTGGCCGAGCTGCCACCCCTCGATTCGGTGGCACTGGCGAGATCGCCCATTACTCCCTACTATCCGGCCGCAATTCGGCCTCGTTCGCATCGACATTACTACCCGTTCATGGAGGTCCGCGTAAGAACGGCGGCTCGGCGGGCCTATCAGCCTCGACTCGCACTTGCTCGCGGTCGTCTCGGGAGGCGGGGGGTGGCGCGGCAGAAGTGCAAGGACCACCGTCTGTGCCATCCTGTTTCGGTGACCTACGACCCCGGGCGTCGCACGCGGAGCGCCGGAGGCTCACCGCGTCGCGACCCGGAATCCAGCAGGGGTGGGGTTCCTGTGTTGCGCGACGAATGGCGCGAGCCTCTGCGCGCTCAGCGCGACCCCATTTCGGAGAATTCCGGGCGGGTCAGGTCAAATCGGGATGAGCACCGTCGCTGGCGCAAGCAGACCTCGCTCGGCCGATTCATCTCGACGTACGGCTGGCGTGCCTATGCGTTGCCTGCGCTCGTCGCGCTCACGGTGTGGGTGGTGTATTCGACCGTCAACGGGACCAGCGTTTCCGACACCGCAGAGGAGCAGGGGCCGGCACAGGGACCGCCCACCATCGGCGCATCCAGCACGGCGATCATCGGCGCCCCGCCCAAGGGGCTGACCGAGTTCGACGCCAACCTGCCGACGGGCATCCTGCCCGACGGCGGGCCCTACACCGAGGTGGGCACCAAGACCTGGCACGTCGTCCCCGGCGCGGACCCGAAGGTGGGGCAGGGCACCACCAAGTCGTTCACCTACACCGTCGAGGTCGAGGACGGCATCGACACCACCGCCTTCGGCGGCGACGACAACCTCGCGCGCATGGTCAGCCAGACCCTCGCCAACCCGAAGAGCTGGACGCACAACCCGCAGTTCGCATTCACCCGGATCGACAGCGGCCAGCCCGACTTCCGGGTTTCGCTGACCACCCCGATGACCGCCCGGGAAGGCTGCGGCTACGAGATTCCTATCGAGACCTCCTGCTACAACCCGTCCTTCGGGCCCGACGGCCAGCCGAGGGTGTTCCTTAACGAAGCCCGCTGGGTGCGCGGCGCCGTGCCGTTCCAGGGCGATGTGGGCGCCTACCGCCAGTACCTGATCAACCACGAGGTCGGGCACGCCATCGGCTATCCGCGCCACGAGCCGTGTGGGGAGAACGGGCAGCTGGCGCCGGTGATGATGCAGCAGACCTTCTCCACGAACGACAACGACAACTCCCTCTTCGACCCCGAATGGGTCAAACCCGACGGGAAGACCTGCAAGGCCAACCCCTGGCCGTACCCGATCCCGTAGCAGATCGCGCAAGACGGCGCGGGCACGCCTCCCCCTGAAGGGTAGACAAGTTGGCCGGGAAGCTCGCGGCGGTCATTGCCGTTGATGTGGGTAACTGCTGAGATGGGAACAACCCCGACTTCGAATCGAGGAGGGTATCGGTGACTACACCGTTGCCGCCGCTGGTAGCACCTGCGGTCGAGCTGACACGGGAAGAGGTCGCGCGCTACAGCCGCCACCTGATCATTCCCGACCTGGGCCTGGACGGGCAGAAACGCCTGAAGAATGCCCGGGTGCTCGTCATCGGCGCGGGTGGTCTGGGCTCGCCGGCGCTGCTGTATCTGGCCGCCGCGGGCGTCGGTACCATCGGGATCGTCGAGTTCGACGTCGTCGATGAATCCAACCTGCAACGCCAGATCATCCACGGTCAGTCCGACATCGGCCGGTCCAAGGCCGAAAGCGCGCGTGACTCCATCCGGGAGATCAACCCGCTGGTCGACGTGCGGCTGCACGAGGTGCGGCTGGAACCGGACAACGCGGTGGAGCTGTTCGAGCAATACGACCTGATCCTGGACGGCACCGACAACTTCGCCACCCGCTACCTGGTCAACGATGCCGCGGTGCTGGCGGGCAAGCCATACGTGTGGGGTTCGATCTACCGCTTCGAGGGCCAGGTGTCGGTGTTCTGGGAGGACGCACCCGACGGGCCCGACGGGGAAAAGAGGGGCCTCAACTACCGCGATCTGTACCCCGAGCCGCCACCTCCCGGCATGGTGCCGTCCTGCGCGGAGGGGGGTGTGCTCGGCATCCTGTGCGCGTCGATCGCGTCGGTCATGGGTACCGAGGCGATCAAGCTGATCACCGGCATCGGCGAGCCGCTGCTCGGCCGGCTGATGGTGTACGACGCGCTCGACATGACCTATCGCACCATCAAGATCCGCAAGGATCCGGAGACGCCCAAGATCACCGAGCTGATCGATTACGAGGAATTCTGCGGCGTGGTCTCCGATGCGGCCGCCGAGGCCGCCGCCGACTCCACCATCACGCCACGTGAACTGCGCGAAATGATCGACTCCGGCAAGCCGTTGACGCTGGTCGACGTCCGCGAGCAGGTGGAATGGGACATCAACCGGATCGAGGGTGCGGAGCTGATCCCGAAGTCGGAGTTCGAATCGGGCGAGGCGCTGGCCAGGCTTCAGCTGGACCGGACACCTGTGTTCTATTGCAAGACGGGTATGCGCTCGGCCGAGGTGCTGGCCATCGCGAAGAAGGCCGGTTTCTCCGATGCCCTTCACGTCCAGGGCGGCATCGTGGCGTGGGGCAAGGCGCTCGAGCCCGACATGGTCATGTACTAACGCGTCAATAACGGCCCGACACAGCTGGTCAGCGAAGCCCTTCTGGCCTGCGGCAACGGTAGCCTGGCGCTGTGACCGATGAACGCCCGCCAGATCACGTGCTGGCGGCGTTCGGTGTCAGTGGCCTGCAACCCGTTGAACTCGGACTCGGGTGGGAGGGCGGTTGGCGGTGCGGTGAAGTCGTGCTGTCCATGGTTGCCGACCACGCCCGCGCCGCGTGGTCGGCGAAGGTCCGCGAGACCCTCTTCGTCGACGGCGTCAGGCTGGCTAGACCGGTCCGGTCCACCGACGGGCGCTATGTCGTCGCGGGCTGGCGCGCCGACACCTTCGTCGCGGGCACCCCAGAACCCCGCCACGACGAGGTCGTCTCTTCCGCGGTCCGGCTTCATGAGGCAACGGCCAAGTTGGAGCGGCCACGGTTTCTGACCCAGCCGCCGGTCGCGCCGTGGGCCGACGTCGACGTCTTCATCGCCGCCGACCGCGCGGCGTGGGAGGAACGTCCGCTGCAGTCGCTGCCACCCGGTGCGCGGGTGTCACCGGGATCGGCGGACGGCCAGCGATCGATGGACCTGATCAACCAGCTCGCCGGACTGCGTAAGCCGACCAGGAGCCCCAACCAGCTGGTGCACGGCGACCTCTACGGCACAGTGCTTTTCGCGGGCACCGCCGCACCCGGTATCACCGACATCACTCCCTATTGGCGTCCGGCGGCCTGGGCGGCCGGGGTCGTCGTCGTCGACGCGCTGTCCTGGGGAGAGGCCGACGACGGTCTGGCCGAGCGATGGGCCGCACTGCCGGAGTGGCCGCAGATGTTGTTGCGCGCGTTGATGTTCCGGTTGGCCGTACACGCACTGCATCCGCGCTCCACCGCCGCTGCGTTTCCTGGTCTGTCCCGCACCGCCGCGTTGGTGCAGCCGATGCTCTAGATCTTGATTGCGCCGACTTCTGCGCTCAGAACTCGTGGCGCACTTCGGTCAACGGGATCCGGCCGTCGCTGGCGAGCACTCCCTCGGCGCGCAGCAGTTCCAGTTGGCGCTTGGTCAGATGCGGCGCAGGCCGCCCGGACGCCCTGATCACCCGGTGCCACGGCAGGTCCGAGGAATCCGTCCGCATGATCCAGCCAACGATGCGCGGGCTGGAAAGCCCTGCCGCTGAGGCGATGTCGCCGTAGGTCGACACGCGACCCGGCGGGATCGACGCGACGAGCGCGCGTACCGTCTCGACCTGTTCGTCGGTGATGGCGGCCATGGCTACGCGTGTTCGAGCCGGTCCAGGATCACCGCAGCCGTCTCCGCCGGCTTGGCTTGGGCCACCATGTGATCGCAGTCGAACTCGACGAGAGAGAACCGCGGGCCGAGGTTCTCTGCCAGTGCCTCGATGAGCGCCTCGGTGACATACGGCGGGTCGGTGCGGCCCGCGCGGACCAGTGTTGTCCGTATCCCCTTGTGCGGCACCACAAAATCGCGGGCCAGCTCGCTCCAGTAGGACATCATCGCGGGGATGCTGATGCGCCAGCCGCACCGGCCGTCCGTCCGCTCGATCAAGTGCTCGTCGAGCTCCGCGTCCAGCTCGACGGGATCCACATCGGCCCATGAGCCCGACGCCTTTTCGTTGCGCGCCTCATCGCGATCGAGATAATACGGCGAGGCCATCATGTCGTCGGCGATGTTCGCCATCCATGCCCCGTCGAGACCGACGGCCGGATCGAGCAGCACCAGCGACGCGACGAGTTCGGGGCGGGCGGCGGCGAGGTTCAGTGCGACGGCACACCCGAACGAATGGCCGACGACCAACACGGGGTTGCTGGTTTCCCCGGCGAGCAGGTCGGCGAGAGCCCCCACGTTGGCGTCAAGCGTCCACGGCGCCTCCCACGACGACCGGCCGTGACCGAGCAGGTCGGGGGCGAGGATCGAGAAGCCGGACAGGTGCTGCGTCGCCAGCGTCCGCCACCGAAGGCCGTGTCCGGTCAGCCCGTGCACGGCCAGAATCTGCGCCGGCTGCTTTGGTCCGAAGCGATGCACATTGAGGAAATGGGGGTTGTTGAGCACGGCTCCGAGCCTAGGGGCAGCCGACGAACGAGACTAAATGTCGGACCCTCGTGGTGTCATGCCCACATGTCCGCACCGCACATCGCGTTCACATCGACGTCGTTGACCGAAACCTCTGTCCGCGGTGTGGTGCGTGTACTGGGCGGTCCTGGCACCGGCAAGACCCGGACGCTGGTGGATACGGCGGCAGCACACATCGCAGCCGGCGCAGAGCCGGAATCCGTTCTGCTGCTGACGGGTTCGGCACGGCTCGGCACGCAGGCGCGTGCGGCCATCACGTCCGCGCTGCTGCACGCCGGAAGTCGCGCCGTCGTCCGCGAACCGCTCGTCCGCACGGTGCACTCGTACGCCTTCGCGGTGCTGCGGCTCGCCGCCCAGCGCAACGGGGATCCGCCGCCGCGGCTGATCACCACGGCGGAGCAGGACGGCATCATTCGTGAGCTGCTGGCGGGCGATCTCGAGGACGGTGACCGCTCCGCGGTCGCGTGGCCTCGCCAGCTACGGCAGGCGTTGAGCACAGCCGGGTTCGCCACAGAGCTGCGAGACCTGCTGGCACGCTGCACCGAGCGCGGCGTCGATCCCGTTGCGCTGCAACGTGTCGGACGGCTATCCGGTCGCCCCGAATGGCTCGCCGCGGGCCAGTTCGCACAGCAGTACGAGCAGACGATGCTGCTGCGGTCCGCCGTCGGTATGGCCGCCCCGCAGGCCACCGTGCCCGCGCTGGGCGCGGCCGAACTCGTCGGCGCCGCACTGGAGGCATTCGCCGTCGACCCCGGGCTGCTCGCGGCCGAACGCGCGCGGGTCAAGCTGCTGCTTGTCGACGACGCCCAGCACCTCGACCCTCAGGCCGCCCGTCTTGTGCGGGTGCTGGCGGCCAGCGCTGAGCTCACCGTCATTGCCGGTGACCCCAACCAGGCGGTGTTCTCCTACCGCGGCGCCGACCCGGCACTGTTGCGGGGTGGTGACGACGATCGGGTGATAACGCTCACGGGGTCGCACCGCTGCGCGCCCGCGGTGGCTCGCGCCGTCACCGGCGTTGCCGGGCGGTTGCCCGGCGCCGCAGAGGCCCGCGATCTGGTGGGCACAGGTGAAGCTCCCGGCTCGGTGTCGGTGAGGCTGGCCGCGTCGCCGCACGCCGAGGCCGTGCTCATCGTCGATGCGCTGCGCAGGGCCCACCTGATCGACGGGGTGCCGTGGTCGCAGATGGCCGTGATCGTACGGTCGGTGCGGCAGAGCGGCGCGGCGCTGTCACGCGCGCTCACCGCGGCCGGCGTGCCGGTGGTTGCACCGCCGTCGGGTGTGCCGGTCGCCGAACAGACAGCGGCGCGGGCGATGCTCACGGTGCTGGCCGCCGTCGCCGACGGATTGGACGGCGAACGCGCGCTGCAGCTGCTGACCGGGCCCATCGGCCGGGTCGACCCGATATCGCTGCGGCAACTGCGCAGGGCACTGCGCCGTGCCGACCGAAGCCAGCCCTCGCGCGACTTCAGCGAGCTACTCGTCGACGCCCTGCAATCAGAAACTCCCACTTTGACAGGCAATCTCCGACGACCGCTGCAGCGGGTACGCGCCGTGCTCACCGCAGCGCGGCGCAGCGATACCGACGGCGCTGACCCGCGCTACACCCTGTGGCAGGCATGGCACCGATCGGGCCTGCAGAAGCGTTGGCTGGCGGCCAGCGAGCGCAGCGGAACCATGGGCGCGAAGGCCGCCGCCGACCTGGATGCCGTCACCGCACTGTTCGAAGTGACGGAGCAGTACGTGTCACGGACGGCGGGTGCATCACTTCGTGGCCTCGTCGAGCATGTGAGAGCACTTGGTCCGATGCCCGCAGCGGGCGACCCGCCGGCCGACGCCGACGCTGTCACGCTGGTGAGTGCGCACGCCGCCCTCGGCAGAGAATGGGACGTCGTGGTCATCGCCGGACTCCAGGAAGGGTTGTGGCCCAACACCACTCCCCGCGGTGGCGTGCTCGGCACGCAGTACCTCGTCGACGTCCTCGACGGGGTCGCCGCCGAGACCACAGGGTTGTCCAACCGGGCGCCTCTGCTGGCCGAGGAGCGCAGGCTGCTGATCGCCGCCATGGGCCGAGCCCGCAGCAGGCTCTTGGTGACCGCGGTCGACAGCGAGTCCGGCGACGACTCGCTGCTGCCCTCGCCGTTCTTCTTCGAGCTCAGGCAGTTCTCGACCGACACCGACACCGATGCGGCCGAGCCGGTACTCGCCCCGCGGCTGTTGGCACCCGCACCGTTGGTCGGCAGGCTGCGCGCGGTCATCTGCGCGCCGGATGAGGCGGTTTCCGATACGGTACGGGCATGTGCCGCAGCACAATTAGCGCGTCTCGCCGCGGCAGGAGTTTCCGGCGCCGATCCCAAGCAGTGGTATGGGATGGCGACACCGAGCACCGACGAACCGCTGTGGTCGGGCGACGACCACGTCGTGCGGCTGTCACCGTCGACGCTGCAGACACTGGTTGACTGCCCCCTGCGATGGCTGCTCGAACGGCACGGTGGAAGCGACGGGCGTGATGTGCGCTCGGCGATCGGATCCTTGGTACATGCCCTCGTCGCCGATCCCGCCATGAGCGACGGCCAGATGGTTGCCGAACTCGAAAGGCTCTGGGAGAAACTGCCGTTCGAGTCGGCCTGGTATGCGGACAACGAGTTGGCACGGCACCGGTCGATGCTGTCGACCTTCGCGCAATGGCGGGAGCAGACACGTCAGGAGCTCACCGAGGTGGGCACGGAGGTCGATGTCGACGGTGTGCTCGACTGCGACGGAACCCCCGTGCGGGTGCGCGGTCGACTCGACCGGCTCGAACGCGACGACGCGGGCCGCCTCGTCGTCGTCGATATCAAGACCGGGAAGAAGCCCGTCAGCAAGGATGACGCGCAGCGACATGCACAGCTGGCGATGTATCAGCTTGCGATCGCCGAAAACGTTCTGCCGGAAGGGAATACCTCGGGCGGAGGACGGCTGGTTTACCTCGGCAACGCCGGTGCGGCCGCACCGACCGAGCGGCGGCAGGAGCCGCTGTCCGCGGATAGCTGCGGCCAGTGGCGCGAGCTGGTGGGCAAGGCTGCGGCGGCCACCCAGGGGCCGCAGTTCCTCGCCCGCATCAACGATGGCTGCGCGCACTGCCCGATGCGGCAGAGCTGCCCGGCCCAGGCCGCGACCGACGGGACGGCGACATCATGACACCGAAATACGGGCCCGCCGAGTTGGCTTCCGCCCTTGGCCTGTTCACGCCGACCGACGAGCAGGCGGCCGTCGTCGCGGCACCGCCGGGCCCGCTGGTGGTGATTGCGGGCGCGGGCGCGGGCAAGACCGAGACGATGGCGGCCAGGGTGGTGTGGCTGGTCGCCAACGGCTACGCCACGCCGGGCGAGGTTCTCGGCCTGACGTTCACCCGCAAGGCCGCAGGACAACTGCTGCGCCGCGTCCGCTCCCGGCTGGCCAGGCTTGCGGGCGCAGGCATCGTTCCCGGCGGCGTCGACGCCGCCGACGACCCGGCAACGGTCAGCACCTATCACGCGTTCGCCGGGACACTCCTGCGCGAGCACGGCCTCTTCCTGCCTGTCGAGCCCGACACTCGGCTGCTCAGCGAAACGGAGTTGTGGCAGTTGGCGTTTCGTGTCGTCACCGGTCATGCTGGCGCACTCGACACGGACAAGACGCCTGCGGCAGTCACCACGATGGTGTTGCGGCTGGCGGGTCAACTGGCCGAACACCTCGTCGACACCGACCAGCTGACCGACACCCACGTCGAGCTGGAGCGGCTCGTGCACACCCTGCCCGCAGGCCCGTACCAGCGCGACCGCGGGCCGAGCCAGTGGCTGCTGCGGATGCTGGCCACCCAGACCGAGCGCACCATGCTTTTGCCGCTGATCGATGCGCTGCACGAGCGCATGCGGGTCGAGAAGGTGATGGACTTCGGCATGCAGATGGCAGCGGCCGCCCGGCTGGCGTCGTCGTTCCCGCAAGTCGGGGAACAGCTGCGGCGACGATTCCGCGTCGTACTGCTCGACGAGTACCAGGACACCGGTCACGCCCAGCGGGTTGCGCTGTCGTCGTTGTTCGGTGGCGGGGTCGACGACGATCTGGCGCTGACCGCCGTCGGCGACCCGATCCAGTCGATCTACGGCTGGCGCGGGGCGTCCGCGACCAACCTGCCCCGGTTCGCCACCGACTTTCCGCGTTCTGACGGCACCCCGGCGCCGACGCTCGAATTGCGTACCAGCTGGCGAAATCCGCCGCGCGCCCTGTACCTGGCCAACGCGGTGTCGGCCGAGGCGCGGCGCAGGTCGGTAGCGGTTCAGGCGCTGCGGCCCCGGCCGGGTGCAGAGCCGGGGAACATCCGGTGTGCGTTGCTTGCCGACGTCGAGGCTGAACGTGACTGGGTCGCCGACCACATGGCCCGCCGCTATCACGACGCCCGCGAGGCCGGTGACGCCGTTCCGACGGCTGCAGTGCTGGTGCGGCGCAACGCCGATGCGGCGCAGATGGCCGATGCATTGACCGCTCGGGGTGTGCCGGTGGAGGTTGTCGGGCTCGCCGGACTGCTCACCGTCACCGAGGTCGCCGATGTCGTGGCCATGCTGCGCCTGGTCGCCGAGCCCGGTGCAGGGGCGGCCGCCATGCGGGTGCTGACCGGACCGCGATGGCAGCTGGGTGGCCGCGACATCTCCGCGCTGTGGCGCCGTGCCGTCGAGCTGGACGACGTCGGCGGTCCGAGGGACCGCTCCTCGGCCGACGAGATCGTTGCCGCGGCCGCTTCCGACGCCGACACCGCATGCCTGAGCGAGGCGATCAGTGATCCGGGGTCCGCGGATGCCTACTCGCCGGAGGGCCACCGGCGGATCACCGCAATCGGCCTCGAGCTGACGGCATTGCGCGCACACCTCTCCCATCCACTGCCCGACCTGGTGGCCGAGGTGCGTCGGGTGCTCGGCGTCGATGCCGAGGCGCGTGCGGCCAGGCCGCCGTCGGTGGGCTGGAGCGGTACCGAACACCTCGATGCCTTCGCCGATGTGGTGGCCGACTACGTGGCTGCGCGACCCGGTGCGACGGTGTCCGATCTGCTGGCATACCTCGATGCGGCGATGGTGGTGGAGAACGGGCTGGCGCCGGCGGAAGTCAGCGTCGCGCACGACCGCGTGCAGATCCTGACCGTGCACGCGGCCAAGGGCCTCGAGTGGCAATTGGTGGCCGTTCCGCACCTCAGCGGACGCGTGTTCCCGTCGACGGCGACGATGCGGACATGGCTCACCGACGCGGCCGACCTGCCGCCGCTACTGCGCGGCGACCGCGCCACCATGGGCGCCCACGGTGTCCCGGTGCTCGACACCTCTGATGTCAACGATCGGAAGATGCTGTCGGACAAGATATCCGAGCACAAGCGCCGACTCGACCAGCGTCGCGTCGACGAGGAACGCAGGCTGCTCTACGTGGCGCTCACCCGCGCGGAGGACACGCTGCTGCTGTCCGGTCACCACTGGGGCGCGTCGGAGGGCAAGCCGCGGGGACCGTCGGAGTTCCTCCTCGAACTCAAGGAGATCATCGACGGTTCCGGCGACGAAGGTGAGCCGTGCGGAGTGGTCGAACACTGGGCGCCGACACCTGCCGACGGTGATCCGAACCCGTTGCGGGACAGGGTTGTCGAGGCGGTGTGGCCTGCCGACCCGGCGGGCTCGCGCCGGGCTGACGTGGACCGTGGCGCAAACCTTGTGCGCCGAGCGATGACCGGGCAGCTCGGTGCACCCGCCGATGATCTCGACGGCTGGGCCGCTGACGTCGACGTGCTGCTCGCCGAGCGGGATCGGGTTGAGCCTCGGCGGCCGGCAGCGCTACCCAAAGCCCTGTCGGTGAGCAGCCTGGTGGAACTCGGTCGGGACGCCGACGCCGCGGTGCGACGGTTACGCCGAAGGCTGCCGACGCGGCCCGACCCGCATGCCCTGCTGGGCACCGCATTCCACGACTGGGTGCAGAGGTTTTACGGGACCGAGCGGTTGTTCGACCTCGACGACCTGCCCGGAGCGGTCGACGGGCAGTTGGCGCGCGAGAACGCCGAGAGTCTCGCCGAACTCCAGGCCGCGTTCATGTCGTCGCCGTGGGCCGCCCGCACACCGGTCGACGTCGAGGTGCCCTTCGACATGGTCATCGGCGGCACGATGGTGCGCGGCCGCATCGACGCGGTGTTCGAGGACTCCGATGGCGCGACCGTCGTCGACTGGAAGACCGGTGACCCGCCGGACACGCCGGAGGCCAAGCAGCACGCCGCTGTTCAGCTCGCGGTCTACCGGCTCGCATGGGCGGCGCTGCGCGGTGTGCCCGTCGGCTCCGTTCGCGCCGCGTTCCACTATGTGCGGTCCGGCCGGATCGTGGAGCCCGAGTCGCTGCCCGACCTTGACGATCTGACGGCGCTACTGCGAATCGACGAGGTCGCATGACAAGACATTAGTATTGACATGAGACGAACGTCTCATTACGCTCCTCGGACATGGCGCTCACCCCCGCCCAGATGGACAAGAAGATCGACCAGCACTTCGAATTCGAAGCCCGCGATGACATCGACGGCGTGCTCGCGACGTTGGCCCCCGACGCCGAGCACGACATCGTTGGGTATCCGACGGGGCCCACCGTGGGCCGCGACGGTGCCCGCGGCTTCTACGAGAACCTCTTCGCCGACCTTTCCGAGAGCCGAGTCGAGACCAGGCGCAGGCTCTATGGCGAGAGCTTCCTGGTGGACGAATCATTGTGGCGCGGAAAGGCGCCCGGTACACCGTTCGGATTGCAGGGCAGGAATCGCCCGCTCGAGTTCCGGCTGCTGCACGTCGTCGAATTCACCGACGACGGTGCCATCGCCCGGGAGAACGTATGGATCGACTTCGCCGCGATCCTCGCCCAACTTCCGCAGGACTGACGCGATGGGTTCGGGGGAGACGGGCAGGTCCAATCAACGCAGCCGCACTCGCAAGGACCTGCTCGACGCCGCCTCGCGACTGCTGAAGCAGGGCCGCAGGCCGACACTGGAGGAGGTCGCGGAGGAAGCCCGGGTCTCTCGGGCTACCGCCTACCGGTACTTCCCGAGTGTCGAGACCCTTCTTGTCGAGGCACCGCTCGAAGGCGCGACCCCTGCTCCTGACGACCTTTTTCGCGATGCCTCATCGGATGACGCCGTCGAGCGCCTGGAGCGAGTCGATTCCGCACTGGATGACATGATCGCGGCCAACGAGCAGGCACTGCGGTTGATGCTGGCACACTCCCTGCAGCGAGGTGTCAATAACGAAGCGGCCGACGGGTTTCCGGCTCGCCAGAACCGCCGAACAGCGCTCATCGAAGCGGCCCTGGCTCCGGCGCGCGGCCAGTTCGAGCCCGCTGCAGCGGCGCGGCTGGCAAGCGCGCTTGCCCTCATCATCGGCACCGAGTCGATGGTGGTCCTCAAAGACGTGTTGCAGCTCGACGCCGCCGAAGCCACTGAGGTGAAGCAGTGGGCGATCCGCGCTCTCGTCGACGCGGCCAAGACTCGCCAGGACGCGGCCAGGACTCGCTAGGACTCGCGGTAGATCTTCAGCGCCTGGGTGATCATCGGGATCTGCAGAGGCAGCCGGGCGATCGCGCCGATGCGCATCGGCAGCGGCTTGTCCTTCCACAGCCGCACCATGTTGACGTTGGCCGGGAACACCGACACGAACAACGCCACCGCGGCCAGCGCGCCGAGCTTGCGGGTGCGCGGCACCAACAGCAGCGCGCCGGTGGCCACTTCGGCAACCCCCGAGGCGTGGGTATAGAACCTCGGCTCACCGGGCAGTTCGGTGGGAATGATCGAATCGAACGGTTTGGGCGCCGCGAAGTGAAGCGCCCCCATGCCGACGAGCATCGCGCCCATCCGGGACGCGCGCGTGGGGTTGGCGATCTGCTGCAGTTCGGCTGTGGGAGAGGTCATGATTACATAATGGCGTGCGAACCTCACCGGCAGCGATGACGGGGTCTCGTGGCCAAAGGTAGGTTGCGTCGGCGGCTCGCCGCCATCGACCAGAGTCTGACCGCGCGACCGGACGCCGACCTGGTCGATATCCTGCGCATCCCGGAGCCGTTCGTCAGCCCGACGCAGCGGATCATCCGCCGCATCATCTACGCGGTGTCGGCCCTGTGCCTGGCGGTGCTGATCGTCTACCTGGACCGACACGGCTACCGCGACGTCGAAAGCGCCCCGAACCCTGACGACCCGCTGTCGCTGCTCGACTGCATCTACTACGCCACCGTGTCGCTGTCGACAACGGGCTACGGCGACATCACCCCGGTGACCCCGTCGGCGCGGCTGGTCAACGTCCTGGTGATCACGCCGCTGCGGGTGGCCTTCCTGATCGTCTTGATCGGTACCACCGTCGAGACCCTCACAACGCAGTCGCGCCAGGCACTGAAGATCCAGCGATGGAGGAACAGAGTGCGCAACCACACCATCGTCGTCGGGTACGGCACCAAGGGCAGGAGCGCCGTCTCCGCGATGGTCGGCGACGACGTCGCGCCCGCTGACATCGTCGTCGTGGACGAGGACCCTGCCGCCCTCGAGCGAGCCAAGAGCGCGGGTCTGGTCACGGTCCGCGGCAGCGCGACAGACTCGGAGGTGCTGCGGTTGGCCAGCGCCCAGCACGCCAGGGCCATCATCGTCGCCACCAACCGCGACGACGCCGCCGTCCTGGTCACCCTCACCGCGCGCGAGCTCGCGCCGAACGCCAAGATCATCGCCGCGGTCCGGGAGGCCGAGAACCAACACCTGCTGGAGCAGTCCGGTGCGGACTCGACGGTGGTGACGGCCGAGACGGCGGGCCGGCTGCTGGGCATCGCCGTACAGACTCCGAGCGTTGTCGAGATGATGGAAGATCTGCTGACACCGGACGCCGGCTTCGCGATCGCCGAGCGCGAGGTCGAGACCAAGGAGGTGGGCGGCTCGGCGCGCCATCTACCCGACATCACGCTCGGCGTGGTGCGCGGTGGGAAGCTGCTGCGCGTCGACGACCCTCAGGTCGACGCGCTCGAACTCGGCGACCGGCTGCTCTACGTCCGCACCGCGGACGCCGAGCGATGAACGACCGCTTGACGTCACTTCAGCTGCGCAATGTGCCGCTGCTGTCCCGTGTCGGCGCAGACCGCGCCGACACGCTGCGTACCGACATCGATGCGGCAGTCGCAGGCTGGTCGGATGCCCTTCTGCTGCGGGTTGATTCGCGCAGTCAGGTACTGATCTCCGACGGGCGGGTCGTCCTCGGTAAGGCCACCGCGCTCGGGGACAAACCCACCGACAACGCGGTGTTCCTCGGTCGGATGAAGGACGGCAGGCATGTCTGGGGCGTGCGCAGCGCGCTGGTCGCCCCGGAGGATCCCGACGGCGAGACCGAGGTCTTGGATTTGCGCCGCACCGGCCACATCTTCGACGACGTCAGCGCGCAACTGGTGGCCACCGCGACCGCACTGCTGAACTGGCACGACAGCGCACGCTTCAGCGCTATCGACGGGTCACCGACGAAGCCGAGCAAGGCCGGCTGGTCGCGGGTCAACCCGGTCAACCGTCACGAGGAGTTCCCGCGGATCGACCCGGCGGTGATCTGTTTGGTCCACGACGGGCATGACCGCGCGGTGCTGGCGCGCCAGACCCTGTGGCCCGAGCGGTTGTTCTCCCTTTTGGCCGGTTTCGTCGAGGCCGGTGAGTCGTTCGAGGCGTGCGTGATGCGCGAGATCGCCGAGGAGATCGGGCTAACGGTGCGCGATGTCACCTATCTGGGCAGCCAGCCGTGGCCGTTCCCGCGATCGCTGATGGTCGGCTTCCACGCCATCGGCGACCCCGAGCAGGAGTTCGCCTTTCACGACGGGGAGATCGTCGAGGCCGCGTGGTTCACCCGCGCGGAGGTACGTGAAGCGCTCGAGCACGGCGACTGGAACTCCGTTGCTTCCGCTTCTCCCACGCGCGGCGAACCCCCGTCGCGGCTACTTCTGCCGGGGTCGATCTCGATCGCGAGGGAGATCATCGAGTCCTGGGCCGCCCTAAACTGACTAGCGCAACTTGGCCTTGACGTCGCGCGCACTCGGGTTGGTCAGTGTGGAGCCGTCGGCGAACTTCACCGTCGGCACGGTCTGGTTTCCGCCGTTGACCGACATCACGAATTCCGCAGCGGCCGGGTCGCTTTCGATGTCGACCTCGGCATAGAAGATGCCTTCGGCCTTCAGTGCGGACTTGAGCCTGGAGCAGAAGCCGCACCACGAGGTGGTGTACATGGTGAGCGGCGCGTTGCTGACTGTCATAAGGCGTTCAACGTATCCGAGCCCTGCGAAAATTGCGTAATCCCGGCCACGCGGTTCACTGGTCCCGGCAATGTCGGTCAGCCCTGCCATGATGGAGCCCATGTCCGTTGCCGCCGCGCACGTGAGGAGCGGAGACGGCCCCTCGCATCTCGACGAGCTTGATGATGAGCAGCGCGAGGCGGTGCTGGCCGCGCGTGGTCCGGTTTGCGTGCTGGCCGGTGCGGGCACCGGCAAGACCAGGACGATCACCCGCCGCATCGCGCACCTGGTGTCGGCGGGACATGTCGCCGCCAGCCAGGTGTTGGCAGTGACGTTCACCCAGCGCGCAGCCGGCGAAATGCGCAGCCGACTGCGCGCGCTGGACAACGGGTCCGGCACGGGTGCGGTGCAGGCGATGACGTTTCACGCGGCCGCCCGTCGTCAGTTGCAGTACTTCTGGCCGCGGGTCGTCGGTGACACCGGCTGGCAGCTGCTGGACAGCAAGTTCTCGGTCGTCGCCCAGGCGGCCAGCCGGGCCGGGCTGCAGGTCAGCACCGACGACGTGCGCGACCTCGCGGGCGAAATCGAATGGGCGAAGGCCTCACTGATCAGCCCCGAGGACTATCCCGCCGCCGTGGCCAAGGCGGCCCGCGACATCCCGCTGGACGCAGCCAAAGTGGCCGGCGTCTACGCGGGATACGAAACGCTGAAGGCCCGCGCCGACGGCATGGCACTTTTGGATTTCGACGATCTTCTCTTGCACACGGCTGGCGCCATCGAGAACGACGCGGCGGTGGCCGAGGAATTCCGTGCCCGCTACCGCTGCTTCGTCGTCGATGAGTACCAGGACGTCACCCCGCTGCAGCAGCGGGTGCTCAACGCGTGGCTCGGCGAGCGCGACGACCTGACGGTGGTCGGTGACGCAAACCAGACCATCTACTCATTCACCGGCGCCACCCCGCACTACCTGCTGAACTTCTCGCGGCGTTTCCCCGAAGCCGCGGTGGTGCGGCTGGAACGCGACTACCGCTCGACACCGCAGGTGGTGTCGCTCGCCAACCAGGTGATCGCCGCCGCCCGCGGGCGGGTGGCGGGAAGCAAGCTACACCTTGTCGGCCAGCGCGACCCGGGGCCGAAGCCGTCGTTCGCCGAGCATTCCGACGAAGTCGCAGAGGCGGCGGCGGTCGCGAAGAAGATCGCGCGCCTCATCGACAACGGCACCCCACCGTCGGAAATCGCGGTGCTCTACCGGATCAATGCCCAGTCGGAGGTGTACGAGGAGGCGCTGACCGAAGCGGGCATCGCGTTCCAGGTGCGCGGCGGCGAAGGGTTCTTCAGCCGTCAGGAGATCCGGCAGGCGCTGTTGGCGATGCAGCGAGCGGCCGAGCGCGGCGCCGACGCTTCGGCCGACGAACTACCGCCGGTGGTCCGCCAACTGCTCGAGCCGCTCGGGTTGACCGCCGAACCGCCGTCGGGGACGAGGACCAGGGAGCGGTGGGAGGCGCTGACGGCGCTCGCGGAACTCGTCGATGACGAAGTGGCGCAACGGCCTTCGCTGAATCTGCGGGCGCTGATCGCAGAGCTACGGCAGCGCGCCGATGCGCGGCACCCACCCGTCGTACAGGGTGTCACGCTGGCCTCGCTGCATGCTGCCAAGGGGTTGGAATGGGACGCGGTCTTCCTCGTCGGCCTTGCCGACGGCACCCTGCCCATCTCCCACGCGTTGGCCCACGGCCCCGAGAGCGAAGCTGTCGAGGAAGAGCGCAGGCTTTTGTATGTCGGGATCACAAGGGCGCGAGTGCATTTGGCGCTCAGCTGGGCGCTGGCCCGTAATCCCGGCGGCAGGCAGGGACGACGGCCTTCACGCTTCCTCAACGGCATCGCGCCGAACACGCGGGCCGACACACCGGGCAAGCCGCGGAAGCCAAGGGGTCCGGGGCCGCGGTGCCGCATCTGCAACAACGCGCTGTCCACACCGGCCGCCGTTATGCTGCGCCGCTGCGAAGGCTGCCCGTCCGACATCGACGAGCAACTGCTCGCCGACCTCAAGGACTGGCGGCTGCGCACGTCCAAGGACATGAGCGTGCCGGCCTACGTCGTGTTCACCGACAACACGCTCATCGCGATCGCAGAAACACTGCCGACCGACGACGCCGCGCTCGTCGCGATTCCCGGCATCGGCGCGCGCAAGCTCGAGCAGTTCGGGCCTGACGTGCTCGCGATGGTCATGGGCCGCCAATCCTCGTAAAAATCATGCCAAAATCGCTGGTCAAAAAATCGGTTGTGGTCAACCCCTGCTACGCTTAGCCTCAAGATCAAACCTTGAGCGGACGAGAGGAGGGTGCTGCGATCATGGCGATCATCAATGCGTTTACCGGCGTAGGCGTGTCCGGCATGGCGCGAACCCTCCATGTCATTCAGACAATCGAAGCCGCGGCGCACCACGCCGCTGCGATTGCGCCGCGTAAGCCGCGTACCGCCACCGCGATTGTCGCGTCCGTGAATCGGGGCAGCATCTAGCAGAGCCCAGAAAAGCCGAATGGCCACGGACCCGCAATCACCGGATCCGTGGCCATAGTTTTTGGGCGATCCCCAATCACCTGGTCACAGATCCAAGGAACGAACCGAAGAGATCAACGACCAGGAAGCAGGTAAGCAGAGCCATGTCCGGGACGATGAGCGCTTGCGCGAAGAGCATCGGGTTACAGGCATGCCGCAAGAGGACGCTACCGGCCGTGCCATGTCATGTCGGAGATCCCGACTTGTGGTTCGCGGAGAGCCCCGTCGATCTGGAGCGTGCGAAGGCCTTGTGCGTCGAGTGCCCCATCCGACTGGAGTGCCTGTCAGCGGCGCTGGACCGGGGCGAACCGTGGGGCGTTTGGGGTGGGGAAATCCTCGAACGCGGCACGATCGTCGCGCGTAAGCGTCCGCGTGGGCGTCCACGCAAGAACACCGAGGCGACCCCGGCAGCCGCGTAACAGCCCTGCCGGGTTCCCCCGTCGGCTAGGCCGCTTCTTCGGCGAAACCCGGGATCATTTCGGTGGCAAGCCTTCTCGCGGGAATGTGTGCATCGAGCTGACAGGAGATCGCGACGTTGGACGCGATCACCCGCATCGGGATCGCCAACTTCGCCGGAATATCCATCTGACGGGCCGCGCGAATCTGACCTGCCGCGCGGTCCATGTTGACCGCGGTCATCTTCTGCAGCCACTTGCGGGTGTAATGAAACACCTCCACCTCGAGTGGCTCGGTGTACTGCTTCATCATGTCGTCCATCTCGCGGCTGGACACGTGCTCGCCCTTTTGCACGAAGCCGATCGCCTGCATGGTGATCAGCAGGTTGTCGTAGTCGTCGTGCAGCGCGTAGCGCGTCGCCTGGCCGATTTCGACGGGGATGCCGCCAGGCAGCGGGGCGACGGCGCCGAAGTCGATGACGCCCATCTTGCCGTCGGGCAGCAGCATGAAGTTGCCCGGATGCGCGTCGCCGTGCATCATCTCGAGCCGCCGCGGCGCATCGTAGGTGAGCTCGAACAGCCTGGTGCCCATGAGATCTCGCTGCTCGGGCGTGCCCTCGCGGATGATCACCGACATCGGCACGCCCTCGATCCACTCCTGGATCACCACCTTGGGCGCACTGGCCACGATGTGCGGGACGACGAAATGTGGATGTCCCTCATAGGCTTTCGCGAACGCGCGCTGGTTGTCGGCTTCCAGCCGGTAGTCGAGTTCCATCTCGGTGCGTTCGATGAGCTCGTCGACGACACCCTGCACGTCGGCGCCGGGGGAGAGCTGCTTGAGCACCTTGACCATCCGCTGCATGGTCTTCAGGTCGGCGCGCAGCGCCTCATCGGCGCCGGGGTACTGAATCTTGACCGCGACCTCGCGACCGTCTGACCACACCGCCTTGTGTACCTGGCCGATGCTGGCAGACGCCACCGGGGTGTCCTCGAAAGACGAGAATCGCTCGCGCCACTTGGTGCCCAGCTGGGCATCCAGCACCCGGTGCACCTTCGGGGCGGGCAACGGCGGGGCTTCCCGCTGCAGCTTGGTCAGCGCTTCGCGGTACGGCTTGCCGTACTGCTCGGGGATGGCGGCCTCCATGACCGAAAGCGCCTGCCCGACCTTCATCGCGCCGCCCTTGAGCTCGCCGAGCACGGTGAACAGCTGCTGGGCCGCCTTGTCCACCAGCTCCGCGTTGACATCGTCCTTCGACTTCCCGGTCAGCCGCTTGCCGAATCCGAGCGCCGCGCGTCCCGCCATGCCGGCCCCGAGGCCCGCGAGCTTGGCGTTGCGCGCTGCTCCGCCGCGTTTGATGTCACTCACCCGTCCATCATCCATGACGGATCTGACTACCGGGCAAGCGTGTGGCAACAATCATTTTCAGCCGGCGCACTGCGTGCATCGTGCATGCCGCGCCCACCGACGTGCGACGGTCGAGCCCGTGTTGACGTCGAATTCCAACGTGGTGTCCAGCGTCGACGGCGGATGCGGCCCGCGATCGACACCGACGCCGCCTCGGACGGCCGCGATGACGCGGTCGATCTGGTTGAGCGCCAGCGCCGCAGTGGCCAGCACGGTCGCCCGGTCGGCGTTGCCAACCGTGTCGCGCAGTTGAGCGGCGACGGCGGGCCAGCTCGCGTCACGGTCACTGCGATGCAGATCCGCGCAGCCCAGACAGCTCGTGACGCCGGGCACCACCAGCGGTCCGACCAGACCGGAGCCGTCGCGAACGCGCACCGGCAGGTGCGGTATCCGCGCGGCGTGCAGATCCCGCAGCATCCGCGGGTCGGCGACAAGTGAATCCGACAGCACGACCAGGTCTGTCGTGTCGGCCGTCACGGCGGCGTGGCGCTCGCTGCTGTGCTTGAGTCGGGCGCCCGAGCAGCGCAGCGCGCTTGCCAGCAGGTCCGACAGCGGCCCTCGGCCGTGAATGCGGATCGACGCCGAACGGGTGCGCGCGCGCGGCATTTCGGTCACGACCCCCGCATCGACCAGCGCGGTGACCAGATCGGCGATCGTGGTCGCGTCGACACCGTCGGCAAAGCCTTGCGTCTCGGAAAGCGTCGCACCGGATTGCAGGGCCCGTAACAGACCGGCCAGTGCCGCTGTGGTCATGCCGGACGGCGGACGCACCAGCACCGCGCGCCGTGGATCCCAACCGACCTGGACCACCCCGTCGGGACGGGACAGCACCGGCATCGCCGGATTCAGCGCATAGCGCGTCATGGACCGACTCTGCCACGCAGCGCACACAGTCCCCCGCGGTTATCCACAGGCCGCGAGTCAGTCCGTCTTGTCGTCCTCGCCCTTGTCCCCGCCCTTGTCCCCGCCCTTGTCGAGGTCGCCCGCCTCTTTGATGGCCTCCTCTATGGCGCTGTCGAAGCCGCTGGTGTCACCGCCGATCACGCGGTCGATGAAGCCGGCTGGCTCGTCGAGATCGTCCGAGGACGGCAACAGATCCGGGTGCTGCCACACGGCGTCGCGGGCGTCGACGCCGCCGGCCTGCGTCAGCTTCTCCCACAGCACCGCGGCCTCCCGCAGTTTTCGGGGCCGCAGCTCGAGACCGACCAGCGTTGCGAAGGTTTGCTCGGCGGGGCCGCCGGTCGCCCGTCGTCTGCGCAGCGTCTCGCTCAGCGCAGACGCGCCGGGGATCCGCTCGCCAAGCGCATCGTCGACCGCGGTTTGCACCCAGCCCTCGATGAGCGCCAGCAGCGTCTCCAGCCGCTCCAGCGCAGCGGTCTGCTCGGGCGTGGCCTTCGGCTCGAAAATGCCCTGGTTGAGCAGCTGCTCCATCTGCGAGGGGTCCGCCAGCGACGCCGGGTTGAACCCGGCTGCGAACTCCTCGATGCCGGTCATGTCGATCTTCATGCCCTTGGCGAACGCTTCCACGGCGTTGAGCAGCTGACTGGCCAGCCACGGCACGTGGCTGAACAAGCGGTGGTGCGCGGCTTCCCGCGCGGCGAGGAATGTCATGATCTCGCTGCGCGGCTGTTCGAGGCCTTCGGAGAGTGACTCGATGGCCTCGGGCATCAGCGCGGCGACACCCTTGGGGCCGAGCGGCAGACCGATGTCGGTGGACGTAAGGACTTCGCGGCTCAGCTTGCCCAGCGCCTGGCCGAGCTGTGAGCCGAACGCCATGCCACCCATCTGCGTCATCATCGACAACAGCGGGCCCGCCATGGCCTTCGCCTCCTCGGGCAGCGCCGAAGCCCACACCGTCGAAATCTGTTCGGCAACAGGATCACACAGCCTCTTCCAGGTTTCGAGGGTGTTGTCGATCCAGTCGTTGGGCGTCCACGCCACGGCCTTCGTCGTGCCCGCGGGCAGCGCGGTCACCCCGTCCAGCCAGGTTTCGGCCAGGTGCACGGCGTCGGAGATCGCCGAGGCGGTCGTCTCCGGTATCGGGGCGACCAAGCCGATCGAGCTGGACGCCAGCTGGCGGGCGAGGTCGTAGTTGACCGGGCCCGACTGCTTGCCGCCGGCCATCACGTTGCCGGCGCCGCTGAACATCTCGCCGAGACGGCTGAATATCTGACCGAGCTGGGAGATGTCGAAGTCGCCGCCACCCACGCCGAACGGATCCTGCCCGGCACCCTCGCCGGACCCCGAATCGGGGTCGTTCTTGCGCTTGTCGCGCTCTGGGTCGTCGCCGGGCCCGAAGCCGAAGGGCAGGTCAGCCATGCCCTCAACGGTACTCACCACGGACGGGTACCGCGCCGCGCGCCGTCATGCTCTGAGTGAACCCTCGCGATACGGCCGTCTACTGTTGCTGGCGTGAACAGGCGGATTTCTACGCTGCTGGTGGCCATGGCGCCGATCGTCGCCTTCGGCGTGCTGCTGGCATTGGTGACTGTGCCCTACGTCTCTTTGGGTCCGGGTCCGACGTTCGACACCCTCGGTGAGGTCGAAGGGAAGAAGGTCGTCGACATCGAGGGCACCGACGTCCACCCGACGACCGGGCACCTGAACATGACCACGGTGTCCCAACGCGACAACCTCACGCTCGGCCAGGCCCTGACGCTGTGGATGTCGGGCCGCGAGCAGTTGGTCCCCCGCGATCTCGTCTATCCGCCCGACCGGTCCAAGGACGAGATCGACGAGGCGAACAACCAGGAATTCAAGCGGTCGGAGGACAGCGCCGAATACGCAGCGCTCGGCTACCTCAAGTACGCCCCTGCGGTCACGATCGAGACGGTCAACAAGGACGGGGCTTCTGCGGGCAAGCTCGAAGAGGGCGATGCCATTGACGGCGTGAACGGAACCCCCGTCAGCAACATGGAGCAGTTCCAAGCGCTGATGAAGAACACCAAGCCGGGTGATGAGGTGATTCTCGACTTCCGCCGGAAGAATGCGCCGCCCGGTGTCGCGACGATCAAGTTGGGCTCCGCCCCGGACAAAGAGCAGGGCATCCTCGGCATCGGGGTCGTCGAAGCCCCGTGGGCGCCGTTCACCATCGACTTCAACCTGGCCAACGTCGGCGGGCCGTCCGCGGGCCTCGTCTTCAGCCTTGCCGTCATCGACAAGCTGACGACGGGCGATCTCAGCGGATCGAAGTTCGTCGCGGGCACCGGCACCATCAACGCCGATGGCAAGATCGGCTCGATCGGCGGCATCACTCACAAGATCGTCGGCGCGCACGAGGCGGGCGCATCGGTGTTCCTGGTCCCCGCCGACAACTGCGAAGAGGCCAAGTCCGCGCATGAGGACGGGATGGACCTGGTCAAGGTCGAGAATCTCGGCGGTGCGGTCGACGCGCTCAAGGCGCTTTCAGCCGGTGGCGAAGCGCCCCATTGCTGACCAGGGCGGCGCGGACCGATGCGTAGAGTTGTGGCACGTCATTGAAAGACGTGCATGGGCAAAGACCGGGAGTTGACGAGTGGGTATGCGGCCCGCGGCCAAGATGCCGAAGCTGACGCGACGTAGCCGAATTTTGATCACGGTCGCCCTGGTGGTCGTGTTGCTGCTACTGGTCGGGCCGCGTCTCGTCGACGGCTACGTCGACTGGCTGTGGTTCGGCGAGATGGGTTATCGGTCGGTCTTCACCACTCAGTTGGTCACCAAGCTGGTCGTTTTCCTCGTGGCGTGGGCGCTCGTCGGGGCGGTCATCTTCGGTGCCCTTGCGCTGGCCTATCGCACGCGCCCGGTGTTCGTTCCCACCAACGGGCCCAATGACCCGGTCGCCCGGTACCGCACCGCGGTGATGACGCGATTGAAGCTGGTCGGGATCGGTGTTCCCGTCGTCATCGGCTTCTTTGCCGGGATCGTCGCCCAGACGTACTGGGAGCGCATCCAGTTGTTCCTGCACGGCGGCAGCTTCGGCGTCAAGGATCCGCAGTTCGGTCTGGATCTCGGCTTCTATGCGTTCGATCTGCCGTTCTACCGGCTGCTGCTGGGATACTTGTTCGTCGCGACCTTCCTGGCGCTGATCGCTAACCTGTTGGGCCACTACCTGTTCGGCGGCATCAGGTTGTCGGGCAGAGCGGGGGCGCTGAGCCGTTCGGCGCGCATCCAGTTGATCAGCCTGGTCGGAACGTTGGTGCTACTCAAGGCGATTTCGTACTGGTTCGACCGCTACGCGCTGTTGTCGAATACGCGCAGCGGTAAGCCATTCACCGGTGCCGGCTACACCGACATCAACGCGGTGCTGCCCGCCAAACTGATCCTGATGGCCATCGCGCTGATCTGTGCGATAGCGGTGTTCTCCGCGATTGTGCTGCGCGACTTGCGGATTCCCGCGATCGGCGTCGTGCTGCTGCTGTTGTCGTCACTGGTCGTCGGCGCAGGCTGGCCGCTGGTCGTCGAGCAGATCACCGTCAAACCCAATGCGGCGCAGAAGGAAAGCGACTACATCAGCCGCAGTATCACTGCGACCAGAGACGCCTACGGGCTGACCGACAAGACGGTGACCTATCGCGACTATCCGGGTAATGCGCCCGCCACCGCTCAGCAGGTAGCCGCCGATCGCGCAACGACGTCGAACATCCGGCTGCTCGACCCGACGATCGTCAGCCCAGCGTTCACACAGTTCCAGCAGGGCAAGAACTTCTACTACTTCCCTGATCAGCTGGCGATCGACCGCTACAACGGTCCCGACGGAAACTTGCGCGACTATGTGGTGGCCGCGCGTGAGCTCAACCCCGACCGTTTGATCGACAACCAGCGCGACTGGATCAACCGGCACTTCGTCTACACCCACGGCAACGGGTTCATCGCGTCGCCGGCCAACACGGTGCGTGGTGTCGCCAACGACCCCAACCAGAACGGCGGCTATCCCGAGTTCCTGACGAGCGCCGTCGGCGCCAACGGCAGCGTCATCTCGCCCGGACCCGCGCCCCTGGAGCAGCCGCGCGTGTACTTCGGCCCCGTCATCGCGGGCACCTCCGCCGACTACGCGATCGTCGGCAAGAGCGGTGCCGACCGCGAATACGACTACGAGACCAATACCGAGACGAAGAACTACACCTACGGCGGTAAGGGTGGCGTTCCGATCGGCAACTGGCTGAACCGCGCCGTCTTCGCGGCGAAGTTCTCCGAGCGAAAGCTGGTGTTCCCCAGCCCGATCGGGTCCGAAAGCAGGATCCTGTTCAACCGCGCTCCCGCCCAGCGGGTCGAGGCGGTCGCGCCGTGGTTGACCACCGATACCAGCGTGTACCCGGCCATCGTCAACAAGCGGATGGTCTGGATCGTCGACGGCTACACGACGCTGGACAACTACCCGTATTCGGAGCTGACCTCTTTATCGAGTGTCACCGCCGACTCCACCGAAGTGGCGTTCAACCGGCTCGCACCCGACAAGCAGGTGTCCTATATCCGTAACTCGGTGAAGGCCACCGTCGACGCCTACGACGGCACGGTGTCGCTGTATGCGCAGGACGAATCGGATCCGGTGCTGCAGGCGTGGATGAAGGTCTTCCCCGGCGTGGTCAAGCCGAAGGCCGACATCACCCCCGAACTGCAGTCGCACCTGCGTTATCCCGAAGACCTGTTCAAGGTCCAGCGCGCGCTGCTGGCCAAGTATCACGTCAACGACCCCGTCACGTTCTTCTCGACGTCGGACTTCTGGAATGTTCCGCAGGACCCGAACCCGACGGCCAGCAGCTACCAGCCGCCCTATTACATCGTCGCGAAAGACCTTGCGAAGAACGACAGATCGGCCTCGTTCCAGTTGACCAGCGCGATGAACCGGTTCCAGCGCGACTTCCTCGCCGCCTACATCAGCGCCAGCTCGGATCCCGACACCTACGGAAAGATCACGGTGCTGACGATCCCCGGTCAGGTCAACGGTCCGAAGCTGGCCAACAACGCCATCACCACGGACACCGCGGTCAGCCAGGACCTCGGTGTCATCGGCCGCGACAACCAGAACCGGATCCGCTGGGGCAACCTGTTGACGCTTCCGGTGGCCGAGGGCGGTCTGCTCTACGTCGAGCCGGTCTACGCCTCACCAGGCGCCAGCGATGCGGCGTCGTCGTACCCCCGCCTGATCCGCGTCGCGATGATGTACGAGGACCGGGTCGGCTACGGGCCGACGGTGCGCGACGCGCTCACCGAGCTGTTCGGGCCTGGCGCCGACGCCACGGCGACGGGGCCGGCGCCGACGAACGCGCCGAGCGGGCGGCCCGCGGCACCTCAAACCGACGGCCAGCCCGCCGCGGCACCCACCGAGCAGGGCAGCGCGCCGGAGGTGTCGACGCCGGTCGCCGCCGTGCCGGGGCCCGGCGGACCCACCCAGCTGTCGGCTGCGAAGGCGGCGGCGCTGGCGGACGTGCAATCGGCTCTCGGTGAACTGCGTAAGGCACAGCAAGGCGGCGATTTCGGCGACTTCGGCACCGCGTTGCAGCGCTTGGATGACGCGATGAAGAAGTACGACACCGCCAAGTAACTTCTTCACCGCGAGCGTGCATTGCTCCTATGTCATCCCTGAAGGGGCGGGGCTCTGTCAACAGGTTAGCGACCTGCGGTTTTGCTGGCTTTCGGCTTGCATGCGGGCAGCGCCGGGTTGAAGGGCCGGGGTCAAGACGGAGCGCCCGCAGGGTAGCGAGGACGTACGGTCTTGACGCTGGGCCGGCCCGGCGCATGCTGTCGGCGGATGCCGGAAGATCAGCGAGGCGGGGATTTTGTGTGGTTGTGGGGAACCTTCTCCAAGCCGTGATGGCGCAGATACGTTGGGGCAAGGCCGGATTGGTCCGGCTGCCGGTCATCCCTTCGCCCAGCGGGTGTGGGCATGGAGTGGTGCGGTGGCAACACGCGGGGTCAATCAAGCGGACGACCACGCCGATGGTTCGGGGGTCAGACAAAACGGCGGCCGCGCGCGGGTTGCGTCCGGACTGCTCACGCCGCCCTGGTGTGGTCGAGCGCGCGGATGTGGCCGTCGCGCAGCCCGAAGTGGACCAGCGTGAGCAGTTTGCGTGCCGCAGCAACTTTGGCGATGTTTTTGCCGCGGCGGGCCTCGATGCGTTGTTTATCGGCCGAGATCTTGGGTGTCGTCGGGTGCCGCTGCACCGCCTCGATCGCCGCCCAACGCACCGCTTTCGAGCCTTGTTTGGTGATGTGTCCGCGGTGCACGACGGTGTCGGACTCGCGGTGTGTGGGAGTCAGCCCGGCCCAGAGCACAGCTGCGCGGGGCCGGCGAAGCGGTGCACGTCACCGATCTCGGCGACGAACACCGCCGCCGGCGTCGGTCCGATGCCGGGCACCTGCTGGATCGCTTGATAGCCGCGGTGGGCGTCCAGCCGTTCGGCGATCATCGCGGCGAAACGCGCCTCGTGGCTGTCGAGGATGTCGATGAGTTCCAGCAGCGAGCGGATCCGCTCAGCGTAGGCCGGGCCCAGTGGCACCTTCGCCAGCCGTTGCCGACCGGTGATTCCGAACAGGTCCGACACCGCGATCAACACCCCGGCTTTGGCCAGCACGGCATGGATCTGTGCCTTCAGTCCGGATCGGATCGCGACCAGCTTGGCTCGGTAGCGCACCAACTCCCGCAACTCGCGCGTCTGGGGTGGGGCGATCCACGCCTCGGGCAGACGACCCATCCGCAGCAGATCGGCCAGATCGGCGGCGTCGCGCACGTCGTTTTTCACCCGCCGGTATCGGAACCCTTTGACTCCCAACGGATGCGCCAAATGCACCCGCGCTCCGCAGGCTTGCAGCACGTCGACCGCCCAATACCAGCCATACGTCGCTTCGAGCACCACCTCGGGCTCGACACCAGCCTGCTCGAGTTGCAGTTCCAGCGCGACCGGATCGTTGACGATCCGCACCGCCGAGAGCTGCTCACCGGATTCGGACTGACGCACGATCACCGACCGCTGCCGATGCAGATCGATCCCGACAAACTGCCTGCCGTCATACTCGTCCATAGGGGCCTCCTGTGATTCGTGGAAAGTGAGCACCCCCAGCATCCGCCGGGAACGTCACGAGGAGCGGAGGCCCCGCCCCTTCATCACATCAAGCGGCGGTGGGTTGATCGAGTTGTTGGCGGTGTTGGTGGTCGGCTTGTAGCCGGTGGAAGACGGTTCGTGCGAGGCGGCGTTTTAGGCACCTCAGTGCTTCTGTGGTCGAACTTCCCTCGGCTAGGCGCTTGCGGTAGTAGGCGTGGCCGGCGCTGTGGTCGAGCCGGATCTGGGTGATGGCGATGCGATGCAGGGCGGCGTTGAGTTGGCGGTTGCCCGATCGGGTGAGTCGCACCCGGCCGGCGGTGTTGCCCGACCACACCGGAATGGGGGCTACACCACTGTGGCGGGCGAAGGCGGCCTCGCTTTTGAATCGGGTCACGCCGGCGGTCTCGCCGATGAGTTTGGCCGCGGTCAGTTCCGCGCAACCGGGCAGGGCCATCAGCGCCGGGGCCACCTGGGGCACACGTTCGCCGATGCGTGCTGCTAGCGCATCGATGGCCGCGCTGAGCCGGGTGATATCGGCCAGTTCGTCGCGAGCCAGCTCGGCGAGCAATCCAGTTTGGGTGCTCAGCCAGTCGGCCAGCACCGCCCGGGGCTTGTCCCGATGCAGGGAGGCGGGTTTGGGCTCGGCCGCCGGATCGAGTTCATGGATGCGTTCGCGGAGTCGGTTGATCGTCGAGGTGCGTTGGGCGACAAGGTCTTCGCGCCGATCGACCAACAGTTTCAGTTCCCGTGACACCGCATCGTGGGCAGCGATGGGCAGATCAGGCTCGCGCAGCACCGCCTGGGCCACCGCCAGCGCGTCGATGGGATCAGACTTGCCCCGGGTACGCGCTGACTTGCGGGCCTGGTTCATCAACTTCGGCGCCACCCGCACCACTTTCTGCCCCGCCGAGAGCAGATCGCGTTCCAGCCGTGCCGACAAGTTGCGGCAGTCCTCAATACCCCACAACAGATCCGGGCCGAACTCGTTGCGCGCCCAGGCCAGCGCCTTGGCGTGGCCGGCGGTGGTGGCGGGCACTACTTTCTGGCCCAGTTTGCGGCCGACCTCGTTAACCGCAACAAACGTATGGGTGCGCTTGTGTACATCGGTGCCAACAACAACCATGGTGGTTGCCTCCTTCACTCGAAGAGGTGGTTACGGTTGGGCCGGCCGGCGGACACATCTCAGTCGGGGCGAAGCCACGCTCCTATCAAGTCAGGCCGGTCGGTCCTTCCCACCTGATGTCGGCACAACGCTCGAATGCCAGCCCGAAGACGGCAGTGTCTGCAAGAGCCAGACATCAGATGGGAAAAAACCCAACCACCGCAACGCGGCACAGTCGAGCCTGACACTGAGCGTCTGCACCCCGACACGCCGCTTTCGACTGGCATTGTGCGGTCGCTCGCGGCCGCCGACATTGCGATTTGGCGCTGCCCCCGGACCTTCGGTAGCCTGGCGTTTACCCGACGCGGGGTGGAGCAGCTCGGTAGCTCGCTGGGCTCATAACCCAGAGGTCGCAGGTTCGAATCCTGTCCCCGCTACCAGCGGAAATGGCCCCCGGAGACGGCTCCGGGGGCCATTTTCATGCCCGTTGGACACGTATTTGGACACATTAGCTAGGTTTCCTAGTTAACTGCCGTTTACCTTTGTTGCTGGATTCCAGCCTTTTGCCTAGCGTGATGGCGTTCCCTTTCTTCGGTGGTGCTTCGGTGATCGTTTGCCAAGGCGCTGATTTAATCGCCATTCGATCTCGGCGCCCACCTCAAGGAGACACCGCAGCAGTGACGGCGAAATGTCATGGATAACAGCAGTTATCCATAAGCAACTGCTGCGTATTCGTTATCATGTTGTCGCACAACATATCTCACCCATGCCGGAGAGTTGGTCACGCCGGGCAAGGTAAGTGAAAGCCGACGCCAACTGGTCCTCGCGGTTGCCTTGGGTGCCCGTTCGGCGTGGTCAATGGCGAGTGGCGGTGGTTGCGTCGCAGGTCGAGCACGTGTCGATCACGGTTGTGTGAGGGCGCGTGTCGTCGGGAAACGGAAGCCTCACTTGCCCCAGCCTGGCGCTATGGCCGATGCCTCGAACGTGCGGCACGACACCATCGTGGTGCCCGAGAGGATGAGCCCCGCCCAAGTACGGGCGCTGGCGGAGCGGAAAGCTCAGGCTCAAGTCGGCGACGATGAGATGGTCGCCTTTGTGCATCTCCACGGATCACGCCCGGTCGGCGGTGAGCATGGCACCGAGGTCGAGTGGCGTTACAGCTACCAGGTGATACCGCATGGCGGCCCCGCTGCTGATAGGGCCGGCTGACCGCAGCGGCGGCGCGTTTCCATGGGTCATTCCTCTCAACCCGCGCCTGCGCGGCCGGCGTAGGCGAGGCTGACAACATTGATCGACGCGCTTTACCCGATTGCCTATGCCTCGCCGCCGAGCACTCGACCGATTCGTCCGAAATCGCATCGATCGACGACTAACACGGTTCGCGGCTCCGGGGCGGCTGAAGCTCAGTTCCACGGTCGCGCGGTCTCTGAACCGGCTGCGGCTAGCGCAAGACAAGGTCGGTCGAATAATGTTGTTGCGCCGCGGGGCAACTCGCGGTCGAAAGGTTCGAGGACACGGGGTCTCGTTCCTGCTCGTCGACCTCGACAGCCTCAACAACACTTACGTCAATCATGAACCGATCGACTCCGCGGTGCCGGTCAAAGGCGATGAGATCCAGATCGGCAAGTTTCGTCTGGTGTTCCTGACCCGGCTCACCACGGGCTGATCAAGCCGAAACCAGGACCTGTCGGCCATCGTTAGTTGTCCGGGGCACCCCGCCGATGCCGGCCATGAGACGAACCGTCTGCCCCGACCGCACTTCTTGGGGTTAGCCCCTCATGGGTCGAAGTGATGTGCGCACGGGCTGGTGGGGCCAGCGGCGACGCAGCACGCGGGCCGCGGTCGGCGCGCAGCTGCTCGACCACTCGTCGGTGACCTTCCCGCGCCTGCTTTTCGGTCGGGTAGCGCATAGCGGTCGCGTCGTATCCTCCACCGATGATTAAGGTCTCGTAGATCAATGGCTCATCGTGGCGCCAGTTCTGATTCACGCCGCGCCAGAAGGTCGACACGGTGATCAGTGGCGCAGGATCGAGTGGTTCATCGGGACCGATCACATCTCGAGCGATGTGCGTGTAGTTCACGTCCTCGAACTTCTTTGCCCACTGGTGCATCGTCATGGGCTGGCCGTGGCGATCGTAGTAAAGCGGGCGCCCGTCCCAGTCCGTGTCCCGGTTCATCAATCGGCAGCCTACGCCCGACATGTCGGTGCGCGATGCCCTCACCGGCTGCCAGGGAAAGCACCGCGCTGACCCGTCGTGCCGCTAAAAGCGGGCCCAGTTCGACCCTTCTCGCGTCTGGGGGCCCTGCATCAGAGGTCAGGTCCGGGTTTGGAAACAGCGCAACCGAACAGCGGGTGGAGTTTGGCCCAGCGGAAAAAGGACGCGGGGATCGAATCGTCCACTCCTGGAGCCTGATCCGACAGGGCTGCCCGCGGGTTCGGCACCGATAGTCCTGGAACGGGCCCCAAAGCCGGATCCCGGTTGCTGCTGGATCAGCCGCTGACCTCGGTGGCCCGACATCCCCGCAGCGACATCTTCCTCGACGACGTCACCGTGAGCCGCCGGCACATGAAGTTGCGGTGGGAGAACGACGATTTCCACGAACGCGTCGCCCGGCCACAGTGCCGCCAACTGTCCGCCAACTCGGTAAGTGCCGCGACCGCCGCCACAACGCCCCCAAGAAGAAGCCGTCGCTATCCCAGCACCGATTCTGGCACCATTGCGGAGATGGATGCGCGTTCGGGGCCGGGTCTCAATGGTCCGTTCGAAGAGGCGATTGACCACGCGCTGAGCTCCTTGCCGGCCGATCTGCGTGCGGCGATGAGCAACGTCGAGATCGTCGTGGAGGACGAGCCTCCCGACGGGCAGCCACTGCTCGGCCTGTACCGCGGCGTACCGCTGCCGCGAAGGAGCAGCACGTACAGCGGAGTGCTGCCCGACAAGATCAGTATCTTCGGCGGGCCGATCACGCGACTCGCTGCCGGCGACGCCGATCGTCTACGCCGCGAGGTCAGGCGCGTCGTGCTCCACGAGATCGCGCATCACTTCGGGATCAGCGACGAGCGGTTGATCGAGCTCGATCGCTACTGACGTGGTGCTGATGCTCCGCCGCATAGCCGGCGGTCTCGGTCTTCTGCTGATCGTCGTCGGCGGCATCTTTCTCGTTCATGACCGGCCTGTTCCCAAGCCGAGGAAATGGCGGGCTGTCACCACGCGCAGGCCGACCGTAGGACCCGTGAAACAGGCAGATCAAGTCGGAGGTTCAGCAATTGGATCGCTACGGACCGCCGTCTTCGGCCGTTATCCCCCGAAGAGCAGATACGGCCCGGAAAAGGTATAGCCCCGACCATGACCAGCATCATGGCGAGTTGGCCGGTGAGCTGGCGTCCAGGAGGCAAGAGGCGCAACGCCTTATCGTGGGCTGCGACCACCGCTGTCACACGGCCGGTCACCACGCACAACACCTTGATGATCGCCAGCACCGTGGGGTGTAGTGAAAGCACGAAGTGGACTTGCAGGTGTCCGACGCCGAACGTGTTCCAGCCCTGGCCAAGTGGATCGGCCAGCGCGATGAAGGTCTGCTGGCCGCGCTCGACCAGAAACGACAGGTAGTGGGCGAAGATGTAGCCGATCACGATGGGGATCAGCGAGTGCGCCATCTGACCAGGCAGGGCGCGCCGCTGATCGGCGCTGACTCCGCCGGTGGGACGCGCGGCGAGGGTGAACGTCACGGCGACCCCGCTGATAAAGATCAGCAGTCCGGCGGTGCGGATCACCGACGACGACACCACAACCGGAACACTGTCCATGGCGCGTGACAGGCTGTCGGCGAAGTTACGCCAGTCGGTGCTCGCCTGGAAGCCGTCGAACGCGGTGGACCCGAATAGCACCGCGACCACTGCCACCCCGCCTGGACGCACCGGCAGCGACGGCAGGTGGTCGAGCGGGTCGCCGATCACGATGTCCCCGGTGTGGCGGCGACGCCGAAACGGTGAGAGACGAGACGCCACCGTGGAATACACCTCGAACGGGTCGGCGCGGGCAAAGTAGCCGAACCTTAGAGATTTTGACGCTGACGTAAGAGGGATTTGATGCTGATGAGTGTGGCCGCTGTGGTTTTGGTTGGTGTGTTCGCCAGTTCCCTGGTGATTGGCGCTCGCGTGCGCCGACGCACGGATCCGCAGCGAGAGGGATTGCCGCAGCGTGCACGTCGGTTTCTTTCTGAGCGGTGATCGACTGCCAAATGGGGTTTAGCTGAGGTCCGCCACAGCGGTTGGTGTGGCGGACAGCTGTGCCGAACCGTGGTGCGTTGGGCATTCGTTCATCCTTTGGTTGGTGCGGCGACCGGGCGCAGCAACAGCTCGAGTCTCCCGTATCAGAGGAGTTGTCGTGGCGGCGCTTCCCTGTCCGACAGGTTATCCACCGGGTTGACAACCCGGCCGCCGCGCGCGGCCCCACTTTCGGCAACTCAAACGTGGTTATAAGCCGGGGAGTCGATGCCGTGCCGACACCTGGGCCTCGGTCATCGAGTGGAGCATTGAATCTGGGTGAACCGGCTGCTAGGCGACTTTATCGAGCAGTTGTTCCGCGGTTAGCGCCTGTGGACGGTCGACGCGCAATGCCCCCCGCGGACGGACGACAATGACTGACCCCGATCGGACGATACCGAGGGGCCCCGGACGGGCGAAGTGCGCGATGCCCGTGGTGCGTAGTGCGACACCGGCTTTGGCCTGGCGGTATCCCACGCGCACCCCGGCCAGGGTAAGGCAACCAAGCCCGCCGGCGCCGGGCAAAGCAGCAGCGGCCAGCGCCCACAAGGAAACGGATAGCACGATTGCACCGACGACATGTCGGAAAGACGATCCCGCGCGAATTGGGAACGCGGCATCGGGTTCCGGCGGCGCCATCCTCGCCGCTGACGCGCGACCTAGCGCGATCACATCGAGCGTGGCAACCCCTCCGGTTGCCTCGGTCATCGGCACGCCCGAGACACCGGCCAGTGGCGGCCACGAGATACCGGCAAGCGGCGGCCCCAGCCGCAATTGCGACCCCACCGACGCACCCGCGGCGCCCGACAACCCCTGGCCGTGGATGCCTGCCACTTCGCCCACCACGGGCTGCACCCCAGCGCTGCCCAACAAGGAAAGAAGGTCGGGGGGCAGTTGCGCGAGAGGGACGACCGCACCGGCAACCGAGGTCAGCATGTCCTCAACCAACGCGCTCACATCAGAAACTGGCGCCACTCCGGCGATGCCCAACAAGAAGAAATAAAGGTCGGACGGCAGTTGCGCGAGCGGGACGACCGACGCGCTGACACTAGATACTGGCCCGACCACACCTGGAACTGGCGCCACCGCCACAGAAAGCGGCGTCGCCGGATCAGAAACCGGCGCGACCTCGTTCGGAACCGCGGCGACCGGATCAGAAACCGGTGCGACCTCGTCCGGAACCGCGGCGACCGGATCAGAAACCGGTGCGACCTCGTCCGGAACCGCGGCGACCGGATCAGAAACCGCGGCACCGCTGTCCGAGCCGTCTATCGTCCCATCCTTGATGTCCGTGCCGCCAGAGCCGTTGTCCGGCTTTTTCGCGCCGGGGTAGGGCCGCTGGCCTGATTGCCGGACCGCGCCAAGCGCCCTCATTACGCGCTGAATCTTCGCCCGTGGAGTGTCAGTAATGTCGCCGACCGGGCGGCTTGCCCTAGTACTGCCCTGTCTTGCCGTAGTACCGCCCTCTATTGAAGCGTTTGCTCCGCCAGGTCCGGGCGCATCAGAATTGCTGGAATCGGCATCGGCAACCGCAGCACTACCAATCAGCAGGCTCGCCGCTACCACAAAAGCACCTACAACAAAGCGCAAATACGACAAACCCATGAGCTGCCCCTAGCCAAGCAAGCGGGAACGCCAAACTTTGCCAAATTCTGGCACGATCCAACGGTTGGGGATAGAGGGCTCTGCAAGCTAAGCCCGCGCAAACGTTCCGGGGCAGTCGCGGCGTGACGACGAATGCCTAGTGGGCGCTGATCAAGTCTCCGCTGTTTCACCGGTTGCGCGCCAACTCCTCAAGGCTGTCGTCTAGCTCTCTGAGAGCATCGGTTAGTGCTGTCAGCCCTGTGGTCGTCGGGTTCTCCGTCGTCCGTGCGACTTCCCGGAACTTGTTGCCTGCGGTGGCGGCCCAGGGCGCTGCGTTGCTCATGAGCGGTGACCATATCGGCGGTCGCCGACAACATGGTTCGGGCCGCCGCCCCCGGGGTGGTCTGGGAGGTTGCTGAGAATTTGTCGAAGCCGTCACTGGCTGGTCGACTTCTGTAAGATTCTGGGATCGCTTAGCAACAAGCGACAGGGGGTTGGGGTTTTCAGAGGGAATTAATCATGACCAATATCACTCGCGCGGGTTAGCTACTAACGGCATGGCAAGACCGACAACCGAGCCGGTGCGGCTACCGCCAGGACCGCGGGTACCGAGGATTTTCCAGGGCGTCGCGTTTTTGGCTGCAGGACATGGAATGTTTGTCGCTCTGGCCCGACGGTACGGCAGCGCGGTCATCAGCGTGAATTTGCCGATGTTGGGTCCTGCGGTGGTGATCAGTGACCCAGTCCTGGTTAAGGACGTGTTCAACACGAGCACCGATCTGATCGAACGCCCCACATCCGGGCCGGGGTCCTTGCGCGACGTATTGGGGCCGGGGTCGATGTTCAGCCTTGCCGGCGACCAACTCCGCGCGCGCCGCAAGGTGGTGGTCCCGCACTTTGCCGGCAAGCGGGTGCGAAGCTACGAGCAGATCGTCGAAGAAGAGGTGATGCGCGAGATCGCGACCTGGCCGGAGGGCCGCGAGTTCGAAACGCTGCCGTCGATGATTAGGATCACTCTCGGCGCGATCCTGCGTGCCGTTTTCGGCGCCGAGGGACCCGCTCTGGACGAGCTTCGCGACCTGCTGCCGTCCATGGTCACGATTGCCAGCCTGATCGTAGTGGTGCCGCTGAGGATGCGGCGTGACCTGGGTCGGTGGAGTCCGTGGGGGCGGTATCTGCGGTATCGGCGCCGTTTCGACGCGGTCGTCGACTCGCTTATCGCCGCTGCGCGGGTCGACCCGGCCTTGGAAGAGCGGAGCGACGTGCTTGCGATGTTGGTGCAGGCCCGCTATGACAACGGTGAGCCTCTCCCGGATCGGCATATCGCCGACGAGTTGCTGACGTTGGTGATCGCCGGTCACGAGACAACCGGCTTAACGCTGGCCTGGGCAGCGGAGCGGTTGTGTCGTCATCCACGGCTGTTGTCGCGGCTGACCGAGGAGGTCGACGCTGGCGGATCTGAATTGCGGCAGGCCACGATCTGGGAAGTGCAGCGCGTCCGGCCGGTTCTGGACGGCACTACGCGGCGCACGAAGACGCGAATCCGATTGGGGGACTGGGTCATTCCGGAGGACACCCACCTGATAATCAGTATCCGGCTGGCCCATGGCTCAGAAGCGAGCTTCTCGGATGCGGCGTTGTTCAATCCGGACCGATTCGTCGGCGCCGTGCCGAAGCCCTTCGCGTGGATTCCGTTCGGCGGCGGCATCAACCGTTGTGTCGGCGCCGCGTTCGCCAACATGGAAATAGACGTCACCCTGCGCACACTGCTGGGCGAATTGCGATTCACGCCAACCGATGCGCCGGGCGAACGACGGCGCTGGCGCGGTGGGGCGACCGCGCCGGCCCGGGGCGCACGCGCAGTGGTCTACCGGCGAACCAAGGAGGCGTCGAGTGACTCTGACTCTGCATCGGTGGCCGACCAAGTCGCGGCACTTGACGTTAACCGGGTGGGCGGCCCGAGTAGGTAGCGCCCAGGTTCGGCGATGCCAGGAGGTGTGTCCGCCGCCGCCGTGACCGAGACAGGCTACATGACCGACGAGGACCTGGTTGGGGCCGAGGGAGATCGCTGACGGCGACCCCTGGGGCGAGCGCCTTCATCGACATGCGAAATAGCTGAAAAGACATCGGCTCGCATCGAAAAAGAGATCGTTTCGCGGGTATCGAATACGAACTAATCGTGGAGCAAGGGTCGTACACTTTGCTGCCATGGGGGAATTCCAGACAGTAGTGCCCAGCACGAACGTGCGATGCGGCGCATGCCAGCACGTCCAGTGGGTGCCAGTCGACAAGACAGATTTCTCTTGCGAACGATGTGACGCGCGAGTGATACGGCGTTTTTTCAAGGACCGGCCCGCCACCGTCGGTATCTGAGTGGCAGGTCCGGGAAGCACTAGGTCCGACGCCTTTTAACTGCAATCGGTTCGCTGTCAGCCCCGTTTAAGTGGCGGCCCGTACACCGCGGTGTCGCAGTTCGGCAGTGCCAGGTGGTGTGCCCACCGCCGCCATAGCCGAGGCAGGCGACATGGCCGACGAGGACTGGTGAGGATGTCCGTTGTGGCATCGCGTCCGTGGCCCGCAGTCTGCACCAGCCCAAATGGGCACCTCTGACCCCGGCGATAGTTCGCAGGCCACTTTCGTCAGCAGCCCGAGTGGTTACCGTTCGGCAGCCTGGGACCAGTGCAGTCGATGCCGTCCATCGTGGTCTGGAACGCGAAATGGCTGTTGGGGTCATCGCCCGGCTGGCCATCGGTACGCGCTACGTTGCCGACGCCCAAGCGCCCAGTGGCCGACTCGCCGGGGTCCTTGCGCTGGCCTGGTGCGAAGTTGCTGGTGTGCTGTGTGCCCAGCCCGCCTGTTATGTCGTCGCTGTTAAAGAATTTCGCGAACTGCGAGACGGTTCCCTTGCCGTCACTCGGACTTTGCCTACCCGCGATATCCGTGCCCGAGGCTTGGACCTTCTGCTCGGTGGAGTCGTTCTGACCCGTGGCAGAAGGCTGGTCGGCCCAGGCGGGCGCGGCGCTTCCTTGTGCGGCGGCGATTGCGAATGAGGCTCCTGCGACGATTAACAGTCTCTTCAGCATTTTCCCCTCGCTTTGTCTCGTTGATGGGCGAGCCGCGGCGAAGGTTGCCGCGTTGCCCGCACCCTGGCCCCGCCAAGCGCACGGAACTTGCTCGCTTTTAAACAATTTCCGGGCATTTGCTGCAAAGTCGACCTAGGTACCACTGTTCGCCTTTTTCGAACACGCGGCTGGCCGTCGAGCTACCGCTGTCGGTGAAACGATGCCAAGGATCCGGTTGGTTGCCCGGCGCCGGGCGGCGAAACCACATAGCGTCGCGCAGAACGGTGCGTCTGAGCTCAATGGTGGAACGCGCCGCCGTATAGGCTTAATTTAACCGCCCGGAGCGTGTCACGGCGTAGTCGTGGTCTTGAAGGTCCCGGTATTGGTGTAATAACCCGACTGGAAGCCAGTGGTTCCGCTTGTTGTGGTGACCTTTTGACCTCCCCACAGCCCCAGATCCCCGGCGTACCAGTTAGTGCTGGTGGTGCCGGTCGCATTGGTGGTCGTGTTCTTCAGGTATAGCTCTTGGGTGTTGGGAGCATTGGTGCTAAACGTCTGGGTCTGCCCGCCGCTCGTGATCGTAGTAGCGGTTTTGGCATTGGTGCTCGTGCACGGGTTGCAGCTGTAGGTCACCGGACCGAAGGTGAAGCTGATGCCGCCCGTGTCAGCGTGAGCGGTAGCCGCGCTTGCGGCCACAAGACCCACCGCTGCTAGACCCAGCGCACCTGCGGCTCGAGGGATGATCGTGCGCATTTTGTTTACTCCTTTAATTCACTGGTTCAGGCTGGAAATATGGGCGCGACCGAATGAAGCCGCGGAAAGTCAGCGTAATAACGCAGCGGTTCGCGTAAAGCGTGTTTTTAAAAAACTTTTCGGAACGTTAATATGCAGAGTTGACCGTTTCGTTAACTGACAATGCCGACAGCTTCAGACGGGGCTGGAATGCCGAGGTAAACGGTTGGATTGAGGGTTGCTGGACATGGGGCGGCCGACCTTCAGCCACGCTGCCCAGTCGCCGATCGCCGACTCCCACGGCGACAGGCAAAAGGGGTTTGGTCCGCGTGCCCCGCTGTGGGCCTTTCACTGCAGCCGGTCCGGCTCGTCGGCGGCCTCGATCAGGAGGGCGGCAGCGGCGCGAAGTTCGTCGGCGCTGAAGCGCGGTGCGCGGTCGCTGCTATAGCGGCTGCGGCCGGGCATTTCTCGCGCTATGCCACCCTGGCCTCACCGACCCTGCGCGCCGCCTACGACGAAGCGATGAACAAGATGCGCCGGCAGTTCACCCTTACCCCCGTCGGCAAGCCCATCCTGCCCGATAAGGCAGCTGGCTACACAGTGAAATGCTGAAAACCCGCGTGGCGCACGGCTACTGCACACGCCACCCGGCCGCCGGCACCTGCCCGTATGCCAACATCTGCGAAACCTGCGACAACTACGTCACCGCGACAGAATTCCACGGCGCTCTCACAGCTCAACTCGCCGACATCCATGCCCTCAAGGCCGACGCTGAGAACCGCGGATGGGCCGACGAAGCAGCCCGCCATGACCGCGTCGCCCGCGCCCTCACCGACCACCTCCAACGCCTTAACCGCTGAAACCTTGACCACAACGGTTGTCCCACCGACGAGGGCCGGATAAAGGAACGCCTCAATAAGGAGATCCCCCGCCGCACCGACGTCGTGGGCATCTTCCCCGACCGCAACGCTCTGATCCGCCTCGTGGGCGCCGTGCTGGCCGAACAACACGACGAATGGGCCGAATCCCGGCGCTACCTCGGACTCGAAGTCCTCAGCAAATCACGAGCCGACCACAGCACACCGGAAGAACAGGAGGACACCCAAGCGTCACTGACCGCATGAACCATAAGCCGAAGAATCACACGACGACCTCGTACACCACGTCCCTGGACTTGACCCACCTCGTCGGGCACGAGTGGGACGGATTTGTGGCGTGGAGTTTCGCAGCGCGTTATCCGGGCCGCTTGACGACACTGTCGTCACTGTCCTCGCCGCACCCTGCCGCGCTCATGCGATCGATGCTGACCAGTCGGCAGGGATTTGCGTGGCAGGCCTTTGTTTTCGGATCAGCTGTGCCACTTCGAGGAACGTTGCGCTCATGCTCGAGCCTCCCGCCCCAATTTCGGGGTGGTCGCCACAAACCAGACAAGTCACACGGTCAACCGAGACACCGGCCGATCAACCCGCTGAGACCAGGATCAACGCAACGCCGGAGGGGGCCGAATCCGCGAGGGCAGCCGCACCGCGTGCGCCGACACTGTCGCCTGGCATGTGCCGCTCACCTCGCTTCCAAAACGCCGGGCACCAGTACACCCGATACACGCCCGAACGGTCAAACGCTTGCACAAGTATCCGAGGTGAGTCAGCCTGGCAGATGTCACCGAGAGGAAGATCCGTGCCCAAGACCCAGCCGGCCGTATCAGCCGAGCCGTTGCCGCCGCGGCTACTGCAAGACACCGCGTCCATGTTCGCCCTGTTATCGGCGACGGTTCGCCTGCATATCCTCTGGCTGCTCGCCAGCGGTGACCGCGACGTGGGCACGCTGGCCGACGAGACGGGTCAAAGCGTCGCGACGGTAAGTCATCACCTGAGCAAACTCAAGCTGGCCGGCCTGGTCCGCGCCCGGCGCGTGGGCAAGCGGCAGGTCTATGTCGTGGCGGACACCCATGTCGTGGAGGTCGTCCGACTCGCCATCGGGCAACGACTCGACCCGCCGCGATCCGGCGGGCGAGCGCGTCATGCCTAACCCGGATCGTGCAGTGCGGTTCACCGCACCCGTCGAAAAGACAAGCGGTGGAATGACTTTCTGATATGACCTTGCCGTTGCTGGGCTCGATGACGCTCTCGGGCTTCGAACACCAGTGGTACTTCCTGTTTCTGCTCGTCATCCTCGGGTTTGTCGGGCTCTACATCGGCGTCCAGCTGGCTCGTCGAAAGCGGATGCTGCGGTTTGCCGACACGGAGCTGTTGGAAAGCGTTGCGCCGCAACGCCCGAAGCGGTGGCGACATCTGCCGCCGATCCTGCTGGTGGCCTCGCTGCTGTTGTTCACGGTCGCCATGGCCGGGCCGACGCACGACATGCGGATACCGCGTAACCGCGCGGTCGTGATGCTGGTCATCGACGTGTCGCAGTCCATGCGCGCCACCGACATCTCACCCAGCCGGATGGCGGCTGCGCAGGACGCCGCCAAGCAGTTCGCGGGAGAGCTGACGCCGGGCATCAACCTGGGCCTGATCGCCTACGCGGGCACCGCGACCGTGCTGGTGTCGCCGACAACCAACCGCGACGCCACCAAACGTGGGATCGACACCCTGCAGGTGGCCGACCGTACCGCCACCGGCGAAGGCATCTTCACCGCGTTACAGGCCATCGCGACGGTGGGCGCGGTGATCGGTGGCGGCGACACCCCGCCGCCCGCGCGCATCGTGCTGTTCTCCGACGGTAAGGAGACCATGCCGTCAAACCCCGACAACCCCAAAGGTGCGTTCACCGCGGCGCGCACCGCCAAGGATCAGGGTGTGCCGATTTCTACCATCTTGTTCGGCACGCCCAACGGCTACGTCGAGATGAACGGTCAGCGCCAGCCGGTGCCCGTCGATGACGCGACGATGAAGAAAGTCGCCCAACTGTCCGGCGGAACGGCCTACAACGCGTCCAGCGTCGCCGAGCTGAGAAACGTCTACGCCACATTGCAGGAGCAGATCGGCTACGAATCCGCGCGCGGCGACGCCAGTGCCGGGTGGCTGCGGCTAGGCGCACTGGTCCTGGCCGCCGCGGCGCTGGCCGCCCTCCTGATCAACCGCCGCCTGCCCATCTGACCGGCGTGCACAGCCAGGGCAGTGGTCCGGACCTCCTGCGCGCGCGACACGCTCATCCGACTTCAGCGATGACTTCAATTGAGACCAATGCCGAGGTCCCCTAACCGCTGATTCATCACCGCGGGCTGCGGCCCGCGGCTGCTCAACGTCCCGAACGCTGTGGACACACCGCGCCGGCGCGAGACGCTAGCCGAGTGCGGCTGGGTCTCTTTGCCGTCGGAAAACTGCACGATCCGCGCCGGCGGGGGTGTCGCCGCCGCCGATGACCGCACCCACAGTCGAAATGGCTTGCAGCGAGGTGAAGATGCCTTCGCCGGTGGCGGTGCGATCGGCAACTTGCAGGCTGTCGATCGCATGCTTAGTGGCGTCGCGGTTGGTGGTCGGCGACACAGCCGGGCGTCGTCGATAGGCTCCTGCAGGGTCGGCCCGTGTTCGGTCTCGTTCTTCATTGGCGGCCAACCTGCCACGCGGACACGGGGCAAACGCGGTGTGAGCGCACGAATGCGAACCATGGCAGAGGAACTCGATGTGCGATGCCGGGCTGCTACGCCTTCCACGCGAGGCAGCTGCGACAAGAACGTTCGACGACGCGTTAGTGGATTTCAGCCCTACAGCGCGCTCAGCCGGCTGCTGCAGCACAATGGCATTTGTTGGCATGGGGAAGTTCCGATGGGTGCTGTCATCGGTATTGCCGATCTGCGTCAGCGTCTCGGTCACGTCCGCGTTCTCGACGGCCGTCACCTCGAGGTCGATATGGGTGGAGTATCCATTGTCCCGGGCCAGAACGGTGCGAGGACGATTGCACGGGCGCCGACGCCATGTTGCTCGGTGGGTCATCGAGGGTTGCTCGCCCAGAATCAGTTTGTCTGCGGGTGCCACCGTTGTGTGCCAAAGGTTCTCGTGGCACAGGCTGTCCAACGGGGATACAGTTCCGTCGGCGACCCGAACACCTCGTTCTGCGCCGTCGACCCACATCTGGTCAGCCGATCACCGGGAGCCCTGCCATGTCGATGACGCCGAAGGCGCCGACTCCGGCACCGCCCGACACCCTGACCGCCGCGCGGGTCGCAGCGGCCCCGGTTGATGAGGTCATCGGCTGGCTCGACAGCTCCGCGCAGGGATTGTCGAGCGCTGAGGTGTCCGCGCGACGGGCGCGCTACGGCCCGAATGCCGTTCGGACCCATCATGTCAACGCGTTCGCGGTGTTGGGGCGCCAGCTGCGCAGCGCCGTGCTGATCTTGTTGGCGGGCACCGCCGCCGTCTCCTATTTCCTCGGTGACAGCCTGCAAGCGATCATCATCGGGGTGATCCTGGCGGCCAGCATCGGTCTGGGCTTCATCAACGAGTACCGCGCCGAGCGGGCCGCCGCTGCCCTGCACTCGGGGGTGCGCCACACCGCGGTCGCCCGGCGCGACGGGGCATTCGTCGCCATCGATGTCACCGAACTCGTCCCCGGTGACGTGATCCGGCTGTCGCTGGGCGAGGTCGTACCCGCGGACCTGCGATTGATCGAGGTCACCGGTCTGGAATGCAACGAGAGCATCCTGACCGGGGAATCGATGGGTTCGGAGAAGTCGCCCCAGCCCGTGCCTGCCGATGCCGAGCTGGCCGAATCCGCCGATCTGGCGTTCATGGGCACGATCGTCAGCGCCGGCGAGGGGACCGGGGTGGTGTATGCCACCGGCCGAAGCGCGGAGTTCGGGCGCATCGCCGCCGGTTTAGGTGAGCGGCAGCCCGAAACCGACTTTCAAGTCGGCCTGCGCAAGTTCTCCTATCTGCTGCTGCAAGTCGCGATCGCGCTGACGGTGCTGATCTTGGTCAGCAATCTGCTGCTGCGTAAACCGGTGATCGATTCGGTGCTGTTCTCGCTGGCGATCGCGGTCGGCATCACGCCGCAACTGCTGCCCGCGGTGGTCAGCGCCAGCCTGGCGACCGGGTCGCGGCAACTGGCCAAAGCCAAGGTGCTGGTCAAACGTTTAGTGTGTATCGAAGATCTGGGCGACATCGACATCCTGATCACCGACAAGACCGGCACTCTGACCGAGGGCCGCATCAGTTTGGTCGACGCGGTCAGCCCCGCAGGTGCGCACAGTGACTCGGTGCTGCGGCTTGGGCTGCTGGCCACTGATGTCGACCCGCAGTCGGGCGGGGTCGGTGCGAATGCGTTGGACGCTGCGCTGTGGGAATCCTCCCAGGCGAAGGACCTGGTGGGTGCCGGCGTGCAACGCGTCGCGAGCGTGCCGTTCGACCATGACCGCCGCGCCACATCAGTGCTGGTCGACGACAACGGGAAACGGGTGTTGGTGCTCAAGGGGGCACCCGAGCAGGTGTTGACCCGATGCCAGAGCATCCCGGATTCGACACAGGACACCCTGGACGCGTTGTTCTCCGCTGGGCGCCGGGTGGTCGCGGTGGCCGCCAAACCGGCGGCCGAGCTGACCACGATCACCGCCGAGGACGAGTCTGATCTGATGTTAGCCGGGTTCGTGGTCTTCGCCGACGAACCCAAGGCCGCCGCACGGCAGTCCCTGGCTCAGCTGGCAGCGCTGGGCATCGAGTTGAAGATCGCCACCGGCGACAACCCCCGGGTTGCCGAAAAGGTCTGCGCCGATTTGGGTTTGGCGTCGAAGGGCACCATCACCGGTGCTCAACTGGAGACCCTGGGCGCCGGCGAGTTCAGCGACGCCGCCCAGAGCCACACCATCTTTGCCCGTATCTCCCCGGAGCAGAAGGCGCAACTGATGACGTCGGCGCGGCATGCCGGGCGATCGGTCGGCTTCCTCGGTGACGGTGTCAACGACGCGCTGGCCCTGCACGCCGCCGATGTGGGGATCTCGGTGGAGACTGCCACCGACGTCGCCAAGGATGCCGCCGATGTGGTGCTGCTGGAGAAGGACCTCGGTGTGCTGGCCACCGGGGTGGCCGAGGGCCGGCGGATTTTCGCGAACACCATCAAGTACGTGTTGATGGGCACCTCGAGCAATTTCGGCAACATGTTCAGCGCCGCCGCCGCCTCGGCGTTACTGCCATTCCTGCCGATGCTGCCGAGCCAGATCCTGCTGAACAATCTGCTCTACGACAGCTCGCAGCTCGCCATCCCCACCGACCGCGTCGATGAGGACCAACTACAAGCACCGTCGCACTGGAACATCGCCTTCATCCGACGGTTCATGCTTACCTTCGGCCCGATCAGCTCGCTGTTCGACTTCCTGACGTTCGGTCTGATGTTGGGCGTGCTGCATGCCGGCGCCACCGAGTTCCGCACCGGATGGTTCGTGGAATCGCTTGCCACCCAAACGTTGATCATCTTCGCCATCCGTACCCGCAGGGTCCCGTTCTTCCGCAGCCGAGCCAGCGTACCGTTGACCATCACCAGCCTCACCGTGGTCGCTGTCGGCGTCTTGATCACGATCTCGCCGCTGGCTCACCCGCTCGGATTCACGGCGCTGCCGCTGCAGTTCTTCGGCGCGCTCGTCGGGTTCGTCGTCGCCTACCTGATCCTCGTCGAGCTCACCAAGAAGTGGTTCTACGCCGAGCCGATCCACCCCGGCGGCCCGCCGCGTCGCACCCGTGGCCGCGAACATCGCATTCATCGGCGTGCCGCACGGTTCAGTCACCCCGGCGCCATCGCCGCACGCACCTGAACGATGAGAAGCCTGTCGAGCTGCATGCGGCCCGACGGTCTCTTTGATCACTCACCCGCAAAAACGACACAACCATCCCGCTGCGCAACACCGATCAACCCGCGACCGAGAACACTATGGAGAAACGTCCCTGTCTGGTGTGGTGGCCACGGATTTGGACACGGAACACGGTGGAACCGACGTGAACTAGCGGGACGGGGGGAGACAGCTGGGACGGCTGAACGTCGATGACCTGCACCGATGAGACCGAGCGTAATGTAGAGGACCGCGACGGGTTGGCTCATAACCCAGAGGTCGCAGGTTCGAATCCTGTCCCCGCTACCAGGCAAAACGGCCCCCGAAGAACCCTTCGGGGGCCGTTTTCATGCCCGATGGACACGTATTTGGACACATTAACTAGGTTCCCTAGTTAACTGCCCTGTACCTTCGTTGCTGGATTCCAGCCTTTTGCCGAGCGTGATGGCGTCCCCTTTCTTCGGTGGCGCTTCGGTGATCGTTTGCCAAGGCGCTGTTTAATCGCCATTTGGTCTCGGCGTCTACCCCAAGGAGACACCGCAGCAGTGACCGCGAAATGTCGGGTGTTTGGACGTGGTTTGCCGGGTCCAACTAAGTGCTCGCTCGGATAGCAGGCCAGGACGCGAGAGTTGGCGTCTTCAGAGTTTCACCGTGAGGGGATCTCGCAGGCGAAGATATGTCAGACAAGGACGATCACCGTCGCGTATCAACTGCACTTGTCACGGTAACCGGTAAAGCCGCATAGGTTTACTTAGCTGGTAATCCGTTGGTCGCGGGTTCGAGCCCGCCCGCCCCACTATTTTGCCTGTTAGGTGGACTGTTGGGTGAAACGTTCGCCCTGTGATGGCGGTGTACCCCGGCGATACCCGGGCGCGCGGCGGCGAGGTTGGCGTGCTAGCCAGCTCGCACACTCGCTCGCCGAGGTCGGTGCTTGCGTGCTCGAATAGGCGGCGTGAGCGTCCGTCGGCGCACCTTCATCGCCCCGTCATTTTCAGCAGGATCTTGCCGCCCCGGAGGAGATGCTGCACCGCGTCCTGGATATGTTCGAGGGGGTACACGCCCGCCACGGGGACAACAAGGGTGCCGTCTGCCACCAGCGGTGCCGCCTCACGAATGACAGGCACCACCTTGTCGCGGTAGTCGAAGTCGCCGACGAAGAATCCGCGGACGGTGAGGTGCTTGCCGACCAGTGTCGAGGTGTCGACCCACATGGGTTCGTCCCTGGCCCACGAATAGCTGACCAACCATCCAACGTCGGACAGCAATTCGAGCAGCCGCGACACCCCTGGACCACCCACGGAGTCCACTGCCAGCGCCACTCGCGCGTCGCCGATCACTGCTCGCACATCGCCGACCGCATCGGGGTCATCGACGTGGACCACGTCGGCCCCGGCTGCTGTGAGCTCGGCGAACGTTGCGTCGTCGCGGGCCAGGTTGATCGTCTTCAGTCCACGACGTTTGGCTAGCGCGATCAATGACCGTCCCACACCGGAGTTCGCGGCGTTCTGAACCACCCAGTCACCGGGCTGCAGGGGGGTGCATTCACTGAGCATCAACCCTGCCGTTGGGGGGTTGCTGCCCAGCATCGAGTACTGCTCGATGTTGCCGCCGGCGGGGAGTGCGAACAGGCTGTCGGCGGGCACGACGAGCCGCTCACGCCACGCACCGGCATACAGGGGTAGCACGACCAGATCGCCGACCTGAAGTCCATCGACCTCGGCGCCAGTGGCAAGCACGCGGGCGACCCCCTCTGCGCCTGGTATGTGGGGCAGCGGGGGTCGCGCCAGCATGCCGGTGACTACCAGTAGGTCGTGTTTGTTCAACGGCGAGACCTCAACGCTCACCAGAACCTCATGCGGGCCCGGTGGCGGCGGCTCCTCGATGTCGACGACGCGCAGCACCTGCGCGGGGTCGCCGAACTGTTCCATCTGGATGGCGCGCATATCATTTCCTCTCGACTTGAAGGTCAGGCCGCTGTGGAGGACCATCCGACTGCGCTGTGATACGTAGCGTAAGGTCGTGCGGGCTGGAATTTCGGTGGTGCGTAGACGTTTTTACGCGTGGTGTACGCGGACTTCGATGGCTTTGACGCGGTTGCCGAATGCCTTGGCCAGTGAGCGTTTTCCGACGGTGCCGAGCACGCCGGCGACAATCCGTCCCTTGAGGTTCCTTCCTTCTCGAACGAGCATGACGTCGATCTCAGTCGTTCCGTCGGGCTGGGGTGTGAGGGTGTAGGTGTGACCAGATGCGCCGCCGAAGAGGTTGGAGTCAGTGGTCGTGAGTACGACGTGGTGCGGATTGGACAAGGTCGTAGTTCAGTCGTTCCCACACGCCGCCCGAGCCCTCGGTGACATCGGCCCATTGTGGGCCGAGACCGTGGACCTGGAGGTAACCGTCGGCGCTGTTATTGAATAGCTCCGACCTTCCCGGCCCGAAATCGGTGAGTCCGGCGATGAACTGCTCGGGTGTCGCGGTGGTCGTCTGGTGGAAGTGGATGGTGGCCATGAGTTTTCCTCTCAACAGGTCGTTCTCGTCTACGACCGATCCAGCGCCATGCCTTTGCTACGAATTCCGGCAAGCGGGTCGGGAGCCAGACCCAATCGATGGTGGTATCGGCGGGGACAGCCTTAGGATCGACGGGTGGCACAACAGGCCAGCGCGCTCGGTGAGTACCTCCGCGCCAGGCGCGAACGGCTGCTGCCCGAAGACGTAGGGCTGGCGGCGACTAAACGGCGACGCGTAACGGGGTTACGCCGCGAGGAGCTGGCAACGCTGGCGGGCATCAGCGCGGCCTACTACTTGCGACTAGAGCAGGGCCGCGCCACCAGCCCATCCACTCAAGTAGTGGACGCGCTTGCGCGGGCTCTTCGGCTCGACGCCAGATCCACGCAGTATCTTCACGACCTGGCAGCTCCGGCGGGACGAGATTTTCCTGATCCCGACGTATCGGGCCACGCACTTGCGGAGGTGCTTGATCAATTCCTGATGCCGGCCGTCGTGGTCAACAGGTATCGCGATGTCTTGGCGGCGAATCCGATAGCGCGGGCGCTGTCACCGGAGTTCACGCCAGGAGAAAATATCGTGCGCTGGCGACTACTGGACCCTGCGGCCAAGCAGATCTACGTCAATTGGGACGAGGCGACGGCAATCGCGGTCAATGCACTGAGGGAACTCAGCGGTCAGTATCCGTCGGACCCCGGCATGCGGGCGTTGATTGCCGAATTGTCAGATGCCAGTCCACGTTTCCGTGAGCTATGGGGTTGTGCGGACGTGGGGGACCGCCTGGGAGTTCACCATATTCGCCATCCTCGAGTCGGCGACCTTCGTCTCTACCGCCACCGGCTCGACGCACACTATCCCGGCGGGGATCACATCCTCATCTATCGCGCCGAAATCGGGAGCGACTCTGCCAGGGCACTGGGGGAGCTGCGGTCGCTATGTGATGCCCAGGTGTTCGCGCCGCCCGGACTGAAAGCCGAGTCGGCGGTAGTGGACGTTTCGGCTCGAGACAACTGAAAAACCAGTCGACTAGGACGACATCCACGCCGCTCTAAAATCCATCCCTGCTCGATGGCGCGGCGCTCGCCCGTCGGCAACGGTGGGAGTCAGCAGGTCCTACCGCTGCATAAGCACGCGGCGAGCATGAATCGAAGGGACTGATTGGTCATGACGACGCAATCGATGCGGGCTGTTGTCGCCGCGAGGGTAGGCGAACCGTCCGAGGTTTTGAGCCTGCAGAGTCGCCCGATCCCGGAGCCCGGTCCCGGCCAGGTACGGATCCGGGTGGCAGCGGTGCCTGTCGAGGCCAGCGATCTGCACACCATCCGCGGCAGATACGGATTCACCCCGGTGTTCCCGACCGTGCCCGGAATCGAGTCCGTCGGTGTGATCGACCAACTCGGCAGCGGCACAGACGGTCTGACCATCGGTCAACGCGTCGTCACGGTCGGCATCACGGGCACCTGGCAGGAGTACGTTGTTGCCGATGGCTCGCGGGTCTTGCCCGTTCCGGCCGCCATGAGCGATTCCACGGCCGCCCAGCTTCTCAGCAACCCGCTCACCGCCGTGATCTTGACCGGTGACGTGCTCGATGTTCAGCCAGGTGAATGGCTCCTGCAGACGGCGGCGGGCTCCACCGTGGGCCAGTTGGTGATCCAGCTCGGTGCGCATGTCGGCTTCAAGACCCTCAACGTGGTCCGCCGTCGATCCGCTGTCGAAGACATCCTCGCGCAGGGGGGCACCGCGGTGATCTGCACGGAGGATGAAGACTTGCGCGAGCGGGTGGCCGACATCGCCGGCCAGAAGGGCGTGTCCAAGGCGATCGACTGTGTCAGCGGTCAGGTGGGTGCGGACGTGTCGCGTGCGCTGGCGCCGCGCGGTGAGCTGATCGTCTACGGTGCGCTGTCCACGCACCGCCAAACCGATCCCGACAAACTCACGATCCCCGTCTTCGCGCGTTCACTGATCTACGAAACAAAGATCGTTCGGGGGTTCTGGTTGTTCCGCTGGCTCACCGAGACCCCGACGGATCGGATGGCCGCAGTGATCGGCCGGACGGTTCTGCTCGCCGACAGCGGAGTGTTACGCGTGCCGGAGGGCCAGCCGATCCCCGTCGAAAAGTTCAGTGACGCAGTCTATTTGGCCGAAGCTCCCGAACACGGGGGCAAACCACTACTCATATTCAAACCCGTAGGAGGCGGGTGTGTCCGACAAATCTGATGCGACGGCCGAAGCGAAGGTGGCGAACACCTACTGACCGAACTCACCCTCGCACTAGGAAGCAACTGTCAGGACCACATCGAGCGAAATCACCCGCAAGCTCGAAAACCAGGCCACACATCTGGACGGTTACCCAGATTTTTGCGATCTGACGGGTCAATGCAAATCCGTCTATGCGATGGGTGAGAGCGCTCTATCCTAGGAAGGCCCCGGATGAGACAGCAGACACGAGCCGCAACCGCGTACGGCGCTCGTCGGCGAATGCCGACCCCTGCCACATGCGGGACCCGGTCCGCGACCGCGGGTCGGTACCCGTCAACAAGGGAGTCCGGGATGACGGAATACGCAGCGGCAATCACGTTTCCACAGACCAGCACGACGTACGAGGCGTTCAGCAAGCTGTCCGCCGCTTCCGACCAGTATGGGATCCGGTCGGCCGGGATCATCGAACGTGACGCTCAGGGGCGGCTGCAGGTTCCCGAGTCGGGCGACGCCGCCGCCGGTATTGGAATCGCCAGTGGCAGCTTGATCGGGATGCTCGTCGGTGTGCTCGGTGGCCCGATCGGGATGCTGCTGGGGTGGAGTGCCGGCGCCGCGACCGGCGCCCTGTACGACGCGGAGCGCCTGGACACCGGTGACGAGGCGATCGCAGCATTTGGGCGCCTGATACCGCCTGGTGGTAACGCGATCCTCGCCGTCACGGACGAAACCACGACCGATCCGTTGGAGCAATTTGCGGCCGGACTTGGTGGCAAGGTCTCCCGGAGGCCGCTCGACGAGGTTCTCGCTGAGCTGGAGGCGCAGGATGAGGCCGCGCAGGAGGCTGACAAGGCCGCCCGAAAAGCGATACGTGAGCAGAAGAAGCGGGAGCGCAAAGAAGACTTTCAGACGCGAGTGGACACGTTGAAAGCAAAGTTCCATAAGGAGTAGCCCGCCTCGGGCAAATCGAGTCGACCGGGATGCCAATGCCGGTTCACCGGCGGCATGGCAGCATTCTGCTATACCTGTAATCCTGTCGCTTCTCGCTAAGTCAGTCATTCCGTCGGATCGTCACTTGCGACAAGGGAAACGTCAATTTACGTTTGAATCATGTTGCGAGCGTGACCATCTCATCGGATTTGACTTCGGTTCTGACGTTTCTGCCGCCAGAGTGGCCGCCCGCGGGGGCTGGCAGCCGCTGGCCGGCCGACCGGTCGGGGTGGTCGCCGGGCGTTTGCCAGAACGTCAACGTCGTCATCGTCTAGTTGCGGGTGCGTCCGAATTTCGTTGCCCAACCGGCTCATCAGGTCGCGCGGCTCTGCGTTGGTGGCAAATCGCCTGCCGACAACGGCATTCACCACGGGCCGGAGTGGGGACCGCAGCTACAAAAGATGAAGCCGGATCTGCAACGCGTACTGGGCGCCACATCGACCTGAGCCCAGATGTTTGGGCGAACGTAGGGCATCGGGTGCTGTCGCTGTGGCTACGCGGTCCCGCGCTCACTGGCCGACATGACGTGAAAGAGCCGAGCCGAGATGGCCGGCATTCAGCGCCCGATCGAGACCCTTCCCTCATGGCATTGGGTAGGGACGCCCGCATAAACTGAACCCGCGCCTGTTGACGCCGTCAACACCTCTCGACGTATCCGCAGGTCGTGCCACGTCATCTCGCGTAGGTTCAGGCATCACGTAGGCACGACTTTCCGCTTCTCAGTGCTATTTCCGAGGGTCGGCGCGAGGGATTTCGAGTCCCCTTAGCTCCACCACATTTGAGCGGAAGAACGCTGCTGCGGCGTGAGATGGTTCTGCTGGACGGCGATTTTGACGAGACCGGCTTTGGTCGATGCGTTCACAGTGATCCCCGCACTGAACAAAGTTGCCCATCGAATTCAGCGCATCGCATAGGACGGTCTCGATGACCTCGGCATAGGTTCCGGGGCGATCAATCCGCACGCGGGAACGATGCACGGCAGTCCGGCCGGCGTGGCCGGCGACGTCAGGATGTGTGGTCAACTTTTGGGTCATGAACCCTCGCCCGTCCGATTCGCGATCTGGAATATGTTGCCAAATGGGTCGCGCACCATAGCTCGCCTGTCACCGTAGGGGGTGTTGAGCGGCGCTTCCAGGCTGATGGCTCCAGCGGACAGGGCTCGGCGATAGACGTTGTCCGCGTGGTCGACGTAAACGTAGAGGAAGGCGGGGAACACCTCACGCTCCCCGGCCGGGCTCACCATGACAGCGCGTCGCCGCCGATGCGCATCTCGGCTGGCCGACCTGTATGCAACTCGCCGACAGCGCCGAAGACGGCGCGTAGGACTCAACGGCAGCCACAGCGTCGCTGAACCATGCGGGGCGTGATGGTGTGGAATCCCGGTGGCGGGTCGATACTCATGCGGCGGCCTCCGGATCGTGCTCAGACTGTTGCTCGAGGAGTTTCGCGTTCGCGAACGTGGCTGCTGTGCGGATCAGCACGAGACGCTCCGATGCTCTTGTCGAGGGAAGATCGACCCGCGCGACTCCTCCTTCTGCGATGAGTCATGTCACTGTGCCGTCCTTCCGCCATCGACGGCAACCAGCGGCGGCAGCGGAAATAGGCGTCGGAATCTTTCCACTAGGGTGCGATCACCGGCGAGGCACAGGTTCCCGCTGGCGAGCGCTTCGTCGAGGGGGCGGTCGGTGCGCAGCAAGGAGAGCAGGGTGCTCTGATCGGTGTCGAGCGTGGCGTCGGGGTCGTCGCTCTGACCGCGGGTGACTGTGAGCTCACCGTCGCCGATGCGGATCTGGAAGCGCTCATCGCCGAGATGCAGGGCGATGGTGGCTCGGAGGTCGGCGGCGGCGGCGCGGTCGAAGAGTGCGTTGAGGGAGAGCATCAGGGAGTCGGTGCCCAGCGGCGCGTCGTAGGGCATAGCTGGTGAGCGGCTGGCCCATTGGGCCAAGCCGACGACGACGGGGGCCAGGTCGGCTCCCCACGGGGTCAGTTCGTACACCCAGGAGGCGGCGGGCGGGCTGAGTCGTCGGCGATGCAGCACGCCGGCGTCGGTGAGTTCGCGCAACCGCTGGGTGAGCACGTCGGGGCTGGCGCCGGGCAGGCCGGCCAGCAGGTCGGTGAAGCGTTTGGCGCCCAACAAAAGGTCTCGCACTATCAATAGCGCCCAGCGCTCGCCGACGAGGTCAAGCGCATGAGCGACCGCGCAGCCCTGGTCGTACTTGCGTCTGCCTGTCATAATACCCACTCTACCAGTCTAAATCCGAAATTCCATGTTAATACTTGGTATTTCCAAGTAGTCAGTTGTACTGTCGGACTTGTACTGCTCGATCACTTCTAAAGGAGATGAATCCTAATGCCCGTATTCACAATTGACGCGCCCTCTGGGGTGGCGCAGGACGCCAAGCGCAAGATGATGAAGGAGGTGACCGAGGCGCTGCACGAGGCGTGGCCAATTCCCGACACCCGCGGCTGGTTGCGTGAATATCCCGCCAACAGCGTCTCCCAGGACGGGCTCATCCAAGCCGAGCCGGTGCGGCCGGTGTGCTCACTGGAGGCGCCGGAGCTGACGAATCTGGATGCCAAGCGCAAGCTCGTGCAAAAAGTCGAGTCCGCCATCGCCGCCGCCTACCACGGCATCGCCAATACCGAGGAGGTCCTCCTATTGGTCAACCACTACCCGCTGGAAAACGTCGGATGGCAAGGAAGTCTGCAATCCGACAAGCCAGAGATCGTCGCCGCCATCGCACAGCTGAATCAATAGACCGTGCCCATTGGGGGCGGGGTGCCACCAGCGCACCCCGCCCTGCAGGGTCTCCTTCGATTACTCGTCTCTTCGGTCGCGCGCCGGCCGGGTTGCCCACGCGTTCAGCGACTTCGCCACCGAGAACCCGGCGCTGTACGACGCGATGTTCACCCGTGCCACCCGTCTGCGATTCGGTGCCGCGGACGCCCCCGAGCCGTTGTCGGCGGGTTTCGCCGAGCTGCGTGAGGGGTCGCCGCCGTCGTCAGCGGGCCAGACGTCGACACCCTCACCGAGGTGCTGTGGGCTGCCCTGCACGGATTGACCACACTCAGCCGCAACGAATGGTTACGCCCGGCCGCAACACCGATCGCATCGAACTCCTGGTCGCCCAATTGCGCGCCATCGGTTCTTGAACGAGCGTCGAAGTCCGGCCACAATCCGGCCAAACTCTCGGAACACGTGCTCCCGAGGGGTCCAATTCGACCGGTCCGCATCGCTTCGACGAGTCCAACTGGAATCCGCCTGTGCCCCAAACCATCTCACACGCGGAAAGTCACTGATTCGATTCGGGCGCGCGCGTCGCCGACGACAGTTCTGACGACAACTGTGACGACAGTTGCATGCCGACTACACCGACAACACTGCCTTATCCGACCTGTCTTGCCTGTTCAGGCGCTTCGCATGGTCCTGGCAGTGTGGGGGTCAGGGGTTCGAGTCCCTTTAGCTCCACTCGTTTTCACCGACGTTTGTCGGCAACTGAGCCCGTCGACGGCGCAAGCGCCATGAGGCCGCTCTCAGACGTGGGAGAGCCGGCCGTCGGGCTCTATTTGCACGGTGCCCACCTCGTGCGCTCCCGGCGTATCCGGCATTTCATGCCGACCACCGGCGTACCGGGGCCGCAAGATCCACACAAGACCGCCGACCGACGACGCCCCGGCGGCGATCACCGTCGGCCACATCAGTACCTGAGCCAGCCACACGCGCCGCTGAACTCTGACGATCCGTTGCTGCGCGTGCCGTAGTCGGGTCAGCTTGTCCATGCGCATCGGCGTGCCGCACGGTTCAGTCACCCCGGCGCCATCGCCGCACGCACCTGAACGATGAGAAGCCTGTCGAGCTGCATGCGGCCCGACGGTCTCTTTGATCACTCACCCGCAAAAACGACACAACCATCCCGCTGCGCAACACCGATCAACCCGCGACCGAGAACACTATGGAGAAACGTCCCTGTCTGGTGTGGTGGCCACGGATTTGGACACGGAACACGGTGGAACCGACGTGAACTAGCGGGACGGGGGGAGACAGCTGGGACGGCTGAACGTCGATTACCTGCAGCTATGAGACCCGAGAGGTGACTGGAGCCGGCGACTGGTTAGCTCATAACCCAGAGGTCGCAGGTTCGAATCCTGTCCCCGCTACCAGGTAAAATGGCCCCCGGAGACGGCTCCGGGGGCCATTTTCATGCCTGTTGGACACGTATTTGGACACATTAGCTAGGATTCCTAGTTAACTGTCGTACCTTCGTTGCTGGGTTTCAGCCTTTTGCCAGGCGTGATGGCGTCCCCTTTCTTCGGTGGCGCTTCGATGATCGTTTGCCAAGGCGCTGATTTAATCGCCATTCGATCTCGGCGTCTACCCCAAGGAGACACCGCAGCAGTGACCGCGACATGTCGGGTGTTTGGACGTGGTTTGCCGGGTCCAACTAAGTGCTCGCTCGGATAGCAGGCCAGGACGCAAGAGTTGGCGTCTTCAGAGTTTCACCGTGAGGGGGACCTCGCATTGGCGAAGCCATCTCCGACATGGCGATCACCGTCGCGTATCAACTGCACTTGTCACGGTCTACCGGTAAAGCCGCATATTCGATTCCGCTGTCTCTCCAGATCCAGCGAGATAGCAAGCGGCAGGTGATTGTTTAACAAGTTGGTTAGCAGATGAAACTCAACCCTCCGCCGCGGCGCAAGCTGCGTGTTCACGAACTCGCAGCAGAACTCGGCTGGACTTCTCGGCAGCTGCTCGCGGAGCTGGCCAATCGCGGCGAGTTTGTGAAGTCCGCAGCCAGCACTCTTGAGGCCCCGGTCGTCCGGGCGATCCGTCGCGACTTCGCCCCAACTCCTGCAACGCTCGAAGCGGACGATTCGTACGCGCCCGACTCTTATGGCCGGTCGGCGGGGTGCCACGCTGTCGACGAACCCGACGAGTCCTTCGAAGAAGCCCTTCGGCGTGTTAGGTCAAGCAGTACGCAGCCGCCATCTGGACCGCGCCAATCGAAGTGGACGCCGCCGGTCTTGGCCGCGCTTCGCGAAGAAGTTGCCGCCCAGCACGGATCGCATCCGACCGCGCGGGACCGGAAGGAAGCGCAACGTCTTCATCAAGACTGGGCAGCAGCGTGTCTAGACGGACTCGACGACGATGAAGCCACCATGATCAAGTGGATCCGGGTCAGTGGCGGGCGCCGACCGATGCTGGCAGCGGAGCTTGCCCGAGCGGGCATCACCCCGAAGGAGCTGCCCTCCGACTGGGCTATAGCGGGCGAGAAGATGCGCGATGGCCGAGTGTGTTCGAACGCTTTCGAGATCGTAGGATCAACCGCTCGGAGGCAATCGTGGCTGTCAGGCTGAGGTGAGCGCGTCGTAGTGGTCCAGTCGTTATGGGACTTTGTTGCCCGGTGTTCGGGCAAGGAAGAATCAGAAACGATATGGCATCGAACAAGCGCCGGCGGCATACGCTGGATCAGATCATCCGCAAGCTCGCCGAAGGCAACAAACTCCTCGGCGCCGGCCAGGAACTCAGCGAGGTGTGTCGACACCTGGAGATCGCTGAGTCGACGTGGCATCGCTGGATTGCCCAGTACGGCGGCATGAAGGCCAACGAGGCCAAACGGCTCAAGGAACTCGAGGCCGAGAACACCCGGTTGAAGAAACTGGTCGCCAACCAGGCTCTCGACATCGACATGGTCAAGGAGATCTCGGCGGGAAACTTCTGACCCCGAATCGCAAGCGCTGCGCCGTCAAGGTGCTGCGCGACCGATTCGGGGTGTCTGAACGCCGAGCCTGCACGGTCGTGGGCCTGCACCGTTCCACGATGCGATTGACGCCGGCGCCGATCACTGCTGAGGAGGCCGAGTTGGGTGGCTGGCTGCGCCGGTTCTCCACTGACCGGCCTCGCTGGGGATGGCGGCGGGCAGCCAAGATGGCCCGCCGAGCCGGCTGGCAGGTCAACAACAAGCGCATCCGGCGTTTGTGGCGGGAGGAGGGCCTGGGGGTCCCGCAGCGGCGCAAGAAGAAGCGGTTGACCGGTATCGGTGTAGCCGTTGGCGCGATGTCACCGATTTGTCCGAACGTGATCTGGGCGATGGACTTCCAGTTCGATACGACCGCCGATGGCCGCACCTTGAAGATGTTGAACGTGATCGACGAGTTCACCCGCGAAGCACTCGCGATCGAAGTCGATCGTGGCATCGACGCCGACGGCGTCGTCGATGTGTTGGATCGCCTGGTCCTGCAACACGGGGCGCCGCACTACGTGCGCTTCGACAACGGTCCGGAGTTCGTGGCGCACGCCGTGCATGATTGGTGCCGATTCAACAGCGCCGGTTCACTTTTCATCGATCCCGGCTCGCCGTGGCAGAACGCCTGGATCGAATCGTTCAACGGCAGGCTACGCGACGAACTGCTCAACTCATGGCGCTTCGACTCGTTACTGGAAGCCCGCGTAATCATCGAAGACTGGCGCTGCGACTACAACGCCAACAGACCCCACTCCGCCCACGGCGAACTCACCCCAGCCGAGTTCGCTCTACAGTGGACCACCACCCACCAACCCCAAGCCGCATAGCGACTGGACCACCAAACGGGTCCCCCTCAAGGCAGTGGCGCGAGCAGCACAAGGCGGGGTGACCGAGTTATGAAGCAGCGGCGTGGCCTTAGCCTGTCGGTGTTACATAGCACTGAGCCGATTCGAAGAAGATTGCAACCCCAGGAGGGGCCGTCACGATGTAGAATCGCACTACTAGTGGGGCAGCAAAGACACTATCGCTTTGGGGTCAACATGGTTGAGGCGCAGGTTGATTCGTCCGGCAGAATGACGGAGGTAGCTCGTGGAAGGGACGAGCATATCGGGGTGCGACAAAGGGTAAGGCGTGAGACGGCTTAACGGGTGGGACGCTGTACTGCTCTACAGTGAGACGCCCAATGTTCACAAGCACACGTTGAAGATCGGCGTCATCGACTCGACGAACTTTGATGGCGACTTCACCTACGAGTTTTTCCGTCAAGACTTTAGCCAGCGCCTCCGACTGTTGGAACCCCTGTGGTACAAGCTGATCGAGACTCCGCTGAAGATGCATCACCCTATGTGGTTGCTGACGCCTGATGTTGACCTGAACTACCATCTGCGCCGGGTTCAAGTGCGCGCGCCCGGGGGCCGTCGAGAACTCGATGAGCTGATCGGTGACATCGCGGCGGCGCCGCTGGACCGAAGCCGTCCATTGTGGGAAATGTATTTCGTCGAGGGCATGGCGGAGCATCGCTTCGCGGTGGTCGGCAAGATTCACCACGCTCTCGCCGACGGCCTGGCATCGGCAAACCTGATGGCCAAGATGATGGATATGGACTCAACCCAAGATGAGCAGGATCTGGAGGTCCACGATCCGTTGCCTTCACGTCGAGAGCTTCTGATGGCAGCGTGGCGCGACCAGACGCAGCAGCTGCGACGGGTGCCATCCCTGGTGCGGGACACGGCCGAAGGCTTCAAACGCGTTCGCATGCATGACAAAAACTCCACAGCGTCCAATCCACGTCGAAACCCTGTGCCACCGCCGACGTTCATTAATCATGTCGTCTCACCTGGGCGCCGGTTTGCAACCGCAACCCTTGCGCTATCCGATGTCAAGCAGACGAGCAATCAACTCGGCGTGACGATTAATAACCTGGTGCTGGCCGTGGCTGCAGGTGCACTGCGGGCCTTGCTGCAGCGCTACGACGGTCAAGCCGACGCGCCGCTTGTTGCCTCCGTACCGGTCAGCCTCGATACATCGACTGAAAGGATCACGGGAAATGAGGTGTTCGGACTGAACGTGGTCTTACCGGTCAACATCGCGGATCCACTCGAGCGAGTGCGACAGACGTCCGACGCGACACGAATCGCTAAAGAGCAACTCGATCTGCTTGGGCCAGAAGCGTTGGCGCAATGGGCGGCTTACGTTCCGCCGATCCTTGCTCCATACGTCTTCCGACGGATCGCGAAGCGCGAGAAACAGAGCCGAATGATGAACGTGCTGATCTCCAACGTGCCGGGCCCACGCAGCCGAGGCGGCACGAGAGGGGCCACAGTCAGCGAAATCTATTCTGTTGGCCCATTGCTCGCCGGCAGCGGCATGAATATCACGGTCTGGAGCTACGTCGAGCAGCTCAACATTTCGGTGCTGACCGATGATGGCACGCTCGACGACCCGCACGAAGCCACCGCGGCGATGATGCACGCGTTCGCCGAGATTCGCGCCGCCGCCGGCCTGTCAGGGAGGCTGACCGCGGTACCGACCGCGATGGCGCCTGCAGACCCGGCTGATTAGGTGAAGCGCTTCGGGTCAGTCGATATGCGCACGTAGCGCTGCGCGTTGGACCTTTCCAGTCGCATTTCTGGGCAGTTCGTTGAGCATGATGATTTCTCGTGGCACTTTGTAGCTCGCAAGTGTCTCCCGCACATGTTGCTTGAGTGCATCCGGCGTAGCTGTTTCAGCGCTCCGAGGTATGACGAATCCGACGAGCCGTTGACCGTACTTTTCGTCCTCGACACCGAGGACGACCGCCTCGGTGACTGCTGGATGCGTCATGAGGGCCTTCTCGACCTCGATCGGATAGATGTTCTCGCCCCCTGAAATTATCATTTCGTCGTCCCGCCCTACCACGAAGAGGCGACCGCCCGCATCGAAGTATCCGACGTCACCCGATGCCATGAATCCATCGTGAAACCCCTTGGTTTTTCCGGAGGTATATCCGCCGAAAAGAGTCCCGCTGCGGACGAAGATTTGACCGATTTCACCTACGGGCAGCTCATCAAGTCTCTCGTCGAGTATGCGAATTTGCGTGCCAGGGGCTGGCTTTCCTGCGGTCGTGGGTGCGGCGCGGAGGTCTTCGGGTCTTGCGCTGGCGATCATGCCGGCCTCTGTCGCGTTATAGTTGTTGATGATCACGTCGCCGTACTGGTCCATGAACGCGAGTGCCACATCAGGGCGTAAACGTGATCCGGACGCGGTGGCGAACCGCAGCGACCGGCAGCTGTAGCGATTGCGGATCTGCTCAGGCAGCTCCATGATTCGGTCGAGCATGGCGGGCACCACGACCAGCCCACTGGCCGTGTGCCCGTCGATGAGTTTCAGTGTTATCTCGGGATCGAATTTGCGACGCGTCACGATCGTGCACGCCATCAGGGCAGCGAAAAGCAACTGGCCATAGCCCCACGCGTGAAACATCGGCGCCGCGATGACGACGGTCTCCTGCGCGCGCCACGGTGTGCGCTCGAGAACGCCGACGAGCGTCGTGAGGTCGCCGCTGCCGAGTTTGGCGCCCTTGGGTGTGCCGGTAGTACCCGACGTCAGCAGGATGGTTCTGCTCTTCTTCGTCGCTGGTTTCGGCTTTTGGCCGGCAGAGTCGTTGATCAACGTCTCGACGGTGTGCGAGGCCGTGGCAGATGTTTCAGACCAACCGATAATGGCTGCGATGCTGGGTTTCTCGCCCAGTGCGCCGATGACGGCGTCGGTGAACTCCTCGTCATAGACGATGGCGTCAGCGCCTTCGCGGTCGAGTATTTCCAACAACGCCGGTGCTGCAAACGACGTGTTTAGAAGGAGCACGTCGGCCCCTATTCGATGAGACGCGACCAATGCCTCCACGAATCCCCGGTGGTTGCGGCACATAATGCCAATCGTTTCCGGCTGACCCGCGGGAAGATCTTGTAGCGCGGCGGCAAGTGCATCGCAGCGTTGGTCAAGTTGCCGCCAGGTGAGCATGCCACGGTCGTCAACGAATGCCGGCCGGTCCGGACAACGCTGGGCTGCTGCAGCAAAAGCGTAAGTTGCACTGAAATTTTCGCGCCACATGGCCGCGGCCATGCGGAGATACCTGTCCGGTCGCATAGGCGCGATCAACCGTGCGCGCCGCACTGTGCCGATCAGGTGAAGTAATCCCGTCAACTTTTCGGGGATAGACAAGATCTTCACCCCAGAATTGGGAATCTGCGCTCGAGCGCCATGCTGTCGAGCGCATCCTGCATAACCCCACGCACGTGCGCATCAACCTCGGCGAAGTCCGGGTTTTCACCGAACGTTGCGACGATATCAATGGGCTCAAGGATGCGCGTGACGATCTTTGTTGGCAGCGGAATGTTGGGAGGAAGCAGGCCACCAAGACTGAAACCGAAGGGCAACCCTAACGCGACGGGCAGGGTGTTTAGGCGCGCCGCCTTCGTGATCGGGCCGAGCCGCTTGGCCAGGTTGTCGCCGCGCGTCAAGTAGAGCTGGTTTTCCTGCCCGCCGATGGACACCGCGGGCACAATCGGCACATCGGCCTCGATGGCTGTTCTGACATATCCTGTTCGCCCGTTGAAATCGATGAGATTGCGACTGCTCGTTGGTCGACACGCGTCGTAGTCGCCGCCGGGGAATACCACGACGACGTGATCCGCGCGCAGCGCCTCCAAGGCGTTCTGCGAGTTTGCCCGAATGATCCCGATTCGAGGCATCACATTGGCAAGCCGCCCGGAGACCAGGACATCGTGAGCAAGGGTATTGATCGGCCGCCCGTAACCGAATTTGTTGTAGAACTCGACAGCGAGGATGGGAGCGTCGAGGGAGAACTGGCCACCGGAGTGGTTGGAAACCAATAGCGCTCCGCCTATTGCAGGGATGTTGTCCGAACCGCACATCTCGGATCGGAAATACCGTTTCAGAACTGGTCGGAGGACGTTGACCACACGCTCGGTGAGTTCCGGGTCCCACTTTTCGATCTCGGCGATCTCGCCACCGTCGTTGTCGGTTCCGGCCACGAGGCCCTCCCTTGGTAATTCGGCGGTGGTACGTGATCTCCTTGGCGCTACGCAAGCAGTCCCGCCTCGGCTACTTTGCTTATCGCAGCGTTATCGCCGGCTAGACCGGCAACCCTGTCACGGTAACTGTGTTACTGTGCTGTGACAGTAACACAGTTACTCATTGAGGTGAAGCGGACGACACCAGAACGCAGCCGGGCGTGCGTAGCTCTCCAGCGATCAACTCCGGAAGGGATCCGCAGCCCGCCGAGACGATCTTTGCCACCACGGCGCCCGCTCCGCCGTGCGGCGCTTTAACCCCAGCGCAGGCACAGGGTGGGAACCGCTTGGTGCTACTTGGAGTGGGTCCTGCAAGCCGACAACCGATGACGCTGATCTGGTACGCCGCCTTGGAGGCTCGTCACCTGGCTGCATGGTGACTTTCCGCTCGTGTTTCAACGTGGCCGGTTGTGCCCAACGGATCGCGTTCGCCGTCCCGCGCGCCTTGAACCTCGTATCCGTTCGTTAGCCAAAAGACCGTCCGATCCAGGATCGGCAGAATCTCGGTGATGGCGATCTCGCCGGCGGCGAACCGACCTAGTAATCCGTACACCAGGCTGGAGATGATCGCGTCGAGGTCGGCGATGAAGCCGCTGTCCACGTCGCCGAGAATTTCGAAAACCGCTGGTGCAACGATGTCGAATCCGCGGCTGACTAATTCCTGCCCGCCGGGGGCTCCCCTCGCGCGGAAGTATGCCGTCAGCATGCCCGGGTTCTGCTCCCACGGCTCGAAGATGGTGCGGAGGACACGCATCATGCCCACGTACAGCGAATCGCTGGGTTCGGGTGTCTGCAGTGACAGGGCAGAGTATCGGTTGTCTTCCATCCAATTCTGTAGTGCCGCAAGGATGAGTTCGTCCCGGTTTGCGTAGTGCTTGTAGATCGTTGCCAGCGAGGTCCGAGCCCGGCTGGCAACTTCGCGAAGCTGGACAGCGTCGTACCCCTCGTTTTCAAGAATGTTCACGACGATGCCCAGAATCCTGTTGTTTGGCCCGACGGCGTGCCTGGACTTGTCCGAGCTGATCATCAGTAGACACCCTTGCCGTCGTCCGGTAACACGGTTACTGTACCCGATGTAACACGGTTACCGTCCACCGGCGCAGAGGTGGCCAACTGAAACGAGGATCCATGGGATCGCTAGACGGCAAGGTCGCCTTCATCACCGGGGTGGCGCGCGGACAAGGCAGAAGCCACGCGGTCCGACTCGCGCGTGAAGGCGCCAACATCATCGGGATAGACATCTGCGCCGACATCCCGGCGAACCACTATCCGATGTCAGGCCGCGATGAGCTCGACGAGACGGTGGCGCTGGTGGAATCAGTCGGCGGCAAGATGCTGGGCACTGTCGCCGACGTCCGCGATTTCCACCAGGTCAAATCTGCCGTGGATGCTGGCGTCGAGCAGTTCGGGCGCCTCGACATCGTGCTTGCCAATGCCGGCATCGCGCCGGTCGCGTTCCGCGAACTCAGTATCGAGGAAGAACTCGACCAGTGGAAAGCGGCCGTCGGCGTCAACCTCGACGGCGCCTATCACACCGCGTGGGCAGCGATCCCTCATCTGCTTGCGGGCAACCGCGGAGGAGCGATCGTGTTCACGAGCTCGACGGCAGGCCTCAAAGGCTTCGGCGGCCTACAAGGCGGCGGGCTTGGGTACGCAGCTTCCAAGCATGGGATCGTCGGCCTCATGCGCACCCTCGCCAATGCGCTGGCACCTATGAACATTCGCGTCAACACTGTGCACCCCACAGCAGTCAACACCATGATGGCCGTAAATCCGGCGATGACAGCGTTTCTCGAAAACTACCCCGGCGACGGTCCCCATCTGCAGAATCCGATGCCTGTCGGCCTCCTCGAACCCGAAGACATCAGCGCGGCGATCGCCTACCTCGTCTCCGACGAGGCGAAGTACGTCACCGGCGTGACCTTCCCCGTCGATGCCGGATTCTGCAACAAGTTATGAGTACCCACGAGATCGCCCGTACCGCAGAACAATTCGGACGCGTGCGCGGTAAACGCGTTCTGGTAACCGGCGCCGCGCGCGGCATGGGCCGAAGCCACGCTGTTCGACTCGCCGAGGAGGGGGCGGACCTCATCCTCATTGATATCTGCGAGTCGCTGCCAGAAATCGAATATCCACTGGCGACGGTCGAAGATCTCGAGGAAACCGCTCGCCTCGTGCGGAAGCACGACAGGTCCGCCATCACACGTGTCGTCGACGTCCGAGACGCTGCGGCGCTGAGCGCCGCGGTTGACTACGGCGTAGCCGAACTTGGCGGTCTCGACGCGGCGGTCGCCAACGCCGGAGTTCTCACCGTCGGCACCTGGGACACCACGACATCCGAGCAGTGGCGGACGGTGGTTGATGTCAACCTCATCGGTAGCTGGAACACCTGTGCGGCCGCAATCCCGCATCTCGTGGACTCCGGAGGCAGCCTCGTCATCATCAGTTCGTCGGCCGGACTAAAGGGCACACCGCTGCACCTCCCCTACACGGCGTCAAAACACGGCGTCGTCGGCTTGAGCCGAGCACTGGCCAATGAGCTTGCGGCTCAGAACATTCGCGTCAACACGGTTCATCCCACCGGTGTTGAAACAGGTATGCGACCGGAGTCCCTGCAAAGCCTCCTTGCGGAGGCGCGACCAGACCTCATCCCGATATTCCTGAATGCGCTGCCCATGATGATGGCCGAAGCCTCCGATATCAGCAACGCCGTGCTGTTCCTCGTGTCAGATGAATCGCGATCGGTGACCGGGCTGGAATTCAAGGTCGACGCCGGCGTCACGTTGCGATGAAACGAATTCAGGAGACGACAGCAGCGATGGCGATGACGACTGTAGACGCTGACCGGACAGAACGCGGCAGACGCGTATTCGCCGACGTGATGACCTTCCCGCCGCCCGAAGACGCCGCGCCGGCAACGACGAACATGCTCGACTTCGTTTTCGCCGAAGTATGGGAGCGTCCAGGGCTCAGTCGGCGCGACCGCCGGTTCATCACTCTGCCGTGTGTTGCTGCAGCGGACGCGGAGACACCCCTGCGCGATCACGTGTACGCGGCGCTCAACAGCGGCGATCTCACAATCACGGAAATGCGCGAAGCAGTGCTGCATTTCGCGGTGTACAGCGGCTGGCCCAAGGCATCTCGGTTCAACATGGCTGTCGACGAACAATGGGAACGGATACACACAGAGCGCGGCGAGACGGTGCCGCCGCCTGATGCACTACTGCCACTGGTGACTTCGAGTGACCCCGAGGACCGCCTCGTCGGGGGCGAACAGGCGTTCCGCGATGTCAACTGCGTTCCGTACCTACCCACTCGGGACAACCCGTACTCCGGCGCGGGAATCCTCAACTTCGTCTTCGGCGAGATGTGGCTGCGGCCAGGCTTAGGCATGAAGGAACGACGACTCATCACAGTCGCGTGCGTAGCATTTCAGGACGCGCCTTACCCCATCATGAGTCACGTTTACGCCGCATTGAAGAGCCGCGACATCTCCTTTGCTGAGATGGACGAATTGGCACTGCATTTCGCGGCCTACTACGGCTGGGCGAAAGCCACCACTCTCAGCGAAGAGATCGGACGGCAGAAAGAACGCGTGCTTGACGAATGGCGCACCGAGTCCGAGGTGCCCAAGTGACTGCGACGACCTTGACTGCGGGTCTGTTGATCGACGAGAAGCTCATCACTGAGTCCTCGGGTGGAGCTCACCAACACATCTACCCGGCCACCGGTGAACCGAATTTCACCGTTCCACTTGCAGGGGCAGCCGAGATCGACCGCGCCGTCTCTTCCGCCTGGCAAGCGCAGCGAGCGTGGATCACGATGACAGTCGACCGCCGTCGAGACCTGCTGATCGATTTGGCCGACGTGGTTCACGAGCACCTCGATGAACTCGCCCTGCTCAATGTGCACGACTACGCGGTGCCAATCTCCCTGGCCGGTACCGCGCACATGCTGGAGTGGTTCCTGCGCCACTTCGCCGGCTACGTCGATAAACCGCACGGCGCCAGTTCCCCGGTGAACGGGTCATTCGACGTCAATCTCATCGAACGCGAACCCTACGGCGTCGTCGGTGTCATCGCTCCGTGGAACGGGGCGCTGGCGGTGGCCGCGTCGTCTGTCGCCCCTGCGCTGGCTGCAGGCAATGCTGTGGTCCTGAAACCGTCAGAACTCGCCCCGTTGGCCGCTTTGCGGTTCGGCGAACTGTGCCTGGAGGCAGGCCTACCGCCGGGGCTGGTCAACGTCGTTCCTGCGGATGCCGAAGGAGGGGAGGCGCTCGTCCGCCATCCCGGGATCCGCAAGATTCACTTCACCGGCGGTGATGCGACTGCACGGAGGGTGCTCGTGGCCGCGGCCGCCAATCTCACGCCGGTAGTGGCCGAGCTGGGCGGCAAGTCTGCAAACCTTGTTTTCGAGGATGCGGATCTCGACTCCGCTGCCGCGATGTCAGCTCATCAGGGGCCGTTGATGCAGTCAGGCCAGAGCTGTGCGTGTGCGAGCCGCGTGTTGGTGCACGCCTCGGTTTACGACGCGTTTTTGGAGAAGTTCCTTGCCGCGATCGAATCGGCCAAGGTAGGCGATCCGCTCGACCCCACCACCTTTTTCGGTCCCGTGATCAGTCAGGCGGCCACCGACCGGATCCTCGGGGTCATCGACGGCGCCGTAGCACAACAATCGGGCGAACTATTGCTCGGCGGCAACCGAATTGGGGGCGAACTAGCGCACGGATTTTTCATCGAGCCCACTGTCTTCGGCAGCGTCGATCATTCATCCGAACTTGCACAGATCGAAACGTTCGGCCCTGTCGTGTCACTGATCAAGTTCCGCGATGAAGCTGAGGCTCTGCGAATCGCCAACGACACCCCATACGGGTTGAATGCATTCGTCCAGACCCGCGACCTCGCCCGGGCCCACCGCGTCGCACGTCAATTGGAGGCGGGATCGGTATGGATCAACCAGATCAGCCTGATCTCTCCGCAGGGACCGTATGGCGGATACAAACAGAGCGGGTTCGGCCGCACTGGCGGCCTCGACGGTCTGCATGAGTTCACGCAAGTCAAAAACATCCGCATCGGGATGAGCTAAGCGATCTGATGGGTAGCTTCGGCTGTTCGCGAACGTCATTCGGTTCGACCTCGACCGAGATGCTCTGCGCGCGCCCGGTACTTCAGTTGCCATGAGATGGCAACGCGCTGACGATCCCTTCCATCCCGAATTGCGCCGCTTTGCAATGCTTCTTCCCCGGACGCTTGTCACACCACGCACGGTGAAGGCATTTCGGATGTTACCGAAACGCCGCTCTCGAGGCACAAGGGACGACGTCGACATGGTGACTCTAGACTCCGGTGTGGGCCTCCGAATCCACCGTCCAGGGCATACCGCATTGGGCCCAGCATTGCTGTGGATCCACGGCGGCGGCTATGTCCTTGGTGAGGCGGCCATGGACGACAAACATTGCCGACGTCTGGCGCGCGAACTCGGCGCCACCGTCGCGGCGGTGGAATATCGCCTGGCGCCCGAGCATCCGTATCCTGCTGCGCTGCACGACTGCTTAGCCGCGCTCGAACGGCTGGCCCGTGAACCCACGGTGGACTCGAGCAGGATCGCCGTTGCCGGGGCCAGCGCTGGCGGTGGGCTGGCTGCGGCACTTGCACAATACGCCGACGATCGATCTGAAATCGCCTTGGCTGCACAGGTACTGGTGTATCCGATGTTGGATGACCGTACCGGCCGCCTTCCTGACCCCGGTCGTCGCTATCGACGGATGTGGAGCAGTTCCAGCAATCGACTCGGATGGCGGGCATATCTCGGGTCAGCCAGCCCTGATACAGCCGCGCCCTCCCGTCGCGGAGACCTCACCGGTTTGCCTCCCACATGGATCGGCGTCGGGACACTGGACATCCTGCATGACGAAGCGGTGGACTACGCGAAGCGCTTGGCCGCTGCTGACGTGCCGTGCTACCTAGAAGTCGTTCCCGGCGCATTTCATGGATTCGATGCGGTGGCACCGAAAACTGAACTCGCGCAGTCGTTCATCGTCAGTCAGCTCGCTTTCCTCCGCCGAACTCTCGACTCCGCCTGAAGTCCGCCGGGGTCTGGTTGACCACCGTGTTTTTCGCTACGTAACCACCTGCGGTGGAGACGGAACCGGGGCGAACTCGATGTGGAGGTCTTTCAGACCCCGGAGCAGAAAGGTCGGTTCATACACGTAGCGCCGGGCATCGGTCGGTCCGTGTGATGCTTGGCTCACCGAGATGTTGTGCAATCGGTCGAGTAGGCGGTGGACCGTGATGCGGCCCTCTACGCGTGCCAGAGGCGCGCCGGCACAGGTATGGATGCCGCGTCCAAAGGCGATGTGCTCGCGAACATTTTTCCGGTCCAGTCGGAACTCGTGGGGATCCTCGAACTTCGCTGGATCGCGGTTGGCAGCGCCGAGGCACAACATCACCACTGTTCCGGCTCTGATGTGAACTCCGCCAAGCGTTGTCGTCCGCCTCGCCAGTCGGAAATCAACCTTCGTGGGACTCTGCGTGCGCAAGGCTTCCTCGATGAACGCCGGGATCAATTCGCGGTTTTCGCGCAACTGATCCTGAATATCCGGGCGGTCGCCTAGCGTCTGAACGGCGGCGCTGAGCAGTTTCGTGACCGTTTCCTGCCCGGCAGCGAACAGAAACGTGGCAGGTCGGACTACCTCCAGCAGTGTTGGTACCGAGCCGTCGGGATATGTCGCGGTCGCCATGCCGGAGAGAACGTCGTCGCGTGGTTCCCGTCGACGCTCGGCGATGTAGTCGCTGAATAAGTCGTCGAGATACTTCAGAGGATTGCGGCCCACGGGAGCACCGTTCAGGCCGCCCGCGGTGCTGCCGGGAGCCCTGCCGGCGCCGAGTGCGTGCCGGATGGTGTCACGGTCTTGCTCTGGCACGCCCAACAGATCGGTAATCGCCAATGTAGCAAAGGGTTTGGCGTACTCGGATAGAAACTCGCAGGCGCCGTTATCGACGAACTCGTCGAGCTGACGATCCACGAGCTGCCACATGAAGTCTTCATTCTCTTTAAGCCGACGCGGCGTCAGCAACTTGCTCAGTAGTGAGCGGGCTCGTTCATGCGCCGGCGGATCCATGACCACCAGGTGCTCGAATATCGGGAACAGGTGGCGATGTGCCTCTATCTGCTCCGCAATGTCGTCGCCTTTCGGCTCGAATGGCAGCGGCGGAAATGGCCCGCCGATCGCGTTCACCGCGGAGAACGAATCTACGTCCTTGAACGCCGCCATGACCTCGGCGTAGCCGGTCACCGCGACAACGCCGTGGTGGGGTTCACGCACAACAGGCCCTTCGCTGCGCAGGGCCTCCCAATAGGCGTACGGATCCTGTGCGGTGGCGGCGTCGGAGAAGTAGTCGATCTCAACCTGGTCAGTCATTATGCTCCTCGAATGCCAGATCTCGGTTGTTCAAAACTGATCATTCGATCAGGATGTTAGAGTAACGCATGCCTATCACGCATCGTCGCCGACCGTCAAGCAACTCACGGCGGGGTCGTTAGGTGGCCGCCACACGTAAGCCGAAGGTTGATGACGGCGGAGCACGGCTGCGGCTGATCCAGGCAACTATCGAGCTCATGCACGACGAGGGGTACGCGGCCGCCACCTCGCGGCGCGTCGCCGCGAGCGCCGGCGTGAAGCAAGCCCTGGTCTATTACTACTTTCCGACCATGGACGACCTATTCCTTGAGGTGTTGAAGGTCGGCGCAGACCTGGTCCTCGAGCAGATGCGGTCCGCTTTGATGGAGGACGATCCGCTGCGCGCCCTCTGGCGGATCAACAGCGATGTCCGCAGCACGGTACTCAATACCGAGTTCGTGGCGTTAGCCAACCATCGCAAGGTAATTGGAGCTGAGCTCAAGGCTTATGCCGAGCGGGTGCGCGATATCGAAACCGCGGCTGTCGCGATGGTGCTACGCGCTAATGGAGTTGACGTCACTGCCTTTCCGCCAGCGGCCATCGCGATGCTCATTGCGCAAACGGCGCGGAGTTTGGCAAACGAAGTGGCTGTGGGTGTAACCCAAGGTCACAGTGAACTGCGCGCCCTCGTCGAGCGTCAGATGGACTCGCTTACGAAGCCGGTTACCACGGTCCGTACGTAACTGCTCTTTGCCGCGCCAAGCTGCAGGTGCAAGCGCGTCGCCGGGGCGTTCGCATGCGGTTACTGAAATTTCGATCGCACCTGTTGACACTCAAGACAGTTCATGTCATCGTTCCTGATCGAGCGATCAGGTTTTGAATCGCTTCAGCCGCGGGTGATATGAGTCGCCACCGGCCAGCACGAGAGCGAGGGCATTGTGACGGGACGGGTAGAGGGCAAGGTCGCATTTATCACCGGCGCGGCTCGCGGCCAAGGTCGCAGTCATGCAGTCCGGCTAGCTCAAGAAGGTGCGGACATCATCGCGATCGACATTTGCGGTCCGGTCAGTACTAACACCCAGGTCGAGCCGGCCACCTCGGATGACCTCGCGGAGACTGCCGACCTGGTCAAGCAGCTGAACCGTCGCATCGTGACCGCCGAGGTCGATGTCCGCGACTACGACGCCGTCAAGGCTGCCGTCGACAATGGTGTTGAGCAGTTAGGTCGGTTGGACATCGTCTGCGCGAACGCCGGAATCGGCAACGGCGGCCAGACGCTCGACCGCACCAGTGAAACCGACTGGACAGACATGATCGATGTGAACCTTTCCGGGGTCTGGAAAACCGTCAAAGCCGCTGTTCCGTATCTGATCTCGCAGGGCGACGGCGGCTCGATCATCCTCACCAGTTCGGTCGGCGGGCTGAAAGCTTATGCGCACACAGGTCACTACATCGCCGCCAAGCACGGCGTCGTCGGTCTGATGCGCACCTTCGCCGTCGAACTTGGGCAGCATTCAATCCGCGTCAATTCTGTTCATCCCACGAACGTGAACACCCCGCTGTTCATGAATGAGGGCACCATGAAGCTATTCCGGCCCGACCTGGACAGCTCTGGACCTGATGATCTCGCCGTCGCGGCCCGATTCATGCACGTGCTGCCCACCGGCTGGGTAGAACCGGTTGACATCAGCAACGCCGTGCTGTTCTTGGCGTCCGATGAGTCGCGTTTCGTTACCGGACTGACCATGACGATTGATGCTGGAAGCATGCTGAAGTAGCGGCGCCGCTGCAGTTCAGAGGCGCCCTCGGCGCCGCCAAATGCGGTGCTCTCGATCTCGAAGACGCGTTGACCGGGAACCAAGAACAGCCTGCGCGCGGAATACTGTGCGTCCCTGTCGGACTCTTCCCTACAGCGGTTACACCTCGGTCAGGAGATCCTTCCAGCGCCTCGGAAACGCTTCGAGTCGTGTGCGAGTGATCTCATTACCGCTGGGCTCAGTGCCGCTTGGGCGTCGAGGCTGGCGAAGCCCCATGATGCGGCGACCGATAGTAGATAGCTCCTCGATGAGTACACGCCCGTCGATGTCGAGTGGTGCAGCAGTGGCCGCTCCCGCTAAACCGCTGAAAAGCGCAGTAGCTTTGATGAAGCCGGCGGCATCGGACTCAAGCTGCATGAGCAGTGCCAGCTGACGCCCGATGATTTCTCCCCATTCGTCCTGCGTTTGAAGTATGTGGCGGACACTTGAATCGAAGACCATGACGGCTGCAAGCGACCGATTCTTTGTGACGATCTCGGCATAGCCACGAACCATGGCTTCCATCTGAGCGCGCGGCGTGCGCTGACTCTCGGCCGTCACGAGGATGTGACGACTCTGCTGAAGAATTGGTTCCATCAGCGCAGAGAGTAGGTCATCGCGGGTGCGGAAGTGGTAGTAGATAGCTGCCTTAGTAAAGCCCAGTTCATCCGCGATCATCTGTAGTGATGTGCCGGCGAAGCCGTGCTGGCTGATCAACTTAATCGCGACATCGAGTAGCCGTTGCCGCGTATCGGTCGGTAAGCCGGCGTCGTCAACGCGCAGTGTTGTCATCTTTCACCTCCGTATCAATAGTGAAGCACATGCTAGTCACTCGGCAAGTTGCAGCTTGACGATCGACAAGATAGGGCTTTACAGTCGGAAAGCCACAGCTTTACGCTCGGTAAGTTCTAGCTTTACGCTCGACAAGTCAGCTCGGGCCAAGCGCGTCGTAACGATCCCCGGAAAGGCACCATGAACACTCCGACCTCACACGTCGGCATCTACGGCCGGTACATCGGTCGGGTGGGCGCACTGGCTGCAGCTCTTGGGATTGGGGTGATGGTTTTCACCGCGCCTGGTGTGGCCACAGCGGACCCGTCAAGTTCCACCGGCGACACATCCAGTTCCTCATCGGATGCAGCGGGAGCGTCGCCTGCAGCGACTAAAGCCGCAACAACTGAGGCGGCGCCGACAGAGGGGGCCCACTCGGGGACTCCAGATTCAGCGTCGTCCACCGCGTCGACGAACCCTGCCTCCGCAGCTTCTGCCTCGGCGACCGCGGGTGCGACCTCCTCGACAACACAGATCGGGCCTGGCGTCACCATCAGTAGCAGTGGTGGCGCGAAGACCAGTTCCGCTGGCGCAGCAACTCCTTTGAAGTCGAGCCTAAACGGCGACACGGCAATTACGGCGCCGCTGCCTGATGCGACACCTAAACCTGAAGAGATCCTTCCGGCCGCTGAGGCACAGGCCTCCGCTCAACCGACCGCAGCAACTCCTTTGGAGTCGAGCCTAAACGGCGAGACGGCAATTACGGCGCCGCTGCCTGATGCGACACCTAAACCTGAAGAGATCCTTCCGGCCGCTGAGGCACAAGCCTCCGCTCAACCGACCGCGGCGAGTAACCAGTCGGATTCGTTGCCCGCGGACTCGCGTGCTGCCAGTGCAGCCAAATCAGTGTCGGTTGACTCATCGGCGACAGCGACCTCAATCGGAGCTGTCGAGATCGTGGCGTCAGAGGCGGAATTGGCAACGGTCGCAACGATCGCCGCGCCTGCGGCACAAACCTTTTCCTCAAGTGCCGCGCGCAGTGCAAGCGCTGTCAGCACATCAGACGCTGCCGCACTGGTCGCGCCGTCGGCCGTGTCTCCCGCGGTCGGAATCGTGGGATTCCTGAACAGTGTCGTCGCAAACCTGCTCACCCCATTCCTGTCCCCGGCGCCGAATACACCTGACCCCGTCACGCCGGTGGTGTGGGCGGTGTTGGCGTTTGTGCGGCGCAACTTCTTCAACGAGGCCCCGACCATCACGTACAACCCCGTCCAGACAGGGCAAACCGTGACTGGCACCCTTGCCACCGACCCCGAGGGTGACGCCTTGACCTACACGGTGACCGGTGCGACGCAGGTGAACGAAACGACGTGGGTCACGGAGACCGGCAGGTTCACGATCGACAAGGCCACCAACACCTTCACCTACACACCCAAGGACATCGACTATAACGGTGTGCAGACGGATTCGGTCACTGTGTCTGTCACCGACGGTAAGACAAACCTGCTGAGCTTGTTCGGGGTACCGCACAGCGACACCGAGAAGATCAACCTCGCGGTGAAACCTCCCACCGTCGAACGCGTGATTCTGAACATGCCCGCCGGCATCACCAAGCCGGTCAACCCCCGCTATGCAGAAGGCGGCCAGTCCATCGTGTTCGCCGGCACACCCGCGGCCGGGGGTCGCCAGGAGATCTACCAGATCGACATCGACGGGACCGACGCTAAGTGCCTGACCTGCGGTCTCGCCGCTCCGACAGTACCGGCGGGTCCACCAGCGTTCCCGGGGGGTCCACCAACGGGGACAGACGCGACCAAGCCGGTCAACATTCAGAAGCCGGTTCCCTTCTACGACGGTACCGGGCGCATCGTGGTGCTCCTCACCAATCCGGAACCTCGCTATGCGATCTTCGAGCCGGCCGGCTACAACGGCATTGGTTCACCGGCGCGGATCGTGCCCGTCATCACACCCGACGGCGGCGGGCTAGTCCTTCCTCCCGGCGCTCCACTTCCCCCAGGTCTTCCAGCGGACGGGATCATCAACCGGCAGCGGGAAATGAGGCCGTCGCCCGATGGCACGCATGTGCTGTTCACCCGCATCGTCATCGGCCAAACCGGCAACTTCCAAGCGCTTCCGATCGTGGGCGAGTTGACGCCGAACGGTGACCACTACAACGTCACCAACGCAGTGGTGGTCTGGCCCACCGGCGAGTCCAAGCAATGGACCCCCGACGGCAAGGGCGTGATCATTCAAGGCGGAGCATTTGAAGCCGGCAATGTCGACGACATCATGGTCGACCTGTCGGGCCAGACCGGGGACAACCTGTACCCCGGCAGCCCCTTCCGCGGCACTCGGGTAACCGGCAACCTCGACTACGACGAGGACATCGACATGTCACCCAACAAACAGTGGATCACGGTCGGAAGCCTGCGCGGATTCGAGGCCCTCACCCCGATGACCAGGATTGTGCGGCAGAACTTCCTGCCGTTCTACGTCGGCGCGGCGATCTACGACCAGTATGCGGACGGGCAAGTGCGCAACGTCTCGAACCAGAACTGGGCGGTCGCGGTCGAAGACGACCTCAACCGCGAGAACGGTATTCCCCTCTTCGTTCAGGACGACCCCACCACCCTCGGGGTGGACGAAGGTGACGGATGGATTTCCCGAAGCATGCCCAGCTGGAATCCCGACGGCACCGCAGTCACCTTCTGGGAATCCGGCAACAGCACGCCCACCGCGCCGGACGAGAACGGGGTGCCGGCAACGGAATCACGAATCGTCATCGCCAACCTGAAGTACACGACCAGTGTCGGGCCGGTCGGGGATACGACGACAGTGTTCAACCCGTCGGCGTTCCCGGCGCTGAGCACCTACGTCGCCAAGACGACACCGCTGCCGCCGACGGGAACCTACAACGGCGTGGGCGGGGGCACCGCGGTGGTCAGCGACGTCGTTGACACGACGACACGCCAAACGACCCGCACGGTGCAGTACACCAACTACGTCAACGAGGACGGATTGATCCTCAACGGCACGGAATCCTCGAGCTACGGCCCGAGCCAAACTAGCGTTACGTACCTCGCCAACATCGATGTCACCGACGCCACCGGAGCCAACAGGGGGAGGCTGGACGCCAACGCTGTGGTCACCCTGCTGCCCACCCAATCGGTAACGGGCCACATCACCTCGACCCTCGACGGTGTTACGCAAACCATCCCGGATCCGGTGAAGGTTGAAGCCGTGAAAACCGGCGCGTAGCGGGACCGGAAAGGCTGCGCCGCTAGTTCCGCTCGACTACCCAACACCTGTGCGCGGGGTGCGCTATTGGCACACCCCGCGCACTTGTATGGCTTACCCGACTCATCGACATATGACTCACGAAAGGAGCGAGCAGTGAGAATCAAGGACGCGGTGGCAGTAGTTACCGGGGGTGCTTCTGGCCTCGGGTTGGCAAGCACCAGAGCACTTCTCGAACGCGGAGCGAAGGTAGTCATCCTGGATCTCCCGAACTCTGAGGGTGAAGCGATCGCCGAGACACTCGGCGAACGAGTCCGATTCGCACCGGCCGATGTCACCGACAGCGACGCTGTATCACAGGCGCTGGACATCGCGGAATCACTCGGGGGCATGCTGCGAATAGTCGTTAACAGCGCGGGAATCGGAGATTTGATCCCTGTTCTCGGCGACACCGGTGTCTATCCGATTGAGAACTTCAGCCGCGTCCTCAACATCAACTTGGTCGGCACTTTCAACGTGCTGCGCCTAGCCGCGGAACGCATCGCCGCGCACGAATTGTTGGGCGGCGAACGCGGAGTCATCGTCAACACCGCCTCGGTGGCCGCTTTCGATGGCCAGATCGGACAGGCGGCCTACGCCGCGTCGAAAGGCGGCGTGGTCGCCATGACGCTGCCTATCGCCCGAGATCTCGCCAGGCATCAGATCCGCGTGGCGACCATCGCGCCGGGCTTATTCGAGACGCCGATCATGGCCCTGTTGCCTGATGAGGCCAAAGAGGCGCTCGGTACGCAGATACCTCATCCAGCGCGGATGGGCAATCCTTGCGAGTTCGCAGCACTGGTCGTCCACATCGTCGAAAACGCGATGCTCAACGGAGAAGTCATCCGACTCGACGGGGCAGCCCGAATGCCACCGGAATTGATCACCGGCTGAGCGCAATTGGCTCAGGCCGACACCACCGATTAACCGATGCAGTGACCGCCCTACTAAAAAGTACTGGATCTCAGGACGAAAGGATGTTGCCAGTGGTCTTGGCTACCGCCGGCCTAGGCCTCGTCGACTCTAAGGCAGTGCCGCGGTACGCGACCGTTGGGCCTCGCGTCGTGGGGACCGATCTCGACACCCTGGCCAACCCGCGAGAAAGCACGAAGGCCGCCTGCCGGCGCCGACATTCGGTGGGTAGACGTGACCGTTACGGTCGGTGTGTATCGCCTCACCACCGATATAGCACCCGCGGTGACCTTTCACTCGCAGTGCTCTCCCCGGCGGCACCCATATTTACCAAGTGTCAGCGGTCATGTAATTCCCCAGGTGTAAGGGGTTGTCCGTCACGTAATTCCTCACCCGCCGTCACGTAATTCCCCACCCCTGGGGCGTGTCCAGCGGGGGTGGGGGTGCTGCTCAGGTTCGCTCCGTTCAGGTGCCCCACCACGGGGTCCTGGAAGGGGCCTGAGGTGGCAAGGAGTCTCCGGACTCCCCGGGACGGCTCACATCGACATGCTGTCCAGCCAGGCCAACACCTGCTCCCACCCCGGCGTCGTTTCATGGGTAATGACGACTATCCACGAAAACGCGCCTGAGGCGGCGGGGCGACTGTACTTGTCGCTCAATGGGTTGGCCACGGATTTGGACACGGAACACGGTGGAACCGATGCGAACAAGCGGGACCGGACGAGACAGGTTGGACGGCTGAACGTCGCTGACCTCCAGCTATGAGACCGAGCGTATTGCAGAGGACAGCGACCGGTTAGCTCATAACCCAGAGGTCGCAGGTTCGAATCCTGTCCCCGCTACCAGCGGAAATGACCCCAGAGGTGCGACCTCTGGGGTCATTTTCATGGCGCTTGGGAACGGATTGGACACATTAGCATCGTTATCTAATTAGCTTTCTTGTCGACCGACCCCAGTCTTCACCGATCAGGGGCTGCGATCGTCGTCCTCGACGGCTTAGCGGTTGCCCGGCTGGGGGCTGTGTGTATGGGTCTGTAGGAAGACGGTCAGGTGATGCGGTAACCGAAACGCCCAGCGGCGGCGGCGAGGCGGCTGAAGTCAGTTGGGCGCTAGCCATGCCATCGCGGCGACGACTAGAGCCTGGGTTCCAGTGTCGAGGGTGGGCTGGATCACGGGGGCGAAGGCGGGGGAGTGATTGACCGGGATGTCTTGGTCGATTTGTCCGTGGTCAGCGGCATTCTGGTAGGCGGCAGGGTCGATGCCGCCGATGCCCCAGTAGGTGTAGGGCGCGCCGAGGGCGGTCGGGATGTCGCTGAAGTCTTCGCTTGCAGTCTGCATTGGCAGCGTCTGGCAACGGCCCCCGAAAAACGTTGTGAATGCATCACTTACGCGAGTGGTTGTCGGGAGGTCGTTGTCCGTCAAGGGGTATTGGTCGAAAACTTCAAATTCGGGTTCTCTGGGCGATCCGGAGGCCTGGCATTCGGCGGTGACGATTCGCCGGATGGCGTCGAGCATTGTGGTCCGCGTCTGTTCGCTGTAAGTGCGGATGTTCAGCTGTAGCTCGGCACGGTCAGGTATCACGTTGCTTTTGCTTCCGGCTTGGATGCTGCCGACGGTCAATACGGCGGACTCCCCGGGCGCTACTTCCCGCGCGATGATCGTCTGCAGCCGAATGACGATCATCGCGGCGAGGACCACCGGGTCGACGGCGGCTTGCGGCATCGAACCGTGCGCGCCGCGGCCGTAGACGGCGATGCGCATGCTGTCGGCAGCTGACAGCACAGCCCCGGCACGGGTGCCAACCTGGCCGGCGGGCGCAGGCAGGACGTGCTGGGCGAATGCAACATCGACTGGGGGCAGCAGGTTTGCAAGACCGTCGTCGACCATTGCGCGGGCGCCGTCGGCTGTCTCCTCAGCAGGCTGAAAGAGTGTGATCAGGGTGCCGCTCCAGTGATCGCAGCCATCAGCGAAGAGTTGGGCCGCCCCGAGCAGCGCGGCGACGTGTACGTCGTGTCCGCAGGCATGCATGACCGGTACCTCGTTGCCATTGGTGTCGGTGGTTTGCACAGTGCTGGCGTAATCGAGTCCGGTGGCCTCTTTCACCGGTAAGGCGTCCATGTCGGCCCGCAGCAGCACCGTGGGGCCCGGTCCGTTGCGTAGCACTCCGATTACTCCAGTGCCGCCGATTCGGTCGTGGACCTCATAGCCGCGATCGCGCAGCCGGGCGGCGACTTTGCCGGCGGTCTCGAACTCCTGATGCGACAGCTCCGGATGGGCGTGCAGATCGCGGTAGAAGTCCTCCTGCCAGTCTCGTATCGTCGACAACCCGCGCAGCAATGCCTCTACGGCAGTCGATGAATCGGTCATGGTGCTCTCCGATCGCGAACCGACACCGACACGGGGCCGGTACGGGCGGGGTATACCTCGGGCCATGTCCACCGAAACTCCGCTGCTGTTGGCGCTGGACTTCACCGGCACCCTGGTGTTCGCCCTCAACGGCGCGCTGACCGCGGTGCGGGCCGAACGGCTCGACATCTTCGGAGTGATCACCCTTGGCATGTTCACCGGACTCGGTGGCGGCGTGATCCGCGACGTCCTGCTGGATGCCCTGCCACCGGCCACCTTTCTCGACTGGCGTTATCTGGCGCTCGCAGCCGGTGGCGGGCTGATTGCGTTCATCCTCAGCCGCCGGCTGGAACGGCTGGCCATGGCGATTAGGGTGCTTGATGCCGTTGGGCTGAGCGTGTTCGCGGTGTTCGGTGCCGATAAGGCGCTGAGCTTGGGGTTCGGCGTGGTCCAAGCGCTGATCGTCGGCACGATCACCGCCGTCGGCGGTGGGACGATCCGCGATGTGATGATCCGACGGATCCCAACGGTGCTCAGTAGCGAGCTCTATGCCATCCCGGCGCTGATCGGCGCCGGCTGCGCCGCGGCAGCCCACGGTTTCGGTTACGACGGCACCCTGCCCGCTTTGGGCGCTGCGGCGGTGTGCTTCGTGATCCGCATGATCGGTGTCCGGTTTGATCTCAATGCGCCCCGCCCGCCGGGCACCGCTGAGGGCGGCACGACGTCGGGCTGAAGTCGCGTAGAACCACGACGCAGTGCGAACTTGTACTTACGAGGTCAGGCCCTTGCGGGTGAACGGCTCAGCTTCGCCACGATCAACTGCCTCGTCGTGCTTGGCGGGCTCGTCGAGCAGCTGCATGAGGGCCGGCTCGTCGCGGACCATCTGCCGGTACTTTGGGCCGAGCCACAGAATCTGGTCACGCTCCTGCAGGAGCAGGCCGAAGATGCGTTCCCGTTCTGCCGCGCTTCGGGTGTACTCCGAGTCGAGGTAGGCCCGGCGTGGCGGCCGGCGTTGGCGATGGCGGTCTGGGCCTTGCGGCTGAACAGCGACGCGACGACGGTGACCGCGAGTACACCGAGGATCACTGACAGGGATAGCCTGCTGTGATATCCAGACACGTTGGCTGCTGGTCATTGTCGTCCTTTCGTCAAGCACGGAACTGGGCGAACGTCACCGGGCCGAGGTGGCAGCTACCGCGCGCCGCAGTCTTGCGGGGCCGCGTCTCGATGGCAAGTGCCGGCCGGTGACGGTGGCTGCTGGGCGGCGGTATCCGCTATTTAGCGGTGAAACCGGCTGTGGTCGAAGGCGTTTGTGTGCGTATAGCCCGTGAGGCACTGCGTCGAGCAGCGTCACAGGCACGTTGTCGTTGCTCGGAATCGAGTAGGTGCGCTGTTCGCCCGGGCGTGCCCCGACGATGGCGCTGCCCAACGGGGATTGCGCGGAGTACACCTCGATGTCGGCGTCTTCGATGCCACGCACACCCAAAAGGAACGTTTCGGTGTCGCCGGTATCGTCGTAGCGCACGGTCAGCACCATGCCCGGTTCGGCGACGCCATTATCTGGTGGATCCTCGCCGACGATCGCGTTGGCCAGCAGGTCATGGATCTGACCAATGCGTGCTTGTCGGGCCCGGTAGGCGGCGACGACGTTGTTGTCGTAGTCCATGAAGTCGTCGGGGACTTCGATGGCCGGTTGGGAACGAAGGCCGGCCAGTTCGGCCTGCAGGCGGATGTAGGCCCGCCGTGTCATCCAAACGCCTTGGGTTGTGGTCATTGTGGTGGTGTCCTCTCATGAGCAATGGGTTGTTGGGTGCCCGTGACGGGGGGTGGTTCACGGGCGGTGTGTACTGCGAGGCAGCGAAGGTCTGGCTGCCGGTTCGGTGCAGGGGTCGAATCGCGCAGGGCTTCGGGTTGCTTGCCGGTGGTGTCTGTTCGGCCAGCAGCCGGCCGGTCACCGGGCCGTGCGCCAGTCCCCATATACCGTGCCCGCCGGCCCCGTGGACGCCTCGAAGCCGGGTGCTCAGGCGTCCTGCAGCTGGGCCTGTGATCGTGGTGCTGGCACTGCGCCTCCGTCGGATTCCCATCGCTGCAGCGCGACGGGGGAGAGAGCAGGGGATCGCCAGCGCGGCGTGTGCCGATTCCGAGTAGTTGGTCGGGTGTGGATGCATCATTGACGCTGGCCGCGGTTGTCACCGCCTTGTAGGCGTGCGCGGGTTCGGTGTGTGGGGGTACCACCAGCAGGTCCAGCCTCCCGAACCGCGGACCGAATAGTGATACGACGTTGGGCCATTCTTGGTGGGCACCAAGGATTACCTGGTCGCCCTGGTGTTTGATGCTCAGGGGTGCTGGGGACCAGTCACGTTCGTGGTAGAGCATGCTGTCGATTGAGCCGACTCGTAACGAGAGTGCTGCCAGAAGTGAGGGCAGTTCGCTGGTCAGTTCTGTTGATCGGGGCCACCAGGCGCCTTGTACAAACCCGCACGACCGGTGTGCGGGTTTCAATTGCAGTCGCAGGGTTCCAATGCCCGGCCGGCGCGCTGATGCCCCTGCGATGTTCTCGGTGATTGCTAACATGTGCTGCCTTGTCTTGTTGTGGGATCGTGTGTTCACGACGAGTTGTGTTCGGGTGCCGGGGTTATCGAGCGCATGCGTTCGTCGTCATATTCCATGGTGGTATGAATTTGAGTGACTGGCTTGCAGCAGTCCGACAACGGCGGAGCTGGTGTTTGTCGCGGTAGAACAGCGCAGGATCGGCGGGCTGATCATCGCCGTGCTCGATAGCTCGGAAACCTTTAGTTTCTCGAGATTCGTGCCGAAGGCGCCGTCCTGGCACGCATGTCAGCGGTCATCACGCCCGTATGCCACGGCGGTGATGAGAAACAACACGGCGATGATAAGGAACATCGCCCCGATCGGATCGAGGTCAAACATATGGCGACCGCCTGGTTTTGACGCGGGTCCTGCCCGTGCCGGATGCCGGCGTCGGCGCGGAGCTCTTCGCCGGTCTCGGTGATTGCACCGCAGGATCCAGGCCCTGACTTGCGTGCTCGCCGATGCCGAACCTGCCATCACTGCCATCATGAGGCGGCGAGGTGGGCAGCGGACTCGAGCAGAGTTCGGCGGCGGTGCGTGTGTCTTTGTCAGTGAGTTCGGTGATGACGGCGTGCAGGGTTCTGTTTTGGGCGAGCAGCTCAGTTTCGCGGGCTTGGAGTTCGCGGATTCGTTGGTGGGCCTTGTTGAGTCGGTCGTTGAGTGTGACGAGAGTGGGAGCTGTTGGAGACACGGGATTTCCTCTTAACCATCTGTGGGCGTTGTCTTTTGACCGTTTGCGATCTCAATGGATGGCGGGCTGGTTCAGATCAGCGATGTGAAGGCCGTAGGGCACTGCTTTGAGCAGCGTGACGGCCAGGGCGGCACCCGTGGGCAGGTGGTAGGTGCGGCGTTCACCGGGGCGTGCCCCTGCGATGGCGGCGCCCAACGGGGATTGGATGGAATAGACCGCCATGTCCGCGTATTCGGCGCCGTGTACGCCCAGGAGGAATGTGTCGGTGTCCCCGGTGGCGTCGTGGCGGATGGTGAGCACCATGCCGGGCTCGGCTATTCCGTCGTTGGGTGGGTCCTCGCCGACGACGGCGTTGATCAGCAGATCATGAATCTGTTGAATCCGTACCTCCCACGCGCGCCTCACTGCGGCGGCGTTTTCGTCGGTATCCCCGTCGGCGATTCCGGCGGAGAACAGGAAACGTAGAGTGTCCAGTTCCCGGTGGAGCCGCTCGTGGGCCTGTGGTGAGATCCACACACGTCGCGTAGTGGGCATGTCAGTTCCCTTCATTGGCTTGCACCTCGGTGCTGGTTTTGGTCTTTCGGTGTAGCGTTCGCTGCGCCCAAGCGCGCATCGGGCGTGCGCCGACGGGCCCGGTACACGTCGTTGTGGCCGCCGGTCTAGGTAGCGGAGCGGGCGCGACGCGAGGTCGTCGCTGTGCGCTTGGGTGTCTGCTCGCTGCCTGTTTGCGTCGCCACAGGTCGCTCAGGGTCGGTGGTGCGTCGCGGTGGCACAGATTGTCGCCGCGGGAGTTTCGGCGCGTGCATTCCGTAGGGCACCGCGTTGAGGAGCGTGACGGGCAGGTTGGCCCCACTGGGGATGGATGAGTGCGCTGCTCGCCCGGGCGAGCCCCGACGATCGCGCTGCCCAACGGTGATTGCCCTCGAGTACACGTCGATGTCGGCGTCTTCGACGCCACGCACGCC
>CAVQRJ010000018.1:0-196173 GCA_963715215.1 uncultured Actinomycetota bacterium
GCCCGTCCTCACGCTTCGACCCACGCATTCGTTATCGCCGACTGCCGAGGCATTCGTACTTGAGTACTTCGTTCACCATTGTCTGTGGAACTCGCCGGAGACCAGTTCGGCGTTCATATCAACGTTCCAGTGCTCGCGGCCTTACCGGTTCCGCTCCCCGACCACGACATGGAGGCTGCGATGGCCGCAGTCCACCATGCACTCAACCGCGCTGACGAATGGCGACAGGAGGCATCAGACCTCCTGGACTCGAAGACGGAGTCCAGGAGGCATCAGACCCGGATATGGCCAAGAACTCCGGACACCGTCGGCAAACACATCTAGGGTATATTCCTCCGGATAGCTGGCCTGGCACCGTCAGTTAGCAATTACAGCTATGTAACGTATTTATGTCCGACACGGCGCGAGCTCTGGATTGGTCATGAAGTATTGGTCATGAAGTCTTGTCGCGGACCCACGATTGTTTGCCAGGATCAAGGTCACCTGTGAAACGCTTCTGAGTAGCTATTTTTCGCCGTAGGCACACTTATTTGCATGTGCAACTAACCTCGCCGCGTGAACCTGAGATTTAGATGAATTTTGTGGCGTAGATTCCTGAGCAGCGAACGTCACAGTCAAGCTTTCCGGAGGTCTTCATGCCACTCTCGCTACGCCCCTACGTAACGGCCGGTGTCGCCGTTGCGGGCGCCAGCGTCATAGCTATCGCCTCGATTCAACCGACCCCGCCTGACGTACACATCCCCAACCCGGTGGCGGAGGTTGCGCGCGACGTGCAGCTAACCGCGAATGTGACGCTGCCGAGCATTGAGACACAGTACAACGACCTCGTACTTCCGGTTACCGAGCTTGGGCTCAGCCTTACTGTCCCGCCGACGGCGGCCGTGATAAACGCCATCGCACCGGACCTCATCCCGGAAGGGAGCACTGCGGAGGCCGTGGCCACAGGTCTACTTCTACGGCTGAGCGGTTACGCGATCAGCGGTGTAGGGTCGATCGGAACTGCCCTTCAAAGGGTAATCGTTGGATTCGGATGCCCTTCCACCGGGGGTTTGTGCGAGGACTTAGGGACCGGTTACCTCGCCCTCCTCGTCGGTGCTCCTTCTACGATCATCGACGGCTTTGTCAACGGAGGGTACGGGCCAGACCTGGAGCCCCTGCTGTTCGGCACGGATACGTCGCGGGTTATCTCGGCCGGAGGACTCATCAACCCAGGAGCCCTTCCGCCTCCTCTCGGAGGTACTACAGAGCCTCCCTTCATTCTTCCCGGTACCTTCCCCACGCTGCAGGGACTCGCAGAGCGACTCTTGGTTTCTGATCTCAATGACTTTGGTGGTCTGCTTGGTGATCTGCTTGGTGGGCTCGTTGACAATCTCCTTGGTTCGTTCGGACCCACAACTGCGCTGCCGAGCATTGAGACACAGTACAACGACCTCGTACTTCCGGTTACCGAGCTTGGGCTCAGCCTTACTGTCCCGCCGACGGCGGCCGTGATAAACGCCATCGCACCGGACCTCATCCCGGAAGGGAGCACTGCGGAGGCCGTGGCCACAGGTCTACTTCTACGGCTGAGCGGTTACGCGATCAGCGGTGTCGGGTCGATCGGAACTGCCCTTCAAGGGGTAACTCGTTGGATTCGGATGCCCCTCCACCGGGGGTTTGTGCGAGGACTTAGGGACCGGTTACCTCGCCCTCCTCGTCGGTGCTCCTTCTACGATCATCGACGGCTTTGTCAACGGAGGGTACGGGCCAGACCTGGAGCCCCTGCTGTTCGGCACGGATACGTCGCGGGTTATCTCGGCCGGAGGACTCATCAACCCAGGAGCCCTTCCGCCTCCTCTCGGAGGTACTACAGAGCCTCCCTTCATTCTTCCCGGTACCTTCCCCACGCTGCAGGGACTCGCAGAGCGACCTCTTGGTTTCTGATCTCAATGATCTTGGTGGTCTGCTTGGTGGGCTCCTTGACAATCTCCCTGGTCTTGGTCTTCTTGGCTCGTCCGACTCCGCAGCTCTGACGAGCGTAGAGACGATCAGCATCGACGACGTCGACACGTCGAATGAGAACCTCGTCAAGGTCGATCTACCCGCTCAGGGCGAAGAGGCCCGTCGAAAGCACGCGGCACCAGATACAACACTCGCGGCACCCCTAAAGAGCTTCCGTGATCAGGCCGCAGGGAGCGCGCAGAAACTCGCTGGCGCCCTCGAGGCCCCGAGGACCCGGAATTCTCACTTCGGTGAGGCGGTGAAGGCCGCTGGTAAGCCGGACAGTGCGCTGGGCGGGACAACTGTGGGGCGTGATTCGCTGAGCTTCGTACCAGAACCCGGAAAGAAGAAGAACGGCGGCAACAGCGGTAAATCCAACCCCGCCAGCACCAAAATCAGCTCTACGGTCAAGGGGTTCGGCGACGCAGTGAAGCACGCGGTCGGACTCGGCGGCGGGTCAACAGATAGCGACGGCGAATAACAGAAGCCGCAGCAACCAGACGAATCGGTCCCCTCAAGCGAGGGGGCCGATTCGCATTCAGAACGTCCTGAAGGCCAAGCCTTCCACCAGGAGTAGGTCTTAGGCGCCAGATGGTGAGCCAGCCGGGCGTGCACGCAGTGGATCGGCACGGTGCGGCCCTCTGCGCAGCTGCTCGACCAAACGCACGGTGTCGAGCAACACGAAGTCAAGGTTGCCGTTGACGCCCTGTCGATCGATGAGGCGGACATCAATCTGTTCTGCGCGGGCTGACAGGTCGGTGTCGCCGACCCGGCATAGCGACACGACGGCGTCAACACCCTCGGGCAGCGACCGCAGTGCCGATGTCGCCGAGCCAGACACCCTCGTCGTAGGGATGCCGGGCGGCTACACCCAGTTCGTAACCGCTGTAGCTGAAGTCAAGCCATCGGACGTGCCTCTGCGGGTGATCGCAGCAGCCATTTCGATGAGATCGCGGGTGCGCATACCCGGCCAGCCGTGCAACATGCGACGCCTGTCCGCTGGAACCGCAGATGCCCCGTATGCAGCGCCGAGCAGTCCGCCCCCGATGGCGGCGATGGTGTCGGTGTCCCCGCCACCGCGCACTGCTGCGTCGAGCGCCGGGCGCAGGTGGTCGACGCGAAGGACTCCTCTGCCGGATCACCTTGCGGACAGGCGTGGTCGTGATCGCCGACCACGCCGCCTGCAGCGCTTCCACCACCCACCCGTTGTTTCTGAAGTCCGAGGGCTGTGACTTCTCGGCGGCATCGAGCCGCCTGGCCCACAGCTGTTGGCGATCGGCCCCGATGTGCTGCAGACCGATTCGACCGTCCAGCACGCCGGTGAGGACGGCATGGCGGATCGCTAAGCACCACAGCACGCAGGCGTCACCGTTTCGGCTGGTCGTCCGCGGATTGTCTAGGGACTCATATCCGTTTGGTCGTGGTGGGTTCGAGCCCTACCCGGCCCACGTCAGAGTGTTTCGGGCTGATGCTTGACTAGTGCTTCGGCTGATGACCACTGAGGCTTAACAGGTACTTCGGCCGATCCGTGATACTCGCGGGATAAGGGAGTTGACCGTGGCTGACCAAAGGCAACCACACGGCGGGCTGCTTGGCTCGTAAAGCCGGTGTCGCGCTCACAGGCCTAATGTCATGCATGTTCGGCGATCCACGTGGTGGTGAATCGCTGCGCCGCAGGGATGCTCTCAGCCAAACCGGTTCCGATGGACTTCTCGAGTTTGCCCCCCACCAACGGGATTTTGACCTCCACTCTCACGGCGTAGCGCAGTTGCGAGCCGTTGCTCGCGGGCGCCAGCCACGCTTCCGCACGGCCTGATCCCAATCCGCCGGACATCGAGACGTTGACCTGCCCGCGTACCTGGCGGTCACCGACCGGTGTCCACGTCTCGCAGTTCAAGATTTTCAGGTCACCGGGAACGAATTTGGCAACCAGCCCGGGTAGTAACTGGCGACCCAGGTGCTGGGTGACGCGCACTGTCACCGTGCCGTCTGCGTCGACGAGCAGCGAATCCAGCGTGGTGGTGATGGCGGCGTCGCCGACCGCAATGCGGGCCAGCCAATAGTCCTCGCGGCCGAACGCCGCATGAATTTGTTCAACGCTGGCGGGCGATTCGGTCAAGATGTCGAATGAACGCGACATAACAAACCATTCTTACCAAGTAGTGGTCATCGCTGCCGCCTATCCTGCACCTGGCCTTTGGCACCCAGCGTGGATTTAAAAGTGTGTATCGAAGGGGCTAGGTCATTCCACACTGTCGCTGACGCTGCATACTTACGGTGACAGCATCCCAAGCCGGTCTTTTGGAGCCTGCTGGTTTGGCCGGGTTCGAGTCCTGCCCGCCCTACTAAAAGGCCGTTCAGGGGCTTTACAGGCCTGGCGAACCAGTCAGTTGCCCTCTTCGGCGCACAACAGTGAGTGCGTGACGCAAGTGCCCTCGAAACGGAATTCGTGCGCCGGACGCCGCAGAGCCTCGATGGTGGTATCCGCGTGCACGATGACTCCGCCACCGGAGGGGATTCCGAGCCCGGTGGCCGCTCCCTCCAGCAAATGAATCGTGCGCGACAGCCGCGCCCAATCGGCCCGCTCGTCGTGCGTGTCGATGACCACGGGGACGAGCTTGAACACCTCGAGCAGCTCGGTCGCGGGGGATTTCGGTGTCTCGACGATTCCATAGCGTCCGAGCTGGACCGCGCCGGCTGAAATACCCACCAGGACCGCTCCTTGGGCGTACCTGCCCAGGATCACATCCTTCATGCCGGTTTTCTTGAACGTGGTCCAGCCGAGACGCACATCGCCACCCGCGAGAACGATCAACTGGGCACGCTCCAGAAAGGCGCGGTCGTCTGGGCGGAACGACGAATCGATCATGCGACGGTCGGTGATTCCAATCGCATCCACCGCCGCCTCGAAGATCCCGTAGAACTCCGGACGATCCCCATTGGAAGCACCGATGTAGGCCGCACTGAGTGGTGTGCCCCGAGCCAATCCATCCAGGGCTGCCTCAAGGAGCAGTCGGTCCTGCCGCTTCCAGAACAGCAGCTGACTGTCCGCCAGCAGAAAGAGCGGTTGGAGTTGTGGTGCCGTCTCAGTCACTGCACACGGTCAGACGCCCGCCCGCTGGCGTGAGACCCGCCCGAATTCGCCCGCCTGCCTCTAGAGGGTCTCGCAAGCCTCGCGCCATTCTCTTGTTCGGGGTTGACGGGTCGGTCGCGGTCGGTCCCCATATCTTGACGCTTGTCTCGTCGTAGTCAAGCAAGCTCCACTCCCGATCGGCGTCGGACATGGTGTCACCCTATCGGCGAAGCGCCCTCCGACACTCCTCGGCGTGTCGGCGTGCGTGGCTCGGGCATTAGCTACTTCGACCTGAAAAAGTCGGGGCGTGGCGGTGGCTGAACTGGTCGTTGTTTGACGAGATGATGGCCTCGAACCCTTGGGCAAGAAGGGATCGCGGCCATCGTGCTCAGATCTGTAAATGACAACCGTAGTTGTGGGACGCGATACTGCCTTTGGAGCCGTTGGTGTTGCCCGATGAGTTGGCGTGGGTGGACAGGCTGCTGGTTGCGTCCAGCAGAGTGGTGTACGAGTCGGGCCTGAGATGAGGTCCGGCGTGTCGTAGCCGGATTGAAGATGGTCATCGCGTGATTCTTCGACAGACCCGTCAAAGTCACTCGAGCAAAGGAAGCACGCGATGACCACTGCCCACGATATCGATTGGCCACAGCTGGTGGCTGAGCGACTCACTAGCACCCATCCCGACGTACTGCGGGAATTGTTGTCGACGTTCGCCGCGGCAAGGGCGATTCCGGTGGTACCCCATTGGCGCACTGCAGTATGCACATTGACTCCTGGTGGCTGAAAAAGTCGAGACGGCGTCGACGTACCGCTGCGTCAAGAACTCGCTGACAGAATTGGCAAGATCGACAAATTTCTACAGATTTAACCGGTTACGTCGCCGCCGGACTTGGCTGCTGAATGAAGATGTCGACACGGGCGATGCGGCTCTCAGCGTCGAGTTCGAAGACGAGCACCTCCCGTGTCAGCATCGCCTTGCCGTCGACTTCCACCGTCTCGCTCAGTTCAGCGAACGAGACCCTGTCGTTCACGTAGGTCACTCGATGGACTTCCATCGCATAGCCCTTGAGCTTCGGCATCGTGTCGGCGATGAAGGGCATGTATTCGTCGCGGCCCTCATAGCGGTCCCCGTAGGGGCCGACGCGGACAATGCCGTCGGCGACACACTCGCTCACCACGTCCCAGTCGTGCGACTCGATGGCGTCGAGATAACGCTCGACGATGTCGGCCATCCGCCCATCACATCACGTTGTCACCGGACGCCTACGGTGGATGCGTGAGGTTCTCGATCTCGATCCCCCAGCTGGACTACCACCGCTTCGACGATGCAGGCGTGAAGGAGTATCTCGCCCGAGCCGAGGAACTCGGCTTCGAGGGCGGCTGGACGATGGAGCAGGTCGTCGGCGACTCACCGCAGATCGCGCCGTTGCAGATGCTCGCCTACGCCGCCGCCTGTACCACCCGGCTGCGGTTGGGGGTTGCGGTGCTGATCACCACGCTGCATGACCCGCTGCAGCTTGCGTGGGCCGTCACCGCCGTCGATCGGCTCAGCCACGGCCGGGTAGACGTCGGGGTCGGCCACGGTGGCAAGCTCCGGCCATTTCAGGCGTTTGGCGTGGAGAAGTCGACGTTCGTCAGTTATTTCACCGAAGGCGTCGAGCTGATGAAGGCGGCATGGTCCGACGAGCCGAAGGTGACGTTCCACGGCCGGTTCCGCGATGTCGACGGTCTGCCGATTCAACCAAAGCCGGTTCAGCGGCCACACCCGCCGCTGTGGATCGGCGGCGCTGCGCCAAAGGCGCTTGCCCGCGTTGTGCGGCTCGGAGACGCCTTCATCGGTGCGGGCTCGTCGACCACCGAGACGTTCGTCAAGCAGTGAAGACAGTCCGCCAGCAACTCGACGAACAAGGCAGGGACGCAACGCGATTCACGATCGGCAAGCGGCTGTATCTGATGATCGACGACGACGCCGAACGCGCCCGTGAGCGTGTCGTCGCAGGATTGCACCGCATCTACGGGGACATGCCCGGGATCGAGCAGGTTCCGGTGTCGGGCACACCCGACGAGGTCGCGCGTGGTGTCCGCGAGGTCATCGACGCGGGCGCCGAGATGGTTCTGCTGAACCCCGTCGGCACCAACGTGACCGAAGATCGCGAGCAGATGGAACGGCTTGCCGCCGAGGTGATTCCACAGCTGCAGTGAAGAAAGCCGGCTATGGCAGCTCGAGGCAAGGATGGGCATATCGTGACCACATGGACGCATCACCGCCTGACCCGTCCAACGTCGGCCTGAAACTCAGCCGTCGCCGGTTGCTCCAGCTGGCCGGAACGGCCGGCGTTGCAGTCGCCACAGTGGATGCCTGCTCGAAGACGCCCGCTGCCGGTCCGAGTTCGTCTTCCGCGTCGAGCCCCATCGCACCGCCGAGTGCGATGGCGAGTCCACTACCTGCGCCTGCGGCTACACCCGTGCCAGTCGTCAGTCCCTCCGTATCAACTGCCGTGTTGTGCAGGGAAGCTTGGGGCGCTCTGCCGCCCCGACCCGGTGGCACGCCCCACACTCCCAACTTCATGACGATCCACCACACCGCTGTCTGTTCTCGGTGACAACTCCAACGCGCCCGCAAGGCTCCGTCAGCACCAGCACTATCACCAGGACTCGCAGGGCTGGATTGATATCGCCTATCACTTCAGCGTCGATCGGAACGGAAATATCTACCAGCTGAGAGATCCCAACCTCGTTGGCGACACCGCAACCAGCTACGACCCCACCGGGCACTTCCTCGTCGTCTGCGAAGGAAACTTCGACGAGGAAGAGGTGACAGAGGAGCAACTGAACGGCGCCGCCCTCGCATTCGCTTGGGCAGCGCAGCAATACGGCATTCCGACCGACTAAGCTCAACGGGTCACCGGGACGCAAGCGCCGATACCTCCTGCCCGGGTGCCAACCTCTATGCACACGTAACCTCTGGCGACCTCAGAGGCCGCGTCGACGGCATCTTGGCCGCCGGCCCCGTAGACCTCCCGGTTATTTGTGGAACCGAGGCCGATCAAATGGTCTCAGAGATCGAGGCCGGCTCGCGCTGATCTCACGTCTGCGCAGCGGAGGTTAGGCTACCTCGGTCGCGGAACCGCCTGCGGCCGTGATCTTTTCCTTCGCGCTGCCGCTGAACTTGTGCGCGGTGACATTGACCTTCACGGTCAGCTTGCCGTCGCCGAGCACCTTGACCAGAGAGTTCTTCCGGACCGCGCCGGCGGCCACCAGCTCCTCGACACCGACGTCGCCGCCCTTGGGGAACAGCTTGTTCAGATCGCCGACATTGACGACCTCATACTCGGTGCGGAACCGGTTGCGGAAGCCCTTGAGCTTGGGCAGCCGCATGTGAATCGGCATCTGGCCACCCTCGAACGTCGCGGGGACGTTCTTGCGTGCCTTCGTACCCTTCGTGCCGCGACCGGCGGTCTTGCCCTTGGAGCCCTCACCGCGACCCACACGGGTCTTCGCCGTCTTCGAGCCGGGCGCCGGCTTCAGGTCGTGCAGTTTGATCGTCATCGCTATACCTCCTCAACCTCAACGAGGTGGTGCACAGACTTGATGAGCCCACGGGTCTGCGCGTTGTCCTCGCGGACGACCGACTGACGGATCTTCCGCAGTCCCAACGACCGCAGGCTTTCCTTCTGCCGCCAGCGCGCACCGATGGTGCTGCGTACCTGGGTGATCTTCAGCTCTGCCATCGCTATGCCGTTCCTTCACGTGCGGCGGCGCTGGCGCTTGCGGCCACCGCCGCGGCCTCACGGCGGGCCCGAAGCATGCCCGCGGGCGCCACATCTTCGATGGGCAGACCTCGACGGGCCGCCACCTCTTCCGGACGCTGCAGCAGCTTCAGTGCGGCAACGGTGGCATGCACCACGTTGATCGCGTTGTCGCTGCCCAGCGACTTCGCCAGGATGTCGTGCACGCCGGCGCATTCCAGCACCGCACGAGCGGCGCCGCCGGCGATCACACCGGTACCGGGGCTGGCCGGACGCAGCATGACCACGCCGGCGGCCGCCTCACCCTGCACCGGATGGGTGATGGTGCTACCGATCAGCGGAACGCGGAAGAAGCCCTTGCGAGCCTCCTCGACGCCCTTGGCGATCGCGGCGGGAACCTCCTTGGCCTTGCCGTATCCGACACCGACCATGCCGTTGCCGTCACCGACGATCACCAGCGCGGTGAAGCTGAAGCGCCGGCCACCCTTGACCACCTTGGACACGCGGTTGATCGCGACGACACGCTCGAGGTAGTTGCTCTTCTCGCCGCCGTCGCGGTCACGTCGACCACCACGATCGTCACGACGGCCCCGGCCCTCGCGGTCACCCCGCGGCGGCCTGCCGTCCGAAGTCGAAGGCCCCGCGGCTCCTTGTGCCTGCTCGGCCATTACGCAGTCCTTCCAATCATTTTCAGGTCATGTGTCATCAGAACTTCAGCCCACCTTCGCGTGCCGCGTCGGCCAGCGCCGCGAGGCGTCCGCCGTAGGTGTAGCCACCCCGGTCGAACACGACGGTCTCGATGCCGGCGGCCTTGGCGCGCTCGGCGATCAGCTGACCGACCCGCTTGCTGTGGGCCTTCTTGTCGCCGTCCACACCGCGCACATCGGCCTCGATGGACGACGCCGCGGCCACCGTGGTGCCGGTCAGGTCGTTGACCAGCTGCACGTGAATGTGGCGTGCGGAGCGGTGGACCACCAGGCGCGGCGTCTCCGCCGTTCCTTCGATCTTCTTGCGCAGCCGGGCGTGCCTGCGCAGCCGCGCAGTCCGCCGGGCCGCCGCGACGCTCTGCCCGGCCCCGGGCTTCTGCTTCGCGCCTTTTGTCTTCTGGGCTTGAGCCATTGCTACTTACCTGTCTTTCCGACCTTGCGGCGGATCTGCTCACCCTCGTAGCGGATGCCTTTGCCCTTGTAGGGGTCGCTTTTCCGCAGCCGACGGATGTTGGCCGCGAGCTGGCCGACCTTCTGCTTGTCGATACCGGAGATCGAGAACTTCGTCGGGGTCTCCACCGCGAAGGTGACGCCCTCAGGGGCGGTGATCAGCACCGGGTGGCTGTAACCGAGGGCGAACTCGAGGTTGCTGCCCTTGGCCACCACGCGGTAACCGACGCCGAAGATCTCCATCTTGATGGTGTAACCCTCGGTGACGCCGGTGACGAGGTTGGCCACCAGGGTGCGCGACAGCCCGTGCAGTGAGCGGTTGCGCCGCTCGTCGTCGGGCCGGGTCACCACGATGGCGCCGTCGTCGTCACGGCCCACCTTGATCGGCTCGGCGACCGCCAGGTCCAGGGTGCCCTTGGGCCCCTTGACCGAGACGTTCTGGCCGTCGATCGTCACGTCGACTCCGTTGGGTACCGGAACCGGCTGCTTACCAATGCGCGACATGGCTAGTTCTTCCCCCTCACCACACGTACGCGAGGACTTCGCCGCCCACGCCCTGTCGTGCCGCCTGGCGGTCGGTCAGCAGGCCCGAGGACGTGGAGATGATCGCCACGCCGAGGCCGCCGAGCACCCGCGGCAGGTTGGTGGATTTCGCGTACACCCGCAGACCGGGCTTGGACACCCGGCGCAGGCCCGCGATGCTGCGTTCACGGCTAGGGCCGTACTTCAGCTCGACGACCAGCGACTTGCCCACCCGAGCATCCTCGGTGTGGTAGTCGGTGATGTAGCCCTCCGCCTTCAGGATCTCGGCGATGTTGGCCTTGATCTTGCTGTGGGGCAGGGTCACCTCGTCGTGGTACGCCGAGTTGGCGTTGCGCAGACGTGTCAAGAAGTCTGCGATCGGATCCGTCATGGTCATGACAGCCGGTTCACCTTCCTCGCGGCGGTTCCCTCTCGGGCCTTCCGCAACCTATTCCGAATTTAGCGGTCTGTTTCGCTGTTACCAGCTGGACTTCTGCACGCCTGGCAGCTCGCCGGCGTGCGCCATCTCGCGCAGGCAGATGCGGCACAGCCCGAACTTGCGGTAGACCGCGTGCGGGCGACCGCACTTGCTGCAACGCGTGTAGGCGCGCACCTTGAACTTCGGCTTCTTGTTGGCCTTGTTGACCAGAGCCTTCTTTGCCATCTGCTCAGTTCTCCTTGAACGGAAAGCCGAGGGCCCGCAACAGCGCTCGTCCTTCGTCGTCGTTCGTCGCCGTGGTGACGACGGTGATGTCCATGCCACGGGACCGGTCGATGGAGTCCACGTCGATCTCGTGGAACACCGACTGCTCGGTGAGCCCGAAGGTGTAGTTGCCGCGGCCGTCGAATTGCTTGGGACCCAGGCCACGGAAGTCGCGGATGCGCGGCAGCGAGATCGAGATCAGCCGATCCAGGAATTCCCACATCCGGTCGCCGCGCAGCGTCACGCGCGCGCCGATCGGCATGCCCTCGCGGAGCTTGAACTGGGCGATCGACTTCGTCGCCCTACGCACCTCGGGCTTCTGGCCGGTGATCAGCGCCAGATCGTTGACCGCACCGTTGATCAGCTTGGCGTCGCGGGCGGCGTCACCGACACCCATGTTCACGACGACCTTGACCACACCAGGAATCTGCATGACGTTGGCGTAGCCGAATTCCTTCTGCAGCGCGTCGCGAATCTCCTCGCGGTAACGCTGCTTCAAACGAGGCAGTGCCTTTTCTGTCTTTTCAGCCGTGGTCATCTCAGATGTCCTTGCCGTTGGTCTTGGCGATGCGGACCTTCTTGCCGGTCTCGTCGTCCTTGCGATACGAAATGCGCGTCGGCTTGCCGTCGGAGTCGACCACCATCACGTTCGACACGTGAATCGGCGCCTCCTGGGTGACGATCCCGCCCGACGACGCACCGCGCTCGGTGCGGGATACCGGGGTGTGCTTCTTGATCCGGTTGACGCCTTCGACAAGAACCTTATTGCGGGTGGGGAACGCCTGCAGCACCTTGCCTTTGGCGCCCTTGTCCTTGCCGGAGATCACCAGCACGGTGTCGCCCTTGTGGACCTTCACTTACAACACCTCCGGAGCGAGCGAAACGATCTTCATGAAGCGCTTCTCGCGCAGTTCGCGGCCGACAGGGCCGAAGATGCGGGTTCCGCGGGGGTCGTTGTCCGGCTTGATGAGCACCGCCGCGTTCTCGTCGAACTTAATGTAGCTGCCGTCGGCACGACGACGCTCCTTGACGGTGCGGACGATGACGGCCTTGACCACCTCGCCGCGCTTGACGCTGCCACCGGGAATGGCCTCCTTGACGGTCGCCACGATGATGTCGCCGATGCCGGCATAGCGTCGCGACGAGCCACCGAGCACGCGGATGCACAGGATCTCTTTGGCGCCCGTGTTGTCGGCGACCTTCAGCCGCGATTCCTGCTGAATCACTCGATCTCCTCCGTCTTCCCCGGGTCGCTACGCTCCTGCCCCGAGGCGACCTGGTTATGTATGCACGGCAGGCCCCAACGTTCTGGTGGTCGCAGCCCACCAGGGACCTGACGTGCGCGGTCTTGCGTTTCCGAAGGGCACGCAGGGCCTGCCGGAACGGCTGGCCGAGGTCTGCCCAAGGCAACCAGTGAATTCTAGGCGATGACCAGCGATGCTCCAAATCCGCCCTGGTCAGGACTTATCCCCCACCGCGAACGGGGGCGCCTCGCACCGCGAACGGGGCGCCTCGCACCGCGAAGGTGCGTGTTTGCACACGACACGCCGCTGACCTGCGGCATTCTGTGCACGCTCGCGCTAGTTCCTGAAGCCCGTTGCGCTGCGGATCAGCGGCAGCGTGGCGTTGGTCGCGAAGCCGGGAGGCGCCTCGCATACCGCGGATACCGCGTTGAGCACCTGCATCCCGGTGGCGATGTTGCCTGCCTGAGCGTGCTCGGCGATGCTCGCGTTGCGCGTGAAGCTGGCCAGCGTGAGGAAGTGAACGCGCATCGACGGGTCGCCCTCGATGGTCAGCGTCCACCCGTGCTCGGGTGCCGGCCAATGCTGCGGGTACTCGTTGCCCACTGTCCACAGCGTCTCGATCTCGACGCGGGGCTTGCCGTCGCGTCGACCGACCATGTTCCAGCGCTGCCCCGCGGTGGTGCCGGTCTTGAGCAGACGGTCGAAGATTTGGTGGTCCTGTTGCGCGGCAATGGCTTCGATGTCGACGGTGACTTCGTCGAGGCCCGCGTTGAGCGCATCGCCCAGCAGCCAAATCTGTTCGACGAACATCGATTTCATATCGCGGAGGTACTCGTCGACATCGGGATTGATGACATCGAGCGGTTCCCCGAACTTCATGTTGCCGAAGCTGATGTCGGTGCTGTCGTAGAGCGTCATATCGGCGCGTTCCTGCAGGGTGATCTTGTCGATGGTGCGGCTCATCCCCGAGAGCGCCAGAGGTAGCACACCCGACAAGTTGCCGGGGTTTATGCCGCTGGCATGAAAGGTGCTGTTGCCTTCGCGGCAGGCCGCCTCGAGGCGCTGACGGTCGGCGGCGGGCAGGCGCGGTGGATAGAAGAGGAAGACGGTGGTGGCGACGTTCTTGCCGCTGGCCAGCAGGCGGCAAACCTCGTCGAGGTCGCCGTTACGAGGTGTGTAGATCACGCAATCGGCGTCCAGCGCGACGATCTCGTCGGCGTCGGTGGTGGCGGTGACCCCGATCGGGTCGCGGTCGACGAGAGTGCCTACGTCGACGCCGTTCTTCTTGTCGGAATACACCTTCACGCCGACAATTTCGAGATCGTCACGATGGTCGATGATCGCCGCCAGCAATTCGCTGCCGATCGAGCCTGGTCCCCAGAGGATTACGCGGTAATTGTCGCTCACGGCGGTGACGATATCCGCCAGAGCGAACGCTAATGCCGAGATTGCACTCAGGGTCGTGAGATTCAGCTGCCAACAACCTCATTGCAAACTAGGCGGCGGAAGCTGGGCGTCGTCTGCCACGCAACGGAATCCGATGTGCGTGGTGGCGCTGTCCTGGGACTGCGGCGAGCGCGCCGCAGGCCGGTATCGGTGGCAGTACTCCGGCGCGCACAGGTGCGAGCCGCCCTTGAGCGCCTGGTTCACTGATGGATCGGCCTGATCGCTTGGCGTACAACATCCTTGAGACGGCTCGCCCGGTCGGTGGTGTCCGGCGAACTGAGTCGTAGTCCACTCCCAGACGTTGCCGATCATGTCGACCAGGCCGTACCCGTTCGGCGGAAATGCCCCGACCGGCGACGTGCCCGTCCAACCCAACGCACCACAGTTCTCATACGGGAAACGGCCCTGCCACGTGTTGGCCATCAACTGGCCGCCCGGCATCGCATCGTCACCCCACGCATACGTCGCGGTGCTGCCGCCACGGCCGGCGTACTCCCATTCGGCCTCGCTCGGCAGCCGGCGTCCCGCCCAGCGGGCATAGGCGGCCGCGTCCGGAAAAGCCACCTGCACGACCGGGTGATGCGGCCGATCATCGATTCCGCTGTCCGGGCCGAACGGATGCCGCCACCACGCACCGGGTCTCCACTCCCACCACTGCCGCCAGTCGCCCAGATCCACCGGCCCGGCCGTCGGCCGGAACACCAACCCGCCCGGCACCAGGTCGACGGGATTCGCCCCGGGGTACTGCGCAGGATCGAGTTCCCGCTCTGCGACGGTGACATATCCAGTCTCGTCGACGAATTCGGCGAACTGCGCATTGGTGACCGGATGTCGCTCAATCGCAAACGCGGCGACCTGCACCGTGTGTATCGGCGCCTCTTCGGGATAGAAGCTCGTCGAACCCATCCGAAACGACCCGCCCGGCAACTCGACAAGCTCGGTGAGCATGACTTCAGGGTATGCCGATGGCGAAGTCCTCGATTAGCACCGCCCCGGCGGCATCGAATCCGTCGGTTCCCGCGGGTGCCTGCACGTGGATGGCGACCAGATAGTTGTCGGAGTTCGTCCAGATGTGTGCGATGCGGTCGAGGAACTCGACGGACTGTTGCGGAGTGTCCGACCACGCGCCCATCAGTTTCTGCCCGCTGTAGCCGCACAGTTCGGCAGGCAGCACGCTCACACTGCTCACCGCGGACGTCGCCATGACCTTGTCGGCGTATTCGGTGAACGCTGCGGCGGGATCGAGTTTCGTCTGCGCGATAGTTACCGTCGCGAACATGCCCCCGGGCCCCTGCATGCGGAGTCCGAGGTCACCAGACCCAGGCTCGACCGACCAGCCGTCGGGCACTGCGACGGTGATCTCGGGGGCAGCCGGATCAGATACCTGAGCGACGGCCGTGACGGCAGGCTTCACCGGCTGCGGACAGCTGACGGTGTCCGCGGGGACCGGGGTCCGTGAGGTGGTGAGGATGCCCGGCGCGGCGGGTCCCGCGTCCTCCGTCGATTGCGTCGGTTGTGGACGCGAGGTGGTCGTCGCGACATCCTGGCTGCGGATCGCGACGCCTTCGTCTGTCCGGACGCATCCCGTGGCCAGCGGGCCCACCAAACTCAGCAGGACCAACGCTGTCCATCCGAACCGCTTCACCGCTACATCATCAGTCTCTGGAGAAGGCCAAGGCGAGTTCTTTCTCCACGTCGACATACGGCGCCCCCGATAGGTCGACGTTGACCTGCGAGATGGTGCCGCCGGTGAATGCATAGGGAGCCTTGAACGCACTGGACACCGCGGAGCCGGTGTTGCGTCCGACGCTGATGGTGGCCCCGGCCAACCCGAAGGTTCCCGGATGCGCTTTCACGTTCGGCAGGGAGCCGACGGCGTCGCCGTCGATGTACAGGGTCACTTCACCGAGCGGTGTGTGGCTGTTCTCGACAGTTCCGGTGCGGCTGTAGCCGACGCCAAAGATGTGCTTGCCCAACGGTACCGCGCCGGACGACGACACCATCTGTTCCTCGTCGCCCATGAAGTTGTAGACGTAGTGCAGCCGCCCGTGCTGGATGAACAGCACATGGCCACCATGCGCGCCGCCCTGTTTGAACAGCACGCCTTCGGCTCCGGTCGTGTCGATGGTCACTTCGGCGAGCACGGATATCGACTGACCCCGAGGTTCGGCGGCGGCGCCCATGCCGACCTCTGCCGCGTCCGGGAAGTAGGTGAAGCTCTTCCGCTCGCCCGTCAGGTACGGGCGGAATCTCATCATCGTCTCCAGAATGTTGAGGTCGGCGAGCGGCAGGCCGTTGTACTTCCCGGCCTCCTCGAACCACAGCTTCTTCATCTCCTCGACCTTGTCCGGGTTGTCGGCGGCAAGATCGTGACATTGACTGCGGTCCGCCTCGATGTGGTACAGCTCCCATCGGTCCTTGTCGAAGTGCGACCAGCCCGCAGGCGTCGCCGCGTGCACGGTGCTGGCGAACCAGCCCTTGTGCCAGATCCCGCGGGTTCCCAGCATGGCGTAGAACTGCGTGTCCTTGCCGGTGTCGGCGGACGGATCATCAAGCGCCGCTTTGAAACTGACGCCATCTAGCGGCTTCTGTGCGATACCGCCGACTTCGTCGGGCGGTGTGATTCCAATCAGGTCGTAAATCGTCGGGGTGATGTCGCTGACGTTCACGTAGTTGTCGCGAACCTCGCCGTGGGCTTTGATTCCGTTGGGCCAGCTGATGATTGCGCTGTCGGCGATTCCGCCTTCGTGGGATGCGTAGCGCTTGTACAGCTTGTAGGGAGTGTTGAACGCCATCGCCCAGCCGATCGCATAGTGCGGATACGTGTCGGGGCCGCCGAGATGGTCGATGTAGCGCATGCTCTCTTCGACGGTGTCGATGTAGCCGTTGAAGAATTTCACCTCGTTGACCGACCCGTTGGGCCCACCCTCGCCGCTGGCACCGTTGTCGGAGATCACCACGATGATTGTGTTGTCCAGTTGCCCGGACTCCTCGAGATAGTCCAGGATGCGGCCGATTTGGGCGTCGGTGTAGGACAGGAAGCCGGCGAACACCTCGGCCATCCGGCTGAACAGCCGCTTCTCTTCGTCGTTCAGCGACTCCCATGGACGGACCGTGTCCTGTGGCGGCCACGGTTCGCCGTTGGGCCCCTTGACGTCGAGATACGGGTTGATCGGCGACATTTCGGTGTCGGGGGGAACGATGCCGAGCTTCTGCTGGTTCTCCAGCACGATGTCGCGGTAGCGCTCGTAGCCCATGTCGAACTTGCCTGCGTACTTCTGCACCCACTCCTCGAAGACGTGATGGGGTGCGTGGCCCGCGCCGGGGCAGACATAGGAAAACCACGGCTTGTCGGGCGCGATGACTTTGGCGTCGCGGATGAACTCAATCGTCTTGTCGGCGATGTCCTTCGACACGTGATAACCCTCCTCCGGCGTCGCCGGCGGGGCGACCTGATGGTTGTCGTAGACCAGGTCGGGGTACCACTGGTCGGTCTCGCCGCCCATGAAGCCGTAGAACCGTTCGAATCCGCGAGAGAGTGGCCAATGGCGCCTGGTGGCAGCGAGATTCGACTCTTCCAGGGGCGTCAGGTGCCACTTGCCGACGCAGTAGGTGTTGTAGCCCCGCTCGTTCAACACTTCCGACAGCAATGCGGTGTCGGCCGGGATGCGGCCATTGCAGTTCGGAAACCCGTCGGTGAACTCCTCGATGGTGGCCATGCCGACAGTGGTGGCGTTGCGTCCGGTGAGCAGCGAGGCGCGGGTGGGCGAGCACAGCGCAGTGGTGTGGAACTGAGACAGCCGCACACCGCGCGCGGCGATGCGGCTCATCGCCGGCATCTCGACCAGGCCGCCGAAGCAATCCCACGTCGCGATGCCCGTATCGTCCCAAACCAGATAGAGGATGTTGGGCGAGCCCGCCGGTGCGGTGGGTGCGGCATACGGTCCCCAGTCCGGCTCGGAATCGCGGATGTCCAGCTCGATCTTGCCGTTGAATTCGGTTGCCATGGCCAGCCTCGTCCGGTCGGTGCGTCTTCCAACCGCCCGGAGGTTACACCGACTGCATACTGACTTGCTGAGAATTGACAGACGCCCCTATTCAGCTTTCGCCGACCGGTGCCTTCACTCGGTAGAGCCGCCAGTTCGGTTGATCGGCACCGTCATTGGGGGCCTCCAGTTCCAGCGTCGCAACATCGGCGCCGTTGTCGTAGAGAGGGTGGGATAGCGGAGATTGACCGCGTCGGAGCGGTCGCGGCCGGCGTTCGGCACCGCCAGCAGGTAGCGGATTCCGTGCGCGGCGGGATCGTTGAGCAGCGTCACGAAATCCTTGTCCGAAGGCACGACGAAGGTTCTCGGTTTGGCCAACGCTGCGACGACGGCGATCCGTACACCGTATCGGCGATGATCGAGCTTTCCGGCAACTGCAAGTCGTCCAGGTATCGCGCGAGTTCACGCTCCGTCGAGAAGGTGGCGGCGACGCGGCGTTGATCGGCTTTGCGCGCACTGACGTCGTCGGGGTCGGGACGCAACACGGCGCCCAGAGCGAACTCTTGTGGGGCGTAGCGCGGCGGCGACGGGCACCCACGCCGTACTCGCGCTTAATACGAGCACTATTCCGATGATCGCCGGTATTCGACTTAACGAGCGAATTCGCCGCCTCACCCGGCAAATGCTATTGCCGAACTAAGTCGCGGGGAGGCAATTTAGTGGTGATCGAAATAAAGTCCACTCACCGAAGTTGTGAACGCGCAATACTCGATAAAGCGGTGACGAATTTTCTTACTTGGCCTTCTCGAGAATCTCGACGAGCCGCCAGCGCTTGGTGGCCGACAGCGGACGCGTCTCCATCAGCGACACCCGATCGCCAATGCCCGCAATGCCGTTCTCGTCGTGCGCCTTGACCTTGGTCGTGGTGCGGATGATCTTGCCGTAGAGCGGATGGCTCTTGCGGTCCTCGATCTCGACCACGATGGTCTTCTGCATCTTGTCACTCACCACATAGCCGATGCGGGTCTTGCGGCGGCCGCGCGGCTTCTCGGTGCGCGGCGTGTGCCTCGGACCCGCCTCACCCTTCGGGGTGGCCTTGGTTGCCTTGTCTGCCATTACGATTCCTCACCAACGGGTCCGGAAGCCAGACCCAGTTCACGTTCGCGCAGGATGGTGTACACGCGCGCAATCTCCTGGCGCACGATCCGCAGCCGACGGTTGTTCGCCAGCTGACCGGTCGCCATCTGGAAGCGCAGATTAAACAGCTCTTCCTTGGACTCGCGCAGCTTGTCCTGCAGATCTTCGTCGGTCAGCTCGCGCAGTTCACCGGGCGTCACTCCCACTGCCATCAGAACTGCTCCTCTCGGGTAACGATGCGTGCCTTGATCGGCAGCTTGTGGATCGCGCGGGTGAGCGCCTCCCTGGCGATCTTCTCGTCGGGGTAGCTCAGCTCGAACAGCACGCGACCCGGCTTGACGTTGGAAATCCACCACTCCGGCGAGCCCTTGCCCGAACCCATGCGGGTTTCGGCCGGCTTTTTGGTCAGCGGGCGGTCCGGGAAGATGTTGATCCACACCTTGCCGCCACGCTTGATGTGCCGGTTGATGGCGATACGGGCGGATTCGATTTGCCGGTTGGAGATGTATGCGTGCTCCAGTGCCTGGATGCCGTAGTCACCGAAGCTCACCGACGTACCGCCGCTGGCGACACCACGCTGCCTCGGGTGGTGCTGCTTGCGGTGCTTGACCTTACGGGGAATCAACATGATCTAGCCCTCCCCCGATGTTGAAGTTTCCGTTGTCGGCGCAGTCGCCTCGACCGCAGCGCCTGCCGCTGCCTCAGTCCCTGCCGCCGCCTCGGCTGCCGCGGGCGCATCTTCGGTACCCGATTGCGCGGGACCGGCTTCGCCGCCGGAGGCGGTACGACCGGCTTCGCCGCCGGAGGCGGCACGACCGGCTTCGCCGCCGGAGGCGGCACGACCGGCTTCGGTGCTCGTCGCGGTGGTACCCGACGCGCCACTACGACGCGGGCGGGTGCCCGACGGGCGCTCGCGGCGCGGGCGATCGGCGCCCGCCGGAACCGCGGCGGTGAGCTCACGCTTGCCACCGACGATGTCGCCCTTGTAGATCCAGACCTTCACGCCGATGCGGCCGAAGGTCGTCTTGGCCTCGTAAAGGCCGTAGTCGATGTCGGCGCGCAGCGTGTGCAGCGGGACGCGGCCCTCGCGGTAGAACTCCGAGCGGCTCATCTCGGCGCCGCCGAGGCGGCCCGAGCACTGCACGCGGATGCCCTTGACGTTGGGCTGACGCATCGCGGACTGGATGGCCTTGCGCATCGCGCGACGGAACGCCACGCGGTTGCTCAGCTGCTCGGCGACACCCTGGGCCACCAGCTGGGCCTGCGACTCGGGGTTCTTCACCTCGAGAATGTTGAGCTGGACCTGCTTACCGGTCAGCTTCTCCAGGTCGGCGCGGATGCGGTCGGCCTCGGTGCCGCGGCGACCGATGACGATGCCCGGCCGGGCGGTGTGGATGTCGACGCGAACCCGGTCACGGGTGCGCTCTATCTCCACGTCGGCGATGCCGGCGCGCTCGAGACCGGTGGCCAGCAGCCGCCGGATCGCGACGTCTTCCTTGACGTAGTCCTTGTACTGCTTATCGGCGTACCACCGGGACTTCCAGTCGGTGGTGATACCGAGCCGGAAGCCGTGGGGATTGATCTTCTGGCCCACTACTCTGAGCCCTCCTTCGCTTCGTCAGAAGCCTTCTTGGCGGGAGCCGACTTCGCAGCTCCGGCCTTCTTGGCCGGTGCCTTGGTTTCTGCGGACTTCTTGGCTGCGCCTGATGTCGCCGCCTTCGCGGCTCCGGAAGCCTTGTTCGCAGGAGCCTTCTCGGTGGTCGCCTTCGTGGCAGGCGTCTTCTTCGCGGCTTCGGCGCTCTTGGCCTTGCTGCCCTGCGCACGACGCGCGCGCGAGCTGCTGGCCGAAGCGCGTCCAGCACGCTCCTCCCGGCGGGCCCTGCTCTCCACGATCACCGTGATGTGGCTGGTGCGCCTACGGATTCGGAACGCACGCCCTTGGGCGCGCGGCCGGATGCGCTTGGCGGTCGGCCCTTCGTCGGCGTAGACGGTGGCGACCACCAACGTCGAGGGATCGAGTCCCTCGTTGTTCTGCGCGTTGGCGGCGGCGCTGGCGATCACCTTGGCGACTGGCTCGCTGGCGGCTTGTGGTGCCCAGCGCAGGATGTCCAGCGCCTCGGTCACGGACTTGCCGCGCACCAGGTCGATGACCCGGCGCGCCTTGGTCGCCGACACGCGGACGAAGCGGGCCTTCGCCGTCGCGGTCGGGTATTCGGTCTCGGTTGTAGTCATTACCGGCGCTTGGCCTTCCGGTCATCCTTGATGTGACCCTTGAACGTGCGGGTGGGTGCGAACTCGCCGAGCTTGTGTCCGACCATCGCCTCGGTGACGAACACCGGGACATGCTTGCGGCCGTCGTGCACCGCGAAGGTGTGCCCGATGAAGTCGGGGATGATCGTCGACCGGCGCGACCAGGTCTTGATGACCTGCTTGGTGTTCTTCTCGTTCTGTACGTCGACCTTCTTGAGGAGATGGTCGTCGACGAACGGACCTTTCTTCAGGCTGCGTGGCATCGTTTTTTCTCCTGGCTCCGTCTACCGGTGGTGCTTCTTGCCGGTGCGCCGGCGTCGGACGATGAGCTTGTCGCTTGGCTTGTGCGCCTTGCGGGTACGGCCCTCGGGCTTACCCCATGGGCTGACCGGGTGACGGCCGCCGGAGGTCTTGCCCTCGCCGCCGCCGTGGGGGTGGTCGACCGGGTTCATGACGACACCACGGACGGTGGGGCGCTTGCCCTTCCACCGCATGCGGCCGGCCTTGCCCCAGTTGATGTTCGCCTGCTCGGCGTTGCCGACCTCGCCGACGGTGGCGCGGCAGCGCACGTCGACGCGGCGGATCTCGCCGCTGGGCATACGCAGGGAGGCGTAGGTGCCCTCCTTGCCGAGCAGCTGGATCGACGCACCGGCCGAGCGCGCCATCTTGGCCCCACCGCCGGGCCGCAACTCGACCGCATGGATCAGCGTGCCCGCCGGGATGTTGCGCAGCGGCAGGTTGTTACCGGGCTTGATATCGGCGTTCGGGCCGGACTCGACCACGTGACCCTGCGCAAGACCCTGCGGCGCGATGATGTAGCGCTTCTCGCCATCCAGGTAGTGCAGCAGCGCGATGTTGGCGGTGCGGTTCGGGTCGTACTCGATGTGGGCGACCTTGGCGTTGACGCCGTCCTTGTCGTGGCGACGGAAGTCGATCACGCGGTACGCGCGCTTGTGGCCACCGCCCTTGTGCCGGGTGGTGATTCGACCATGCGCGTTACGTCCGCCCTTGCCGTGCAGCGGACGAACCAGCGACTTCTCCGGCTCCGAGCGAGTGATCTCGGCGAAGTCGGAGACGCTTGCACCGCGGCGACCGGGGGTCGTCGGCTTGTACTTGCGAATTCCCATCTTCCAAATCTCCCTGCCGGCTAGGCCGGCGCTCCGAACAGATCGATCGGCTTGCTGCCCTCGGCGAGCGTGACAATGGCGCGCTTGGTGCTCTTGCGCGTGCCATAGCCGGCGCGGGTGCGCTTGCGCTTGCCCTGGCGGTTGGCGGTGTTGACGGACGAGACCTTGACCTTGAAGATCTTCTCGATCGCGATCTTGATCTGGGTCTTGTTCGAGTCGGGGTGAACGATGAACGTGTAGACGTTGTCCTCGATCAGCCCGTAGGACTTCTCGGAGATGACCGGCGACAGGATGATGTCGCGCGGATCGGTCACGGTCGCCATCAGGCCGAAACCTCCACTGAGTTGTCTTGCGAGCCTTGGCTCGCTGCACTGATGTAGGAAGCCAGCGCCTCGACGCTGAACACCACATCGTCGGCGTACAGCACGTCGTAGGTATTGAGCTGGTCCGGCGAAAGCACGTGCACGCCAGGCAGATTCCGCACGCTCTTGGCGCCCGTCTCGTCGCTGCGGCCGATGACGACCAGTACCTGCTTGCCCTCGACCAGCGTCGCGAGGAACGCCTTGGCGCTCTTCGTCGACGGCGTCTGTCCCTCCACGAGCTCGGTCACCGCGTGGATGCGTCCGTTGCGGGCCCGGTCGGACAGCGCACCGAGCAGAGCGGCGCGGATCATTTTCTTCGGGGTCCGCTCGCTGTAGTCGCGCGGCTTCGGTCCGTGCACGGTGCCGCCGCCGGTGAACTGGGGTGCCCGCGTCGAACCCTGACGAGCACGACCGGTTCCCTTCTGCCGGTACGGCTTCCGGCCACCGCCGCGAACCTCGCCGCGGGTCTTGGTGGAGTGCGTACCCTGTCGGGCGGCCGCCAGCTGCGCCGTCACCACCTGGTGCATCAGCGCGATGTTCGGCTCGACGTCGAACAGCTCGGCGGGCAGCTCGACGGAGCCGTCCTTCGTGCCCGCCGGGGTGTGAACGTCGATCTTGACAGACTTTGTAGCCATTACTTATCGCCTCGCTTGATCGCGCTCCGGACCATCACCAGGCCGCCGGTGCGACCGGGGATGGCGCCCTTGATCAGCAGCACGCCGTTTTCGGCATCGACCTTGTGCACCAACAGGTTCTGCGTGGTCACGCGGTCGTTGCCCATGCGGCCCGACATCCGGGTGCCCTTGAACACACGGCCTGGCGTGGCGCAGCCACCGATCGAACCGGGACGGCGGTGCACGGCCTGCGCACCATGGCTGGCGCCCTGGCCGCGGAAGCCGTGGCGCTTCATGGTGCCGGCGAAGCCCTTGCCCTTGGAGGTGCCGGTTACGTCGACATAGCTGCCGTCGGCGAAGATCTCGGCGGTCAGCTCCTGACCGACCTCGAATTCGGCGGCGGCTTCATCGTCGAGGCGCAACTCGGCGAGATGCCTGCGCGGGTTGACTCCTGCAGCGCTGTACTGCCCGGTCACCGGCTTGTTCACCTTGCGGGGGCTTATTTCGCCGTACGCCAACTGAATAGCGCTGTAGCCGTCGCGCTCAGGGGTACGGATTCGCGTCACGACGTTCGGGCCGGCCTTGACGACCGTCACCGGCACAACCCTGTTGTTCTCGTCGAACACCTGCGTCATACCCATCTTGGTGCCCAAAATGCCTCGCCGCGGTGCGACGGATTTGCTATCGCTAGCCATTTTGTCTCGGGTCTCCTACTGGATGTTGACGTCGACGCTGGCCGGCAGATCGATGCGCATGAGGGCGTCAACGGTCTTCGGCGTTGGGTCGAGGATGTCGATCAGCCGCTTGTGCGTGCGCATCTCGAAGTGCTCCCGCGAGTCCTTGTACTTATGCGGGGACCGGATGACGCAATACACGTTCTTTTCGGTCGGCAGCGGCACTGGACCCACCACACTGGCGCCGGTACGGGTGACCGTCTCAACGATCTTGCGCGCAGAGGCGTCAATCGCCTCGTGGTCGTAGGCCTTGAGCCTGATGCGGATCTTCTGTCCCGCCACGCTTCTCCTACCTCGCTCCTGCTTCGTACTTCGGCCGGCCCGTGCCCGGGCCCTGCGCTTTGTGAGCGCTGGTGTTGCCGCCGCTGTTTACCTGTCTGAAGTTCACCGGTCCCCGCGGTCGGGTGTGTCGCCCGCACGCATACTTCGCCTCGACGGAAATCCGCCATTGTCGAAGTTGGCACCGGATGCGCCCGTTTGGGCGCCGGTTGTGTGCCCGGCCAGGCGCAAACCCGGCTCAGAACAACCCGACCAGTATGCCTTATCTCGCGGGTTGCTCCAAATCCCTGGCCTTGGGATTGGCGCGCTGGCAGGCGACCCTGGGACCACCGTAGCCGCTCGTCTTTCTTACTCCGGAGTAAGGTAGCTCGCCACGGCCGCTCCAACCACCACTATCAGCTGTGGGCCCAGCGCCCCCTGACGCCGAAACTGCGGGCAGATCGCGTATCGAGGCCAAATAGCGATCTCCCCGCAGAATCGGCTATCCGGTCAGGTTCGCCCAGAACGTGCACTGGTGGCTTTCGTCGAACGTGGTGACGACGCGACTGCCGTCGGGCTGTAACGACATCCACGGCTGTGCGGCGGCGGCATCGGCACTGAGCGCGGGCCACGCGGGTTGGCCGACGGCTTCCGGCGACGCATTGGTGATGAACCGGCTCCAGTAGTCGAGCATCTGGTCCGACAGCGCCTGCTGTGCGGAATCCAGCGGCTCGCTGCCGCCGACTTCGAAGAGGAAACGCAGTTCCAGCGAATGGCTGGCGCCGACGGGAAACGGCAACGTGCGCAGCGGCTCCGGGGTGGGCGCATCCTGATCGTTGAACTCGTAGGCGTAGACCCGGCCCACCCTGGCGAGGTCGTTGCTCATGCGTTCGTTGACGCACGAGAACACCCCGTCAGTGACCGCAGCCGAATATGCAGATGGCACATTTCCGCCGTAACTACTGAGTGGATAACGCTCGCCGACCGCAACAGCGTTGGGGCCGAACGTGTCTCGCAGCAGGGCCGGATACTGCTCGGCGGTGTAGACCTTGCCGAGCCGCAGGTACTGCAGAGCGACGAACAGCGTGAACTCGTCGTGGTTCGTGCCCATCAGCACCGGGACGCGAGCTGCGTCGTTGTCGGCGATCGCAGTGACCGGGTCGATCGGGAGCGCCGCGGAGCCGGTCACCGGCCCGGGCAGCGCGTCCTCCCCAATGTTGTAGAACGTCACGGGTTCTCGAAGTTTGTCGACCGGTAATCCGCGCAGGCAGTCAGCGGCGGCCTTCGGGTCGCCACACCCGACCCTTGCCGCGTAGTCGAGGCTGCTCTTTTCCGCCTTCGGCAGATCGGCTTGGGCTCCGCACGGCGCGCTCTGGATGATCGCCGCCTGGAACAACCCCTTCGACCCGGGCGCCGCGAGGTGGTCGCACACCGACATGCCGCCCGCCGATTCGCCGGCAACGGTGACCTTTCCTGGGTCACCGCCGAAGCTGGCGATGTTGTTCTTGACCCAGCGCAGCGCCGCCTGCTGGTCCTGTAGTCCGTAGTTGCCGACGTCGCCGGGAGGCCCGAGCGCGGGGTGGGCCAGAAAGCCGAGGGTGCCCAGCCGGTAGTTAATGGTGACGACGATGATGTTGCCGTGGGTCACCAGCCAGCGGCCGTCGTAGACCTTGCCGCTGCCGCCGGTGAACGAGCCGCCGTGAATCCACACCATCACCGGCCGCGGCGACCCCGTCATCGCCGGCGTCCACACGTTGAGGCTCAAGCAGTCCTCGCCGCTCTGTTTGCCAAACTCCGGGTCAGCGCCGGGGTCCTGGATGCATCGCGGTCCAGGCTCGGTGGCATCGCGTATCCCCGTCCACGCCGGCGCAGGCGCGGGAGGCCGGAAGCGTAGGGGGCCGACGGGCGGTGCCGCATACGGGATACCGCCGAACATCCGGTGATCGGACTCGACGACGCCGCGGACCATGCCTGTAGCGGTCTGCACCAACGAGGTATCCGCGTGTGGCTCCGGCGGCGGGGGAATGACCGGCGAGGGCGGCTGCAGAATCGGCGGAATGGCCGCCCTCGGCGATACCCCGACGAGCCGTCCGAGGGCAACCACCAGCACCGTTGCCAACACGACGAGTAGGACTACTCGCAGGCTTCGAGCCGTCCCTGGCTGCACGGATTCCGAGCCTACGCAGGCTTTCAGCCAAAACTCTGGATCGCGGGTAAGGCGATCCCCTAGACTAGAAACTTGACACCCGTCAAGTTTTTACAGCCCACACCTCAGGAGACTCGATGAGCTCTCGCACGATGGATGACGCGGCCAAGGTGCTGGCCGACCCGACGGCGTATGCCGATGACAACCGGCTGCACACCGCGCTCACCCATCTGCGAGCGAACAATCCGGTGGCGTGGGTCGACAACCCGCCCTACCGACCGTTCTGGGCGATCACCAAGCACGAAGACATCATGGCCATAGAGCGGGCGAACGACCTGTTCTTGTCGGAACCGCGGCCCCTGCTGGCCACCGCGGAGACCGACGATGTGCTCAAAGCGCAACAAGAGGCCGGGATGGGCATCCGCACCCTCATTCATATGGATGACCCGCACCACCGCAAGGTTCGGGCCATCGGCGCGGACTGGTTCCGCCCGAAGGCGATGCGGGCCTTGAAGGTTCGCGTCGACGAACTAGCCAAACGCTACGTCGACACGATGCGCGACATCGGACCGGAATGCGATTTCGTCGAGGCGATCGCGGTCAATTTCCCGCTGTATGTGATCCTTTCGCTCCTCGGTCTGCCCGAGGACGACTTTCCGCGGATGATGAAGCTGACGCAGGAGATGTTCGGTGGTGACGACGAGGAACATCGGCGGGGAGGTTCCACCGAAGACCTGTTGGCCGTGCTGGCTGACTTCTTCAACTATTTCGGGGCGTTGACGGCCTCGCGGCGGGCCGACCGGACCGAGGACTTGGCATCCGCGATAGCCAACGGCCGCATCGACGGCGAGCTGATGTCGGACATGGACACCCTCTCGTACTACGTCATCGTCGCGAGTGCCGGACACGACACCACGAAGGACGCAATCTCCGGCGGCCTGCACGCACTTATAGAAAACCCTGGTGAGCTAACACGTTTGCGCGATGATATGGACCTGATGCCGACCGCGGTCGAAGAGATGATCCGCTGGACGACACCGGTGAAGGAATTCATGCGGACTGCCGCGGAGGACACCACCGTTCGTGGTGTGCCCATCGCCAAGGGCGAATCCGTCTACCTCGCCTATGTTTCGGGAAATCGCGACGAGGACATCTTCGAGGACCCGTTCACGTTCGACGTCGGCCGCGATCCCAACAAGCATCTGGCGTTCGGCTACGGCGTGCACTTCTGCCTTGGCGCCGCGCTGGCGCGGATGGAGATGAACAGCCTCTACACCGAACTGGTGCCGCGGCTGGAGTCCATCGAGTTGGCCGGCGAGCCCGAGTTGTCCGCGACCACGTTCGTCGGCGGACTCAAGCATCTGCCTATTCGTTACTCGCTGCGTTGAGCCCCTTGACCTTCTTCCGATGAGTGGCCAGAAAGCCGTCGACGGCTGATACCGCGATCTCGTGATAGTCGAAGTCCGGCAACGTCGACAACTTGCCCAGAGCGATCGGGCCGAGCAGCAACGCCGCTGCCGTGGTGCGATCGACGTCGCCGATTTCGGCGATCGCCTGCGGGCTGCCCAGGATCGCCTCGAACGGCGCCGCGTACTGCTCGGCGACCCGCTCTCGGAGGGTGCGCACCTCCGGGCTATCCGGTGAGCCGCGGTGCGGCGCGCCCGGCAACCTCTCGAGGTCGCCGCCCAGGGTGAGCCAGGACATCGCGGTCAACGTGACCGGCGCCTCGGCGATCAATTCGGCCTGAGCCTGGACCAGCGCGATCAATCGGTCCCGCAACGAACCTTCCGCCGGCGGCGTCGGCGCTGGCGGTATCAGCGCGTGAAAAGCCGCTGCGAGCAAATCATTTCCACTCGGGAAGTGGCGATAGAGCGTGGCGCGAGCTACGTTGGCGGCACGGGTGACCGCATCGACGGTCACCGCGCTCGGACCTCCCGAACGCAGCAGCGTTGTCGCTGCGTCGAGTAGACGGGCCCGCGATCGCGCCGGTCGCGGATCATTTCTCTCGCCGGTCATCGGTCTGGCCTCCTTCCCTGCGGGGGCGACGATCATGGTCGACACGCTCCTCCGGTCCGATCAGACTATCGACGCCCGCCTGGCTTCTTTGTCGAAAGTCGGCGGGCGGCGCGCTGGTCAGCCGACGACGAACTCGGCGGCGCGATGGCCGAGCATCACGATGGTGGCGTGTGGACCGCGACCAGTGACCGCAGGCAGGATCGAGCCGTCGACGACCCATAGCCCGTCGATGCCACGCACCCTGCACCGCTCGTCGACGACGGCCCGGGCATCGGCCTCCGGACCCATCGGCGCCGTCGCGCACAGGTGCTGCGATGTGGACCACGTTGCCCGGCCCACTTTCGTTGACGGGGAGGCCAGTTCGCGGGCGAGCTCGGCGCCTGCGCTCAACATCGCCACGTCATGCCCATCGCTGTCGTAACGATGCTCGATCAGCGGGGGCACCCCGGGATCGGCGGAAACCACCCGCAGCCGGCCCGTGGACCGAGGATGCATCAGTGCAACACCGATGTGCGGCCGATCGGCCGGATCGTCGCCTGCGCCCTCTACCATCGCGCCGAAGCCTCGCGTATACGGTCTGATTTCGAGACCGTTCGGCGTGGTGAGTATTGCCTCCACCGGAGGAAGGTCGTGAGTTGGTGTCCAGTCCACTGGCAACACCCATTCGGGATGATCACTCGTCTGAATCCCGACCGGCGAATTCGACACGACAGCGATCCCCGCGGCGGCAAGGACGTCCTCGGGGCCGATACCGGACACCATCAAAAGATGAGCAGATCCAATTGCCCCGGCGCACAGCACAATGCGATCTGCCGATAGGTGTGTGGGTCCGTCTGGGCCAACACAGTCGATGCCCGACGCCCGCGTCTTGTCAAAGGTAATGCGCAGGACGCGCGTATCGGCGACGAGGTGCAGGTTGGTGCGGCCGAGCGCGGGCTGCAGATAGGCGCCCCCCGGCCCGATCCTTATGCCGCCGTTGATGTTCAGCGGTACGGGACCGACACCGGTTGGCAACGGAATTTCCGCGGATGCGCCGTTCAGGTCCGGCACCCACCGGTATCCCATTTCGGTAGCTGCAGCTACGAACGACGCTGTGCAACCATCAAATTCCGACACCCGGCGGACAAGTATCGGACCTTCGGATCCATGCAGAGGACCGACGAAGTCGAGATCGTTCTCGATAGCGCGAAAATGCGGCAGCACGTCGGTCCACGACCAGCCCGGAAGAGACCAACTCTCGAAGTCGTCTGGAAACGCACGGCAGAAATATCCGCCGTTGACCGCGCCGGAACCGCCCACCACCGCGCCGCGCATGACGTGTCCGGCGCGCTTCGGTTCGTCGGTCAGCGTCGTCGCGTAGTGCCTCACGACAGAGCTGGCGGCGCCGATCGGCATCCGCACCGCATCCGTGATCTGCGCCGCGACCTTCGGGTCGGACGGGGCTGGACCCGCCTCGACGACGGTGACGCGACAGGCGTCGTCCCTGGAGATACGTTCTGCTACAACGGATCCAGCGCTGCCAGCGCCGATGACCAGCACATCACTGCGCACGTGAGGAGCAGGAGAGCTACTGCGCACGTGAGGAGCAAAAGAGCTACTGCGGACGTGAGGAGCAGGAGAGCTACCGGGCAACGCGGTGTCAGGTCCGGATCTGGGGCTTGAGCGCGCCGATATGCCGTTCCCGAACCACACCGGTCCACAGGCCGGTACCGTACGCGATGTCGTCGAGGCGTTTCAGCAGCAGATAGCCGACCAACCCGACTGGCTTCGTATCCTCGTCGACGTTGCCGCGCCGCTTCACCCAGTCCACGACCCCGTCGATGATCGCGGCAACCAGCACCACCTTTCTACAGCGGCTGGACAGAAGCGCGAGGAGCAGGGCGATCGGCCAGTAGTGTCGACAGATCGCGGCGGCGAGCTGAAGGGCTCCTGACCAGAGCCCGAGAGCGGCGACCACCGCGACTTCCTTGGGTTCGGTGTCCACGGTGCCGAGCGAGTTGGCGATCCTGCGGCCAGTGATCGTCGCCACCACCATGGACGCCAGGTACCCGATCGCGGAGCCCATCGCGAGCAGGGTCCACATCACCAGCGTCCACCCGGAGATCACCAGCGGTGCGGTCTTGCCTGGGTGCCGGACCGAGAGCGGCGCAGCTGACTCGCCGTAAAAGGCCCTGCGTGCAAACCACTCTCGTAATTGCGTGCGGTGTTCGTGGGCGACCGTCGCAATCGGCTCGTACCGCAGTCGCGCTCCGGCCTCGACGAACCGCCAGCAGAGGTCGACATCCTCCCCGGACTTCAACGTTTCGTCGAATCCGCCGACCTCGCTCAGCACGGAGCGACGACAGATGATCGCCGCGCTCGGCACATAGGAGACTGTGCCGTACGGCACGACGGGAGCTTCTCGCTGCCCCAGGTCAAGCGACGAGCGCACCGCCTCGTAGCGGGCCACCAAGCTGTCCGGTTGGGCCAGGTTCACGATGCGAGGTGCCACCAAAGCCACCGCGGGATCACAGAAGTGGCCCAGCAGCGCCTCCAGCCAACCGCGCCTGGGTACCACATCGGAGTCGAGGAACGCGACGAAGTCTGTGGCGCAGACAGCAAGGCCGGTGTTGCGAGCCGCGGCGGGACCCTTGCTGCGGGGATGGCGCAGTACGTGGACATCGCAGTGCATGCCGTCGAAGTCTCCCTGCTGGATCGGAGCGGCCGAGCCGTCGTCCACCACAACCACACGCATGCCGCGCAATGCTGATACCAACCGATGTACACCAGACATGTTGTCGCGCACAGGAATAACGACAGTGACGTCACGATGCGATGGTCCGCCCGCCGGCCGCGGATGAGCGACGGTGGCATCGAGGAGCGTGCGGGCGACCTGCGCGCTGAGTGCGTCGTGCACCTCCAACCTGCCGCCGTTGAGCATGGTCCGAGCGGCGGGTGCCAGGCGGAGCAGCCGGGTGGGGGATCCGCCGAGCAGGGCCGACCCCTCTCCGAGCACCTTGACTCGGCGATCCACCTGGACGGCGAAGCCGTCGGGCAGCCGGGGCCCACTCATGTCAGCATCCCGTCGCGGTCGGGGTTCCAGCGCTCGATCCGGCGGGCGCAACCCTCCACCATCTCGGTAAACAGGCGCTCGCCGTCGACCGCGGTGGCTGTCGTGGGATCCCCGAGTACACCCAGTTCACTCACCGCCGCCACCCCACCGCTGCGCATCGCGGGCAGCAGCTCGGCCAGCGGAGCGCGATTGCCGGGCACACGCTCCTCGAGCCGCACGGCCTCCGGCGAAATATGTAGCAATACAGACGTTTCGGTGTGTCCCGCGTGGGCGTCGGCGTTCTCGACGCCGCACGGGCACCACCCGACATCCCGACCTTCGTATCGCAACAGAGCGGCCGCGCCCGCCAGGGCCTCCACGTTTCCGCCATGCCCATTGACGAACACCAGGCGGCTCGCCCAGCTCGCGGCCGACCGGCCGAACTCCACCAGCAAGAGCCGCAGAGCCGAGATGCCGATGGAAACCGTGCCGGGAAAGCTCTCGTGTTCGCCACTGGCTCCGTAACCGATGGGCGGTGCAAGCATCCATTCGGAATCATGATCGGCTTCCGCAAGCCGTTCAGCAGCCCCGCGAGCGACAGCCGAGGCGATCCTGGTGTCCGTGTCCAGCGGCAGGTGAGGTCCGTGCTGTTCGGTCGAACCTACTGGGATAATCAACGCGGGTGACGTGCCGTGCAGCTGTCTCGTCGTTGAGTTCCCAAGCTCGCTGGGGAAAGCCACCCGCCGATGGTAGGACGAATTCACCTGCTGTGCGCCGGTTGTTGGTGCATGCGCAAATTTTGTTTTCCAAAAATTTGCCGTGGTGGCTGCTAGCAAATCACGCCAGTCCCCCCTGCCACGCATGTCACGCGCAATGTCGCTGGTAGCGGAGGTAACGGTTCAGGCGTCCGCGTGAGGAGGCACACCGAGCGCACGAACGAAGCCTGGCGGCACCACCACGTCGCCTGCGACGAGGTCGTGTACCGACGCCCGGCCGAGGCCCATCATCGCGGAGTCGATGCCGCCGCGGAGGACGTCGAGCACATTCTCGACGCCGGCCTGCCCCTCGGCAGCCAGCCCCCAGAGATACGCTCGACCGATCATGATGGCTCGCGCACCGAGGGCCAGCGCCTTGACGACGTCGCTGCCGCGCCGGACGCCGCCGTCGAGCAGGACCTCGATCTGGTCCCCCACAGCTTCTGCGATCGGGGCCAGTGCCCGGATCGAGGCGGGCGTCCCGTCCAGGTTGTTGCCGCCGTGGTTGGATACCGAAATCGCCGAAACACCGGCATCCACAGCACGTTTCGCGTCGTCGACGCGCATCACGCCCTTGAGCATGAACGGTCCACCCCAGAGCTCGCGCAGCCAGGCGATGTCCTCCCAGGTGGGAGGTGGCGTCGCCATCCACTCGCCATAGGCGGCGAAGAACGGCGGCCCCGGCTCGCCGAGCGACGCCTGGTTGGGCACCCGCAGGTCCGGGGGTCGCATCGTCTTGGCCCATTGCATGAACCACCGCGGCCGGGTGAGACCCTCGGGCAGCATCCGCACCGTCGTGCGCAGGTCCATGTGCTCGGGGATCTTCGGGCTGCCCCAGTCGCGGCCATGGGCGAAGCTCCAGTCGGTGGTGGCGATCAGGCCGACGGCACCCGCGGCCCTCGCGCGTTCCACCCGTGCGGCGATCGCCTCCCTACCGCCCAGCCAGTACACCTGGAAGAACGTCCTGGGATTGGCGGCCACGACCTCTTCGACCGGTTTGCTTGCGAAGGACGACAGACCCATCGCCGTGCCCCTCGAGGCGGCGGCGCGAGCGACGGCGAGCTCACCGTCCGGATGCACCGCCTGAACGCCGGTCGGAGAGATCACCACCGGCAGCGAAATCTCCTGTCCCATCACGGTTGTCGACAGATCACGCTTTTCGACGGCACCGACCACGTGGGGCGCGAATCCAAGCTCACCGAACGCGTCGACGTTGTCGGCGACGGTGATACCCTTCTCGCTGGCCGCCAGCAATGCGCTGTAAACGGACTTCGGCAGCCGCTTCTTCGCCCGCTGCTGGGCGAACGCCACTGTCTCGAACCACTTGTCTTGCGCCATCGTTAGACCGGACTCTCGTTGCACAGGCGGGACGGAGCCGCTCCGGCGGCGACATTCAACCTGAGTGGCTTGGATGTAAGAACCAATGGGATCGGCCCCTGTTTGGTGCCGCGGGAGTGGTCCCCGCTTGGCTTGGGCTTGATCCGTTCTCGCTCGAGCGCCGGAATACCATATCCTTCAACACATTCCGGATCGGGACCGTCGAGCGGCAGCCCCGTGAAGAACTTGGCCGCCATGCAGCCGCCGCGGCAGCTGTCGTAGTGGCCGCAACTACCGCACGCGCCAGCGGACTGCGGCTCCCGCAGCTCACGGAACAGCGGGGCGTTCTTCCACAGGTTGGCGAAGCCTGTCCCAAAGCCTGAGTCGGACAAGATGTTCCCGGCCAGGAACCGGTCGTGGATGGCGAAAGGGCATGCGTAGACGTCGCCCACCGGATCGATGAGGCAGACCACCCGACCCGCGCCACACAGGTTGAGGCCGGCGAGCGCGCCAGGGGCGCCGAGACCGGACAGATGGAAGAACGAGTCGCCGGTCAGAACGCGATCGCCGCGCTCCACGAGCCAGTCGTAGAGCTGTACCTGCTGCTCCGGGGTCGGGTGCAGTTCGTCCCACACGTCGGCGCCGCGGCCCGAGGGGCGGAGGCGGGTGATGCGCAGGGTGGCACCGTAACGCGCTGCCAGAGCGGCGAATTCGTCCAGCTGATCGACGTTGTGACGGGTGACGACGACGGAGATCTTCGCGTCTTTGAAGCCGGCGTCAGCGAGATTCTCCAATGCTCGTACGGCCATCGCGAACGAGCCGTCACCACGCACGGCGTCGTTCACCTCCGCCGTGGCGCCGTCGAGCGAGATCTGCACGTCGACGTAATCACTCGCAGCCAGCCGGACAGCGACCTCGGGCGTGATCCGCACGCCGTTCGTGGAGAACTTCACCCCGACATGATGCGCGGTCGCATAGTCGACGAGCTCCCAGAAGTCCGGGCGCACAGTGGGTTCGCCGCCACCGATATTGACATAGAACACCTGCATGCGCTCGAGCTCGTCGATGATGTCCTTGCACTGCTGTGTCGACAGCTCGCGCGGATCGCGCTTACCCGACGAGGACAGGCAGTGCACGCATGCCAGGTTGCAGGCGTACGTCAGTTCCCAGGTCAGGCAGATCGGCGCGTCGAGCCCGCGCTCGAACTGCTCGACCAGACGTGGCACCGGTTGGACTTTCGGCGCCGGCGCCGAATCCGTCACTGTCATTGATCGTCTCCCGATACGAGCATCTTCGACTCGGCCAGCACGCCGAGCGCGTGCAGATACGGACCCTGCCGCGCGTCGTCGACTCCGGCGGCGCGGCATGCGGACCTCACGTCGGGGTGATCACCCAGCGAGTTGATCACCTCGACGATGGTCCGGTTCTTCAGAAACGACAGCTTGCGCGTGCCGAAGTGGTACAGCAACGCACCGAACGGCTCAGGCCGCACCGCCACCTGGTGGTGCAACCGCCAACTGACGTCCGGGTCGAACGCCACGCTAGGTCCTCGGTCTCCTCGCGTGCGGGTCAGTAGACCCCGCACATCCCGTCGATCGACACCTCTTCGACCAGCGTCTCGGTGATGAGCGCTGAGTCCGATGTCGCCGCCTGAGCGGCTCCGGCGTCGTTCGCGGCAATCTCCTGCGGCTCCATGGTCCACGCCTTTCTGTAACCGGGTCTCGACAATCGTGATCGAGATCGCAAGAATATGGCATCGAGTGCCAGAATGGAAGAGCGGGGTGATGATGAGGCCGAACTCCAAGCACCGCGTGGGCCGGCGTCGGTCCACAACCTGGGATCACCTCAGCAATGTCGCCATCGACCTCTTCGCCGCCCACGGCTTCGACGAGGTCAGCGTCGACGACGTCGCCCAGGCAGCGGGGATCTCGCGTCGCACATTGTTTCGCTACTACCCGTCCAAGAACGCGCTGCCATGGGGCGATTTCGACGCGCATCTCGAGCGCATGCGCGATCAACTCGCCGAGCTCGATCCCGGCGTCCCCATCGGTGACGCGCTGCGGACAGCGTTGTTGGCGTTCAACACTTTTGACGAGACCGAGACCGCCCGGCACCGACGACGGATGCGGGTGATCCTGCAGACGGCCGAACTGCAGGCGTACTCGATGACGATGTACGCGGGATGGCGCGATGTGGTCGCCGCGTTCGTGGCGCGGCGGCTCGGCGTCAAGCCCGGTGATCTGGTCCCGCAGACAGTGGCGTGGACGATGCTGGGGGTGGCCCTGTCCGCCTACGAGCATTGGCTGGCCGACGAGTCGGTCTCGTTGACGCACGCACTCGACGACGCGTTCGACACGGTCAGCGCGGGTCTCGGCGCGCTGATTTGACGCCGCGTGGAAAAAAATTCAGATAAGGGGCATCGGAGTTCGGCGCTGCGAGGCGACGATGAGGGTGTGAGCACCGAACCAGAGCCGGGTGACGCTCCGCGGGCGCTGTTGGTGCTGTACGACGAGGCACTGCCCCAGGTGTACGGATATTTCGTCCGGCGCTGCGGTGACCGCGGAGCGGCCGAAGATCTGACGTCGGAGACCTTTCTGGCGGCGATGGACGCTGCGCGGAAACACGTTCCGCCGCCGATCACGGTGCCCTGGCTGATCGGGGTGGCGCGGCACAAGCTGGCCGATCACTACCGACGGCGATCGGATCGGTTCACGGTGCCGGTGGCCGAACTGCCCGAGCCCGTCGAGCCGGCCGACGAGTGGGACACCGAGCTGGATCGGATAGTTGCCGAGAGCGTGCTGGCCAAACTGCCCGAGCAGCACCGCACCGTGCTCGCGCTGCGCTACATGGACGACTGCAGCGTGCCCGAATGCGCGGAGCTGATCGGCCGCACCGTGCACGCCACGGAGGCGCTTCTGGTGCGGGCCCGCCGTGCCTTCAGATCGCACTACCCAGAACCGGAAGGAGGGTTGTCATGAACGATGCGGACGCGAGGAGCAGAAATAACTACAGCCACGATCCGCTGACCGCGCTTCACGGCGACGAGCTTCCGGTCCAGCCCGACCCGGTGTTCGCGGCCCGCCTCCGCGCACGTCTGGAATCGGCTGTGAATTTCTTTGCGGCCCAGCCCAATCGAACAGGAGAAGTCGACATGAGCGGCATCGACATCGCCATTGCAGAACTCAACGAGCCCACCGCGGTGCCCGAAGCGGCCGTGTCTCCGCGCCCCGCGGCCCTGCCCTATCTGTCTGTTGCCGACGCACGCGGAGCCATCGCCTGGTACACCGAGGCCTTCGACGCGGAACTCGTCGGCGAGATGTACGAAATGGACGACGGCCGCATCGGACACGCAGAGCTGCGGATCGGTGACGGAGTGCTCTATCTTGCCGACGAGTACCCCGAGCTCGGCTTGAAAGCTCCTGAACCGCAGGCGAGTTCGGTGAGTTTGATGTTGCATGTGACCGACACCGACTCCATCCTGGAGCGGGCGCGGGAACACGGGGCGATCGTCCAGCGCGAGCCTTATGAGAACTACGGCGCCCGCAACGCCACGATCATCGACCCGTTCGGCCACCGGTGGATGCTCAGCGGACCGGTGACCGGTGCGCCGATCCAGATTCAGCACGGCGACGTCGGATACGTCTCGGTGTGGACGCCGGACGCCGATCGCGCCGCCGCCTTCTACGGTCACGTGCTGGGCTGGAACTACGACCCGGACACCCACCAGGTCACCAACACCAAGGAGCGCATCGGCATCTACAGCGTCGCCGGGCCGCCGACCCTGTTCTGCTGCTACGCGGTGGCCGACCTCGATGGCGCAAGGCAAGCCATCGTGGACGGCGGCGGTACGGTCGACGAACTCGAACACTTCGACTTCGGCACGCTGAGCGGCGCCACCGACCCACAAGGGGCGTCCTTCGCGGTGTTCCAGCCGAACCCGGGTCAGGCCCGGCCCGAGCTCAACGGCTCTGGGCCAGGCGGACTTTCGTACATCACCTACGAGGTCACCGACTCCAGCGCGTTCAGGGCGTTCTACAGCCGGGTGCTGTTCTGGACCTTCGAACCGGGCCGCATCCACGATGGCTGGCAGGTCAAGCAGACCCACCCGATGGCCGGGGTCGCCGGTGGCGGCGCCCAGCACGTCACCGTTCCGATGTGGACTGTCGCGGACGTCGACGCCGCCGTCGCGCGGGTGCGCGAGGCGGGCGGGACCGTCATCGACGAACCGTCGCAGCAGCCCTACGGCAGGTCGGCACAGTGCACCGACGACCAGGGCAGCCGCTTCTACCTAGGCGAGCTTTAGCCGAGCACGTCGGCGATCGGGGCGCCGTTGGCGATCTTCGTTCGGACCTTCATCACCTTGCCCGGCATCCCGCCGCCGACGACGCCTGCCACCACGCCGTCACGTTCGTAGAACGCGAGGAACTTTCGGCCGTCGTCCTCGACCACGTGCACGGTGTCGTCGGCCTGCGGTTCGCCGAGGCACTGGATCTTGACGTCGTACTGGTCGCTCCAGAAGTAGGGCACCGACACCGTCGCCGGAATCTCCTTGCCAAGCAGCGCCGGCACCAGGACCCGCGCCTGGTCGGCGACGTTGCTCCAATGTTCAACGCGGACTTGGTGTCCCACTGGATGGCGCCACGACGCGACGTCGCCGATCGCCCACACATGAGGTGTCGCGGTGCGGCCGACGTCGTCGCAGACCACGCCATTGTCGAGTTCGACGCCGCTGTCTTCGAGCCAATCGGTGGCCGGTCGGGAGCCGATCCCGACGACCACCAGATCGGCGTCGAGTTCGGTGCCGTCCGACAGCACCACCTTCTCCACGTGATCGGTGCCCCGCACCTCGTCGACCCCAATGTCGCAGCGCACGTCGACACCCTCGGCCTGGTGCAGTCGGGCCACCAACGCGCCGATCTGCTCGCCGAGCACTGACGCCAGCGGAGTCGGTTGTGGTTCCACCAGAACGACATTCACGCCCATACCGCGAAGGCTCGCCGCCACCTCGCAACCGATGAAGCCCGCGCCGACGACGACCGCCTGCCTGGCCGAGCCCGCATGCTCACGCAGCGCCATGCTCTCTTCGAGGGAACGAAGCACGCGGATGCCTTCCAGGTCAGGGAAGGACGGGATGGTCTTGGGCACGAGTCCTGTCGCGATGATCAACTCGTCGAAGCCGAGCTCAGTGCCGTCGGCCAGCGTCACCGTCTGTGCGGCGGGATCGACCGATCGCACCCCGTTGCCGAGCCGCACGGTGATGTCGTTCTCCTCGTAGAACTCGGCAGGTTTGAGGGTGACGTCGTCCACCTCGGCGCGCAGCACTTCCTTCGACAGTGGTGGCCGGTCGTAGGGCAGATGGTCCTCGTCGCTGACGATGGTGACGGCGCCGGTGTACTCCGACCGACGCAGCTGTTCAGCGGTCCTGGCGGCGGCAAGCCCGCCTCCGACAATGACGATCCCCGCAGATGTGCTCACTTGGGGTTTTCTACACGATGGGCTCAGCCAAATGTGCGCCACCCTGCACTTTCGGTCTCAGCCGCGCATCCGGTCGATGATGTTCGTCAGCACCACAATGCTTTCGCTACGTTCGACGTCGGCGGCCGAGCGGATGCGTTCCAGCGCCTCCTCGAGGTGGCGCATATCCCGGGCCAGCACATGCAGAATCGCGTCGGCGGTGCCGGTGACGGTGGCGGCGCTGACCACCTCAGGGATGGTGACCCACGCCTTCCGCAGTTCATCGGGAGCAATGGTGCCGTGGCGGAACACTTGGACATACGCCTCGGTGTTCCAGCCGAGCGCGCTTCGGTCGACCACGGTGGTGAACCCGCGGATGACCCCGCTGTCGAGCATGCGATCGACCCGCCGTTTGACGGCGGGCGCGGACAGGTTCACCCGCAGGCCGATCTCGGCATAGGTCGCCCTGGCATCCACGGCCAACTCGCCGATGATGCGCTCATCTGTCTCGTCCAACCGCTCCACGCTGACCTCCACGCAACAAACTGTCGCCTTTTATATTCTGACACAACAGATCGTCGGTAGACACGCAATGAACGGCGATTGATTGCAAATTCAACACCCAATATCGTTTGATCATGACGATTTCAGATGTCGCCGCCATGTCGGCCCCGGTATCCGATGTCGCCGCAACTCGGAAGCGGCGTTCAGTAGCCGACCAAGAATGCAAGAGGCGATCCGCCCGTATCCGTCATTACGCAATGACGCCCCCGACGTTCTTCGCCGTCGAGTACGCCATCAACCCGTGGATGGACACCTCGAAATCCGTAGACATTCACCTGGCGATGAATCAATGGGAGAGCCTGCGCCAGACCTACAAGGAACTGGGGCACACCGTCGAACTGGTCGAACCCGTCGCCGGTCTGCCCGACATGGTGTACGCCGCCAACGGCGGCCTTCTCGTCAACGGCAAGGCCGTCGTCGCCAAGTTCGCCTACCCACAGCGCACGGGCGAGTCCGCCGCCTATGCCGAGTGGATGGCGCGGCACGGCTACCACCCCGGCGAAACTAGGCACGTCAACGAAGGCCAGGGCGATCTGCTCGTCGTAGGCTCAATTCTGTTGGCGGGTCACGGATTTCGCACCGACCGCCGCGCACACGACGAGATCGCCACCGCAGTCGGGATACCGCTGGTCAGCCTCGAACTGGTCGATCCGCGCTTCTATCACCTCGACACCGCGCTGGCAGTGCTCGACGACACCACCATCGCCTACTACCCGCCGGCATTCAGCGACGAGTCACGCGAGCGACTGCTCGAACTCTTTCCTGACGCCATCGAGGTAGCCACTTCGGATGCCTACGTGCTCGGGCTCAACGCCGTCTCGGATGGCCTGCACGTCGTCCACCCGGCAGCCGCCACCGGCTTCGCCGAGCAACTCTCCCAGGCAGGGTTTGTGCCGATCGGCGTCGACCTCTCGGAGCTGCTCAAGGGCGGCGGATCAATCAAATGCTGCACGCTGGAGGTGCATTCGTGACCATCCTTGATGCCGTGACCCCCACCACCGACGCTATCGACGTCGACGATCAATACGTCGCGCACAACTACTCGCCGCTGCCCGTCGTCGCGGCCAGCGCTGAGGGTGCCTGGATCACCGACATCGAAGGCAGGCGGTACCTGGACTGCCTGGCCGCCTACTCGGCGGTGAACTTCGGGCACCGCAACCCCGAGATCCTCGCCACCGCGCACGCGCAGCTCGACGCGGTGACGCTGGTCAGCCGGGCGTTCCACTCCGACCGGCTCGGGCCGTTCTGTCAGTCGCTGGCGGAGCTGTGCGGCAAGGACATGGTGTTGCCGATGAACAGCGGCGCCGAGGCCGTCGAAAGCGGCATCAAGGTGGCGCGTAAGTGGGGCACCGATGTCAAGGGAGTGCCCGCCGGTTTGGGCAATATCGTGGTGGCGCACAACAATTTCCACGGCCGAACGACGACGATCATCAGCTTCTCCGACGACGAAGCGGCGCGTCGCGGCTTCGGTCCGTACACACCAGGCTTCCGCGCTGTCCCGTTCGGTGACGCGGAGGCGCTGGCTGCCGCGATCGACGACGACACCGTCGCCGTGCTGATCGAGCCCATCCAGGGTGAGGCGGGCATCATCGTGCCGCCCGACGACTACCTGCCCCGCGTTCGCGCGGTGTGTACCGAGCGCAATGTGCTGATGATTGCTGACGAGATCCAGTCCGGCCTGGCCCGCACCGGGCGCACGTTCGCATGCGACCACTGGGGCGTCGTGCCGGACATCTATCTGCTCGGCAAAGCACTGGGGGGCGGTGTGGTCCCGGTATCGGCAGTCGTCGCGAACGAGGACGTCCTCGGAGTGCTGCACCCCGGTGAGCATGGATCCACTTTCGGGGGCAACCCGCTGGCGGCGGCAATTGGCACCACCGTCGTCGACATTCTGCGCCGGGGCGAATTCCAGTCGCGCTCAGCTGAACTCGGCGAGCGGCTGCACTCCCGTCTGCGCGCCCTCATCGGCAACGGCGTGATCGCCGTACGCGGGCTGGGCCTCTGGGCGGGCGTCGACATCGACCCCTCGATCGGGACCGGTAAGCAGATCAGCATGCGGCTTGCCGAACGCGGTGTGCTGGTCAAGGACACTCATGGGTCGACGCTGCGCTTCGCGCCTCCGCTCGTGATTACCGCCGAGGAAATCAACTGGGCTATCGGTCAATTTGCCGGTGTATTGGCGGAATCCGGTTCACACTTATCCGATACGGAGATTTAACCCCAGCCAGTTGGCGGTGTCTCAAACGTCTGCGTCAGAAATATGTCTCCCGATACCACTCGTCGACGGACCGGAGGAGTACCAGATCGCGGTGCTCACGCCGCTGGCATAGCACCGGGTGATGCTTGAGCAGGTGCACCCCAAACGCGGCGGTCGCCAGCACGATGGTCCCGGTTGAAACACGACATATTTTGCAATAGCGCCGGGCCGGGTCGTGGACAGTGGACGGCGGCGGGTGTGGGATTGAGGACTGGGGCAAGTACCTACAGGACTAGGGAGGAGATGGTTAAGGATGACCACCTTCAAGCCGTGGGAGTACCGGGCCGAGGCCGGGTTCGTCAAGGGGACTGAGCTGACGGGCTTCAAGGTTGTCGCAGTCGACGGCGATCTGGGTCGCGTCGAGGCGGAGTATGACGGCCGGCCGGCGTACCTCGACGTAGACGCCGGGTCGTGGCTTTTGGGCCACCACGTGACGCTGCCGGCAGGTCTTGTGGAGCGGATCGACGTAACGGAGAGGAAAGTGTACGTCGACCGTACGAAAGACCAGATCGAGCACGCGCCGAGACCCGACCAGGCGGTCACCGAACACGTCGATTATTGGGAGCGCCTGGCTAGTTACTACTCCGACACGTACATGCCCCCGGAGGAACAGAGGTGATCTGAGCTTCGGACGGCGGTCAGGACTGGCGCTCTCACACTTCGCTTTGGTTGCCAGCCACTCGAGATTCCGATCGACCTGCGCTGGTCCCGGCTCACATTGCTAGATTGCGATTCGCGTCAGGAGGACACCGCTGTACGTCAGTCGGGCAGTTCCATTGGCCCGATCTCAGCAAACACGTCGCCAGGACCCGGATTGTCCGGATGGGTGCGACCACCGAAATGGCGCTCGATACCCCAGACCGCGTTCAACGCGGTTTGTACCGCGCCCTCTACCCAGGCTGGTGTCCACGAGATGTCGTCACCCGCAAGGAAAATGCCGCGCTGATGGGCGGGCAAGTCGTCCTGCATGAAGTGCGAGTACATCCGGAGGTTATATCGGTAGTGGCCGGGTAGCGCACCCTTGAACGCACCGAGCGAGTGCTCGTCGGCCTCCCAGGAGACCGTGATCGGGTCGCCGACGATGTGGCTGGCGATGTCGACGTCGGGATAGATCTTGTTGAGCGCCGAAAGTGCGAGCCGAACCCGGTGCTCGACCGTGTGCGGCAGCATCTTCAAGGCGTCGCTCATCCAGGAGTAGGTGAGGCAGATGACGGCGGGTTGGTCGTCGCCGTTGTCGAACAGGTACGTCCCACGGGTCAGCCTGTCGGTCAGCGTCGTGCTCATGACGTCGCGGCCGGTGTTTGGATCCTTGTCCTTCCAGAACGGTCGGTCGACCATCACAAACGTCTTCGACGACTGCATGTATCGCGTCCGGTCCAGCGCTGTCCACAGCTTGTAAGAAAACAGGCTCTCATCGCACCTGATCTGGGTGGTCAGCAGCCAGCCCTGACAGGTGACGAGCACCGCTGGATAACGCCGGGCCACCCCCCACACGTCGGTGATTTCAAACCCGTTTTCGGCGTGGGCTATTCGTGCCACGCCCGGCCTGGTGCCACCAGAGTGCAGCGATGCCAGGCTGGTACCCGACGGCCAGACGGTGAGGCTCGACGGCGCGTGCTCCCACAGCCCGCGCGGCACCTGCTCGGCGCCGCCGACGATGAGGCGCTGGTCTTCGTCGCAGTTGGTCATCACGACACGGAAGATCTCCAACATCGAGTTCGGGAAATCGGAGTCCCAACCCCCGGTTCCGAATCCGACCTGACCAAACACCTCACGGTGATGGAAGGACAACTTCGAGAACGCTGGCGAACTCGCGACAAAGTCGTAAAACGTACGGTCGTCCCATATCGGCACAAGCTTGTTCCACAAAGACTTCAAGCCCGCCACGTCACGGGCCCGTATCGCATCCTGAATCTTGGTGAACTCCACGCCTTCCAGTGCATCGGCCCACGCCTGGGCTACCTCCTGGAAGAGCGTCGGCAGTGTGCCGGGCTGCTCGGCGTAATGCGTCGTACCTTCAATATGGATAACCGTGCTGTTGGATGCGGGCGTCAGCGGGTTGGGAAACGGTGTAGTCCCTAGCCCCAGGAGATCGACGTAGTGATAGAACGCGGTCGACGAGACCGGGAAACGCATTCCACCGAGCTCGGCGATTACGCCGGTCGGCGCACCCTCGAATTGCTGTGAACGCAAGCGGCCACCCATGTGAGAAGCCTCGTAAACGACGGGACGCAGGCCCAGTTTCATGAGTTCGTACGCCGCGACCATGCCGGACATACCAGCTCCCACGATGGCAACTTCCTCGCCGAGGCGCTCCTCGGGTATCGAACCAAGTCCAGCCGGGTGTGCGATCCAGTCGTCGAAGGGGAATGGAAAATCGGGGCCGAATATGGTGACCGGCTGCTGAACGCTGTCCGTCGCAGAAATGAATTCGTCCGCCATGCTCACGACCCTCCATCGCTGGGCGCAAGAGAACGGGGAGTTCTACAACCGACTCCCGCGTGAACCACATGTTACGCAACACTACTCACCCGGTGGCAGCACTACGTGAGCTTCCTTCCTGACGTCGAAAGCGTGATGTTTGCTCATCTTCGACTTCCGCCGCTACCAACCTCTTACCACCGGCTGATCCGTCTCCAGCGGGTCGGCGCGCGGGTATAGCGTGAGGCCTGGCTCGTGGTCCGGGCAACGGCAAGGCGACTTGGCCCGACACCCGATGTCAGATGCGGGACAGTGCGTTCAGCACAGCGAGGAACCGCTGAACGTCGGGCGAGGGTCCTGCACCGCTGCCGCCACGATGACGGACGGTCGACATCTCGAAGTGAACTCGTGCAGTGCTAGCGCACACGAAAGGTATTGGCGTGGTTAGCTTTCAACCACGGTCCGTCGACGTGCGCTGGCGGCCGGCAGTGCGGGCACCCCGCGCCGGGCTCGACACTGTCCCAAGACCATCGGTGCACATGGCGCTTGCCGCAGGCCAGGCACCACACCGTCACAACGCGGCAGGTCTACGCCGACCCTTCCTGGCGCAGATAGCCGTTGCCGGGCTGCCGCCCTCAGGTGCTGGGCGAACGTGCCAGCGTCGCGCATCGCGAGCGTGTGCTCGGCGTCGTCGGCGCCGTGCTCGCTGAACTACATGGCGAAGGGGAAAATGCGTCGTCTGAACCGGCGGAAACCACCATTTCGGCTCATAACTTCTGACTCGCTGACACTGATCGTCTTCGGTGTCAAACTTCATGAGTGGCGACGCTTCCCAGCGCCTTTGGTAGGAGGAATCATGCCGACGCTCCAACAATTATTCCGTCGCAAGCCCGTTCCGGAGATGTCCGAGGAGACAGGCGCCGACACCGGCCGCAGTGAACTGGCCCGCACGATCGGCTTGTTCCAGTTGTCGATGTTCGGCGTCGGCGCCACCATCGGCACCGGGATCTTCTTCGTGCTCTCGGTGGCCGTCCCCGTCGCCGGGCCCGCGGTGATCGTGTCGTTCGCGATCGCCGGCATTGTCGCCGGGCTCACCGCGATCTGCTACGCCGAGCTGGCCAGCGCCGTACCGGTGTCGGGGTCGTCGTACTCCTACGCGTACGCGACGCTCGGCGAATTGACGGCGGTCGGTGTCGCCGCCTGCCTGCTGCTGGAGTACGGCGTGTCCACCGCGGCCGTCGCCGTCGGCTGGTCGCAATACCTGAACCAGCTTTTCGACAACCTGTTTGGCTTCAGGATTCCGGAAAGCCTGTCGCAGGCGCCCGAGCAGGGCGGGGTGTTCAACCTGCCCGCGGTCATCCTGGTGTTCTTGTGCGCGCTGCTGCTGATCAGGGGCGTGAGCGAGTCCGCCAAGACAAACGCCGTGATGGTGCTGATCAAGATCGCCGTGCTGGTGCTCTTCATCGTCATCGGCGTGATGGGCTGGAACGCCGACAACCTGTCTCCCTTTGCGCCGTTCGGCTTCGCCGGCATCACCGCGGCTTCCGGCATCATCTTCTTCTCCTACATCGGTCTGGACGCCGTCTCGACCGCGGGCGAGGAGGTGAAGAACCCGCGCCGGACAATGCCGCTCGCGATCTTGATCGCTCTCATTACGGTCACCACCCTGTACATCCTGGTCGCCGTCGTCGCGGTGGCCGCCCAGCCGTACGACCAGTTCGAGGGCCAGGAGGCCGGGCTGGCGGCAATCCTGGAGAAGGTCGTGGGCGCGTCGTGGCCAGGCACCGTACTCGCCGCGGGCGCGGTGATCTCGATCTTCAGCGTGACCCTGGTGACCCTGTACGGCCAGACCCGCATCCTCTTCGCGATGTCGCGCGACGGCATGCTGCCCGAGTTGTTCCACAGGGTGAACCGGCGCACCCTCACCCCGGTGCCGAACACGATCATCGTCGCGATCGTGATCTCGCTGCTGGCCGGCCTGATTCCGATCAACTTCCTCGCCGAAATGACGAGCATCGGCACGCTGGTCGCGTTCCTCGTGGTGTCGATCGGCGTGATGGTGCTGCGGCGTACTCATCCCGAGCTGCCGCGCGGGTTCAAGGTGCCGGGGTATCCGGTCACGCCGATCCTTGCCATCCTCGGCTGCATCTGGATCATCAAGGACCTGCGTCCCGTGACCATCTACGTGTTCCTGATCTGGGTTGCGGTGGCGATGGTCTGGTATGCCGTGTACGGCTTCAGACACTCTCATCTCGGCCGGCACGAACATGTCGGCCTGATCCACGACTAGGCGCGGCGCAATGACACTGATCGTGGCTTACGCACCCGACGAGCGTGGCAAGACGGCACTTCACCTGGCCGGCATGCTGGCGCGGTCCATCGGCGACGAGGTGGTGATCTGCTCTGTCATTCCGGCGCCGTGGGTCCCAGGCATGGCCCGGATTGACGCGGAGTACCGCAAGGAGCTCGACGAGATCGCCGACCAGGCACTGGAATTAGCCCGCAGGAACCTGCCGGGCGACGTATCGGCGAGGTTCGAACGGCACAGCGCGCGGTCCGCGCCCGCGGGCCTGGTTGAGATGGCCAAGCAGTACGACGCATACATGATCGTGGTCGGTACGTCATCGGCCGGCGTGTTCGGGCATATCGCGCTCGGCAGTGTCACCAACCGGCTGCTGCACAGCTCGCCGGTCGCCCTCGCCCTGGCGCCGCGCGGATTCCGGAGCCGGCCGGGGGCGAAGGTGAAGCGGGTGACCGCGGCGTACGACGGGTCGGCGAGCGGCCTGCTGCTTGCCGCGGCCCGGGTGGCGGCACGGGTCGGCGCTTCGCTGCGGATCGCGTCGTTCGCAGTGTGGTCGCGCCCCGCATATACGACCAGGCTCGGCACCGACTCCGAGGACCTGGTGCTGCAGGAGTGGATCACTGAACTAGAGAAGAGCGCGCACGCCGCACTGGAGCAGGTCGAGGAGCTGGCGAAGGTGCCACGGCGAGTGGAGACCGTGGTCGGACACGGCGAGAGCTGGGAGGAGGCGATCGACGACGTCGGCTGGGACGATGACGACGTGCTGGTGGTCGGCTCAAGTGCGGTCGGCCCGATCGCACAGGTGTTCCTCGGCTCCAGGGGGGCCAAAATCCTGCGCAACTCACCCGTTCCGGTGGTGGTAGTGCCGCACAGCCAGCTGGAAGAACTCGCTAACGGGTGAACCGAGTTAAACGCCACACTGACAATCGCATCAGTGTGTTTCGTGAGCAGCCACCGATGGGTTGGCCGGTACCGGTATTCCACAACCGCACCGTCCTGGCATCGTTCGCACCATCCCGCCCGACCTCTCGATGGCTCCCCAACCGAATGGTCGGTCCTACTAGCTCTTTCGTCGGCCCGTAGGACAGAACTCGCGACCAATGCATCCGCTCGATCACTTGGTCAGCACTCGCATGCGGCTCAGGTCGGGCTTAGCCGCGCCTCGGACGTGCCCGAAGGGCGAACGCGCCGTGCGGAGCAGGAAGTCGATGACCTCCTCGGTGATGACCTCGCCGGGCAACAGGTTGGGGATACCGGGTGGGTATGCGGCGAGCGACTCGGCGGACACTCGGCCGACGCACTCCGAGGTGGGCACCAGTTGAGAGGGCGAGAAGTATGCCTCGCGCAGCGACATCACCGCCTCGCCGGGCATAGGTAGCGTGATGGGCGGAATACCGGCTGCGCCAGTATCGGGCAGGGCATGGAGCGCCTGCAGCATCCTGTCCATGTCGGGCACCGATCCTGCACCGATCACGGCGACGATAGCGCTGTCGGTGGCCATCTCGACGTGGATGCGGTGCTCGTCGAATAGGATCTTGCGGGCTTCATGACCGCTGATTCCCCCGCGGCGGGTATCGATCACCACGCGAAGCGGGTCGACGGCGACGATTCCGGGGGAGGCCAGGAATCGGTTCGAGAGTTCCTCGAAACGGCCTTCGTCCCGCACGCCTTGCCGCAGCTTGTTCGCGGCTTCGATCGACAGGCTTATCCGCTCCTTCCCGTGCACCGCCAGATTCCTACGGGCCACGTCTAAGGACATCATCAGGATGGAGCTCGCGCTGGTGGACTGCATCGAGCGGAAGGCCCGATTCACAAGAGGCTCAAAGAGATCCACGAATGGGCCCTTGCCAAGGTGAAGCATTGCCGACTGGGTGAGGCTGCCCCCCAGCTTGTGGGTACTCGAGATCATCACGTCGGCGCCCTTGGCCAGTGCATTCTGCGGTAGGTCGGGGTGGAAACCGAAGTGCGACCCCCAGGCCCCGTCCACAATCAGGGCGCAGGCACGTGAGTGGGCCACATCGGCCAGCGCCTGAATATCCGATTCCGCACCGAAGTAGCTCGGCGAGACAACGTAGACCGCTATGGCGCCGGGAAAGGTGTCCAAAGCGTCGGCCAGGGATTCAGGCGTGATCCCATGCGCGGCCCCTAGATCGACATCGATTACCGGCTGGACGAAATGGCACCGGAGGCCGCCAAGCACCATGCCATCCATAACGCTTGAATGCATGCTCCGCTGGGCGACGATCAGCTCCCCGACATGACGCAGCGCCAGGCAGGTGACCAGGTTGCCCTTCGATGCGCCGTTGGTGAGCAGCCAGGTGCGGTGGGCGCCCCAGGCCGCCGCCGCCAGTTGAGCCGACTGTTGCATAGGGGTAGGAACGGGACCCTGATCAATGCCGTCCACCAGCGGCGGTACGTCGAGCGCCAATACCGATTCGCCAAATATGTCGGCTAACTCCGGTTGAGTAGCTACCGAACCCGTGTGGCCTGGGACGTCGAGCCGTAAAAATTCCTTTGATGCATAAGAGCGAACGGCGTTGACGTACGGCATGTCCTCCTGCGAAAGCGATGGCAAGAAGGTGGTGCTGGGCTGCGTGTCGCTCATATGGAATGCCTCCGATCTCGCAAGCCACACATCGTGGACGGCCACCAACTGGGTATGGATGGCCACAATGATTGCGGCCTTCCGACACCAGCACGGCGGAATGGCTCAAGTTGCCAGTGGCCGAAATCGACGTGGTCCAAGTCAGTGCGCCATACGACCCTGCCGACAAGGGTTTGACACCGGCCAGCGACCATTGCCCGGTATCTGCAACATGCCTGCGGCCAGAGAGTGTCGCAGGTGTCGATCCACCGGCACCTGCGCGAGGCTTGGCCTCCAAGTAGGGAGTTTGGGCTGAATTGCATCGGTAGGGCCACCAAGCGGGTGCGTTGGCCGATGGCCGCACGATGCATCCGCCCGAGGTCAGGCTGCCTGCCAAGGGCCCATCCTTGAGCAGTTGGCGTCGCAAGCACGAGAGGCGTTGGCGCAGTTGAAGACCGACGGAGTCGTCGGTGACGACGTGATATTGCTGGTTGCCACCACCGATGGCTGGGGTGACGCGATCGACGCCGCGGACTGACTGGAGGGCGAACTACTTGCCATTGGAATGTCGCCGTCTGGCGGGATTACCCGACTGTCCGGCTAACCTGCGCGAGCAGACGGAAAGGCCCGAACACCTCGCCGTGTCGGGGACTCTTGCGTCTCGGCAGGAGAAGTCAGAATTTGGCAGTGCCGCGGTCGACGGCTATCTGACTGCCCGAGATCGTCGCCGACCCGTCACTCGCCAGCCACGCGACGACGTCCGAAACCTCTTCGGGCATCATGAATTCCATGAGGCCCTTCTTGCTCTGGTGGTTCACCGGTTGGTAGGGCATGGGCGCGAAGCTGTGCACATAATTCGGATACTTGGCGAAGAGGTCCATCATCGCCTTCTTCTCCACCATCGGCGTTTCGATCGAGTACGGGTGAATGGAGTTGACCCGGATACCGAACTCGCCCAATTCAATTGCCAGCGCATTGGTCATCGCCACCAGACCGTGCTTTGATGCCGAGTAGTGGCCGTTGCCGGGGGTGGCCTTCAGTCCGGCCGATGAGCTGACGATGACGATCGAACCGCCGTTGCCCGCTTCGATCATCGCCGGGACGGCCGCGCGAATCGTGCGCCAGGTGCCGTTCAAGTTGATGTCGATGACGGTGTCCCATTGCTCTTCCGACATCTCGTGCATCCGGCCCCAGCTCAGCACGCCCGCGTTGGCGACGATGATGTCCAGCCGGCCGAACTGCTCGATGCCGTCGGCCACCACCTTCTGCAACGCCGCGAGGTCCCGGATGTCCACCTCGCGGGCCAGCACCTTGCGACCGGTGGCTTCCACGTCCCTGACCGTCTCCGCGAGTTCCTCGGAGGTGGCCAGCGGATAGGTGATGGTGTCGGAGACGGGTCGGCAGATGTCGATCGCGATGATGTCGGCACCATCGTTGGCCAACCGAATCGCGTGGGCCCGGCCCTGACCGCGTGCGGCCCCGGTAATGAATGCCACTCGCCCGTCGAGCGGTTTGTCCCTCGCCATCGGCCCCTAACCCTCTTCCGCGAGCGTGCGTGTCGGCATAGCGACACGCCGCTTTTGACCTACATCTGCGCACGGTCGCGACCAGGTTAACAGCCGAACTAGAACGTGTTCTAGACAGGGTCGCGGATGATCGGACACGTCATGCAGTGACCGCCCCCGCGGCCACGGCCCAGCTCCGCGCCGACGATCGTGATGACCTCGACACCGGCCTTGCGCAACAACGAGTTCGTGCTCGTGTTGCGGTCGTAGGCAAACACCACGCCGGGCTCGACTGCGACCAGGTTGTTGCCGCTGTCCCACTGCTGGCGCTCGGAGTCGTATTTCGTGCCACCGGTCTCCACAATCCGCAGACTGCCGAGACCCAGAGCGGCGGCGACCACCTCGGTGAACGGTTTCGTCTCTTCGATCACCTCCACGCCGGGTTCCGCGTCGCTGGGAACCAGGGTGAACGGTGCGATGCTGTCGACGATGTCGGGATAGATGGTGACGACATCGCGATCGGCGAAGGTGAACACCGTATCCAGGTGCATCGCGGCCCGCAGCTTCGGCATGCCAGCGACGATGACCTTCTCCGCGGCGCCCTGCGCGAACAATGTCGCCGCTACCTGGGTTATGGCCTGCCGGGAGGTGCGCTCGCTCATCCCGATCAACACCACGCCGTTGCCCGGGATCAGCACATCGCCACCCTCGATGGTCGACAGCCCCCACGACGTCTCGGGATCACCCCACCAAACCGTCGATCCCACGAATTCGGGGTGAAATTCGTAGATCGCCTTCATCAGTAACGTCTCGTCGTGGCGAGCCGGCCAGAACAACGGGTTGAGCGTTACGCCGCCATAGATCCAGCAGGTGGTGTCGCGCGTGTAGAGGGTGTTCGGCAGCGGCGGCATCAGGTACTCGGTGACTCCGGTGTCCTCACGTGCCAATGCGCGATAACCCGACTTGACCTCGGCCGGCAGGTCCCGTATCGACATGCCACCGATCAACAGCTCGGCCAGCCGGTGTGGTTGCAGCGAGTCCAGGAAATCACGCGTGTCGTCTACCAGGCCGAGACCGACCTCGTTGGCCACGATCTTGCGATCCAGCAGCCAGGTCTTGGCCTCCGGAACTGCCATCGTCTCGCTCAACACATTGTGCAGCTCAACGACTTCCACGCCGCGGCCGCGCATCTTGTCGATGAAGTCGAAGTGGTCGCGGCGGGCGTTCTGCACCCACAGCACATCGTCGAACAACAGGTCGTCACAGTTGGTCGGGGTGAGTCGTTCGTGCGCAAGCCCCGGCGAGCACACCAGCACCTTGCGCAGCTTGCCGACCTCGGAGTGAACGCCGTAGTTGGCGGACGGATTCGTCACGTGAGCTCCTCTCGCGCCGATGGCCGTTAGATCTCAATCGCAGCTATTGCCAAGGACACCACACCGACGACCGCGCCGAGGAGAATCACCCGAACAGCACCGCTTCTTCAGGCCTGGCTGGTTACAGCTCGGAGAGGATTTGCGCTCGTTTGGCGGTGTACTCCTCTTCGGAGACAGCGCCCGTCGCCCGCAGCGTTTCGAGTTCCTGCAGCCGCTGCGAGGTGGAGGGTTCCTGCGGGACGGCATACTGCGGGGCGGCGTACTGCGGCGGTGGCGGTGCGCCTGGAGACGGCGTCGCACCGGGGCCAGGGGGTTCTTGTTGGGCTGCCGCGCGCCGGACAACCGCCTGCACCTGTTGCCGCGCAGCGGGATTGGACCGCAGATCGATCATGTTGTTCATACCGATGCCGTTGGCCTTCAGGATCTGCAGGATCTCGAGCAGTGCACCCGTGTGACCGCTGAGGTCGTAGGTTCTGTTGTCCTCGGCGATCGTGAAGGTCGCAGGCACCAGCCCGTTGATCAAGCGCTACGTTCCCAATCGATTTGGTACTCCTGGGTGGCTGGGTTGACCAGTACCACCAACTTACGACTGGTGAGGTTGCCCAGCCTCGTCACGCTGGCGATGACACGATCCTGCGCGTTGAACGGCGCGATGCCCGGGCCCGCGATGTGCAGCTGCAGCTTCACCAGCGGTTGGTCGTTGATGCGGGTACCTGTTTCGCCCATGCCAGTGATCTGGGCCAGTGCCAACACGCCGCTCTGCTCGAGGGCAGCCGCCTTGGCGGCCGACTTCGCACCGAAATTGACGAGGGCCAAGGCGATCAGGATGTCGGCGGCCGTGATGAGCAGGCCGACATAAAACATCCACTTCAGGAGCGAGCCCTGTCCGGTGGCGAAGTAGACGGCCAAGAAGATGGGGCCGACGAGACCGCCGCACAGCAGAACCATCAGCTGAGCTTTGATGTAACGCCACAACATCTGCCACGCTCCTCGCTTGACGCGGTTTGCGAGTCAGATTAGCGCCAACAGGCGCCTCATTACGTCGGGAGTTACGTACGGGTGGTAGCGCCCTCGGGAACCTGAGGTGCAGGCGTCGACGACGACCCCACGAGTTGATGGACCATCCAGGTCCACATCTGCCCGTTGCTGCCGCCGACTGTGTAACTCGTGTGAATCGCCGCCGCGGTCGCTGAGACCTGGTCGGCGTCGGGGTCGTAGTCACAGACCGCGTCGCCTGCGTCGCACACACTGATGGTACGAACGCCGACGTTCGCGGGCAGCTTCGCGGGGGCATGCGCCAACGTCGGCCAGTCCTGGGCGGCGCCGCCGGTCTTCTCCGGGTTCTTCGACGCGGTACCGATGTTCACCGTGGTGTCGTCCGGTATCCGGTCGCCGTCGGCGATCAGCAGCGCGGCGGACAGATTGGGATTCGCTCCGATCGCGGCGAGGTTGCGGTGCACCACCATCGCGCCTTGGGAATAACCCGCCAGCACCACTTTGGTGTCAGGGCATTGCGCAGTGAACGCCGCGTACCGCTCACCCAATGCGTCCGTTCCAGCGTCGACGCTGCCCATGTAGTCGAGCCAGTCCCCTATGCCCGGGTCATCGGGCACGTCCTTGGCGGGATAGTCGACCGCCTCGGCGGTGATGGTGCGTCCCTCTTGCGCGAGCTGCTGCTGGAGAGCTTGGTAGGACCGGTAGACAATCTGCCCCATGCCACCGTTGGCTGCGATGTCGTACGCGGTCCGCTCACCCGAGCCTGCGGCACCCATCCAATGGACGTCGGGGCAGCCAGGCGCCGCGTTTGCGGTGCCGGCCGTCAGCCCGACCAAGGCACTTCCCGCCACTGCGACCGCACAAGCCGCCGTACTCGTCCGACGAAACATCAAACCCCCAACTCAACCAGCAGGAACACCTTGTATGCGAGAGTTATCGCCACAGCGGTCTCATGCGTTACAGATGTCCCCATAAATCCGCCGTCCGCGGCATCGGCGGTTGCGGGCCGTATCGCTCGGCGCCTGACTTCGCCGATCGATACCGTGCGTTCGCGGTGGATCCTGGCGGCGGTTTCGACGGCGCTGTTCTTTGTTGGCGACGCGTTGCGCCGCCCTGCCGGAGTACTGTCCCCGGTGTGGCCACGATGAAGATCGCCCGCGTCCCATCGGCGAATCAAAAGTTCGAAATAACCGATATCGAGATACCCGAGCCGGGCCGCGGGCACGTTCGCGTCAAGGTCCATGCCTGCGGTGTCTGTCACTCTGACTCGCTGACGGTGGCTGGCGCGATGGGTAACTCGTTTCCGCGCGCTCCTGGCCACGAAGTCGCAGGCGTCGTGGACGCCGTGGGCGAAGACGTCAGCACATGGAAGGCCGGCGATCGTGTCGGGGTCGGCTGGTTCGGCGGCTGCGATTTCACCTGCGAGCCTTGTCGCAGAGGCGATTTCATCTCGTGCGAGAACGGCCAGGTGCCTGGCATCGCCTACGACGGCGGCTATGCGGAGTACATGGTCGCACCCGCCGAAGCCCTCGCCCGCATCCCCGACGATCTCTCCGATGTCGATGCCGCGCCCCTTTTGTGCGCGGGCATCACCACCTTCAACTCATTGCGCGAGTCCGTCGCCCGGCCCGGCGATGTGGTCGCCATTCTCGGCGTCGGCGGACTCGGCCATCTGGGAATCCAGTACGCCGCCAAGATGGGCATGGAAGTCGTCGCGATCGCACGCGGTAAGGACAAGGAGCCGTTGGCGAAAGATCTTGGTGCACACCACTACATCGACTCGAAGACCTCCGACGTCGCGGCCGAACTGAACAAACTCGGCGGGGCTGCGGTCGTCCTCGCAACGGTCACGGCTCCCGACGCGATGGCGCCCGCACTTGGTGGCCTCAAGCCACGCGGACAGCTCGTCGTCGTCGGCGTCTCGAACGATCCAATCCCCGTGCCTCCGATCGCGATAATCCCCAACTCGATCTCCGTCCAGGGTCACGCGTCGGGCACATCGCAGGATTCCGAAGACACCCTTCGCTTTTCGGCGCTGACCGGTGTGCGGCCGATGATCGAAACGGTGCCGCTGGTCGAGGCCCAGGCCGCCTACGACAAGATGATGAGCGGCGCCGCGCGGTTCCGCATGGTGCTGACCATGGACTGAGTCCTTCACCGAGATCGACGAAATGGCTTGATCCACTCGCACTTTTGCGCCCAAATGTTCGTTTGGGCATGAAATCACGGGAAAGCAGAAGTGGCGCCCACCCTTTCGGGCGAGCGCCACTTCGGCGTTTTGAGCCGGACTCTTCGGCTCAGATCGTCACTTGACGATCTTGGTGACCCGGCCTGCGCCGACGGTACGGCCGCCCTCGCGGATCGCGAAGCGCAGGCCCTCGTCCATGGCGACGGGCTGGATCAGCTTCACCGAGATGTCGGTGTTGTCACCGGGCATCACCATTTCGGTGCCCTCCGGCAGCGTCACCACACCGGTCACGTCGGTGGTGCGGAAGTAGAACTGCGGACGGTAGTTGTTGAAGAACGGCGTGTGCCTGCCGCCCTCGTCCTTGGACAGGATGTAGACGCTGCCCTCGAACTCGGTGTGCGGCGTGGTGGTGCCGGGCTTCACGACAACCTGGCCACGCTCGACGTCCTCGCGCTTCACGCCACGAACCAGCAGGCCGACGTTGTCGCCCGCCTGGCCCTGGTCGAGCAGCTTGCGGAACATCTCGACACCGGTGACGGTGGTCTTGGTGGTGTCCGGACGGATGCCGACGATCTCGACTTCCTCGTTCACGTTGATCACGCCGCGCTCGACACGACCGGTGACCACGGTGCCGCGACCGGTGATCGTGAAGACGTCCTCCACGGGCATCAGGAACGGCTTGTCGGTCTCGCGGACCGGATCCGGGATCGACTCGTCGACCGCGTCCATCAGCTCCTCGACGGACTTGACCCACTCCGGGTCGCCCTCGAGCGCCTTGAGCGCCGACACCTTGATGACCGGAGCCTCCTCGTCGAACTCCTGAGCGGCCAGCAGCTCGCGGACCTCCAGCTCGACGAGCTCGAGCAGCTCTTCGTCGTCCACCATGTCGGCCTTGTTCAGCGCCACCAGAATGTAGGGCACACCGACCTGACGGGCCAGCAGCACGTGTTCGCGGGTCTGCGGCATCGGGCCGTCGGTGGCCGCGACCACCAGGATCGCGCCGTCCATCTGGGCCGCGCCGGTGATCATGTTCTTGATGTAGTCGGCGTGGCCGGGAGCGTCGACGTGTGCGTAGTGACGCTTTTCGGTCTGGTACTCCACGTGGGCGATGTTGATCGTGATGCCACGCGCCTTCTCTTCGGGAGCCTTGTCGATGTCATCGAAGGCCGACGCCTCGTTCAAGTCGGGGAACTTGTCGTGCAGAACCTTCGTGATAGCCGCAGTCAGCGTGGTCTTGCCGTGGTCAACGTGACCAATGGTCCCGATGTTGACGTGCGGCTTCGTCCGCTCGAACTTCGCCTTCGCCACTTCTATGTCCTCCTGGACTGTGTTGGTGCTTGTTGTAAAGCAGTGTGTTGATCTTTGCAGTTGTGTGGTCCCGCCAAAGCGACGGGTCCGAGATTACCGACCCGTCGCCTTCGCGCAGTCGATTGCTCGACTCCGGGCCAGCTCCGAGCCTCGGCCGCAAACGGCCTCGATTCTCACTGACCCGTCGCCTTCGCGCAGTCGATTGCTCGACTCCGGGCCAGCTCCGAGCCTCGGCCGCAAACGGCCTCGATTCTCACTGACCCGTCGCCTTCGCGATGATCTCCTTCGACACCTGCGCCGGAACTTCAGCATAGGAATCGAACACCATGGAGTAGTTCGCCCGGCCCTGGGTCTTCGACCGAAGGTCGCCAACGTAGCCGAACATCTCCGACAGCGGCACGTGCGCCTTGACGACGCGTGCACCGCTGCGCTCCTCCATGGCCTGGATGTGGCCACGGCGGGAGTTCAGGTCGCCGATCACATCGCCCATGTAGTCCTCGGGCGTGGTGACCTCGACGGCCATGATCGGCTCCAGGATGACCGGCTGGGCTTGTCCCGCAGCCTTTTTCAGTGCCTGTGAGCCGGCTATCTTGAACGCCATCTCAGACGAGTCGACGTCGTGGTACTGGCCGTCGAGCAGAGTGACCTTCACGTTCACCAGTGGGTAGCCGGCCAGCACGCCGTACTGCATGGCGTCCTGCGCGCCGGCATCCACCGACGGGATGTACTCGCGCGGGATGCGTCCGCCGGTGACCTTGTTCTCGAACTCGTAGGTCGCACCGTCCTCGCCGGAGAAGGGCTCGATGGAGATGAGCACCTTCGCGAACTGACCCGAGCCACCCGTCTGCTTCTTGTGGGTGAACTCGACCTTGTCGACCTTGCGCTTGATCGTCTCCTTGTAGGCCACCTGCGGCTTGCCAACATTGGCCTCGACCTTGAACTCGCGCTTCATCCGGTCGACCAGGATGTCCAGGTGCAGTTCGCCCATGCCGCCGATGACCGTCTGACCGGTCTCGACGTCCTGGTGCACCTTGAAGGTGGGATCCTCTTCGGCGAGCTTCTGAATCGAGAGGCTCAGCTTCTCCTGGTCACTCTTGGTCTTGGGCTCGATCGCCACCTCGATCACCGGATCGGGGAACGTCATCGACTCCAGCACGACCTGGTTGTTCGGGTCGCTCAGGGTGTCACCGGTGGTGGTGTCCTTCAGCCCGATCACCGCGTAGATGTGACCGGCCGACGCGTACTCCACCGGGTTCTCCTTGTTGGAGTGCATCTGGAACAGCTTGCCGAGCCGTTCCTTCTTGCCCTTGGTGGCGTTGATGACCTGTGAACCGGAGTCGACCTTGCCCGAGTACACCCGGACGTACGTCAGCTTGCCGAAGAACGGGTGCGTGGCGACCTTGAACGCCAGCGCCGCGAACGGCTCGTCCGTCGACGGCTCGCGGATGATGACCTCGTCCTCCTTGCCGGGCGCATGGCCGGTGGCCGGCGGCACGTCCAGCGGTGAGGGCAGGTAGTCGATGACCGCGTCGAGCATCGGCTGCACGCCCTTGTTCTTGAACGCACTGCCGCACAGCACCAGATAGGCCTCGGAGTTGATCGTCAGCTTGCGCAGCGCACCCTTGATCTCCTCGACCGTCAGCTCCTCGCCGCCGAAATACTTCTCCAGCAGCGCCTCATCCGTCTCGGCGACCGCCTCCAGCAGCTTGGTGCGGTACTCGTCGGCCTTCTCCTGCAGCTCGGCAGGGATGTCGATGGTCTCGTAGGTCTCACCGAGCTTGGTCTCGCCACGCCACACCTTGGCGTTCATCTCAACAAGGTCGACGACGCCCTCGAACTCGCTTTCCGCGCCGATGGGCAGCTGGACCGGGATGACGTTCGCGCCGAGGCGCTCCTCCATCGTCTTCACGGAGAAGTAGAAGTCGGCGCCGATCTTGTCCATCTTGTTGACGAAGCAGATGCGCGGCACGTCGTATTTGTCGGCCTGCCGCCAGACCTGCTCGGACTGCGGCTCGACACCCTCCTTGCCGTCGAACACGGCAACGGCGCCGTCGAGCACGCGGAGGCTGCGCTCCACCTCGACGGTGAAGTCGACGTGGCCGGGGGTGTCGATCAGGTTGATCTGATGGTCTTTCCAGAACGTGGTGGTGGCAGCCGAGGTGATGGTGATACCCCGCTCCTGCTCCTGCTCCATCCAGTCCATCGTGGCGGCACCGTCGTGCACCTCACCGATCTTGTAGCTGATACCGGTGTAGTAGAGGATGCGCTCGGTGGTCGTCGTCTTGCCGGCATCGATGTGCGCCATGATGCCGATGTTGCGGACCTTGTTCAGGTCGGTAAGCACGTCCTTCTGTGCCACAGAAGTCTTCTCTTTCGCTCGCGTGTGTTAGCTGTCATTCGCCGGCGGCGGCGCTGCCGCAGCAGCGGTCACCAGCGATAATGTGCGAAGGCTCGGTTCGCTTCAGCCATCTTGTGAGTGTCCTCACGCCGCTTGACGCTGGCACCCAGGCCGTTGCTGGCATCGAGGATCTCGTTGGCCAGACGCTCGACCATCGTCTTCTCCCGGCGCTGCCGCGAGAAGCTCACCAACCAGCGCAGTGCAAGGGTGGTGGAACGGTCCGCACGCACCTCGACGGGGACCTGATAGGTCGCACCACCGACGCGGCGGCTACGAACCTCCAGGGCGGGCTTGACGTTGTCGAGAGCGCGCTTCAGGGTGATGACCGGATCGGTGCCGGTCTTGTCCCGAGCCTGTTCGAGCGCACCATAAACAATGCGTTCGGCCAGAGATTTCTTCCCTTTCAGGAGAACTTTGTTGACCAGCTGGGTGACCAACTGCGATCCGTAGACCGGGTCGTTGACCAGCGGCCGCTTGGGTGCGGGCCCCTTGCGCGGCATTAGCTCTTCTCCTTCTTGGCGCCGTAACGGCTGCGCGCCTGCTTGCGGTTCTTCACGCCCTGAGTGTCGAGCGAGCCGCGAATGATCTTGTAGCGCACACCCGGCAGGTCCTTCACACGACCGCCGCGAACCAGCACCATCGAGTGCTCCTGCAGGTTGTGGCCCTCGCCAGGGATGTAAGCCGTGACCTCAACCTGGCTGGTCAGCTTGACGCGCGCCACCTTGCGAAGCGCCGAGTTCGGCTTCTTCGGGGTGGTGGTGTACACGCGGGTGCACACACCGCGCCGCTGCGGGCTGCCCTTGAGGGCCGCGGTCTTCACCTTGGCGATCTTGTCGCGGCGACCCTTGCGGACCAGCTGCTGGATGGTTGGCATCTACCGGCTTTCTCTCTTCGTCTCTTCGTGCTGTGCTAAGTCGTGTCGTTCTAGGTCTCTGTACTGCAGTTATGCCCCGCTCGCTTACCCCGCGACCGGGAGTGTCGCACGCGCCCGCACCGGGATTTTTGACGATCCATTTCGATGCTTCAACGACATGCGAATTGGCCCGGCGTGCGGCAACCGCCTACTGCCAGGCACGGCGATCCACGATACCAGGGCAGCGCACGCCGATCCAAACCCGCGACGAGGCCCCTTACCGCAGGTCAACCCATGCGGACGGTCAGCGCCTCTGCATGCCCGCTGCGAGCCGCATGACCATGTCACTGAACACCGTATCGGTATCGACGATTCCGTTCATCACCCCGGTCATCTCCAGGAGCACGAAACCGTGCAGCGCCGACCAGAATTCCAGCGCGGCGTGGAAGGCGTCCTCGCCGTCGAGCCCGTACGACGCCAGCACCGCGATGACCGGCCCCGCCGCCGCCCTTGTGGCGTCGGTGAACTCGGGGTCATCACCGCCCAGCGGCATCCGGGTGAACGCGGAATAGCGCCCCGGATGGTGGTGGGCGTAGCTGCGATAGGCGCTGGCCATCGCCATCACCGCGTCGTCGCGGGTGCGGCCCTGGCCGACGGTGTTCAACATCTCGATGATGTCGCCGACGACGCGCATCCGCACCGTGCGGCGGAGGTCTTCGAGGCTGTCGACGTGGTTGTACAGCGACGGCCCCTTGGTACCGAGCTGAGTGGCCAGCGCGTTGATCGTCAGCGCGTCCCAGCCGTCGCGATCCAGAAAGGTCAGGGCGGCGTTGACGATGGAGTCCCGGCTCAGCTTGGCCGGTCGCCGACCGGACGTCTGGGGCGCGGGACGGCCTGTCATATGCGAAAACTAACACCTCTAGTTTCCGATGCCTCAGTTGACACGTTCCTGACTGAGCTGCGCGAGCTGCCCGGTGATGCCGCACAGATCGGGCATCGTGGCCGGGTTCATCGTCTGGATCGACCACGTGATGACGTCGCCGCCCTTGGACACGTAGATGCTGCACGCGTTGGCGTCGTGCGCCTTGAATCCCTTGTTGCCGTCGACCGACAGTTCGGTCAGCGTGCGGCCGGCCTGCTGCTCGAGGGTCCGCTCGGTGTCCATGTCGCTGCCGCGGTACCACCAGGTCGAGATGCCCATGCCCGCGCCGAACGAGCCGAGCATCGTGTTCTCCTGCCAGAAGCAGCCCGATTCACTGTCCACGACCTTGGTGAACGTCGCCGATCCGACGGCCTTGGTGACGTCTGCGTCGGTGACGTTGTTGCACTCTCCGCTCCGAAAACCGCCGGCCGTCGCCGGAGGTGTCTCCGTCGCGGCGGGGTGTCCGGGCGTACCGCAGCCGGCCACCGCGACGACACCGGCCAGCACCGCGGCGCGGAAGGGAATCGGCGTGGTACGGGGCATGGTCACAGGTCCGACGACAACGTTGCCGCGAGCAGTTTCTCGGCGTCCCTACACGGATCCGAGTCGGCCCTACCCCGCGTCTGCACCCACCAACTCAGCACGCCGGGGCCTGCCGCGGCGGTGGCAGAACATCCCGCGCCGTTCGTATCGCGGCGGGCCAGGAAAGCTTGGTGCCGCTCGACGACCTTGTCGGTGATCTTCGCGCCGCGCTGCTCCGCCAATGTCCGTTCCCGGTCCGCGCTGCCGGTCTCGAACCAGGAGAAGATGACGTCGACAGTGGTGACCGGAGGTGCACCGGCGCCGACATCGGGACCTGAATCGCGTTCCAACACGTACTGGCACACAGCGCCGCTGTAGGGCCGCACCACATCCTTGGCGCTCAACATCTCCTGGATCGAGTTGTCCTCCAGCAAGCCGCACCGGTTGTCGACGTAGCCGTAGCTGCGCTCCGGATCCGGCACGGCGGGGCGGGCCCTCTGCGCGGTCCCGCTGACGGTCTGCGAGCATCCACCGACGATCACCACCGCTGTGACCGCCGCGATAGCAACCGCTTTGACACGCCAACGCATCGCTGAACACGCTACCCAGCGCGATGCGGCGGCGCGACTCGCTGGGTGCAGGCCCGGCGGAAGCGAACCGGTCAAGTGCTGCCGTGACCTACGCCCTACGACGTACGCTCTACAGCCATGACCGCGGCGAGCCGTTCATCTGGGATCGTGGACGGGAACTGGGCATGACGAACCGGATCGACCGCATTCCGGCGTGATCGTCGGCGTTCTATTCGCACCCAACGGAAGCGGGGAACCATGCGCACGCACGTCTTGATCAGTGTCACCGCGGCCGTCGCGATGATCGGACTGGCCGCGTGCGGCTCGGAGAGTAGCGACACCAATACTCCGACAGCGACATTCGGGTCCGAGGGCGGCCAGGTCGAGATCGGCAACACCATCAACTACAGCTCGGTCGGCACGACGACCGAACTCGACTGCGCGGACGGGAAGTCGCTCAACGTCGGCGGCAACAACAACAAGCTGACGGTCAGGGGCACCTGTGCCAACGCGAACATCGGCGGTGCGGACAACACGGTCACCATGGACCGAGTCGACAAGGAACTCAGCGTCGTCGGCTTCAACAACACTGTGACCTACAAGCAGGGCGATCCGAAGATCAACGACACCGGCTCGGGGAACAAGATCAGCAAGGGCTGACCGACCCGAATTTTGATGTCCATACCTATGGACATCAAATGATAATTCGTTGTACATTGCCATGGACATGAAATCTCGCAAGTACGACATGGGCGCACGTCAGCAGGCGAAGAGTGCCACTCGCGACGCGATCATCAAGGCCGCGATCGACACCTTCATGGCCGAGCGGTCGTTCGCGATCACTCTGCCGACGGTCGCGGAGCGCGCCAATGTGACGGTGAAGACGGTGCTGCGGCATTTCGGAAGCCGCGACGGGCTCGTCGACGCCGCGACGTCGCAGATATACGACGAGGTGATGGCCGAACGCACGCCACCTCCCGACGATCTCGCCGCGGCACTGGGCGTGCTGATCGCCCACTACGAACGGATGGGCGACGTCGTGCTGGCCATGTTGGCCGACGACACCGACGCCCGCGCCGTGCGGATGAACCGGGGGGGCCGACGTGCCCATCGGCAATGGGTGGAGACGGTCTTCGCTGACCGGCTTCCCGAGTCGACCAGTGCGCGCTCCCGGTTGGTCGACGTACTCGTCGTCGCCACCGACGTCTACGCATGGAAACTCCTGCGGCTCGACCGCGGGCTGTCTGTCGACGACGTCCACGACCGGATGATGTTGATGACCGAGACGCTTTCGACGGCAACCGATCTCACGAAAATCATTGGGCAGGCGCGATGAAGGTTCTCTTCGCCATCGTGGACGGCGGCGGCAACATTCCCCCTCAGTTGGCTGTCGCGCGCGCACTGCGGGCACGTGGGGTCGAGGTCCGGGTTCTCGGACATCGCGGCATCCGAGAACGCGTGGAAGCGGCAGGCTTTGCGTTTGAACCGTTCACCGAAGGACAGAATTTCGATCCCACCGTTCAGCGGTCGCTCGCAGCCATCATGACCGCCTTCACCCGGGTGGCGGCGGATCGACGGGTCGGCCATTGCATGGTGGAGGCCGCGCGGCGCCACGAGGCGGACGCCGTTGTCGTCGACATGATCCTCACCGCAGGGATTCCTGCTCTGGTGGACGCCGGGATCGCCACAGTCGTTCTCGTGCACTGCTTCTACCGAGCCGTTCAGGACCTCGCGGCCAGTCCGGTCGGATGGATGCTCCGCATGCGCGGTACGGATCCACTTGTGGCGGAACACAAGGGTCTGCTGCAGGTGGTTACCGCCCGCGCCGACCTCGACCCGATGCGCGGCGCGCCGCCCGTGTGCCACACCGGTGTCGTGTGGCAGGGCGTGCCGAGCGCCGCCGTCCCTGCGCCCGTTCCGCGAATCCTGGTCAGCCTCAGCACTTGTGCCTTCGCCGGGCAGCGCCGGATGCTGCAGAACATCCTCGACGCGATCGCACCCCTAGCCGTCGAGGCCATCGTGACGGTCGGACCGGGTATCGACGCCTCCGGACTGCGCGTGCCGCAGAACACGTCGATGCACACCTGGCTCGACCATGACGAGGTTCTCGCCACAGCGTCGCTCGTGGTGGGCCACGGCGGACACAGCACGGCCATGCGGGCGCTGTCCTTCGGAGTGCCGCAGGTCGTCATGCCCGCGAACCCGATGATCGACCAGAAGGGCGTCGGCGCGGCGCTCCAGCGCGTCGGTGCGGGCATCCTGCTGCCGAAACACGCTAAGCCGAAACGCATTCGGGCCGCGGTCGAAAGGCTGCTTCACGACCGGGCGTACCGCGATGCGGCCGATCGGCTGGGAGCTCAGATCCGGCAGCGCAATGGAGCCGACGTGGGCGCGGACGCCATCGAGGAGTTCCTCAGCAGCCAGCAGCTCGTCGAGCACTAGGCGGGTGCACCGTGGCGTCCGGCCCCCGTGGCGAAACGCTGGGCGCCGGCCAACGATTCGGACGCGACGCGCGACAGGCTGCCGAATTCGAAGTCCATGGCCTCCGCTTCGGGCAGTCCCCACTGATTCAGCTGCGACATGCGGTCAGCGCGCATGCACTGTTGCGGCAGCGCGGCCAGTTCCGCCGCGAGTTCCTCCGCCTTTTGCCGCGCCTCGCCCGTGGGCACGACACGGTTGGCCAGACCCATCGCGAGGGCCTCGGCGGCCTCCACGCCGCGACCGGTCAAGATCATGTCCATCGCCCGGCTGTGCCCGATCAGCCGAGGCAGCCGAACCGTGCCGCCGTCGATCAGCGGGACACCCCAGCGTCGGCAGAAGACGCCCATCACGGCGTCCTCCTCCACGACCCGCAGGTCGCACCACAGCGCCAACTCGAGGCCACCCGCCACCGCGTATCCACTGATCGCCGCGATCACCGGCTTCGACAACACCATCCGGGTCGGACCCATCGGGCCCGGTCCGGTCCGGTGTGCGGGGTTGACATCCGGAGTACCGAACGCCTTGAGATCGGCTCCGGCGCAGAAGGTTCCGTTGTCACCCCACAGCACGGCGACCGACGCGGACTCGTCACGGTCGAATTCGTCGAAGGCGGCGAACAATTCGGCGGCCGTCGGACCGTTGACGGCGTTGCGTGCCTCGGGCCGGTTCATGATCACCGTGGTGACCGGTCCGCTGCGTTCGACTCGCACGCTCATTGCGCCTCCATCAGTTCGGATTCGTTTCGCAATGCCACCAGCTCGGCGGCAAATCGTGCATAGGAGTCCCGCAGCGCGGCACCGGGCCAGGCGTCGGGCAACAGTTCGGCAGGCAGCACGGGGTCGGTCAGCAGGTGGCGCACCATCCCCGCCGCCGCGGCGAATCGGCCGGGCACGTCGGTGGCGGCCGCCATATCGTCGAGCAATTGCCTGCCGGTGCTCGCCCAGCCGGGCAGATCCCACAGCTGGCCGGCCAGCTCGGCGGGATTGTCGTCGTACCCGTGCAACACCCGCACGCGCGAACGCACCTCGTGCGGCAACGCGACCTTTACATTGTCCGGACGCAGCCACACCCCTTCGCGCAATTCGGCGAACCTGTTCTGCTGCAATGTTGTTCGCAGCGCGGCGCGGGTGCGCGCATCGATGCCGACGCTGGTGATCACCAGTGTCGTCCACGTGCCGTCCCACGACCTCAGCTGCGGGTTGATCGCGTCGTCCTGGCGGCGCTGCCGGGCCAGTAGCCGGTCGGACAGCCGGTAGCCGTCCTCGGAGCGGACCAGGTCCCCCACACTGACCATCCGGGTGAGGGCGACCCGCAGCGTGGCTTCCTTGATGTCGAAATCTGCTGTGAGACGGACCAGTTCGGCAGCGGTCGCCCACGCGGGATGAGCGCCGAGCAGCACGCTCAGCACCACCGAACGCGCCGTCATCCGGGTGAGCGTGGCCACCGGTCAGACCCCGGACGTCTTGCGGCCCGCGTCGCCGAAGGGTTCGTCGCGGCTCTTCACGGCCTCTCGGAAGCCGTGCTCGCGCGCCTGGGCGACGAACGCATGTCCTTCGGGGGTATGGCGAGCGACGCCGTCGAACACGGTGCTCACCATCCGGCTGGTCGCGACGCCCTGCTGCAGCAGCGCGGTATTGAGCGCGAGCTTCGCCATGATCAGCTGGCTGACCGGCATCGCGGCGATGCGCTCGACGAGACGCTCGGTGCGCTCATCGAGGTCGGCCGGTTCGGGTGCTTCCACTGCGAGCCCCCATTCGGCGGCTTGCGCGCCGCTGATGCAATCACCGGTGAACAGAAGGCGTTTCGCGCGTTGGTCTCCGAGCCGGTGCGCCCACAAGCCCGCGGCGGGTACACCCCATACGCGCATCGGCGGGTAACCGATCTTGGCATCCGCCGCGGCGATCACCTGGTCGGCGTGCAGCGCGATATCGGTGCCGCCTGCCACGCAGTAGCCGTGGATCTTCACGACTGTTGGCTTGTCACAATGCATCAGGCTGGAGAAGCCGCGGACGAAGCGGCTCATCATCTGGTAGTCGATCATCGGGTCCCACGGCTGATCGGGCAGATGGTTGATGGCCTGTGTCTTACCGGACAACACGGTATTCGCATACGGGCTGCCGCCACCTGCCGACGCTGATCCCTCGGCGTAGGCCGACAGGTCGAAGCCGGCGCAGAACCCTTCTCCCCGCCCCGACACCAGGATGACGTGGACGTCGGGGTCGAGGTCGGCGCGCTCGACGAGCGCGGACAACTCGAGAGGGGTGTCCGCAATAATCGCGTTGCCTTTTTCGGGACGGTTGAACGTGATTCGCGCAACCCGATCGGTGACCTCGTAGGTCATCGTCTTCAGGTTGTCGAAGTCGACAGGCCTGATCGCGTGAGTCATGCGCGATCCGCCTGCACTTCGCGCTCGCCGGTCATCCCTTCACCAGCACGCGTTCGAGGATGGGCGCGAGATCCAGTCCCGTGGGCATGGTCCCGTACGCGCCGCCCCATTGGCCGCCCATCCGGGTGGCGAGGAACGCCTCGGCGACGGCGGGATGCCCGTGCCGCACTAGCAGCGAGCCCTGCAGCGCGATGCCGATGTCCTCGGTGACCTTGCGGGCCCGGTACTGGATGGTCTCGAGGTCGTTGAATTGGGGCTTGAGCGCGTCGATGCGGGCGTCCAGGCGTGGGTCCTGGCCGGTGCTCTTGGCGAGTTCGTCGAACAGCACGTCGACGCTTTCCGGCCGGGTTGCCATGGCCCGCAATGTATCCAGGGCACTGACGTTGCCGGAGCCCTCCCAGATGCCCATCAGCGGCGCCTCGCGGTACAGGCGCGGCATGCCGGATTCCTCGACGTAGCCGTTGCCGCCGAGGCATTCCATCGCTTCGGCGGCGTGCCCGGTCGCCCGCTTGCACACCCAGTACTTACTGGCCGCGAGGCCGATGCGGCGAAACAGGGACTCGCGCTCGTCGCCGCGCACCGCGCTGTCGGTAGCGCCCGCCATCCGCATCGCGACGATGGTGGCCGCTTCGGCCTCCACAGCGAGGTCTGCGAGCACATTGCGCATCAGCGGCTGGTCAATCAGGTAGGCGCCGAACGCCTTTCGATGCTGCGCGTGGTGGATGGCTCGTGTCACGCCGGTGCGCATGCTCGTCGCGCTGCCCAACGTGCAGTCCAAGCGAGTGAGGTTGACCATCTCGATGATGGTCGGCACGCCGCGTCCCTCCTTGCCGACCAACCACGCGGTGGCACCGTCGTATTCGACCTCTGAGGAAGCGTTGGCGTGATTTCCGAGCTTGTCCTTGAGGCGCTGCAGGAACATTCGGTTGCGCGTGCCGTCGGGCAGGACCCGCGGCAGAAAGAAACAGGACAACCCACCGGGAGCCTGGGCCAGAACCAGGAAGACGTCGCACATCGGCGCAGAGGTAAACCACTTGTGTCCAGTCAGGTTGTAGCTGCCGTCGACGTTCGGGGTCGCCCGCGTGGTGCCCGCACGTACATCGGATCCGCCCTGCTTCTCGGTCATCGACATGCCCGCGGTGATACCGACTTTCGTTGCGGGCACCTTGAGTTCGGGATCGTAGGATCGGCTGGTCAGCAGCGGCTCGTAGGTTTCGGTGAGCTCTTTGTTGTAGCGCAGTGCCGGAACGACGGCGTACGTCATCGAGATTGGGCAGATGTGGCCGGGTTCGGGGGTCCACACCGACGTCTTCGCGGCGCGTACGACATGGGCGCCCGGCCGGTCGTCGGCCCACGGCGCCGCATGCAGTCCGTGACCGATCGCGACCTTCATCAGTTCGTGGTAGGCGGGGTCGTACTCGACCTCGTCGACGCGATGGCCGTAGCGGTCGTGGGTGCGCAAGACCGGCTCATTGCGGTCGGCCAGCTCGCCCCACCGTTGCGCCTGCGCGCTGCCGGACAGTGCACCGAGTTCGGCGACCTCGTCGAGTCCCCACTCGCCGCCCTCGCGGATGAGCGCCTCGATCAGCACCGGCGAGGAAGCCGGATTGAAGTCCTCCAACTGAGGGACCTGGTTGGTGACGGCATGCGTATCTGGCATGCCTTGATATTACATTTTCCCGACAGCCGCACAACAGACGTAACAAGCTGCTACTGGCAGAGGCCGGCGATCTTCTTCCTGCCGTCCTCACCGGCGGTGAGCCGAGCGGCTTGCTGCGGGTCCTCGTTGGTTGTGCCTGCGAGAGCGTTGACCCCGATGTCTTCGAGGTTATTCGCGAACAGGCGAACGGCGTCGGCCAGGTCCGGCGGTGTTTGGTCGTCCAGCCGGCTCAACAGGTACTCGCCGCCGCCGATCAGCGACAGCCGCGCGTTGCTCGCGACCGCGGTCTGGGCAACGGGGTCGGGTCCGAGATCGGCGTGCGTCTGCAGCTGAACCGCCCTACTCACGGTGTCGAAGGCCACACACACCTTCTGCTTGGATTCGGCGGACGGTTGGGTGTCCTCTTTCTCCGGCCACGCCATCACGATCGCCCACGCGGCGACGCCGACCGCGGCCAACGCGACGATGAGCGACAAGAGCGCGATCGCGCTCGCGCCCTTGCCCGACGACGTCGCGCGCGGCTGCGCGGGAGGCTTTGCGTGGGATCGGGGTTGCTGTTCTGGTTCCGTGTCGGCCATGCCCGGATCGTAACGGGCGTCGCCGCCAACGAGCCTTAGGCGCTCGACCGGTCGATAGTGAGGCGACGGCACGGCTGGCAGTGTCATGCCGAAGAGCTCAGCGGACCTGGGATCCAGTCACCAACGCGCCGCCGGGCTCGGCCGGATCGCCCGCCTTCTCCGGCAGCGGTTTTCGGCGCTTTCTGAACCAGTGCATTGCCATCATCAGGAACGCGGAAAGACCCCAGCCGAGCAGGATGTCGATCACGTAATGCTCGGCGGTGTACACGAGCGCGAAGGCCATGACGATCACGTAGGCCGCCAACAGCGGCCGCCATCCGCGATTGACCCGGTGCCACAGGAACGCCGCGATCACGGTCGTCATTCCGGCGTGCAGCGAGGGGATCGCGGCGACCAGGTTGACGCTGGCCTGGCCCGCATCAAGCAGCGCGCTGGCGGTGTGCATGTTCAGCTTGCCCCAGCCGCGGCCGACGATCCGCTCCACCCATTCGTTCGCACCGTGCTGGCTCGTCTGCATCGGGCCGAGCAAGCCTCCGTCGGCCACCCCGCGGGCCGTCCGGAACATGCAGCGCGGGCCCGACGGGCCGCCGTCGACATCGGCCGGTGTGCAACGCGCAGCGGCCCACGGCGGCGCGGCGGGCACCAGCGCGTAGATCACCAACCCGGCGAAGGACAGACCGACGAACAGCTTGACGAACTCCTTCCACTCGTCGCGATTGCGCAGCCAGAGCACGCCCGCGACCACGTAGGGCAGGATGAAGAAGGACATATAGACGCAGCTCAGCACGACTTCCCACCACGGCGGCTGCGGCAGCTTCAGGCGTTCCTGCAACCACACCGTGGGCATGGTCCCGAAGAACAACCAACGGTCGGCGTCGGCCGGCCACTGCCACAGCGTCGGCCGGCCGACGACGTCGGCCGCACCTCTGCTCAAGTCGTAAGCGAGCAGCACCAGGGCGAACGGCAGCCAATCACGGATGACGTAGAGCATGCGGCGTCCCTGCCCGATGCTCGCAGCGAGCAGGCCGGTCGCTATATAGAGGAGCAGCAGCTCACGGTTGAAGGCGAACCCGTCGGTCAGCGTGCGATAAACCACGATGGCCGCCCAAAGCCCGATCGCGACCCAACGAACGATCCTCAGCCATCGACCTCGCGTTGCGACAGGGGCTTCGTCGTCGACGTGCGTCGCCGCAATTGGCGCATCGTCAATTGCGGACACATCAGCCTCTCGACTCGGGATGATCGTGATTCCCGGCGAACAGCCTAGTTAACCGCGATGAAAACTGTCGTTTGGTTGGAGTTCGGTAATCAAAACGTGCTCAGTCGACGTTCTCCCGCAGAAAGGCGATGTCGTCTTTGCGGCCCTCGTCGGCCGTCTCGCAGATGACCGGCGCGTCGGCGGCCTTCACCACGGCGACGAGCAAGTCAGGGTCGATCTGCCCGCTGCCGAAGTTGGCGTGCCGGTCGGCCCCAGACCCCGCCGCGTCCCTCGAGTCGTTGCAATGCACAAGGTCGATACGGCCGGTGAGGGCCTTGATGCGGTCGACGGCGTCGATCAGCGCCTCCCCCGCCGCCCACGCGTGACACGTGTCGAGGCAGAAGCCGATGCCGGTGTCACCGATGTGGTCCCACAGCCTGCCGATGGTGTCGAAGTAGCGGGCCATCGCGTGATCACCGCCCGCGGTGTTCTCCAAGTAGACCGGCACCTCGGTTTCGAGGTATTTGAGTGCCTTGACCCAGCGCTCAAAGCCGGCCTCCATGTCGTTGTCGTCGGCGTGGCCGCCGTGCACGATCACCGCCGTCGCGTTGATCTCCGATGCCGCGTCGCAGGTGTCCTGCAGGATCTTGCGCGACGGAATGCGCACGCGGTTGTTCGCCGACGCGACGTTGATGAGGTACGGGGCGTGCACGTACAGCGGCATGCTGGCCGTTTTCAGCGTGTCCGCATCCTCGCGTGGCTTGGGCTTCTTCCAGCTCTGCGGGTTGCCGAGGAAAAACTGCACGGCGTCGGCGCCGTCGGCCTCGGCCGCTGCCAGTGGGTCGTCTTGATGGACGTGCGAACCAATGAGCACGCGGCCAGTCTAGTGATGCGCGGGGACAACTTTTGCGTCTGCTCGGCACAGAAACTCGGCACAGAAAAGAGCCCCCGCACGAGGCGAGGGCACTTTCCTTGACTTGCTTAGCGGTAGTCGCTGTAGCCGTAGTCGTCCAGCGGAACCGCGGCTCCGGTGGCCTGGCCGAAGTCGGGGCTGTAGTACTGATCCTCGTAGGACGGGATCGTGTACGCGGCGGCCCGCGCCTCCTCGGTCGGCTGCACCTGGATGTTGCGGTACCGGTTGATGCCGGTACCGGCCGGGATCAGCTTGCCGATGATCACGTTCTCCTTCAGACCCTGCAGCTTGTCGCTGCGGCAGTTGATCGCCGCATCGGTCAGCACGCGTGTGGTCTCCTGGAACGATGCCGCCGACAGCCACGAGTCCGTGGCAAGCGACGCCTTCGTGATGCCCATCAGCACCGGGCGACCGGCCGCGGGCTCGCCACCCTCGGCAACCACCCGACGGTTCGCGGTCTCGAACTCGCCACGTTCGGTCAGCGAGCCGGGCAGGAACTCCGTCGCACCCGAGTCGATGATCGTGACGCGGCGCAGCATCTGCCGGACGATCACCTCGATGTGCTTGTCGTGAATCGACACACCCTGAGCGCGGTAGACCTCCTGGACCTCCTTGACGAGGTGGATCTGCACCTCGCGGGGGCCCTGGACTCGCAGCACCTCGTGCGGGTCGGCGGAGCCTTCCATCAGCTGCTGGCCGACCTCGACGTGGTCGCCGTCGGTGAGCAGCCGCTCCGTGCCGTCCTCGTGCTTGAACACCTTCAGGCGGCGGTTGCGCTTGGGCAGCTTGTCGTAGACGACTTCCTCGCCACCGTCGTCGGGGACGATGGTGATCTTGTAGAAGGACTCGGTCTCGTCGAGCTGCACCCGTCCGCTGACGTCCGCGATCGGCGCCTTGTTGCGCGGCACGCGGGCCTCGAACAGCTCCTGCACGCGGGGCAGACCGCCGGTGATGTCCTCACCAACACCGCCCTGGTGGAAGGTGCGCATGGTCAGCTGCGTGCCGGGCTCGCCGATGGACTGCGCGGCCACGATGCCGACCGCCTCGCCGATGTCGACCAGCTTGCCGGTCGCCATCGAACGGCCGTAGCACATCGCACACACGCCGGTGCCCGTCGTGCAGGTCAGCACCGAGCGCACCTTGACCTCGGTGATGCCCGCCGCGAGCAGCGCATCGATCGCCGGGTCCCCGAGATCGTGACCACGCTCGACGACGACGTTGCCCTTCTCGTCGACGGCGTCTGCGGCCAGAGTCCGCGCGTACGCCGAGGTCTCGATGTGCGGGTCGCGGATGCTGCGAGTTGTCGGAAGCCAGCTCGGCCAGCGTGACGGTGATGCCGCGCTCGGTCTCGCAGTCGGCCTCGCGAACGATCACGTCCTGCGACACGTCCACCAGACGACGGGTCAGGTAGCCCGAGTCGGCGGTACGAAGAGCGGTGTCCGCCAAACCTTTTCGGGCACCGTGGGTGTTGATGAAGTACTCCAGCACCGTCAGGCCCTCGCGGAACGAGGACTTGATCGGACGCGGGATGAACTCACCCTTCGGGTTGGTCACCAGACCCTTCATGCCGGCCAGCGTGCGCGTCTGGGTGAAGTTACCCGTCGCGCCCGAGTCGACGATCGTGATGATCGGGTTGTCCTCCGGGTAGTGCGCCCGCAGAGCCTCGCCGACCTCTTCGGTCGCCTGCTGCCAGATCTTCACCAGCTCGCCGTTGCGTTCGGTGCGATCGAGCGCGCCTCGCTGGTACTGCTTCTCGATCCGGTCGGCATCCTTCTCGTGGCGCTCGAGGATCTCCTGCTTCTCCGGCGGCACGATCACGTCGGCCATCGACACGGTGACACCCGAACGGGTGGCCCAGTAGAAGCCGGCGTCCTTCAGCTTGTCCACGGTCTGCGCGACCACGATCATCGGGTAGCGCTCGGCCAGGTCGTTGATGATCGACGCCTGGACCTTCTTGTGCATCTGCTGGTTGATGAACGGATAACCGGTCGGCAGCAGCTCGTTGAACAGCACGCGACCCAGCGTGGTCTCGGCGATCCAGGCGTCGCCGGGCTTCCAGCCACCGGCGCCGGGCGCCGCAGAGTCGCTGGAGCCGCCGAACAGCTCGGCCTCCACCTCGGCCGGCGGACGCAGCTGCGTCAACCGGACCTTGATCTTCGCCCGCACCGACAACGCACCGCGGTCGAGCGCCATGATCGCCTCGGCGGGCGACGCGTAGACACCCGTCTCCGGTTGATCCTTGGCGGCCGGCTGGTACTCGCCGGTGTCGCCGGGGACCTCGGTGGTCAGGAAGTACAGCCCGGTCACCATGTCCAGACGCGGCATGGCCAGCGGGCGGCCCGACGCGGGCGACAGGATGTTGTTGCTCGACAGCATCAGGATGCGGGCCTCGGCCTGCGCCTCGGCGCTCAGCGGCAGGTGAACCGCCATCTGGTCGCCGTCGAAGTCGGCGTTGAACGCCTCGCAGACCAGCGGGTGCAGCTGAATCGCCTTGCCCTCGACCAGCTGTGGCTCGAAGGCCTGGATGCCCAGCCGGTGCAGCGTGGGTGCGCGGTTCAGCAGCACCGGGTGCTCACCGATGACCTCTTCGAGGACGTCCCACACCTGCGGACGCTGACGCTCCACCATGCGCTTGGCGCTCTTGATGTTCTGCGCGTGGTTCAGGTCGACCAGACGCTTCATCACGAACGGCTTGAACAGCTCGAGTGCCATCAGCTTGGGCAGACCGCACTGGTGCAGCTTGAGCTGCGGGCCGACCACGATGACCGAACGGCCGGAGTAGTCGACGCGCTTACCGAGCAGGTTCTGACGGAACCGGCCCTGCTTGCCCTTGAGCAGATCCGACAGCGACTTCAGCGGACGGTTGCCCGGCCCGGTGACCGGACGGCCGCGGCGGCCGTTGTCGAACAGTGCGTCCACCGACTCCTGCAGCATCCGCTTCTCGTTGTTGACGATGATCTCGGGCGCGCCGAGGTCGATCAGCCTCTTGAGGCGGTTGTTGCGGTTGATGACGCGGCGGTACAGGTCATTGAGGTCCGACGTGGCGAACCGGCCACCGTCGAGCTGCACCATCGGGCGCAGTTCCGGCGGGATCACCGGCACCGCGTCGAGCACCATGCCCATCGGCGAGTTGCCCGACTGCTGGAACGCGGCGACGACCTTTAGGCGCTTGAGGGCACGAAGCTTCTTCTGCCCCTTGCCATTGCGGATGACGTCGCGCAGCGACTCGGCCTCGGCGTCGATGTCGAAGTTCTCGATGAGCTTCTTGATCGACTCCGCGCCCATGGCGCCCTGGAAGTACTCGCCGTAGCGGTCGACGAGCTCGCGGTAGAGCACCTCGTCGACGATCAGCTGCTTGGGGGCCAGCTTGGTGAAGGTGTTCCAGATCTCGTCGAGCCGGTCCAGCTCGCGCTGGGCACGGTCGCGGAGCTGACGCATCTCGCGCTCGCCGCCATCGCGGACCTTGCGCCGGACGTCGGACTTGGCGCCCTCCTCTTCCAGCTCCTTGAGGTCGGCCTCGAGCTTCTGCGCACGCGCCTCGAGATCCGAATCGCGCTGATCCTCAACGGCTTTCTTCTCGACGACCATCTCGGCCTCGAGCGTGGAGAGCTCGTTGTGCCGCATCTCGTCGTCCACGCCGGTGATGACGTAGGCGGCGAAGTAGATGATCTTCTCGAGATCCTTGGGCGCCAGGTCGAGCAGATAGCCCAGACGCGAAGGCACGCCCTTGAAGTACCAGATGTGCGTGACGGGCGCGGCCAGCTCGATGTGGCCCATCCGCTCGCGACGCACCTTGGCGCGGGTCACCTCGACGCCGCAGCGCTCGCAGATGATGCCCTTGAAGCGGACGCGCTTGTACTTGCCGCAGTAGCACTCCCAGTCGCGAGTAGGTCCGAAGATCTTCTCGCAGAACAGGCCGTCCTTCTCTGGCTTCAATGTGCGGTAGTTGATGGTCTCCGGCTTCTTGACCTCGCCGAAGCTCCACTGACGGATGTCGTCAGCGGTGGCAAGGCCGATGCGGAGCTCATCGAAGAAGTTGACGTCTAGCACGTAACTCCCTTTCCCCTTTCGGGATTAGTTAACGAACGGCCGTCAGGCCAAATCCTCTACAGAAGCAGATTCGTTGCGGGACAAGTTGATTCCCAGGTTCGCCGCAGCGCGCTCCAGGTCTTCGTCGTCGCCGTCGCGCATTTCGATCGCGGCGCCGTCACTCGACAGCACCTCGACGTTGAGGCACAACGACTGCAGCTCCTTGAGCAGCACCTTGAACGACTCGGGGATGCCCGGCTCGGGAATGTTCTCGCCCTTGACGATCGCCTCGTACACCTTGACCCGGCCGACGGTGTCGTCGGACTTGATGGTCAACAGCTCCTGCAGCGTGTACGCCGCGCCGTAGGCCTGCATGGCCCAGCACTCCATCTCACCGAACCGCTGGCCACCGAACTGCGCCTTACCGCCCAGCGGCTGCTGGGTGATCATCGAGTACGGGCCAGTGGAGCGGGCGTGGATCTTGTCGTCCACCAGGTGGTGCAGCTTGAGGATGTACATGTAGCCGACCGTCACCGGGTACGGGAACGGTTCGCCACTGCGGCCGTCGAACAGCTCCGCCTTGCCGTCCCCGTCGACGAGCGTGTCGCCGTCGCGGTTGGGCAGCGTCGAAGACAACAGGCCCTGCAGCTCCGCCTCGCGAGCTCCGTCGAACACCGGCGTCGACACGATGGTCTCCGGCTCGGCCTCCAACAACTCCTTGGGCAGATTGGCGGCCCATTGAGGCGGATTTCCAGCCCCGTCCTTTTTCACCGTCCAGCCGGCCTTGGCCACCCACCCGAGGTGGGTCTCCAAGATCTGGCCGATGTTCATCCGTCGCGGTACACCGTGCGTGTTCAGGATGATGTCGACCGGCGTGCCGTCCGGAAGGAACGGCATGTCCTCGACTGCCAGGATCTTGCCGATGACGCCCTTGTTGCCGTGGCGTCCAGCGAGCTTGTCGCCGTCGGAGATCTTGCGCTTCTGGGCCACGTAGACGCGGACCAGCTCGTTGACGCCGGCAGGCAGCTCGTCGTCGTCCTCGCGGGAGAACACCCGGATGCCGATGACCTTGCCGGACTCGCCGTGCGGCACCTTCAGCGAGGTGTCGCGGACCTCGCGCGCCTTCTCGCCGAAGATCGCGCGGAGCAGCCGCTCCTCCGGGGTCAGCTCGGTCTCACCCTTCGGGGTGACCTTGCCGACCAGGATGTCGCCGTCGCGGACCTCGGCGCCGATGCGGACGATGCCGCGCTCGTCGAGGTCGGCCAGCACCTCATCGGAGACGTTCGGGATGTCCCGGGTGATCTCCTCGGCGCCCAGCTTGGTGTCGCGGGCGTCGATCTCGTGCTCCTCGATGTGGATCGAGGTGAGCACATCCTCTTCGACCAGACGGTTGGAGAGGATGATCGCGTCCTCGTAGTTGTGGCCTTCCCACGGCATGATCGCCACGAGCAGGTTCTTGCCGAGCGCCATCTCGCCCTGCTCGGTGCAGGGACCGTCGGCGATGACCTGGCCCGCCTCGACCCGGTCACCCTGGTCGACGATCGGTCGCTGGTTGGCGCACGTGCCGTGGTTGGACCGGGCGAACTTGCGCATCCGGTACGTGTGCCGGGTGCCGTCGTCGGCCATCACGGTGATGTAGTCGGCCGAGACCTCCTCGATCACGCCGGCCTTGTCGGCGACGACGACATCGCCCGCGTCGATCGCGGCGCGCAGCTCCATGCCGGTGCCGACCAGGGGCGCCTCGCTGCGCACCAGCGGAACCGCCTGGCGCTGCATGTTGGCGCCCATCAGGGCGCGGTTGGCGTCGTCATGCTCGAGGAACGGGATCATGGCCGTGGCCACCGACACCATCTGGCGCGGCGAGACGTCCATGTAGTCGACCTCGGTCGCCGACACGAACTCGACCTCGCCACCCTTGCGGCGGACCAGGACGCGCTCCTCGGTGAAGCGGCCCTTGTCGTCGATCGGCGAGTTGGCCTGCGCCACCACGTGGCGGTCCTCTTCGTCGGCCGTCAGGTACTGGATGTCGTCGCTGACCACACCCTTGTTGACCTTGCGGTACGGCGTCTCGATGAAGCCGAACGGGTTCACCCGCGCGTACACCGACAGCGAGCCGATCAGACCGATGTTCGGACCCTCAGGGGTCTCGATCGGGCACATGCGACCGTAGTGGCTGGAGTGCACGTCGCGAACCTCGAGGCCGGCGCGCTCACGGGACAGACCGCCGGGGCCCAACGCGGACAGACGCCTCTTATGAGTCAAACCGGAAAGCGGGTTGTTCTGGTCCATGAACTGCGACAGCTGGCTGGTGCCGAAGAACTCCTTGATCGCCGCCACCACGGGTCGGATGTTGATCAGGGTCTGCGGCGTGATCGCCTCGACGTCCTGGGTGGTCATGCGCTCGCGCACGACGCGCTCCATGCGGGACAGGCCGACCCGGATCTGGTTCTGGATGAGCTCGCCGACGGTGCGCAGACGACGGTTGCCGAAGTGGTCGATGTCATCGACCTCAACAGGGACCTCGACGCCGCCGGGGGCCGTCATGCTCGTTTGCCCCTCGTGCAGCCGCACCAGGTACTCGATGGTCGCGACGACGTCCTCTTCGGTCAGCGTCGACGACGTGATCGGCTCACCCGTGTTCAGGCCGAGCTTCTTGTTGACCTTGTAGCGGCCCACCCGCGCCAGGTCGTAGCGCTTCTCCTTGAAGAACAGGTTCTCCAGCAGGGTCTGCGCGGACTCCTTGGTGGGCGGCTCGCCCGGTCGCAGCTTGCGGTAGATGTCCAGCAGCGCCTCGTCGGTGCCTGCGGTGTTGTCCTTCTCCAGCGTCGACATCATGATCTCGGAGAAGCCGAACCGCTCGGTGATCTGCTCGGTGGTCCATCCCAGCGCCTTGAGCAGCACCGTGACCGGCTGACGACGCTTGCGGTCGATGCGCACACCGACGGTGTCGCGCTTGTCGACGTCGAACTCCAGCCACGCGCCGCGGCCGGGGATCACCTTGACACTGTGCAGCGTCTTGTCGGTGGTCTTGTCGCGGGTCTCGTCGAAGTAGACGCCCGGCGAGCGGACCAGCTGGCTGACGACGACACGCTCGGTGCCGTTGATGATGAACGTGCCTTTCTCGGTCATCATCGGGAAGTCGCCCATGAACACCGTCTGGCTCTTGATCTCGCCGGTGTTGTTGTTGATGAACTCGGCCGTGACGAACAGCGGAGCCGCGTACGTCATGTCCTTGTCTTTGCACTCGTCGACCGGTGCCTTGACCTCGTCGAAGCGAGGATCGCTGAACGACAGCGACATCGATCCGGAGAAGTCCTCGATCGGGGAGAGCTCCGACAGCACCTCTTCGAGCCCACCGACGGGGTTGACGTCGCCACGGGCGGTGGCCACCTCACGCCAGTGTTCGGAGCCGACGAGCCATTCGAAGGACTGCGTCTGCACCTCGAGCAGCCCCGGAACCTCGAGTGGCTCGCGGAGCTTGGCGAACGAAATTCGATTGGGCGCTCCTGGTACGGAGCTAGAAGTAGTAATAGCGGACTTGCTCTGGCGGGAGACTGCCAAGATGCATCCTTCCAGCACCTCATGCGACTGAGGGGACGGCTGCACCACCCCTACGCCGCGAATTCTGCGTCGGTTCGGCTGGCGTTCTCCTGTGTCCAGACGGCCCCGGAAACGGCGGGCACGCGACTAGATCAAAGAGCCGGAAACGGAGCTCAGCCTAGGACCACGGTGTCAGAGGCGGTAGATGGGCAGGAGGCAGCCAGCGCAACGTCCAACAATAGCGCAGGACGGCGTATTCCTCAACCACGGCATGCAGAATCAACTCGGGCGCTGGCTGGCGTCCTTGACCCGTTCACACATGCTGCCCAACAGCGTGGCCCGTCGGAGCCTTTCCGTCAAGAGATAACGCCGTGTTGCGTGTGGAGTTTTTACTGTTGGTCATGCGGCGATCGCCGGAGAACAAGATGGTGTCGAAGCCACAGAGCCCGAAGCGCATGCCGCGAACTGATTGGCGTCGATCGAACTCAGCAGCATCAGGATGACCCGGTCGAGCGGCGACAACACCACGGGCGGACCCGGCAGCACGTAGGCGCGGGCGGCGGTGCCGGGGATATCGATGACGCTTCCCGGTGTTCCGTAGATGCCCTGCTGCGCGGTGGACGGATTGTTTGTATACACGGTGCCGGCGTACATGTCGGTGATCCAGCCCTGGGAGAGCAGCTGTACGGCCTCGACGTTCTCCGGCGTCGAGGCGCCGGTAACCAGCGCAACCAGCGGTTGGAGCAGCCCGAAGAGGGTCGAACTCCGGAACGCATCGGAATGCGTGCCACCGATCAACTGCACGCCATTGAACTGATTCGGGCGCTTGGCGACCAGTACGTCGCTGGCATTGCCGAACGTGTCCCAGGCGGAGGGCTCTGCTGCGATGTGGAGGACCGGCAGTTCGGGGGGCAGATCGACGAGAGCCCGTTCGAGGGCACCGCCGGTCGCCGAGGTGTCGTACAGCAGTACTCCGACGAGGTCGGATTCCTCACCGGAGGCAAGAGAGCGGTAGTAATAGCCTGCGGCGCCTGCGGCGAGCTGACCGCCGCCGGAGTGACCCGCGATGACGAACTTCTCGGGCAGGTCGCCTTTGTAGCCGGCGGCAAGGGCGCTGGCTTTCAGCGCCTCGCGGTCTCCTTCGAACAGCCCGGCCACCGCCTCGTGCATCCGATCGGCGCCAAGGCTGTATCCGTCAGCGGCGAAGATATTGCCGGTAATCGAGGGGGCGACGACGATCGCGTTGTTGCGTTCGGCCAGTTCCGCCGCCGTGAGGTTGTAGAAGCCGGCCCGCGCCGGGAACCCGTGCTGGAAGTAGATGAACTTGTCGGGTGTGCCGCTCTTCGGGTAGTACCAGTCGGCTTCGGCGGAGTATCCGTCGATCGCCAACTCGGACCGGCCAACCGTCACCGAGCTGTCGGCGGGCACGGAGGGCGGTCCGGCGAGGATCGTGCTGGCGAAGTCGAGGACGTTCCATGCGGCGGTTCCGATGACGTTGATCAGCGTCGGCGGCGTCGTTGTCGTGGCGGCCGTGAGCGGTGCCGATGTCTGCGGCACATCGGTGGCGAAATTGATGACGGAGGTCAGCCGGAAGACTGCCAGGGTCAATTCGCTCAGGAGGCTGTTGATCGGGTCAGCCTTCGGGGCGACACGGCCGATGGCCGGGCCGAAGCTCGTCGGAATGGCGAACGATGAGCCGGTGGCGCCGTAGAAGCAGCTGGTGTCGCTGCAGGTCCTCTCGCCCGCGAACATGTCGTTGATCCAGCTCGCGGCCAGCACCTGCGTGCCCTCGACGTTCGCAGGTCCGCCGTAGCCGGTGATGGCATAGGCGGCGAGCGCGATCAGCGGGTTGCCGCCCACCATGGCATCCGAGTGCCAGCCGAAGAGCATCTGCGCGCCGTGGAACTCGGTGGGCCGCTCCTGGGCGAGCGCGGCGTCCATGGTGCCGAAGAGGTTCCACGGGTTGCGCGTCGAGGACAGGTTGTAGACCGGGATGCCGTCGGGACCGTCCGGGATGAGCGCGATGTGCTGTGCGGGATCGGTGAATGAGACTCCGTCGAGCATCAGCACCCCGGCCAGCTGGTAGCTGGACGATGGGGTGGTACTCCGCTCGTCGGCCGCCATGTAGCGCGCCATGTTCAGCACTGCCCCGCCGCCGAGCGAATGCCCGACCAGGACGACTTCCTGCGGCAACTGGTTCTGGTTGTAGCCCGCGGCTCGGGCGCTATCGAGCAGTGAGGGGTTGCTGTCCAAGAAAAGGTCTGCCATGGCGCGGTGCATCGGATCGCCGCCCAGCCACATGCCGTCGGTGGCGAACAGGTTCGATGTCACCGTCGGGGCGACGACGATGCTGTTGGTTTGGTGAGCCAGGTAGGAGGCGGTGTAGTCGTAGAACACACCCCTGGCGCCGAAGCCGTGCTGCAGGTAGATGATTCGCTTGGGCGGCGTCTCGCTTTCCGGGTCGTAGGTGTCCGGGAAGTACCAGTCCGCGGGAACCACATGCCCGTCGCCGAGGTCTAGGGTCGACCGCTCGACGGTGACTCCACTGCCCGGCAGCGCCAGCGGCGGACCTTCGAAGACACTTTCGGCGAACGAGATGAGTCCGAAGACGGCGGTGCCGATCGCGCTGACCACCGGCGGTACATCTATGTGAGGTGAGGCGGCGGCCGTGATTTTCGGTTGCGCCGGCAGCGGCGTCGCCAGCTCGAGGTTCGACCGCGTCGGCACGAAGCCGGTCAGCTGGCCGACGACGTTCATGTGACCGACTTGCCGATCGACTCTGGAGATGCTCGTCGACTCGGTTTGGACCGCTTCGGGGTGGATCGGGTCGGTCTCGACCGGGTCAGGCGCCTCGACGCGTTCGGTCTGGCGCGTCTTGTCGAACACGACCTTGCGGTCGGGCTTGTGGGTCACCGCCGATACGACGTTGTCGATCAGCTTGGCGGTGCGCTCGCCCGGCTCGGGCCTGTTGGGCTTCTTGCCGGACTGCTCGGGGGTGTCGTTCTTGTCGACGTCGGCGTCGACCTTGGCGTCGTGATCGTCGGCGGCCGCCGCGGGTTTGGTGTCGGAGACGAAGTTGCGCTTGTGCCGCTGGTTCCTCCTGGCGCTGTCGATGCCCGAATCCGATTTGTTCTCAGCGGGTTTCGTTGTCTGCGATGTCTTGACGCCGCCGTCGCCGTCCGGCTCTGTCTGAGCGACTGCCGTGCCGGCCCCGGCCAACATCCCGACCGTCACACCCGCGCACACCGCGCCGGCGCCAAGCCAAAGCAAGAACCGGTCGACCATGCCGCGTCTCCTGTCCCCCGACCGCCGGTAACGCTAATCGTCGACACGAGGTTCAAGAGGGTGTTCACGGGATTCCGCCAGAACGTCGGCAAGAAGACGGCTGCCGGCGGATTTTCGTCCGCCGGCAGCTCGTGAAGGTTAGGTCAGCGCTCTTCGGTGACCGGGATGCGTCCCGTCGCTGATTCGTCCCGCTCTATGCGGTGACGCGTCGACGAGTCGTCGGCGAACTGGCTGGACGCGTACTTGTGCGTGCCCTCGAGGTCGTCGCGGATCGCTTCCTGCGCGTTCGGCGGCAGCGTGTGCATGATCTCGCGAACCCGCGCCTGACGGCGGCCAACCGCCTTCCGCTCGGGCATGCCCGGGGTCGCGGTGATCTGCGGCGGGACGCCCTCGATCTCCTCGACACCGCCGTCGTGGTGACCGGCGTCGACCATGGCCTGCTCTTCGGCCATCTGCGCCTCGTCCTTTTCCTCGGACATGCCGATGGGGCCGATGCGGCGGCCGTTGAGGAACTGCCGGACGACGGGCTCCTCGCTGGTCAGCAGCACCTCGCGCGGGCCGAACATCACCAGGTGCTTGCGGAACAACATGCCGATGTTGTCGGGCACGGTGCGGGCGATGTTGATGTTGTGCGTGACGATCAGGAACGTCGCGTCGATCTGCGCATTGATGTCGATCATCAGCTGCGAAAGGTAAGCGGTACGAACCGGATCCAGACCCGAGTCGGGCTCGTCGCAGAGGATGATCTGCGGGTCGAGCACCAGCGAGCGGGCCAGGCCGGCGCGCTTGCGCATACCGCCGGAGATCTCGCCGGGGAACTTGTTCTCGTCGCCGGCCAGACCGACGACCTCAAGCTTCTCCATGACGATGTTGCGGATTTCGCTTTCCTTCTTCTTGGTGTGTTCACGCAAGGGGAAAGCGGTGTTGTCGAAGAGGCTCATCGAGCCGAACAGGGCGCCGTCCTGGAACATCACGCCGAACAGCGTCCGGATCTCGTAGAGCTCCTTCGCGGAGCACTCGATGATGTTCGTGCCGTCGACGTAGATCGCGCCCCGCTCCGGGCGCAGCAGGCCGATCAGGGACTTCAGGAACACCGACTTGCCGGTACCCGAAGGACCGAGCAGCACGCTGACCTCACCCGGCGGGACTTGGAGCGTGATGTCTTCCCAGATTCGCTGGGACCCGAAGGACTTGGTCAGCCCCTCAACTTCAATTGCAGTGCCCACGCGAGATCCTTCCGCCAATAACTTCTGCCGCCACACGCCTCCCGCCTGTGGCTTGAGTCACTGTAGCTTACGACGCCGGTTCAGGGACACTTGTTCGCACGTCAGATCTCGGTTCCCACCAGCGCTGACGGCAAAAATCACTGTGGGGCCGATCTGTTTGCCAGATCGACCCCACAGTATTTGGTTCGACTACTTGACGGTAACCGTCGCGCCTGCGGCCTCGAGCTTGGTCTTGGCCTCGTCGGCCGCATCCTTGGCGACCTTCTCGAGCAGCGGCCTGGGAGCGCCGTCGACCAGATCCTTGGCCTCCTTCAGGCCGAGACCCGACACGATCTCGCGGACGACCTTGATGACGCCGATCTTCTTGTCGCCGGCGGCCTCAAGGATGACGTCGAACTCCGACTGCTCCTCGGCGGCCTCGGCGGGGGCGCCACCACCGGCGGCGGGCGCCGCGGCAACGGCGACCGGAGCGGCGGCGGTGACGTCGAAGGTCTCCTCGAACGCCTTCACGAACTCGGAGAGCTCAAGCAGGGTGAGTTCCTTGAACGCGTCGAGCAGTTCGTCAGTGGACAGCTTTGCCATGGTGTTGGTCCTTCCTTATTTCTTAGTGTTCGGTGTGTGGATGTGAATTTCGAGGAAGCTTCTACGCTGCTTCCTCGCTGGCCTTTTTCTCCTGCAGTGCGGCAGCCAACCTGGCGACCTGCGATGCGGGAGCGTTGAACAGCCCCGCCGCCTTGGTCAGATTGGCCTTCATCGCGCCGGCCATCTTGGCCAGCAGCACCTCGCGGGACTCGAGATCGGCGATCTTGTCGATCTCGGAGACGGTCAGCGGTCGACCGTCCATGTAGCCGCCCTTGACGACCAGCGCCTTGTTGTCCTTGGCGAACTTCTTGATCGCCTTGGCCGCGTCGACCGCCTCGCCCTTGACGAACGCGATCGCGGTGGGGCCGACGAACAGCTCGTCGAGGCCCTCGATACCGGCCTCCGCCGCGGCACGCTTGACCAGCGTGTTCTTGGCGACGGTATAGGTAGCGGAGTCACCGAGCGAGCGGCGCAGGTCCTTGAGGTTAGCCACCGTCAGCCCGCGATACTCGGTGACGAGCGTTGCCGACGCCTGGGTGAACTGCTCGGCGATGTCGGCAACCGCGGTGGCCTTGTCAGCCTTGGCCATGCATGCCTCCTCGTGGTTGATGTCGACAGCCGGACGTGAGAAGGCCGGAAATGACGAACGCCCCGACGCAGATGGTCGGGGCGCGCTGATACACGGCTGCCTCGTCCTCCTGCGTGGGCCGCCGGGACAATCCCGGACCTTCAACCGATTTCTCGGTGACCGACGGTCTTTGGTGGAACAGGTCAAGAGTAGCCGACCGGCCGCCGATCAGCCAAAACAGCGCTCTCCTCGCAGTTCCGCTTGCCCCGCGAGCGTGCGTGTCTGCACACGACACGCCGCAGTTGGATGTGCAACTGCGCACGCTCGCGGGGCTACGAGGGTGCGCTGTTGACCAAGGCCGCGGCGCCGACAAGGCCTGCGTCGCCGCCCAACTCGGCGGGCACCACCTTCAAGTCGTGCAGAAAGCTCAGGCCGGCGTGCACGGCCAAGGACTCTCGCAACGGGTCGAACAGCAGCGCCCCCGACTTGGCGACCCCACCGCCAATCACCACAAGGTCCAGGTCGCACACCGCACCGACGGACGCGATTGTCGCCGCGACGAAGGTCGCACAGCGGTGGAACGCCTCGAGCGCCACCGAATCTCCGGCGTTGGCAGCGTCGGCGAGTTCCTTGGCGTCCGCGTCCGGCGGCGCGTCCCAGCCGTGCTGGCGGGCCCACTCCGCGATATGCGGCCCCGACGCGAGCGTCTCGACGCAGCCGTGTCCGCCGCACGTGCACGGTGCGCCGTCCGGGTCGACGACGACGTGGCCGACGTGCCCGGCGTTGCCGGTACGGCCGTCGTAAGGCGCACCGTCGAGCACCAATCCACCGCCGATGCCCGTCGACACCACCATGCCGAGCATGAAGTGCGCGCCCCGGCCCGCGCCGCGCCAGCGCTCACCCATCGCCATGCACAGGCCGTCACCACCGAGCCGCGCCGGTGCACCGACCAGTTCGGTGACCCGGTCGACGATCGGAAACCGTTGCCACTGCGTGATATTGATGGGGCTGACGGTCCCTGACCGAAGGTCGATCGGACCCGCCGATGCGATGCCGACACCGCGGACGTGTCCTCCCGCGGCGGCGAGCGCCTCGGTGACCAGTGTGTCGACCACCGCCCAGATGGCCTCGGCGTCGCCGTCGGGCGTCGGCAGCTGGGCGTGGTGGCCGAGGTCACCGTCGTCGCCGACCAGCCCGACGGCGATCTTCGTGCCGCCGATGTCGATCGCCAGCGCCTGCTCGGCCATCAGTGCCTGTGGGTGTTGTCGGGCTGACGGGGATCACCGGGATGCTCGTAGCCGGGCGCGAGCCGAACCAGCTCGGCGCGCCGCGAGTCGAGCCATAATCGAAACGCACGGCGTCGGGCAGCGCCGCGCAGATGCTCGACAATCGACGGTCGGACAGTGTCCAGCGGCGGAGCTTCGACCGTCGATGTGCGCCAACCATTCCCGGTCATCGGACGACGCGGCGAAGCGCAACGGGTTACGGGCGTGATAGTCGGCGACATCGGCGTCGGTGACTTCGACGGCGGCCGTGACGTGAGCGTACATCGCCCTGGCGAGCGGGTCGGCCAACGCCGCCGCTGCGACGCTGCCGATCTCCAGCCGCGCCGAATTGTTCGGCAGCAGTGCGTCTTCCGTCGGCGCCCCATCGCCGGTCAAACCGACGGCGGCGGCTTCGGCGGCGATCACCCGCTCGGTCACCAAAAGCTGTGTCAGCCAACGGCGTAGCTGTCTGCCCTCGCTTGTGTTCGGCCGCGGCAGCGCGGCAGCGGGCATGGCATCCCGCAACACGGCCTCGCGCGCGTCGACGTCGGCAATCGGGACATCGAGACCGGCGACGGTTGCGGCGACGTGCGCGTGACTCATCGGACCGTCACCTTCACCGCCGGCGAGTACAGCAGCCGTCCCGCGCAGCCGATTCGAACCAGCGCCCACCACTGCCCCGGCTGCACCCAAGCCGGCGGGGTGACGTCGAATCCGAGTTCGACGGTCTCGCCCGGTGTCAGCACCGCGCCCTGCGCGGCGGGACCGATCCACTCCCAGGTGCCCCACGGGCTGATCAGATGCGCCTCCAGCGACAGTGTTGCGCCCGCCGAAGTGCCGACCCTCACCGCGAGCCGCGAGGCCTCACCGGCGGCCACGTCGACATCCGCGGGCTCACCGATCAGATAGACGATCTCGTTGTCCTCCCGCGGTGTACCCACCGACACGGTGGCGACGTCCTCGACGACCTGTCGCCACGACGCGGGCATCGACACCGCGTCGTCTCCGGTGATCGCCAGTTGAGCCCGGACGGGATAGAGCCCAGCCGGAGTGTCCGGCGGCGTCGTCAACTCGATATCGGCCTCCAGATGCTCGCCGCTGGGCAGCACGAACGGCAGGCTCTGCGGGCTCGCGGTCCAGCCGTCTGGGCACACCAACCGCACGGTGCCGTGAAGTACCGAGTCGGTGCAGTCGCTTGCCGCCGTAAGCCGAAGCACCACTTTGCCATTCGGCTCGGCGACGGTGGCCTGTGGGTGCAGGTGTGCGACGGCGGGCAGGCCACCGAGCGGCGCGGGTCCGCGGTTGTGCAGCCAGTACCGCGCATATAGCGGCTGCGCAGCCTCCACCTCGGGGGCGAGCTGTGTGTGGTCAGCGTCGACCAGGTGGGGCATGTTCAGTCGGCTCAGCACGGTGGCGATCTCGTATCCATGCACGGTCAGCCCCTCCGCTGCGGCGTGCTCCCCCAGGCGCGGCTGCTCGAGCAGGTCTACCCGCGAGGCGTAAGACAGTCTGCGCAGTCCGGACGTGATCGCGACATCGGTAGTGGCGCCGGATGTTTCGACGAGCCGCATCGTCACGACCTCGGCAGGGTCGACGGCCCTGCTGCTGCCTGAGGCGAGCGGGTTGCCTGCCGCCTTGAGAGCGGCCAGTTGCACGGCACCCGCGGGCTCGATCTCCAACAGTGAACCTGAGCTGGGCAATCCGCCTGCAGCGCTGCGCTTTCCGGCCACCGCCAAGAGCGGATGTGAGAACTCCGCACTGCGATGCGGGATGTCGGCCGAGCGCCAGTCGCCGTCGGCGGTGACCAAGGCGTAGTCGAAGGTGTGGGTCCAGTGCTGCAGCTGGAATGCCGAGCCGTCGGGTGCGGTGCGTCGCGGCTGCGGTTCCATCCAGACCCCGGACGGCCATCCGGTGCAGGATCGCATCAGCGATGTGTGCAGGGTGCCGTCGGTGTCGACGGCGAAGCCGGGAATCCCGCGGTTGAGCACCGCGACGGTCCGCTGCTCGAACGGCTGGACCTCCGATGGCGCCTGTTGTTCCACCGAGATCTCGGCGTCTGCAAGGTCTTCGACGACCGACGCGACGGCATCGTCGAGGCCGTTGCCGCTGGCGATGATCAGCACCGGCAGTGCTCGGGCGCCGCGCAGGTCGGCACCGGGCAGCCACGTCGCCGCCAGCGGCGCGGCAGCGGGCACCCACACCCTTGCCGCGCCGGTGGCGTAAAGCTGACGCTTGAGCTCCTCGGCGTAGCCGGGATCGGCCTCGGCCAACACGGCCGCGGTGAACGGGTTTTGGTCGGGTCCGCCGAGGGCGATCCGGGCATCGGGGAGGTTGGAGTCGACGTCGAGGTTCCCGTACCGCGATTTGTCGGCGCTGCTGCACGTAGCGGTGACGCCGGCCCGCACCAGCGCCACCATGAGCTCGCGGGCCAGCGCCGCCGACTGCTCCTCCGTCGGCGACACCACCTCGGCCACCGACACGGCGCGCACCCGGTCATTGACACGCAGCCGCATCGCCGACGACAGCCCGAACCAGCCGTACGCCGGATTATCCAGTGTGTACGGGTGTTTCACGGTGTCGATGGCCTCGTCGGAGCCGGGTTCGTGCAGCAGCGCGAAACCGCGGCCGATCACCGCGTCGCCGACCTCGCTCACCGGCATCGCGCCAGGGACAGGGCACGGCCAGCGCAGCCGCAGCAGCTTGTCCTCGCCGGTGAACTCGTCGACCGTGGTGGCGCAGTCGACGCGCGGAATGTCATGCCACAGCGTCAAAGTCTGGGTGTAGCGCAGCACCGAACCGATCCGACCGCGCACCACCAGCCGCTCCCCCAGCGGCGAGCGGTAGCACCGCACGGACTCCGCTGGTGCACTCGACGACACAACCACCGGCCCTTTGGGTAGCAGATGCCACGGCCCCTCCCCCGCATCCGGATGTGCGGGGTATTCGTCGTACACCGCCAACTCGTTGCCGACCTTGCCGTCGGCGAGCAGTTCGCGGCCGCCCTCGGTGAGCGACGACACCGCACCGCCACGGCTGGGATCCACCCGCAGTCGATACCGCTCGTTGCCGATCTCGGGAAAGTCCCTGCCGCTTACGGCTTTCCAACTCGTCGATGCTGATCCGGTGGCCAGGCGGTAGGCGCGCCAACCCAGCGACGGGATGTCGCGCGCAAGCCATGACACCGACCGGCCGCCATGCTCGACCAGTGCAGGCAGCTCGTTGCCGTCGGCGTCGATCACCCGCGCACCGTCGCCGAGCGGCTCGTCCAGCCGCACCGTAACGACGTCGGTCCGTTTGTGGCTCAACGTGTTCCACACCACCACCGATCCGTCGACGGCACTGGAGATCACAGCGAGCGCATTGTCGCGCGCCGCGCAGCCCAGCTCCCACGCGTCCCGCCAGCCGGTCAGCAGGTCGAGGTACACCTGATCGGACTCCGAGCCGGTGATGGCGTCGTGATGTGCACCGTAGGCCAGTTGCACCCAGGCTTTCTCCAGCGCAGCCTGCGGATAGGTGGCCCCGCCGAGCAACCCGGCGAAGACGGCGAAGCGTTCGCCGTCCAGCACCGCGTTCTCGGCATCGCGGTTGGCCTGCTTGGTGTCGATGTAGGAGACGTCCTTGCCGGTGTAGATCGGGTTCATGTCGCGTGTCTGCGGCGACGGCGCAATCCCCCGCTCGTCGAGCTCGGCCCGTACCGACGCGAAGAATTCCCGCGGCAGCCCACACACGAACCGCGGCCAGGTGTAGCGCTCGTTCCAGTCGCGGTGAATCTCGGTGACCCACTTGTTCGGCGGCGTGTAATCGGTGCCGACCGGCAGCAGCACGTTGCGGGTCAGCGCGACCCTCTTCAATGTCGAGAACAGTTCGCAGGTCGCCGTTTCCGCCTCTTCGAGGGTCGCCGACGAATCCATCCACCAGCCGGCCGAGTAGTGCGCGGGCATGTAATGGGTGAGCAGGCCGCGGCCCGACGGGGAGATCCACTCGAATTCGCTGGAGAACTGCATGCGCTCAGGGTCGCCCTGGTTCTGCATCGGGCCCCACTGGTGGTGCGGTCCGCGCGCCCACGAGCTGGACGTCAGACCTGCGTCGGCCGCCATTCCCGGAAACTGTGGGTCGTGGCCGAACACGTCCAGCTGCCAGGCCGTTGCCGGGTCGGCACCCACCACGTCGCGCTGAAAGCCCATGCCAGCCACGATGTTTCGGATTGTCGTCTCGGCGCTGGTCAAGTTCGTGTTCGGCTCGTTGTAGGTGCCGCCCATGATCTCGACGCGGCCCTCGCCGATGAACCGGCGCAGGTCGGCACGGTCCTCGGGGTGGGTGTCCCAGTAGGGCTTGAGGTAGTCGACCTCGGCGAGCACGAACTTGTACTCCGGTTCCCTGCGCGCCATTTCGAGGTGTGCGGCCACCAGGTTGAAACCGTTGGTCTGCCTGCACCTGCCTGGCGGCTCCTCGGTCCACACGCTGGTGTATGCGGCCTGGGTGTTCCACCACACCGGGTCGTAGTGGAAGTGGCTGACCATGAACATCGTCCAGCCCGGTTCGGCCACGGTGAACTCGAATTCGGTGCTCGTGCCCTCGCACAGCACACGGGCGGCACGGCGCTCACCGGGTACCGGCTCGCTCACCTCGACGGGCACCTCGACCACTCCACCGGTGGGGTCCGCCAACGGCGGCTCCGGCGTGGCCAGCCCGTCGCCCTCGATGACGACCGGCGACGAACCGCCGGTGTGGGTGACCTTGACGATTTGCAGCGGCGCATCCGGCGGCCCTACGAAGAGGTCCGTCGATTCAGCGGAGGTCACGCCGAACGCCACGACCGCCACCCTACGTAGTCACGGCCGCGAAACGTCCACAACAAGCGCGCGATGGTCCGAGATCGGCAACTCCGGGGCCTGGCAGTCGTCGACGTGCAGCATCGGATCGTCGGTGAGGATGTGGTCGAGCTGACGTTGCGGGACGTCGGCAGGGAAGGTGAGTGCGGACCCGAGCGAGCGCATTCCGACCCAGCGCTTGCTCCGGGGCGGCGTCATGTTGAGGTCGCCCATCAGCACCCGCGGCCCGGTGAACCCGCGCAGATCCCTGACGAGGTGGCGCAGCTGCACCCGGTTCCAGCCGGGTACGAACGTCAGATGCGTGTTCGCGATTGTCAGCGGTCCCAGCGGGCTTTCCAGCTGGGCGACCATCGCCGCGCGCGGTTCCTCGTTCACCATGAGCACCTTGTTGGGCTCGCGCAGGTACATCGGAAACGTCATCGGGATGCGGGGCAGGCGCAGCACTTGCCAGCTCTGCACAGGAAACCGTGACAACAACGCGATGCCGTAGGCCGCCGTGCCTGGCTGTTCGCGACCCGTCGCCGCCATCCACGTCGCGCCCGGCGTACCCGAGATCGCCGCGACGAACCTGTGCGTCACGGCGCCCATGGCCTGGGCCGCCAGCGCCGTCAGGTCGGCCATCGACGACCGAGGTTGGTCGCAGTCGACCTCCTGCAGTGCCAGCACGTCGGCGTCGAGCAGCCTCACCGATTCCTCGAGCCGGTCCAGCTCCACGGCGCCGTCGTGCACACTGCGTCCGTGAAGGATGTTGAAGGTGGCCATCCGCATGGGTACTAGATACCCACGATGACGAACATCGATCTGCGCGACGCACTCAGGCACGCGGCCTCGGCGCTCAAGGCGCACGGGCCTGAGTTCGCGCTGGCAGGCACCTATGCGCTGTGGGCGTACGGCGGCCCGGAGCCCGTGCACGACGTCGACTTCGTGGTCGCGCAGGAGGACACCGAGGCGGCGGCGCTGACACTGGAGAAGGCCGGGTTCCGCATCGACCGCACGCCCGAGGACTGGCTGTTCAAGGCATGCGTCGAGCAGCAGTTCGTCATCGATGTGCTGCACCAGCTCAACGGGACTCCGGTGGACGCCGACATGATCGCGTCGGCGGAGGAGCTCGACGTGCTCGCCATCCGGATGCGGGTGCTTCCGGCCACGCGGGTCGTCACCGAGAAGCTGAACTCGCTCAACGAGCATCACTGCGATTTCGCGGCCCTGTTACCCGCGGTCAGGGCGGTGCGCGAGCAGGTGGACTGGGAGCGGCTGCGCGTCGACACCAGCGAAAACGATTTCGCGGTTGCGTTTCTGGTGCTCACCGACCGGTTGGGAATCAGCGCCTGATCCGGTGCGGGTAAGCCTCGTCACACCCATATCAAGGCCGCATATGCCATTTCGTCGCCCTGCCGTTGAGTACGGTTGGGCCACAATTCATTTCGTCGAGCAGCCAGGGATCGAGCCGACGGCGCGTCATCTGCAACCTCCGCGCCGGAATGCCACAATGGAACCATCATGACTCCTGAACAGAAGACGTCAGGCGGCTCGCGCAATTGGTCTGACCCGCTGTCGATGGGTTTCGAGGCGCACCGCCGACTGCTGCTGCTGCGCCTGCGCTTGCGCGGGTCCGCGGCCAGGCGCAACCGTCACGGCCTGCTCGCCGCGCGCCGCAACCGCTCGGCGACCGAGTCGACGGCATCGGCCACTTCAGGTGGTTCGAGCACCTCGAAGTCGACGCCGACCGTCGCGAAATAGAAGACCATCCGCTCCGGGTCGTCTGCGCCCGCTGTGACGATGCAGACGTCGGCGCCGTCCGGCTCGATCGTCACCGATGACGGCGAGAAGTGTTTCGCCACAACATGTTCGGGTGCGAAGTAGCGGACACGCGCGATGTGTCGATACGGCGACGCGCTGATCGACCGCCGCACGTACGCCGCGGCGTCGGGCGCTTCCCTTGCCACGAATGTGCTGCCGTGCGCGCGGACGTCGTGCATCCGGTCCAGTCGCAGGCTGCGCCAGTCGTCGCGGTCGCGGTCGAACGCCAGCAGATACCAGCGCCTTCCCGTGGTGACCAGCTGATACGGCTCCAGCCGCCGCTTCGTGGCATTGTCGGCGCGGTCGACGTACGACGCCGACACGTGCTCACGGTCGCGGCACGCGCGCGCCAGGGTCATCAGCACGTCCGGTTCGACGGGCGAGTCGGACGAATTCCAGGTGAGGGTGACGGTGGCGTCGTGCACTGCAGAGACCTGCGAGCGCAGCCGCGACGGCATCACCTGGTCCAGCTTGCTCAGGGCTCGCAGCGCCGACTCGCCGACGCCCGCCACGCTGCCGCCGGCGGCCAACCGCAGGCAGACCGCCATCGCCACCGCCTCGTCGGGATCCAGGAGCAGCGGCGGCAGCGCGGCACCGGCGCCCAGCCGATAGCCGCCGCCGTGGCCCTTGCTGGCGAGCACGGGATACCCCAGGTCACGCAGCCGGTCGACGTCGCGGCGCACGCTGCGGGTGGTCACCCCGAGCCGTTCGGCCAGCTGTTGGCCAGACCACACGCGCCGCGCCTGCAGCAGACCCAGCAGCTGCAACACCCGACTCGTCGTCTCGGACACGCTTTCAGGCTCGCACAGTTTTAGGACAGAAATTGTCCTATATGGATGAGAGATTGGTGTCATGAGCTCCGAACACCTCGTCGACCAACTCGCCGACCAGCTCGAAGTCCACTGGGCCAACCAGCTGCGGCCGCGGCTCGACGGCCTGACCGACGCCGAGTACTTCTGGTGCCCGGTGCCGAATTGCTGGACTGTGCATCCCGGCGGCTCGATCGACTTCACTGTCCCGGAGCCGGAGCCGGCGCCGTTCACGACGATCGCCTGGCGCCTCGCACACGTCATCGTCGGCGTGCTGGCGATGCGCAACCACTCGCATTTCGGTGGGCCGCCCGCCGACTACCACAGCTGGCAGTACGCCACCGATGCGGCGACCGCACTGCGTCAGCTCGACGACGCCTACGACAAATGGACGGCAGGAGTGCGCGCCCTCGACGACGATGAGCTGAACCGGCCCTGCGGACCCGCCGAGGGGCCCTATGCCGACTATCCGTTCAGCGCACTGATCCTGCACATCAACCGAGAGATGATTCACCACGGCGCCGAAATCGCCTGCATCCGAGATCTTTACGCGAACAGCCCCGAGAAGGAGAAGTAGCCGTGCCAGGAATGCCCCCACCCGCCAACGACGAACGCCAGACGTTGATCGAGTTCCTGCGGTTCAACCAGAACGCCTTCTTCGCGGTGGCCTACGGCCTCACCGACGAGCAGGCACGGTCCAGACCGTCGGTCAGCGCCCTGTCGATCGGCGGACTCGTCAAGCACGTCGCGGGTGTGCAGCGGGGCTGGATGGACCGCGTCAAGGCGGCACCCGACCTCCCGCCGCGAGACGAGCGACCGTTCGAGGACCAGGTGGCCGACCACGAGGACGAGTACGTGATGCGCGACGACGAGACACTCGAGCAGCTGCTGGACAGGCTGCGCGCGCAGAACGAGGACACCCTGCGGATCTTCGTCGAGGCCGACCTCGACACGCAGGTACCGGTCCCGCACGATGTGCCGTGGTTCCCCCAGGATCTGGACTTCTGGAACGTGCGCTGGGTCGCGATGCACCTCGTCGAGGAGCTGACCCGGCATGCGGGGCACTGCGACATCATCCGCGAATCCATCGATGGCGCAACGATGTACGAGTTGATGGCAGGTGTCGAAGGTTGGCCCGAAACCGACTGGATCAAGCCGTGGAGGAAGTCGGCGTAGCCGCCTGACCCGCTGACGGCTGGAGTCAACATCCGCGAAACGACATTCCAGCAGAAGAATTGCGAGTGACTGCCTGCCGGAACTTCGTTTCGGCGAATCAAGCCAGGTCAGTGTGATGAGGTCCACACGTTTTCGCGGGTCGCGAGCGACTTTGAGAGACTGCTAGCCATGAGTACGACTAAGCACCGCGAGGTGGCCAAGCTGGATCGGGTCCCGTTGCCCGTCGAGGCCGCCCGCATCGGAGCGACGGGTTGGCAGGTAACCCGCACCGGCGCACGGGTCGTCACCAAGCTCGCCGGCCGCGGCTCGCTGCAGCAGAAAGTCATCAAGGAGATTCCGAAGACGTTCGCCGATCTCGGCCCCACCTACGTCAAATTCGGTCAGATCATCGCGTCGAGCCCCGGCGCGTTCGGCGAGGAGCTGTCCCGGGAGTTCCGCAGCCTGCTCGATAAGGTGCCGCCCGCCGACTCCGACGAGATCCACAAGCTGTTCGTCGAGGACCTCGGCGACGAGCCCAAAACGCTGTTCAAGAGCTTCGACGAGAAGCCGTTCGCGTCGGCGTCGATCGCGCAGGTGCACTACGCGACCCTGCACAGCGGCGAAGAGGTCGTCGTCAAGATCCAGCGGCCGGGCATCCGTCGCCGCGTCGCCGCCGACCTGCAGATCCTCAAGCGGGGCGCGCAGTTGGTCGAGCTGGCCAAGCTGGGTCGCCGACTGTCGGCACAGGACGTGGTCGCCGACTTCGCCGACAACCTCGCCGAGGAGCTGGACTTCCGCCTCGAGGCGCAGTCGATGGACGCCTGGGTGTCCCACATGCACGCCTCGCCGTTGGGCAAGAACATCCGGGTGCCTCAGGTGTACTGGGACCTGACCAGCTCGCGGGTCCTGACCATGGAGCGCATCCAGGGCATCCGCATCGACGACGTCGCTGCCGTGCGCAAGGCCGGCTTCGACGGCACAGAGCTGGTCAAGGCCCTGCTGTTCAGCCTGTTCGAGGGCGGGCTGCGGCACGGTCTGTTCCACGGCGACCTGCACGCAGGCAACCTCTACGTCGACGACGACGGCAAGATCGTGTTCTTCGACTTCGGCATCATGGGCCGCATCGACCCGCGTACCCGCTGGCTGCTGCGCGAGCTGGTATATGCGCTGCTGGTCAAGAAGGACCATGCCGCCGCGGGGAAGATCGTCGTGCTGATGGGCGCCGTCGGCACGGTCAAGCCGGAGGCGGAAGCCGCCAAGGATCTGGAGAAGTTCGCCACACCGCTGACCATGCAGAACCTCGGCGACATGTCCTACGCCGAAATCGGCAAGCAGCTCTCCACGCTGGCCGACGCCTACGACGTCAAGCTGCCGCGCGAGCTGGTGCTGATCGGCAAGCAGTTCCTCTACGTCGAGCGCTACATGAAGCTGCTGGCGCCGCGCTGGCAGATGATGAGCGATCCGCAGCTGACGGGCTACTTCGCCAACTTCATGGTCGAGGTGAGCCGGGAGTATCAGGACCCCCAAAAAGACGAGGTCGACGTTTGATGCAGGCTCGCACCGGCACGGCGAAGTCCGGCGACCCGAACGATCCGATAGAGATCTACTACGAGGACATGGGCGACCCCAACCATCCTCCGGTGTTGCTCATCATGGGCCTCGGCGCGCAAATGCTGTTGTGGCGCACGGGTTTCTGCGAGAAGCTCGTCGACCAGGGGCTGCGCGTCATCCGCTACGACAATCGCGACGTCGGCCTGTCGAGCAAGCTGACCGGCCGCCACAGCGGCGCGCCGCTGCTGCCGCGGATGGTCAACTCGTTTTTTGGCAGGCGCAGCCCGGCCGCCTACACGCTCGAGGACCTGGCCGACGACGCCTCCGCGCTGCTGGACCACCTCGACATCGACCGCGCCCACATCGTCGGCGCATCGATGGGTGGCATGATCGCGCAGATCTTCGCGGCCCGGTTCCCCGAGCGCACCAAGACGCTCGGGCTGATCTTCACCAGCAACAACCAGGCATTCCTGCCGCCGCCCGGGTACAAACAACTGCGTGCGTTGCTGCAGCGGCCCGCGGACTCCACCCAGGAAGCGATCGTCGCCAATGCAGTGCGGGTCAGCAAGATCATCGGCAGCCCGGGCTACCCGCGCCCGGAGGATCAACTACGGGCCGACGCCATCGAGGGCTACGAGCGCGCGTACTACCCGGCGGGTATCGCGCGGCACTTCGCCGCGGTGCTGGGCAGCGGCAGCCTGCTGACCTACGACCGCCAGATCAGCGCGCCGACGACGGTGATCCACGGTAGGTCGGACAAGCTGATGCGTCCGTTCGGCGGCCGCGCCGTCGCCCGAGCGATCAAGGGTGCCCGGTTGGTCCTGATCGACGGCATGGGCCACGACCTGCCCGAACAGCTATGGGACCAGCTGGTCGGCGAACTGAAGACGAACTTCGCCGAAGCGCCCTGACCAGCGGACTTCGCCGATTCGTTGCTCACAGCGAAATCGGCTAGCATTCCGAGGCGGGAGGCATCCGGGGTTGATCCATGGCGCGTGTCCCGGGGCAGGTACTCCACCAGGTCGATCGGGGGACGCCTTCCGTAATCAGAGAGGCAACATCCACATGGCCGACAAGGGTAAATCGACCCTGAAACCGCACTTCAAGGACGTCCAGGCGCACTACGACCTGTCAGACGACTTCTTCGCGCTGTTTCTGGACCCGTCGCGGACCTACAGCTGCGCCTACTTTGAGCGCGACGACATGACCCTGGAAGAGGCGCAGCGGGCCAAGGTCGACCTGGCGCTGGGCAAGCTCGGACTCGAGCCGGGGATGACGCTGCTCGACGTCGGCTGCGGCTGGGGCTCGACGATGATGCGGGCTATCGAGAAATACGACGTCAATGTCATCGGCCTGACCCTGTCGAAGAACCAGGCCGCCCGTGTCGAACAGGTCCTCGAGTCGTCGGACAGCCCCAGGACCAAGCGAGTCTTGCTCAAGGGCTGGGAGGAGTTCGACGAGCCCGTCGACCGCATCGTGTCGATCGGCGCCTTCGAGCACTTCGGCTTCGACCGCTACGACGACTTCTTCAAGTTCTCCTACGAGGCGCTGCCCGACGACGGCGTCATGCTGCTGCACACGATCACGGGGCTCACCGGCCCACAGATGGTCGACCGCGGCATGCCGCTGACCTTCAACTTCGCCCGCTTCATCAAGTTCATGATCACCGAGATCTTCCCGGGCGGCAGGCTGCCATCGATCGAGAAGGTCGAGGACCACAGCAGCAGGGCCGGCTTCACTCTGGCGCGTCGCCAGTCGCTACAGCCGCACTATGCCCGTACCCTAGACATTTGGGCCGCGAACCTCGAGGCCAAGAAAGATGAGGCGATCGCCATCCAGTCCGAAGAGGTGTACGAGCGGTACATGAAGTACCTGACGGGCTGCGCGGACGGATTCCGGGTCGGCTACATCGACGTGAACCAGTTCACACTGGAGAAGTAATGGCCGAGCAGACCGCCGCATCGACGAAGAAGCACCAGAGCGTTGGTGAGGTGCGTGCGCACTACGACCTCTCCAACGAGTTCTTCCAGCTGTTCACCGACTCGACGGTCACCTACAGCTGTGCCTACTTCCCACGTGACGACATGACGATGGAAGAGGCGCAGATCGCCAAGCTCGACCTGAGCCTCGACAAGCTGGGCCTGAAGCCCGGTATGACGCTGCTCGACGTCGGCTGCGGCTGGGGCTCGTTGATGAAGCGGGCAATGGAGCACTACGACGTCAACGTCATCGGCGTGACCCTCTCCAAGAACCAGCACCGGTTCTGCCGCGACCTGCTCGCCAAGGCCGACTCCGACCGGTCGTACAAGGTGCTCCTGCAGGATTGGGCGGAGGTCAAAGAGCCCGTCGACCGGATCGTCATCATCGAGGCGCTGGAGCATTTCGGATTCGAGCGCTACGACGACTTCTTCGAGTTCGCCTACGACCTGCTGCCCGACGACGGCGTGATGATGGTGCACTCGATCACGGCCCTGACCACACCCCAGATGGCCGAGCGCGGCATTCCGCTCACGTTCTCGTTTGCCCGCTTCATCAAGTTCGTGATGACCGAGATTTTCCCCGGCGGACGTTTGCCGTCGATCGAGAAAGTCGAAGAACATTCGACTAGGGCGGGTTTCACGCTGACTCACATTCAGTCGCTGCAGTCCGATTTCGCAAAGACTTTGGACATGTGGGCCGACGTGCTGGAGTCCCGCAGGGACGAAGCGATCGCGATCCAGTCCGAAGAAGTCTATGAGCGATATATGAAGTTCCTCAGAGGCACCGCGGACGGTTTTCGGATGAGGTATGTCGACATCCACCAGTTCACGCTCGAGAAATAGATCCATTGATTACGGGTAGTGTGCCGAGCAGTTTGAAGCAGGAGGAGGCGGGTTGACGCAGATGGCCGTAAATGCCGACCGGATGCAGCCACATTTCGAAGAAATCCAGGCGCACTACGATCTTTCGGACGATTTCTTCGGTTTGTTCCAGGACCCGACGCGAACGTACAGCTGCGCGTATTTCGCTCGGGACGACATGACCCTCGAAGAGGCGCAGATTGCCAAGGTTGACCTGAACCTGGACAAGCTCGACCTCAAGCCGGGTATGACGCTGCTCGACATCGGATGCGGCTGGGGCGCCACGATGAAGCGGGCGATGGAGAAGTACGACGTCAACGTCATCGGCCTGACGCTGAGCAAGAACCAGCACGCCTATTGCTCGCAGTTGCTAGACACCGTGCAGACCGACCGCACCCACCAGGTGTTGTTGCGGGGCTGGGAGGAGTTCAGCGACCCGGTGGACCGCATCGTGTCGATCGAGGCTTTCGAGCACTTCGGGTTCGACCGCTACGACGATTTCTTCAAGAACGCCTACAACATCCTGCCCGAAGACGGCCGGATGACGATCCAGAGCAGCACCGGCTTTCACCCATACGATCTCGCCGAGCGGGGCAAGAAGCTGACGTTCGAGCTGGCCCGGTTCGTCAAGTTCATCATCACCGAGATCTTCCCCGGCGGCCGCATCCCGACCGCCAAGATGATGGTCGAGCATGGCGAGAAGGCCGGCTTCGTGGTGCCCGAGTACCTGTCGCTGCAGACGCACTATGTCAGGACGCTGCGCACCTGGGCCGACACGTTGGAAGCCAAGAAGGACGAGGCGATCGCCATGACCTCCGAAGAGGTCTACAACCGGTACATGAAGTACCTGCGCGGCTGCCAGCACTACTTCACCGACGAGTCGATCGACTGCAACCTCGTCACGTACCTCAAGCCCGGCGCGGCCGCCTAGTCTCCACGCCCCTCCGCACCGCCAGTTGGGGCACCCCCTTCGCACCGCGAGCGAGCGTGTCTGTACACGACACACCGCTAAAAGGCGTACAAAAGCGGTCGCTCGTGCTGATTCAGCGGGTGCTCAGCGTCCCGTCGAGGTACTCCGCGCGGCATGCGCGTCGAGCCAGCTTGCCGCTCGTGGTGCGCGGGATGACGCCTGCAGCGACCAACCGCACGTCGTAGATGTTGACGGCATGCTTGCGGGACACCGCCCTGCGGACGGCGTCGATGATGGGCTGCGGGTCCGCCCGGCCGGCCCCGGGGGCCCGCTCGGCGACGATCACGAGCTTTTCGCTGGTGTCCGTGGGCGAGCCGTTGGGCAGCTCTCGGGCCGGAACCGAGAACGCCGCAACGAAGCCATGGCGGATCCCCTCGGATGCCTCGGCGACGGTCGCCTCGATGTCCTGTGGGTAGTGGTTGCGGCCGTCGACGATGACCATGTCCTTGATGCGACCGGTGACGAATAGGTCCCCGTCGATGTAGACGCCGAGGTCACCGGTGCGCAGCCACGTCGCGTCGGCGTCGGCGCCGTCGGCGTGGCTGCCTGAATCAAGCCGGGACTGCAGCTTGTTGCCGAACGTGTACTCGGTCTCCTCGGGCCGCGCCCAGTAGCCGCGGCCGATGTTGTCGCCGTGCAACCAAATCTCCCCGACGTGCTCGTCGGGGAGTTCCTGTCCGGTGTCGGGATCGACGATCACCGCCCACTGGCTCACCGAGACCCGGCCGCAGGACACCTGAGCAAGGGCGTTCGGCGCGTCGGGTGCGACACGAACCGCCCGTCCGATGCCCAGCTCGTCACGATCGAGGTAGACCGCGATCGGCTCGGTGTGCGGCCTGATCGACGACACGAACAGCGTCGCCTCCGCCATTCCGTAGGACGGCCGGACGGCGGTCTTGGACAGCCCATACGGCAGGAATGCTTCGGTGAATTTGGTGATCGAAGGAAGGCTGACCGGCTCCGAGCCGTTGATGAATATCACGTTGCTCAGGTCGAGGTCGTCGCCCTTGGGAAGTCCGCGCTGTGCGACCAACTCGAACGCGAAATTCGGTGCGGGCGAGACGATGTGACTGTTGCGCGAGGTGGCGTGGAGCATCTGGATCCAGCGCCCGGGCCGGCGGACGAACGCCATCGGCGACATGAAGGTCAGATTTCCGCCGTAGAGGATGGGGAAGCCGACCATCATCAGCCCCATGTCGTGATACAGCGGCAACCAGCTGGCGCCGTTGATCTCGAAGTCGCCCTCCAGATCGATCGAGAAGACCATCTGCAACAGATTGGTGCCCGCAGCGCGGTGGCTGATCTCCACTCCGGTCGGCACCCGGGTCGAGCCCGAGGTGTACTGCAGGTAGGCAATGTCGTCCGTGTCCAGGTTCGACGGCTCGAACGTCGACCCCACCGAGTCGGGGATCGCGTCGACGGCGATGATGCGGGGCCTCTTCTCGCGCGGCATCAGCCGCACGAACTTCTGGATCGCGTCACTGGCTTTCGTCGTCGTCAGCACGACGGCGGGCAGGGCGTCGGTCAGGACGGCGTCCAGTCGCTCGGCGTGACCGGGAAGCTCGGGTGCGAACAGCGGAACCGCGATGTTGGCCGCTTGGATGGCGGCGAAGAAACACGTGACGTAGTCGAGGCCTTGCGGCGCCAGGATCGCCACCCGATCCCCGCGTGAGGTCACCTGCTGCAGCCGGGCGCCGATGGCTTGGGAACGCCTGCCCACCTGAGTCCAGGTGAGCTCCTGCGGCGTTCCGTCGGGGTCGTGACTGTAATCGACGTAACGGTAGGCGAGCTCGTCTCCGAACTTCTCGATGTTCTGGTCCAGCAGCTGCGACATGCTGGTGCCGTGCGGCAGGGCGATGCCACCGTTTTCATCCACGTAGGGCTTGGTGTTCGGCCGACCCGGCCGCGGCGGGGGTGCCCCATGCACAGACGCACGTTCCATAAGCGCAGTCTAAGAGATAGAGGGCCACAGCCGTGAATCGGCGCGGGCCGGATGCGGCATTTCACACCTGCACGTATCGGCGCGATCTGGGCATCTTTGCTGCTGCATTCACAATTGTCGCATCCGTCATTGGGAGGGTCGCGTTGCAGCAAAATGAGATGTTCTGCCATATTTAGGTCGCCGTCGATCAGCGCCTTCCAGCGTTCAGACCAGGTTTCGAACGGTTTAGCCGGGGATATGTACGCAAGACACCGGGAGGAACCATGACGCAGCTGACACCGCATTTCGAGAAGGTGCAGCACCACTACGACCTATCCGACGACTTCTATCGGCTGTTCCTCGACCCCACCCAGACCTACAGCTGCGCCTATTTCGAGCGGGACGACATGACGCTCGAGGAGGCCCAGATCGCGAAGATCGATCTGGCCCTCGGCAAATTGAACCCGCAGCCCGGCATGACACTGCTGGACATCGGTTGCGGGTGGGGCGCGACCATGCGGCGGGCGATCGAAAAGTATGACGTGAACGTGATCGGGCTGACGCTCTCCGAGAACCAGGCTGCCCACGTTCGGCGCACGTTCGACGCCATGGACAGCTCCCGCACCAAGCGCGTGCTGCTCGAGGGGTGGGAGCGGTTCGACGAGCCGGTCGACCGCATCGTGTCGATCGGCGCGTTCGAGCACTTCGGCAGCGATCGCTACACGGCGTTCTTCAAGAAGGCATACAACCTGTTGTCTGACGACGGAGTGATGCTTCTGCACACGATCGTGCGGGCCACGCTGGAAGAGCGCAGGCGCAGAGGCGCGCCCAGCTCCGCGAGAGACCGTGTCTGCACACGACACGCCGCAATTTGTCGTGCAGAAGCGCCCGCTCGCGGCGAGTGTCGGATTCGCGGTGCCCTATTCGTCGGACAGGTAGAGAGTGGAATACAGGGTTCTGCTCGCTACGTGAGAGGTCCGAATGATGCACTACTTCGCCTTGCTGATCAGCCCCGAACGCGATCTGACGCCCGACGAGGGCGCGGACGAGATGACGGCCTACCGGAATTTCCACGCGAAGGCCGCATCGGCGATCCTGGCGGGTGACGCCCTGCAGTCCGCCGCGACCGGCGTGCGAATCACCGGTGGACCTGACGCGCCGACCGTCACCGACGGCCCGTTTGCCGAGAGCGCCGAGGTGGCGGGCGGCTACTACGTCTTCGAAGCCGAAAACCTCGACGCGGCGCTGACGCTCGCCCGTGACATCCCGGCCGCCAGGTACGGCGCGATCGAGGTGTGGCCGATGGTCCACTTCTCCCCCGCCCGCGCGCCGTTAACAAGCGACAGCTGGCTGGCGCTGCTGCTGGAGCCGCCGGGAACCATCGTCGAACCGGGCAGCGTGCAGTGGGATGAGGGCATCAAGGCGCACACGGAGTTCGGCAAACTCGCCGGCGACCGCGCCGTGGGCGGCGCTCCGCTGCATCCCCCGTCGACGGCGACGACGGTACGCGTCCGCGACGGCGAGATGCTGTTGACCGACGGGCCGTTCGCCGAGGGCGCCGAGGTGGCCAACGGGTTCTACTACATCAACGCCGCCGACCGCGACGAGGCGATCAAGGTCGCGTCGATGATTCCCGCGACGACGGTGGAGCTGCGGCGGTTGGCCGGCATCTCCGGCCTCTAGTCGCGAATGACCAACCTGGACAGCGTCTTTCGGCGCGAATGGGGCCCTGCCGTAGCGGCGCTTGCACGCTGGTCGGGTGATCTCACCGTCGCCGAGGACGCCGTCCAGGAGGCGTTCACCGAAGCGTTACGGGCGTGGCCCCGCGACGGTATGCCGGACAACCCCGGCGGGTGGGTCGTGGCGGTGGCGCGCAACCGCGCGTTGGACCGTCTGCGCCGTGAATCCGTCCGGCCGGGAAAGGAACTCGCTGCCGTGGTCGACGACATCCGTGCCCGCACCGAACGCGGGGGCGTCCCGCACCAGGTCCGCGATGACGAACTGCGGATGATGTTCACCTGCGCGCACCCGGCACTGGACCGGACTTCGCAGCTCGCGCTCACCCTGCGACTGATCTCGGGGCTCACGGTGACCGAGATCGCCAGGGCGCTGCTGCAGTCCGAAGCGGCGGTCGGTCAGCGAATCACCCGTGCCAAGAGCAAGATTCGGCATGCAAACATCCCGCTTCGAGTGCCGCCCGCCGACCTGTTACCCGAACGCACCCCGCACGTCCTCGCCTGCATCTACTCGGTGTTCACCGAGGGCTACTGGTCGACCGGCGGGCCGTCGGCGATCCGCGACGAGTTGTGCGATGAAGGCGTCCGACTGGCGGGTGAGCTGTGCGCGCTGATGGCTGATTCGCGCGACGCGCATGCGCTGGCCGCCCTTGTGCTGCTGCATGATTCGCGACGAGTGACGCGAGTGGACGCCGACGGTGCCCTGGTGCCGCTCGACGAACAGGACCGCAGCCGGTGGGATCGCGGCAGGATCGCCGGCGGATTGCAGCGCATGCGACTGGCCGAGGGCGCTACGGGCGCGTACCTACCGCAGGCGGTGATCGCCGCACTGCACGCGACGGCACCCAGCTGGGAGCAGACCGACTGGGCGATGGTCTGCGCCGCCTACGACCGGCTGCTGGAGATCGCCGATTCGCCTGTGGCGCACGCCAATCGGGCGCTGGCGATTGGTTTTCGTGACGGGTTCGCGGTCGGCCTTGCCGCACTCGACGACGTGGCCGATGATCCGCGGCTTGCGCGATCCAGCACGGTGCCGTCGATCCGCGCGGATCTGCTGCGACGGGCGGGGCGTACCGACGAGGCGCGCGCCTGGTACGAGAAGGCCTTCCAGGCTAACGGTTCCGAACCCGCTCGCGCCTTCCTGCGTCGCCGCATCACCGAGTGCTCGGCCTAATACCGCGAGCGACCGAGTCTGTACGCGACACGCCGTAAATTCGCGTACAAGAGCGCTCGCTCGCGGTGCAACGCTCGCGATCAGTTCAGCGGGACGTCGAGGATCGGCTGACCGACATCGGCGCCGGGGCCGTCGAAATGCCACCACTCGCCCGAGTACACCGAGAGCCCGCCGACGCTCATTCCGTCGCGCAACCATTTCCTGTTGGCCTGCTGCTCGGCGGTGACGCCGTCGGTCACGAAAGCCTTTGCGCGAGGCGAGAAGTCGTCAAAGCCTGTGCCCATGTCGATGAGCCAGCCGTAGTGCGCGTCGGCCAAAGTCACATCGGCCGAACGGCCTGACTCGTGGCTGCGCGCCGACGTCCCCGGCCGCGCCACCCAGTTCGGGTCCGGCACGGCCTCGAACATCTCGACCTGCACCGCGTGCGGGCGGTAGCAGTCCCAGAACACCAGCTTTGCGCCGCGGGCCCGGAACGCTGCGGCAGCCTTAGTGAGCCCAGGCGCCATCGACTCGTGCACGAGGCATCGGGCATCCGGTGGATACAACGGCCTTCCGACGAAGTTGTCGGCCGTCGCATAGCGCAGGTCGACGACGGCGTCGGGGATGACGCTGCGGATGTCGACGAAACCGGCCTGGGCCGCGGTCGCGGGCCCGGCGCCGGCGACGGGTGCGACGACGACCGCTAGCGCGAGCGTGAAGTTAGTGCACACAGATCGGCGAAAAGTGCGCGATGACTTCACGTTCGACGGCTTAGGCCTCGGCGAAGTTACGGGTGACGGCAGGATCGACGTGGATGCCGGGGCCGGTGGTCGTCGAGACGACGATCTTCTTCAGGTAGCGGCCCTTCGACGACGACGGCTTGGCCCGCAGGATCTCGTCGATCGCTGCACCATAGTTCTCCGCCAGCGACTTCTCGTCGAACGACGCCTTGCCGATGACGAAGTGCAGGTTGGCCTGCTTGTCTACGCGGAAGTTGATCTTGCCACCCTTGATGTCGTTGACCGCCTTGGTGACATCGGGCGTGACGGTGCCCGTCTTCGGGTTCGGCATCAGGCCGCGAGGGCCCAGGATGCGAGCGATGCGGCCCACCTTGGCCATCTGGTCGGGGGTGGCGATGGCGGCGTCGAAATCCAGGAAGCCGCCCTGGATCTTCTCGATCAGGTCGTCACTGCCGACCTCGTCGGCGCCCGCGGCCTTGGCCTCCTCGGCCTTGTCGCCGACGGCGAACACCGCGACGCGGGCCGTCTTACCGGTGCCGTGCGGCAGGTTGACGGTGCCGCGCACCATCTGGTCGGCCTTGCGCGGGTCGACGCCGAGCCGGATGGCGACCTCGACGGTCGCATCCTGCTTCTTCGACGACGTCTCCTTGGCCAGCTTCGCGGCCTCGAGCGGCGAATACAGCCGCTCCCGGTCGATCTTCTCGGCGGCTTCGCGATATACCTTGCTGTTCTTGCTCATTCGTATCTCCTAGTTGATGAGTTGTGGTTGGCGAGCCGATGCCAGCTCTCCCACTGTTCGGGTCGATCCGCCTTCGGCTACTCGCACTGTGTCGGGTCGATCCGCCTTCGGCTACTCGACGGTGATCCCCATCGACCGGGCGGTGCCGGCGATGATCTTGGACGCCGCGTCGACGTCGTTGGCGTTGAGGTCGTCCTTCTTGGTCTCGGCGATCTCGCGCACCTGATCCCAGGTCACCTTGGCGACCTTGGTCTTGTGCGGCTCGCCCGAGCCCTTCTGCACGCCTGCGGCCTTGAGCAACAGCTTGGCAGCGGGCGGGGTCTTCAGGTTGAAGGTGAAGCTGCGGTCCTCGTAGACGGTGATCTCCACGGGGATGACGTTGCCGCGCTGGTTCTCCGTCGCGGCGTTGTACGCCTTGCAGAACTCCATGATGTTGACGCCGTGCTGGCCGAGCGCGGGACCCACCGGCGGGGCGGGGTTGGCCTGCCCGGCCTGGATCTGCAGCTTGATCAGCCCGGCGACTTTCTTCTTCGGGGCCATGGTGGTTGGTGTTCCTCTCTAGATCTTGGCGACCTGGTTGAAGGTCAGTTCGACAGGTGTTTCGCGGCCGAAGATGGACACCAACACCTTGAGCTTCTGCTGTTCGGCGTTGACCTCGCTGATGGAGGCGGGCAACGTCGCGAACGGGCCGTCCATGACGGTGACCGACTCGCCGACGGCGAAATCGACCTCGATGGGTGCCCGTTCCAGGCTGGCCTCGGACGAGGCGGCGCCTGCGGTGCTCTTGGCGGCCTTCTTGGGCTGACCCTGCGGCAGCAGGAACTTGACCACATCATCGAGCGTCAGCGGCGACGGCCGCGAGGTCGCGCCGACGAAGCCGGTGACGCCGGGAGTATTGCGCACCGCGCCCCACGACTCGTCGTTGAGCTCCATGCGGACCAGGATGTAGCCCGGCAGCACCTTGCGGTTGACCTGCTTGCGCTGGCCGTTCTTGATCTCGGTGACCTCTTCGGTGGGCACCTCGACCTGGAAGATGTAGTCGCCGACGTCCAGGTTCTGCACGCGGGTCTCGAGGTTGGCCTTCACCTTGTTCTCGTAGCCGGCGTAGGAGTGGATGACGTACCACTCGCCGGGCCGCAGCCGCAGGTCCTTCTTGAGCGCGACGGCAGGGTCCTCGTCTTCGTCTTCCGGAGCCGCATCGGCGGCGACATCAGACTCCAGCCGGCTCGGCCGGGGCCTCGTCGGATTCCAGCGGCGCATCCTCGACGGCCTCGGCCGCAGTGCTCTGCTCGAGAGACTCGGCGGCCTCGTCTGCGATCACGGTCGCCGGGTCCGCGGCTTCAGCGAGTGCGTTAGACACGCTCGCGGCCGTCTCGCCGTCGAAGCTAGTCACTTGTCAGTCCTCTCAATATCTGGGTCGGTCAGCCGAACACCATCATCACGACCTTGGCCACGCCGAGGTCGACCAGTCCGATCAACGTCACCATGAACGCCAGGAAAAACAGCACGACCATGGTGTAGGTGACCATCTGCTTGCGGTTCGGCCAGATGACCTTGCGGAGCTCGCCGATGACCTCACGCAGGTAGTTGATGACGTACGCGATCGGGTTGCGACGCGGCCCCTTGGCGGCCTTCTTCTTGGTCTTCTTCTTGCCTTTACCGGCGTCCTCGAGGGCGGGCGCTTCCTGGGCGCCGGTCGAGGTGTCGTCATCGACAGCGGCCCCGCGCCGCGACCGCTTGCCGGTGGGCCGCGCGGGCTGCGTCACCACGGAGCCGGTGCCGGTGCCTTCGGGCTCGTCGCTCACCGCATGCCTTTCGTCTGGGTTGTGTGGGCCTCATCTTCCAGTGTCCACACGTGTCGAGTATTCAGTTGAGCAGGGGCGACAGGACTTGAACCTGCAACCTGCGGTTTTGGAGACCGCTGCTCTGCCAGTTGAGCTACGCCCCTTCATGGATAACGCTGCTGGCGCGCTGCCGGCAGGCCATCACCCCGCTCGGGACCTACACAATTTGCGCGCTCCCCGATCGGCCGATCTTCAAACCGACGGACAGCGCGCTTGATGGGGAGAATCCCGAGGTCCGAGTGTACATCGGGCCTGGTCTTTGTTACTAATCCGGCGTTGCTTCGCCGTCGGCTTCCGGCTCTGAGCCGTCGGCTTCCGGCTCTGAGGTCGGCCCGACCGCCTTAACGGGTGTCCGCGTGACCTGGCCCGTCTCGGGGTCGTACTTGACCGAGATCGAGTCGTCGCCCTCATGGCCCATCAGCGTCGTATACGCCTCCATGTAGAGCTCGCCGTTCTCGTCCAGGGCGAGGTTCCTGGTCTGCACGATGTCAGCGCCGAACCGCTCGTTGACCGAGATGACCTCCATCCGGCCCCACACCTTGTCGCCAGCCAGGAACGGCTTGTGATACAGGAACTTCTGGTCCACCTGAACGATCTGCATGGTCTGGAAACCGGTGTCGACCTTGCGGAAGAAATCCTGCTGCATCAGCAGCGCGAACGTCGAGATGAAGGTCAGCGGCGCGACCAGCGCGGAGTGACCGAGCGCGGCCGCGGCGGCCTCGTCGTGCGAGGCGGGGTCGTACGACTTGACGGCGTTCGCGTACTCGCGGATCTTTTCGCGGCCCACCACGAAGTAGTCGTGGTACTCGTGCACCATTCCCAAGACATTGGTCTTGATAGCCATTCGCCGAGACTCTCAGGCCAGCTTCGCGCTTGCAACAGCGCGGCCGAAGATCTTTTTGCCGCCGCTGGTCGCAGACAGTGCGATGGTCACCGATTTCGTCTCCGGATCAACGGATTTCACCTTGCCACTGAACGTGATCTCGGCGCCGACGCCGTCGTTGGGCACAGGCACGACGGCGGTGAAGCGGACGTTGTACTCGGTCACCGCCGCCGGGTCGCCGACCCACGACGTGACGTAGCCGCCGCCGAGGCCCATGGTGAGCATGCCGTGCGCGATCGCGGTGTCAAGGCCGACCTGCTTGGCGATGTCGTCGTCCCAATGGATCGGGTTGAGGTCGCCGGACACGCCCGCGTAATTCACCAAATCTTGCCGCGTCAACGCAATGACCTTCTCGGGAAGCGAGTCACCCACTTTCACCGAATCGAACTCACGCAGTGCCATCGCTAAAGCCACCTTCTTCTCCGTCGTTCCCTGTCCGGCCCGCGAGGGTCGTATAGGTCTCCTGTACCACTTCACCGTTATCGTTCGTCACGACGTTGTGCGTCACAATGATGTCCGTCCCGAACGACTGCCGCACCGAATGCACGTGAACATCGCAGTAGAGACGGTCGCCTGCCTTGATCGGCAGCAGGAACTTGAGCTCCTGGTCGACATGGACGATCTTGGCATCCGAGATCGCGATGTTGTGGTGCTGGAACATCGCGAGCTGCGCCGTGTAGCCGAAGACGGAGATGAACGTCAGCGGCGCCAGGATGGCGTCATGGCCCAGCTCGGCGGCGGCCTTCTCCCCGTAGAACGACTCGTCCGAATTCTTGATCGCAACCGCGTATTCGCGGATCTTCTCCCGGGCTACCTCGTAGTGGTCAGGATACCTGTAGTGCAGCCCGACCAGGCTGTCCAGAAACGACGACGACACGGCTTGTGAACCTACCTAAGTCCTCAGCAAACACCCGAAAGTTGTCGGTCAGCGCGACTCTTTGTGAGCCTGATGCTTTCCACAGTTCGGGCAGAACTTCTTGATCTCGAGCCGGTCGGGATCGTTCCTGCGGTTCTTCTTGGTGATGTAGTTGCGGTGCTTGCACACCTCGCAGGCCAAAGTGATCTTCGGCCGTACGTCGGTACTGGACGCCACGTCAGCTGTCTCCTTCTAATTGGAAGTCACGAATTCCTCGATCTTGTCTTGTAGCGGTGGGGGGACTCGATCCCCCGACCTCACGATTATGAGTCGTGCGCTCTAACCAGCTGAGCTACACCGCCATCCGGGTGCCACCTAGCCACTGCGCCACTCTCCGTCGCTTCGCTCGCCTGGTGACCACCGAGCCCCCTAACGGAATCGAACCGTTGACCTTTTCCTTACCATGGAAACGCTCTACCGACTGAGCTAAGGGGGCCTGACCCCGCGCGGACATGCTCGTGGGCCTTAAAGAGGGTACATTCTCGCCGTTTAGGTCGCCAAACCGCTTAGAGCCCGACGGTTGCGCCCCCCGAGAACCGCCCGTCATGCAGCTCGATGGACTCCGGATCGGGTCCCCACCGGGGTGGTGCCGTCGGGCGCCCGCTCGACACCGGTGACGGCGAAGTAACGGCCCGACTAATGGACACACAACGCAGTCCAGGCGCCGTGAAAGCAATAACTATTCGGTCTGCAGCGGCCCGGTGACAGGCCGCTGCTGTGGTAGGACAGAGCCATGCCGGAAACGGTCTCAGCAGCGGAAACCCCACGGGTGGCGGTCTACCTCGATTTCGACAACATCGTGATCTCCCGTTACGACCAGGTGCACGGTCGCAACTCGTTCCAGAAGGACAAGGCCCGCGGGCTTGACGACGAGAAGTTGACGACGGCCACCGTCGACCTCGGGGCGATCATCGATTTCGCCTCGTCCTTCGGAACGCTGGTGCTGACTCGGGCCTACGCCGACTGGTCGGCCGATCTCAACGCCAAGTACCAGGGTCAGCTCGTCGGCCGGGCGGTCGACCTCGTGCAGTTGTTCCCGGCGGCCGCCTACGGCAAGAACGGCGCGGACATCCGGCTCGCCGTCGACGCTGTCGAGGACATGTTCCGGCTGCCGGACCTCACTCACGTGGTGATCGTCGGCGGCGACTCCGACTACATCGCCCTTGCGCAGCGGTGCAAGCGATTGGGCCGCTACGTCGTCGGCATCGGCGTGGCGGGCGCGAGCAGCCGGTCGCTGGCGTCGGCCTGCGACGAGTTCGTCACCTACGACGCACTGCCCGGTATCCCCACCGTCGCGCCGGCAGCTGCGAAGAAGGCGACCACGCGCACAAAGGCGACGGCCCCCGACGACGAGCCCGAGCCGGCGGATGCGCAGGCCGCGGCGACGGGCCTGCTAGAGCGGGCACTGCGCATCGGCCACGAGAAGGACGACGCCGACTGGCTGCACAATTCGGCGGTCAAGGCACAGATGAAGCGGATGGACCCGTCGTTCTCCGAGAAGTCGTTGGGCTTCCGCTCGTTCAGCGACTTCCTGCGGTCGCGCAGCGACGTCGCCGACCTCGACGAGAGCAGCACCACCCGGAAGGTGCGCCTGCACAAAAGCGATGAAGGCGACTAGACCTAGTCTGTCTCCATGACCGAACGCCTCTACTTTCGGCAGCTGCTGTCGGGCCGCGACTTCGCGAAGTCCGACATGATCGCCGCGCAGATGCGCAACTTCTCCTATCTGATCGGCGACCGCGAGACCGGCGACACCGTCGTCGTCGATCCGGCCTACGCCGCGGGCGACCTCGTCGACATCCTCGAGTCCGACGGCATGAAGCTCTCCGGCGTGCTGGTCACCCACCACCACCCCGACCATGTCGGCGGGTCGATGATGGGCTTCGAACTCAAAGGCCTTGCCGAGCTGCTGGAGCGACAGAGCGTGCCCGTACACGTGAACAGCCTTGAGGCGGAATGGGTTTCGCGGATCACCGGCATCGCCCGCAGTGACCTCACCGCACACGAGCACGGCGACAAGGTCAACATCGGCGACGTCGAGATCGAGCTGCTGCACACGCCCGGCCACACGCCAGGCAGCCAGTGCTTCCTGCTCGACGGCAGGCTGGTCGCCGGAGATACGTTGTTCCTCGAGGGCTGTGGTCGCACCGATTTCCCCGGCGGCAACGTCGACGACATGTTCCGCAGCCTGCAGCAGCTCGCCCAACTGTCCGGCGATCCAACCGTCTACCCAGGGCACTGGTATTCGATGGAGCCGAGCGCGTCGCTGTCGGATGTGCGTCGCACCAACTACGTCTACCGCGCCAGCAACCTGGATCAGTGGCGAATGCTGATGGGCGGCTGAACTTTAAGTAGGGTTCTGACCACGGCGACGCTGCCGTGCCTGAGCGCCCGCGGGCGCCCAATGGGAGGGAACACTCGATGACGACACCGCCCACCCCCGCAGGCTGGTATCCCGATCCCGAACGGGCCGGCGACCTTCGGTACTGGGACGGCGCTCTATGGACCGAGCACCGGTCACCCGCGCAGGAGTCGCCTACGCCTGCGGCACCGGAACCTCCCCCTCAGCCGGCCGCGCCGGCCGCCGGCGATGACGGCGGGGCTCACAGGGCTCCCGAACCCCAGTCGGAGCCGCCTTCGACCGGCGAGCCCGACCAACTGCCGGTCACCGAGCAGCCGACGACCGATGTGCCGCTGCGCGAGTGGTCGTTCGAGCTGCCACCCCTGGAGCCTGAGACGACGCCCCCCTGGGCTACCGAGCCCACCACGACACCCGAGCCCACCACGACGCCCGAGCCCACCACGACACCCGAGCCCACCACGACGCCCGAGCCGCCGCCGCTGACCGAGTTGCCGACGACGCAGGTGCCGTTGCGCGACTGGAAGGCAGCGCAGACACCGGAGTCTGCGCCTTATGCGGACGCCACCACACCTACGCCGCCTGTGCCGGCCGCCGTGGAGCCGCCCGCGGGCACCGAGCCGCCGAAGCCGGTCGACAACCGCAAGCTCGTCATGGGCTTCGGCGGTGCCGTCGCCGCGCTGCTGCTCATATTGGTCCTCGCTGCGGTGTACGCCTTCGTCATTCACAAGCCCGACAACACACAGCTCAGCTCCCCAGCCCCCGAAACATCCACCACCACAACAGAAGAGGAGACGACGTCGGAGGAGGCCACCGCGACCGAGCCGGCACCGCCGCCGGGTGCCGGTGCAACGGACGGTCCGCTGGCGTTCACGGTGACCGGCGTCGAGAGCGGCAGCACAGTCACTGACCCGACCAACGACTTACTCACCAAGGACGCAGCGGGTGAGTTCATCGTCGTGCGCCTGACGGTGCAGAACACCAGCCCCGACCCGGGCCAGTTACTTGGCACCCTCCAGAAGCTGAAGGCGGCCGGGCAGGTCTACTCCATCGACGACGAGGCGACGTCCTACGTCGGGGGCGGGTTGGTGGACATCCCCCCCGGCGGCCAGGTCGAGGTCGGCCTCGCCTACGACGTGCCGCCCGGCACCGCGCCCGAGACTATCGAGCTGCACGCCGACCCGGTCAGCCCAGGGGTCGAGCTGCCGGTCGCATAGCCCTCGATTGCTATGTACCGCCACAATCTGGCACACCCATCCGATCTTGACGGGCTCCAGCAACGGCCATAGCCACAAAGCGTGACCGGCAAAGCCGACGCCACCGCCTCGCCGTTCAGTCACCGACGGAACTGTCTGAGCCAGTTTGTGGCGATGTGCCGCAACCGTCGTCATATCGGCAACTGAATCCGCGCTGAACCAGCCCCGCAGTCTCGGGAATCGAAGAGCGAATTTTTCGAGTAGCCCAATACGCAAGACACGACAGACGTCGCCTGGCAAACTCTTACCGGTAACGTCTCGAAGATTTGGGACGGGCCGTCAGGGAGTTTGCTATGAAGAACGTCGTCTTGTGCTTTGACAGCACACACAATCGTCCTGGTCCCCGCGACGCGACCAACGCAGAGGTCCTGCTCCGACTGCTCGACGCCACCGACGACGGCCGTCAGCTCACCTGGTATGACGCGGGCGAAGCGGCGCTAAACTCGCCCAGACTCTTCAACCCCGCGGCGGCCCGCTGGCGTGAGAGTGTGGCGGCCGCCGCCCGCGAATCCGTCGTCGACGCGTACTACTTCCTGGCCGAGCACTGGGCACCGGAGGACCGGATCTTCCTGCTCGGGGCGGGGCGCGGCGCGTACTGCGCTCGGTCGCTGGCCCGGATGCTCGGCACAGTCGGGATGATGACTGACCGCGACGATCACGTTGTCGAGTACGCGCTTGCCGCCTACGCGCTGCCGACCCAGAGCCGCACGACCGGCGACTGGAAGAAGATCCGCCGCACGGCGGGTGCGCTGGAGGGCCGGAATGATGTCGCCGTGCCCGTGCACTTCCTCGGCCTGTGGGATACCGTGAAAGTGCCTGGCACACCGGCACTTTGCGAAGAGGACTCGCTGGGTAACGTCGTATCGGGGCGGCACGCGGTCGCCATCGACGGCGGATCAGGCCCATACCGGGAATGCCGAGTCGGACGCGACGACGACGGCATCGAAGAAGTCTGGTTCCGCGGCTCGCACTGCGATGTCGTCGGCGGCCCCAACGCGTATTGGCCGCTTGCCGACATCACGCTGGACTGGATGCTCGACGGTGTGGTCAAGTCGGGCGCGATCATCAGCGACGAATGCCGGCCGAGCACCCTGGCCCCGACCGAACTCGACGCACTCGCCGAGGGCGCGCGATCGTTGCGCTTTCGCAAGGTGCCCGAGGTCGCGCTCGTGCATGCCAGCGTCGGCGTGTATGTACGCGCACATCCCGACTATTGGCGCCGACTGCCGTGGCACGTCGTGTGGTCGGATCTGGACTGGGCCGCACGCGCCGAGCGGCTGCCGGTGCCGGAAACGACGCCTACCGTGAAGGCGGAGCCAAGATCCGATGAACTCACCGCCGTCGCGTCGTAGCCCAAACGCACTGCCACACGGTCAAATTCGGGACCGCGAAGATCCCGCTGTCAGGCAGGAGTAAGGTCCCAGGCTATGGCCCAGAATTGGCCGGTCGTTCAGCGCGACAACGAATACACGACCATCCAGTCAGCGCTCGTCGACCAACAGGGCGTCTGTGGCATCGTTTTGGTCGGCGACGCCGGTGTTGGCAAAACAACGCTTGCTCGCTTGGTGACGCAGTCACTGCCGACGCGCGTGTGGTGGGTGGCGGGCACCGAATCGGCGCGCAGCATCCCGCTCGGTGTGTTCGCGCACTTGGTGGGTGCTGCCACGTCACGAGATCCGGTCGCATTTCTGGCGGCGGCTCGCGAAACGATTCTGTCCGAAGGGCATTCGGTGATCGGCGTCGACGACGCGCATTTGCTTGACCAACTGTCGGCAACGCTGCTGCATCAATTGGCGCTGGATGGTTCCGTGCGCATCGTGGCGACCATTCGGTCGGGAGAAACCGTTCCTGACGCCATCACATCGCTGTGGAAAGACGGCTATCTGCAACGCCTGCACCTGATGCCCTTCACCAAAGAACAATGCGTGACGCTGATCGAATCGGCGCTCGGCGGCCGGGTGGAAGGGTTGTCGGCCGACTTGATGTGGGAGTCGTCAGGCGGCAACGCACTGTTCGTGCGACATCTCGTCGAGGGCGCGCTGGAGGCAGGCACGCTGCGTCAGGTACGTGGAGTGTGGCAGTTGCGTGGCCGCACTGCTGTCACGTCGGAGTTGGCTTCGCTGCTCGACAGCCGGGTCGACCAATTGCCCGAGAACGTGCTGCACGCGCTGCGTCTGTTGACGTTCTGCGAGCCGCTCGACCTGGACACCTTGAGCAGCATCGCCGGCGTCGACGCGGTCGAGGAGGCCGAGAACCGCGGCCTGATCCGCGTCGTCGAGGAGCACAGCGGAATCGACGTGCGGTTCAACCATCCGCTGTTCGGCGAGGTGATCCGTCGACGCCTGGGCATGGCGGCCGCCCGTCGACTGCGTGGCGAGGTGGTGCGGGCGCTGCACGACCATCCTCTGCGAGGGCCGACGGATCGAATCCGGCTGGCGGAGTTGACCCTCGACAGCGATGAGTCCCCCGAAGTCGACCTGCTGGTGTCCGCGGCGCGTGATGCAATCACGCTCACCAATGTGACGCTCGGCGAGAGGTTGGCGCGCGCGGCGGTGAACCGCGGCGGCGGGTTGGTGGCCAGTGAACTGCTGGCGCGCTCGCTGCTGTGGCAGGGCAACTCCGCCGAAGCCGAGGAGACACTCAGCGCGTTCGATCCCGACCAGATGGACGAACTAGAGCTGGTGCGGTGGGGCTTGGCGCGGATCGCCAACCTGCACTGGTCGATGGGCGACGCAGAAGGCGCCGGCGAAGTGCTGGACTTGTTGTGCGACAGGGTCACCCACCCTGGCCTCAAGTTGGTCGTCGCAGGCGTCGCCTCCGCGTCACGGCTGTTCGAGAATCAGGTCGAGGAAGCCGTCGAGCTGTCGAAGCTCGTACTCGCAAACAACGACGCGTCCGCCGCCGCGGTCGAATGGGCGGTGTTCGGCGGAGCTCTGGCGCTCGCGTTGATGGGCCGCGGCGACGAGGTCGAGGCGGTCGCGGAACGCGGGCATCAGATCGACGACAAGGTCGACGGACTACTGCGTTACTTGACCGCCTTCGGTGAGGTTCGCGCGCTCGTGCTCAGCGGCGACTTCGACACCGCCGCAAGACGATCTGCAGACATCGTGCGGATCACATCGGCAGGCCAGTACCTGGCGTGGGGCATGGCCAATGTTCTCGTCGGCACCGTCGAACTCGGGCGCGGCCGGTTCGCCGACACCATGTCCCGCATGGAGCAGACCGTCGCCGCGCTGACGTCGGAGTCGGCCGCGTCGTGGAGTTTCCCCGCCCGCCTCCTGCTTGCGCAGTCGTATTGCGCGCTGGGCCGTGCGGATGCCGGCGCGAAGATGGTGGCCGAACTGCGTACCCGAAGCGGTAAGCACGTGGCGGTGTTCGGCCCGCAGCTGCGTATCGCCGAGGCCTGGCTGGCAGCCGCGGAGGGAAACGTCAGCGCCGCAATCGAACTCGCGCTCGATGCCGCACGACTGGCGTCGGAGTCGAAGCAGACCGCGATTGAGCTGTTGGCGCTTCACGACGCCGTGCGGTTCGGCGACCAGACGTGCCTGGACCGGGTCATCGACCTCGCGGCGAACACCGGCGGCCTGCTGTCGTCGGCCATCGCGGCACATGCGACTGCCATCCGCGACCGTGACGCCGTCAAACTCGGCGAGGCCGCGCAGCAGTTCGAGCAGATCGGCGCCCTGCTGTCGGCGGCGGACGCTTTTGCCCAGGCGGCCGCCACATTCGAAGCGACCGACGACCGTCGGCGCAGCATGGAAGCCGCGGCGGCGGCGACAAGGCTGGCCGCCGAGTGCGGCGGCATCCGCACTCCCGCACTGGACCTGGCCGCACACCCGCTGCCGCTGACCGTCCGCGAGCGTGAGATCGCCAACCTGGTGGCCGCCGGGCTGAGCAACAAGGAGATCGCCGACCGATTGGTGGTTTCGGTGCGCACTGTGGAGGGACATCTGTATCGCGCATGCATCAAACTCGACATTTCCGACCGTGAAGACCTTGCCGCAATGATCCGCACCGGCGCGACCGGGTAGTTCATCGTCGGCAATCTCCACATACAGCGCCGTGGGGCACTCCAACCGGGTGACGCGCTTGGCTTTCGTAACATCGTTTCGTAACATTGATCTGAAATAAAGGCGCATGTCAAGGAGGCCCGATGACCAGCCCGGTGAACTACGAGCTCAACGAGTCCGTCGCGACGATCACGCTCGACGACGGCAAGGTCAACGTGCTCGGGCCGACGATGCAGGCCACCATCAACGAGGCGCTCGACCGGGCCGAGAAGGACGACGCAAAGGCCGTCGTGCTGGCGGGCAATCAGCGGGTGTTCAGCGGCGGGTTCGACCTTTCGGTCTTCCAGTCCGGCGACGCGCAGGCGGCGCTGGCGATGCTGGCAGGCGGGTTCGAGTTATCTGTGCGATGCCTGACGTTTCCGAAGCCGGTCATCATGGCCGCGACGGGTCCGGCGATCGCGATGGGCTCGTTCCTTCTGCTGAGCGGCGACCACCGGGTCGGCGCACCGAAGTCACGGTGCCAGGCCATCGAGGTGGCCATCGGAATGACGATTCCGATCTCCGCGATCGAGATCATGCGGATGCGGCTGACACCCGCGGCTTTCCACCGCGGCGTCGCGCTGGCGTCGACCTTCGTCGGCGACGAGGCGATCGCGGCCGGCTGGCTCGACGAGATCGTCGACGCGGACAAGGTGCTGGCGCGGGCGCAGGGGGTGGCGACGGAGGCCGCCGCGACGCTACATGCGGGCGCGCATCTGGCGAGCAAGTTGAAGGCACGCGAGTCCGCTCTTGCGGCGATCCGTGCCGGAATCGACGGGCTCCCCGCGGAATTGGGCGCCAGCTAGGCCGCTGCGATGCCGAGGGCGAAGCAGCGCACGCCCGAGCTTCGGGATCGGGTGCTCGACGTTGCCATCACCACGCTTGCCGAGGAGGGCATCGCGCGGTTCACGACGCGGCGGGTCGCCGAGCGGGCGGGCACGTCGGTGCCCGCGGTGTACGAGCTGTTCGACGACAAGGCCGGCCTGGTGCGGGCGATGTTCTTCGAGGGCTTCCGCTTGTTGGGCGCCGAGTTAGCCCGGATTCCCCGGACAGACGACGCGCTGGGCGATCTCGAGCAGCTGGTGCCGGTGTTCCGGCTCTTCTGCCGCGCGTATCCGAAACTGGCGCAGGTGATGTTCTCGCGGCCGTTCACGGACTTCGAGCCGGGCCCCGACGAACTCGCAGCCGGTGCGGCCGTCCGCGAGATCTTCGTCGGCCGCATAAGGCGGTGCATCGACATGGGCATCCTCGGCGGGGACCCGATGGACATCGCGCACGTATTGCTCGCTCTTGCACAGGGTTTGGCGGTGCAGGAGGCGGGCCGCTGGTTGGGCACCACGACGGAGATCGAGCGGCGGTGGAGGATCGGGGTCACCTCCGTGCTCGATGGCTTCGCCATGGCGAAGCCATGAGAATCCCGGGCGAAGTCTCCGATAGCGAGCCAACCGGGGTAGCCTGAACGCAGGGTGAGTTGCCAGCCTCCGGGAACGTCGCAGGCGTGCAGGAATCGCATGAATCCCTGCCGGACGCAACCACATCAATGACTTTCGACCTTTGGAGTCGATTTATCTTGAACGCTCTAGCATTAACCGAGCCACGTGCTCATTCAAAATCCGTTGTGCCCAGCGGCCGGTTGCATCTGCAACCCACATCGCGTTCTTCTGCCGCATGGACTGATCGCAAAACACCACCGGAGAGCGTGAGACCGGACCGCCCATGCGGTACCGTCAGACCGGGTTGACTCTCCAGCCCCCCGGAACGTCACGGCGGCGATTTGGACGCCCCGCCGGAAGGTGCTGAGCACTGCGGCGTAGCCGGCAGTTCACGGTTGCTGACTCATTCGACGGGGTGGCGTGCCGACGAATTCTGTGTTTTCGGCGTCAATCGAGGTCGGCCTCGGCGCGCTTCGACGGCCGTTGTCGCGCGACTCTGTACATTCGGGACGTCTGAAATCCCCGCGCTTCAACCGGTGCGCGGGGTCATTTGAGGTCAGCAAGAAGGAGCCCAGCTCTTCGGTCGTAGTCGTCCACCCCATCAGCGGCGAACGACGGTCGCACGTTAGCGGCTCATGCAGCGTCCGCCCGTCGGATCACTCCGCGCAACCATTACGCGTCAAACCGCGAGAGCCAAGGGGATTGTCGTGAGCACGTTTACCGAGACGATGTATCGAAACGCCCGCTGGAGCAGCAAGGGGATGGTCACTGGTGAACCCGACGCACCCGTCCGGCATACCTGGGTTCAGGTGCACGAGCGAGCGAGACGCATAGCCGGTGGACTGGCCCGCTGCGGCGTCGGTCACGGCGACGCGGTCGCGGTGCTGGCGGGCGCTCCGGTCGAGATAGCGCCCACAGCCCAGGGCATTTGGATGCGTGGCGCGAGTCTGACGATGCTGCACCAACCCACTCCGCGGACCGACTTGGTCCGGTGGGCTGCGGAGACCACCGGCGTCATCAACATGATCCGTGCGAACGCGATCATCGTCTCCGACCCGTTCATGGCCGCGGCGCCGGTGCTCGCCGAAGCGGGTTTGCGCGTGTTGACCATCGGCGAACTGCTCGACAATGACCCGATCGACCCCGTTTGCACCGATGACGACGATCTGGCGCTGATGCAGTTGACGTCCGGGTCTACGGGCTCGCCCAAGGCCGTGCAAATCAGCCATCGCAACTTCGTGGCTAATGCCGAGGCGATGTTCGCCGGCGCGGAAGTCGACCCCGACACGGATGTCATCGTCAGTTGGCTTCCGTGCTTCCACGACATGGGGATGACCGGATTTCTCGCGGTACCAATGTATTTCGGGGTAGAGCTGGTGAAGGTAACCCCGATGGACTTTCTGCGCGACACCTTGTTGTGGGCGAAGTTGATCGACAAATACAAGGGCACGATGACCGCCGCGCCCAACTTCGCCTACAACCTCTTGGCCAAGCGACTGCGCAGACAAGCCACCCCCGGCCAATTCGACCTGTCTTCTCTGCGGTGGGCGCTGTCGGGAGCCGAACAAGTCGACCCGGCAGACGTGGCTGACCTGTGCGAGGCGGGCGCGCCTTTCGGCCTGCGTCCGGAGGCGATCCTTCCCGCCTATGGCATGGCCGAGACGACCGTGGCGGTGTCGTTCACCGATTGCGGCAGGGGCCTCGAGGTGGACGAGGTGGACGCCGATCTGCTCGCGGTGCTGCGCCGCGCGGTTCCGGCGAACCACGGCCGGACCCGCCGGTTGGCCTCACTCGGCCGCCTGCTGAAGGGACTCGAGGCTCGCATCGTCGACGTGGACGGCGCTGTGCTACCTGCACGCGGCGTCGGCGTCATCGAGGTGCGCGGTGACCCGGTGACGCGGGGGTACACCACTGAGGCGGGATTCGTTTCGGCGCAAGACGAGAACGGTTGGTATGACACCGGCGATCTCGGTTACCTCACCGAGACGGGCAAGGTCGTGGTATGCGGTCGGCTCAAGGACGTAATCATCATGGCGGGCCGCAACGTCTATCCGACGGACATCGAGCGGGCAGCCTGCCGCGTCGATGGCGTGCGGCCGGGCTGCGCCGTGGCGGTGCGGCTGGACGCCGGGCATTCGCGGGAATCCTTCGCCGTGGCCGTGGAATCCAACGCCCACGACGACCACGACGAGGTGCTGCGCATCGAGCACCAGGTGGCACACGAGGTGGTCGCCGAGGTCAACGTCCGGCCGCGAAACGTGGTGGTGCTCGAGCCGGGGATTATCCCGAAAACACCGTCAGGAAAGCTCCGGCGTGCCCATGCATTGGCGCTGATCAGCTGATCCCACGCCGCCACGAGGAGTAGGTTCAATGCTCACGGAGGAGGTGGCGCCGATGGCTGACTACGATGCGCAGCCCGACCGCGAGGCGCCACCGGCACCCGAACTCTCCGACGCCCAGCTGGAAGCCGACGACATCGATCTGCAGGCCGGGCTGATTGGGGTGGCCGGCATCATCGCGGGCGGCCGCGGGGTGGGCGAATTGCTCGGCGACGTCGCCGACTTTGCCGTGCAGGCGATACCCGGTGTCGACGGCGCAGGTGTCACGCTGGTCGATATGTCGGGACACACACCGCGGCCGGAGGCATGGACCACCACGGCACAGTTCGTCAGCGACATTGACTTCGTCCAGTACGAATTGTTCAAGGAGGGGCCGTGCATCACGTGTATGCAGACCCAGCGGGTCACTCTCAGCGGGTCGCTCGGCAGTGACAGCCGGTGGCCGCACTTCGGCGGACGGGTGGCCCGGATGGGCGTGCATTCGGTTCTGTCACTCCCGCTTCTCATCGACGTCCAGGTGATCGGCGCGATCAACGCCTATGCGTACTCCCGTGACGCGTTCGGCGAACATGCCGTGAAGTTGGGATCGCAGTTCGCCGGGCCCGCGGCCGTGTCCGTGTACAACGCGAAGCTGTTGACCGAGGCACGTGACCGGGCCGAACAACTGCAGCGCGCGCTGGGCAGCCGGGCGGTGATCGACCAGGCCATCGGCATCCTGCGCAGCCGGTCGGGCGGGAATGCGCAGGATGCCTTCGACCGGCTCACCCGGATGAGCCAGGCCGGGAACGTCAAACTGCGCGTCGTCGCGGAGCGACTGATCGACGAGGCCGTGAGACGCGCCCGTGCCCGACACCACGGTTGAGTGGCTAGCGCGGCGCGGCCGCGAGATCGGACAGCGCCGCAAGTAGCCCGGGCCTCGCGATCCGGTCGGAAATCAGCCGCCGGGCGACGTCGGTGAGGTGTTGACCACTGGCGCGGGCATAGGTCCGCAACAGCCGGAAGGCGTCCTCGACCGATACGTCGAGGCTTTCGCGCAGGAAACCCTTGGCCTGCTCGATGACGACGCGGTTTGCGAGCGCGGACCGCAGCCGCGGCATCACGATGTCCGGTGTGGGCGCGTGCTCCTGCAGGATCGCCACGCACGCGATGTGGGCCAGGGTCTGAGCGACCAGTAGGTCGGCCTCGTTGAGTTCGCCGGGCCGAATGCCGAACAGGCCGACGGCACCCAGCACGATGCCTGCCGCCCGCATCGGTACCGCGTGCACCGAACCGAACCCCGCCTCGAGGGCGGCGGGAACGAACCGCGGCCACCGCTCAGCGGCGCGCAGATCGGCGACCGATACCGGTCTGCCGGTGGTGTAGCACTCGACACACGGGCCTTCGTCGGACTGCAGCTGGAAGAGTTCCAGTTCGCGGGCCTGCTCGGAGGTCGCCGCCAGCAGCCGCAGCTGTTGCAGCGGGTCGGCGAGCAAAACGCCCGCTGCCTCGACGTCAAGCAGCTGCGCACAGCGCGCGGTGAGATCTGTCAGCAGGTCCACCACGTCGAAGTCGTCGAGCAGGCTGTCGACGACGGTGACGACGGCGTCCAGAACCTGGGATTCACGAGGGATGTCGGTCACCTTGGCCTCCGTCCTGAGCAATATGCGGATCTCGTGTCGTTGCCGAGCATCAGTCGTTCTCCAGTTTCAGTCGGCGGTCGAGGATGTCGCGGGCTACTTCGGTGGCCGTTTGGCCGGTGGCGTAGGCATGGCCGCGCAGTCGCACCAGCGCCTCGGTCGGATCGATGCCCAATTGGGCGACCAGCATGCCGGTAGCCTGGCTGACCTCCGCCCGGCTGAGCGAGGTCAACTCGGCCCAGACATCGCTGGTCGGGTCGCCTGCGGCGGCCTGGAGATCGCCGTCCATCAGATCCAGCAGCGGGATACCTGCGAGCTCGGCGGCGACGACGGCGCCGGCGAACTGCTCCCCGGTCAGCCGCCCCGGCGTTGCGCGGAACAGGTCGAGCGCGCCGATATGCTCGCCAGCCACCACCACCGGCATTGCGATTACGAACCGAATGTCGTTGGCAAGCATGGCAGGACCGTAGGCAGGCCAACGCGTGTCAGTGGGGTCGTCGAGGTCGACGACCAGAACCGGCGTGCGACGCGCGACCGACTCCAGGCATGGACCCTCGCCGAGGGTGAACTGGAGCTCGTCGTACCTCCGGGCCAACGCTCCGCTGGAGCCCAGCGTTCCCGCGCTGGCTCCGTCGAAGACCAACGAGATGGCTGCGGCGTCGATGTCGAACAGATTCACGCACGCCGCGCACAGGCGGTCGGCCGCGTCTACCCCTCGCCTGCCTTCGACGGCGGCGAGAAGCTGCTGGTGGATTGCCACATTTAACCGAACAGGGGCCGGGCCGCTGGCACGGTGCCGGCGGGTCGTGGTGGCGTGGTCATCCCTTTACCATTCCCTATCGCGCGCGCTTTAAGCGGTTTGCGCTGACATGATTACTCGGTGACCGATGTGCGGGGACGGGTCTGGCGAGGCGGAAAGCCGCAGGACGACTTCGTCTTCTCGTCGATCTCGGACTACCTCGTCGAGCACGACACGCTCGTGTGGTGCGACATCTACGACCCCGACCAAGAAACGTTGGCCGACCTCGCGCAGGAGCTCCGGTTGAACAGCTGGGCGGTCGAGGACGCCATCGCCGAGGCCGAGCGCACGAAGGCCGCGGTCTATCAATCGCATACCTTCTTCACGGTCTACTCGGTGTCGCGGAAGGAGCCGACCGACGACTCCGACTCGACGCTCGCAACGCACCGCATCTCCGGCTTCGTGCTGCCACACGGTCTGGTCACGGTACGGCTGTCGCCGTGGTACGACATCGACACCGTGTCACAACGTTTCGACGAGCTCGGTGGGCAGGAGTACGGTGTCGGCTCGCTGGTGCACGGCCTGCTCGACGTCATCGTCGACGAGCATTTCGAGGCCGTGCAGGCGCTCGACGACGGTATCGAGTCACTCGAGGACGACCTGTTCGCGAACGACGTCCCTCGGGGCGGGTTGCAGCGCAAGACTTTTCGGCTGCGAAAGGACCTGGTCGAGCTGCGCCGGGTGGTGCTACCCATGCGCGAGGTCGTCAACTCGATTCAGCATCGCAGGCTCGACGCGAAGACCGCACCCGAGCTCGATCCGCTGTACGCCGACCTGTACGACCATGTACTGCGGGTGTCGGAGTGGACGGAGTCGCTGCGGGACATGGTCACGACGGTGTTCGAGACGAACCTGTCACTGCAGGACGCCCGGTTGAACCAGGTGATGAAGAAGCTCACCGGCTGGGCGGCCATCATCGCGGTGCCGACGGCCATCACCGGATTCTACGGCCAGAACGTGGACTATCCGGGCATCCAGACGGTCGGCGGCTTCGTGACGAGCACGGCGCTGATCATTGTGGTGGTGCTGCTGCTGTATTGGACGTTCAAGCGTCGCGGTTGGCTCTAGCCGTCAGCACAACCCCCCGGCGCGAATAGCGGTTGCACTCGGTACTCGTCGAGCCACCGAGGTTTTCGTGACTCACTTCGGTGGGCCGCTTCGCTGGCAGACCGCACCAGTGCGGATCGTTCTGCCCGCCTCAGCGCACCGCCGTGACCACCGTCCACCCCGCGGATCAATTCAGCAGGCTCCTAGACGGCGTCCTCCGTGATCCCCCACACCAGGCAGAAGGGATGGCCCGCGGGATCCTTGAATACCCGGAACGAGCCGTCCTCGACTGCGCAGGTCACGCGAGTGGCGCCCAACGCCAGCACTTGGCGCTCCGCGTCGTCGATGTTGTCGTCGCCGATACGGATGTCCAGGTGGAACTGCTGCGATCCGCGGGGGTCCGGAAACAGCGGCGACTCGTAGTCGGGTGACAGCTGGAACGCGAGCCGGAACCCCGTCGGATCGGTCAGCACCGACCACGTGTCGTCTTCATTGTGAAGAGTGCCACCGAGGACGCCCTGATAGAACTCCGCGAGCGCTTCGGGGTCGTTGCAATCGACGACGACGAAGTCAAGCTTTCCGATCATGCGGACGGAGTTGCCGTATTCCGGCAAACACAAACGAGGGACGCTGTTCACTATCTGAGGCTGTCCTTGGAGGTTCGGATGGCGGCGACAGCATGCTCGGTGTGTGGCGTCGACCTTTGACTTCGGGTGGGCTTGAACTCCGGCGAGGTGATGGCGGGGAAACCGGCTCGGGCGCAGGCGCTTACACGGCCGTCGTTTCTGCGAGACGGGATGCGGCATCTCGCGATTGCGACTTTCCTTGGCTACCACGGCCACATCGCGGCCGCGCGGGCGATGGACTGAAGCGGTGGACGCCGGTGCGTCGACGGAGTAGGCATCGTCGTCGCCCCGACTGTGCGACCATTCGCCTGTGAATCCCGAGGACGACCCCGAGGCCAGGATCAGGGCGCTTGAACAACCGCTGACGGATCAGGCACGGGCAAGTGAACTGGGCCGCAGCCAATCCGGCGGCGACACCGCATACCTTCCGCCGCCAACGGCTCCCTACACCCCGCCTGACTACAACCTCCCGGCCTACGGCAGCCCGCCGACGTACGGCACCCAGCAATATGGCACCCAGCCCTATGTCACGCAGCAATACGGCACACAGCAGTGGGACGCCCCGTACGGCTCACCGCTGCGAAAGTCCTCTGCGGGCATTCCATGGGTGCTGTTCGGCGTCATCGCGGTCGTCTTCCTGGCGGCAATCGGGGCGGGCGCCGTCATCTGGATGACGAGATCTGCTGAGACAGGGCCGGGAGTCTCGGGCGGCGGGGGATCCATCAACATCCCGACGGTCCCGTCGATCGAGATCCCCAGCATGCCGAGCATTCCGGCACCACCCGGGTCTCCCGACGCCGACCCGAACGTGATCACCGGCGCGCCAGGACAAACGGTCACCGTGTCCGGCATCGACGAGAACAAGACGGTCGCCTGCAACGACGCCACCGTGACGATCAGCGGCATTCGCAACACCGTGAACATCACCGGTCACTGCGTGAGCGTCTCGGTGTCCGGCATCGAGAACATCATCACCGTCGACATCGCGGACACGATCGGCGCATCCGGCTTCGACAACAAGGTCACCTATCACGCCGGCACACCACAGATCGACGCCACCGGATCCAATGTGGTGGAGCACGGCTGACGGCGTTCCCTCCCCCGACGGCGGGCTCGTCGAAACCGACGGCTACGGCAAGTGACGCACACCTACCTTCGGTCGGCCGCCGACGATCGAGCCCAGAATCGACCCCTCGACTTCTTCTGGTCGCCTTCTACTTCCGACCACTCGCCGGACGCGTAGCTGTACGGCCTGTTGGCGCCGCCGCCGAACACGTCAAGAGTTCCGTCATTGTGCTGCATGTATGCGTCACCGAACCGCATGTACTTATCGGTTCCGCCGTCGCGGCGTGTCACGCAGACTGTCATGAGCGATCTTCTTTCAGCTCGATGTCTTCCAGCCGCTGCACCATGCGCCGCGAGACCAACGCCCGCGGATCGACATCGTGCGCCCCGAAGTCATTGGCCGGCGGCAAGCAGATCGGCGACAGTCGACGCGTTGCCAGGCGTCGCCGCGTTCATCATCATCTGGTGTGCGTCGTCTGGGTCGGTGTGCGGAGGAACAACAAGCAGGAAGATCTGCTCGCGGCCGTGACCGAGAACCTGCAGGGTATCGGCTGGTTGCATGCGGTAGCCGTCCAGTCGAATGGCTCGCCCGCCGGTAGTCAGGCGCTGCGGCACCTTCGCCCATTCGGCGAGGTTGTATAGCACCCGATCAACAGCACGGAGGCGCACAGACAGCACCGCCAGCAGATCTGGCAGCTCATGGGTGAGGTCATCACTGCGCGGCCACCACGCCCCGTCGACATGACCCGATCTCGGCGCCTTGGGTTTCAATCTCAACCTGGGTGTGTTCTCCGGTCCCGAGTACTCGTCACCGAATTCCACACGGCCTCTGCGTGTCATAGGATTACTCCGTCCTGACCGCGGAACGGCCGAATGCTCGATCGGCGCCGATGAAGGTCCGCGTCAAGCGATAGGCAAACCGTCGACCCATGTGGAGCACACCCGCAACGAAGAGGCGATGTCCTGCTGAGCTGCGTTGCGCTTCATCGATTCTTGTGCTGTACGGCCTCGGCTGTGACCGATGAGTTGTCAGCCTTCGCGCGCTTGACTGCACGCTTTTGTTTCAACGACTGGCCTGTTTTCTGGCTCATCGATTGCCGGGGAGATTTATCAACCACACTTGGCCCGTCGGTAGCGAGGCCCGGTTGGTCCCGATTACCCGAGTATACGCTTCACCTCGACTGCAGGATCGGCACGCCCCGAAACGCATTGTGGGCTGGTGGAAAATCCACCAGCCCACATGACTAGCCTCTGCTAGACAGCGGTTACTTGCACCGCCTGCGGGCCCTTGGCGCCCTGCTCGACGCTGAATTCAACCCGCTGGTTCTCTTCGAGCGACTTGTAGCCGTTCCCCTGGATTTCCGAGTAGTGAACGAACACGTCATCTGCGCCGCCATCCGGAGCGATGAAGCCGAAGCCCTTATCGCTGTTGAACCATTTCACAGTTCCCTGCGTCATACTTTTCTTCTTCTCTCATTCCGATGGATGTCGACAGACATCCCCGTCAACCGTACCATCAAAACCAGCGATATCGTATTCGGCTGTGCCAGAGGGCCTTTCACTAGCACGTGATCGTATCCCGGTTTTTTCCTTCCTGATTCGATGGAAAGCTGGACCGGCACCCCGCGGAGGCTGTAGCTAACCGCGCGGCGGCATCGGAGCCGGCGGAGGCCGATCCGCGGCCAAACGGCGCCCAAGGCCGGATGCAGAAGATCGTTGCCCGCGAGCAGCGACAACCGTCCAATCAGGCCCACAGACCTGGTCTTCGGCCATTATCGTGAGCGCGTGGAAGGCACGCCGGAGGAAGGCACGCCGTTCGGCCGCTACCGGCTGATCGAACTGCTGGGCCGTGGCGGCATGGGCGAGGTGTGGCGCGCGCACGACACCGCCATCGACCGCGTGGTGGCGCTGAAGATGCTGCTTCCGCACTACGCCAAGGATCCCGACTTCGAGCAGCGGTTCCGCCGCGAGGCGCGCGCCGCCGCCCGGCTCGACGATTCCCACGTCGTGCCGATCTACGACGTCGGCGAGATCGACGACCGCCTGTACGTCACCCTGCGGCTCATCAACGGCACCGACTTGCAAACGCTGATCGACGCCGGGCCGCTCGAGCCGAAACGAGCGGTGGCGATCATCGATCAGATCGCCGTCGGGCACATGGTCACGCCGCCGCCGAGGCCGTCCGAACGCGCCGCGATCCCGGCTGCCCTGGACCAGGTTATCGCCACCGGACTGGCAAAACAGCCAGCCGACCGATACTCCACAACGGTCGAAATGGCCTCCGCTGCAAAGGAAGCCGTCACCGGATCGGCTTCGGCAAGTGCGTGGGCGATACCAGCCGCCCTTTCGGGCGGCAGCACTCCCGATGCGCCCAGTTGGCCGCAGCAGCCGTTTACCCAGATCGGCAACACCCCGGCGCCGTACCCGGCGTCGGCGCCGACATAGTTGAGTGGACCCCGTAACCTGCAGGTGTCGCCTCCGCCGGCGCCACCCGCGAAGAAGAGCTCTGGCCGGAACCACGGTCTGCTCGTCGGCGCGTTGGTGTTCGTCGCGACGCTGATCGTCGTCGGTGGTGTCATCACCGCCGTCGAGCTGACGGGCAACGACGACAAGAGCGGCACCACCAAGCCATCCAGCGCCACCGCCAACGGGGCCGACTTCAACGGCACGTATCGCGCCGACTACGGGCCGGGCACCGATCTCGACGACAAGCCGGTCCCCAATGCCCCTGCGACAACGGCCAATTGGGACGTCCGCTCGGAATGCGGCGCAGGCGGATGTGTCGCGACCGCGGCCAGCGCCAGCGGCAATTCCCTTCTGTCGAACATGACCTTCGACCAACTCGCCGGCACCTGGGTGGCCGTCGGCCTCGCGTCGTCGGACTGCGGCGGCGATCAACCCTCCGAGATCTGGGTCATCTTCACGCTGCAACCACAGCCCGACGGCTCGCTCACCGGCGAAACCGTCAGAGCGTCCACCGACAGCCTCTGCGCCGCCAAACGCACCGTGAAGTTCACCCGGACGGGCGACGCCGACCCCAACAAGGTTCCTGACCCGGCCGTCATGCCGCCGCGGGCGCTGTCGCCTGCCGACGGACTACGCGGCAGCTATCGCCAGGCGACCACGTTCACGAACGGCAACATCCTGCCTGGACAGGTGCTCGCCGCCAACACCTACTGTCTGCGCACCGGCGATCGCTGCATGAGCCTGTTCCACGCGGGCGGTCAGGCCGTCACGTTGATGTACGCCGATCGGAAGTGGACACGCAACGAGCAGGGCAACACGGCGTGCGCGGCGGGTGGCACAGCGAAGGTGACGATCACCGCCGAATACCCGATGCCCGCGACGCTCGACGATCCGATCTCGGTGCTCACCGGGCGCGGAACCCAGACGATCGCGCCGGGCAGTGCATGCACCGGCGGCGGAGACTTCGAAGACAGGTTTGAGAGGACCGGCGACTGATTCACCGGACTTTCGGCGCGTCTAGCAGGCGCAGCGCGAGAAAAAGGCCCCGGTGAAGATCGCGATGATCAAGGCTTCGGTCGTCAGGCCCATCACTGCCGTCACCACGATGGCCGAGATGGCCGCGACGCCGATGACCACGAGGAGGATTCCCCACCACATGTGCGTATGCGCATGGCTTCGCGATGGGGCGCGCGACGGGCTGACCTGCGACGCAACCACCGCACCGTTATGCACTCCAAGCACGTGAGACCCTTTTGCTGTGATCACGAACACAATATAGTCCCATAAGTGAGCTGACTCACAACGTAAGCATCGATTCGTGATCTTGGTCCTCCCGGCTTTGCGCTGACCTCCTTGTCAGCCGCCAAGTTTTTACCGCTGACTGAAGCTGCGCCTGACGGGTATCTCCACAAACGTGCGCTCACACCAAGTGGGATGCAGGCGATCGTCATCTGGCACAGCCGGTGGCGGTGGATCACGGTGCTGACTGTGATCCTCTGTGCGGCAATACCATTCACGATCGCCAGCAGCCGGGTGTACCGCGGAATGCACTATCCGACCGATGTGATGGCGGGCGCGCTGCTGGGAGCGGTCTGGTTGAGCATCGTCATCTGCTACGTGCGGAGCCATGACACGGGTGGCCGTCGTCACGCCGCCGTCGACGGCGGCAGGACGGCGGCCTAGCGGGGGCGAACCAGCTCGAAGATCGGGATGACGCGGTCGGTGCGCTTCTCGTATTCAGCGAACCCGGGTGCGCGCTCCTTGACTATCTCGAAGATGCGGTCGCGCTCGTCGCGCGGCAGTTCGTCGGCGGTGACGGGCTTCGGCGGATCGGAGCCGATCTCGACCCGGACGTTGGGATGGGCGCGGAGGTTGAACACCCACGCCGGACTGCTGTCGCGGCCTGCCGCGGAGCCGACGATGTAGATCTTGTCGTCGATGTCGAAGTATGCGACGGGGTTGACGCGTTCGGCGCCGCTCTTGGCGCCGGTTGAGGTCAGCAGGAGCAGCGGGAAGCCCTTGAATTGGCCGCCGACCTTGCCGCCGTTGCGGCGGAACTCATCGATGTTGCTTTCGTTGAACTCGCGCTCGGAGGCCATGTCATCGGGCATGACTCCATCGTGACACGCTCAGAAGTGAGCGTCGACCTCGCCGGCGGTCGGCGGCCCGACCTCATCTTCGAGTGTGTGAATCACCCGTTCGAGCTCGTCAATCAGCCAGCTGTCGCTCCGATGTCGGTAGACCTCGAGCAGCGACCGGTAGTACCAGAGATGTTCTTGCGGATCGTCGGTGCTGAACCGCTTCCAGACGGGCGGACCGTGCCTGCGGAGGTCGCGAAGGATGGCACGCGCGTTGTCGAGCTTGTCGGCCATCGACACCAGGATCGTGCTGTCCGACGCGTTGTCGAGGTGCTCGATGTAGTTCTCCTTGCGCTGACGCCACGGCGGCTTGGGCGTGATGACGGTGTCGCTGCATTCGTCGACAACGGCTGCGACGTCCTTGCCGAACCGGTGCTCGATTTCGGCCAGCGTCGCTTCACCGCCCTGGTCCTCGGCGGCGTCGTGCAGGAGCGCCGCGATCGCCTCGGTTTCGGTGCCGTCGGCCTCGATGACCAGACCGGCGACCGAGAGGAGATGACCGATGTAGGGCACCTCGCTGGCCTTGCGGGTCTGGGTGTTGTGCAGGTCAGCCGCGTAGCCGAGCGCCTCCTGGAACCTCTGGCCCAGCCGGGGCGACGTGGTGGTCTCGCTCACGAGGCCCTCCCTTCGTGGTATCTCCACTGTGTCATCGACCTGTGACAGTCGAGTTGCCAGCCTGAGGGCAGCGCGAGGCTCGCTTCCGCTGAGCACTAACAGCCTGGTTCGGCTGATTTCGTCGGAGCCACCTCCTAGGGTTGGCTTCGATGGCGTTTCACATCCATCGTGCTGAGCGCACCGACCTGCTTGCCGACGGACTCGGTGCCCTGCTCGCCGATCCGCTGCCCGACCCGTTCGCCGAGGAACTCGTCATCGTCCCCGCGAAAGGTGTCGAGCGCTGGCTGAGCCAACGCCTGTCGCACATCCTCGGCCGCGGGTTCGGCCAGGACGGTGTCTGCGCGGGCATCTCTTTCCGCAACCCGCGCTCGCTCATCGCCGAGATCACCGGCACGGACAACGACGACCCGTGGCACCCCGACACCCTCGTCTGGCCGCTTCTCGAGGTCATCGACAAAAGCTGCAACGACGGCTGGTGCAAAACGCTGGCCACCCACCTCGGGCATTTCGAGGCCGGCGAGGAGAAGGAGCTGCGGCAGGGAAGGCGCTACGCGGTGGCGCGACGGCTGGCCGGGCTCTTCGCCTCCTACGCGCGGCAGCGGCCGCAACTGCTCATCGACTGGGAGAACGGGACCGCCGACGGGCTCGACGCTGACCTCGAGTGGCAGCCGCACCTATGGCGCGCACTGCTGGACCGCGTCGACGCCGACCCACCGCACATGAGGCACGCGAAAACCGTTGCCACACTGCAGGAGTCCCCTACCGACTTGCCCGAGCGGATCTCGCTGTTCGGCCACACCCGGCTGCCCAGCACCGAGATCGAACTGCTCGACGCGCTTTCCACCCACCACGACCTTCACCTGTGGCTGCCGCACCCGAGCGACACCCTGTGGCAGTCCCTCGCCGGCGTCCATGGCCAGATTCCCCGACGCGAGGACACCAGCCACCGCGGGGTCGACCACCCGCTGTTGGCCACCCTCGGTCGCGACCTTCGCGAACTGCAACGCGGCCTGCCGCTAGACCCGCAGACCGACGAGTACCTCCCCCGATCGGCTGGCGGCGAGGACCGCCAGGACACGCTGCTGGGCTGGCTGCAGTCCGACATCACCGCGAACGCCAGGCGGCCACGGGGACGAACGCTCCGGCCCGACGACCGCTCGGTTCAGGTACACAGCTGTCACGGCCCGGCCCGCCAAATCGACGTTCTCCGAGAGGTTTTGCTCGGCCTGCTCGCTGACGACAAAACGCTCGAGCCCCGGGACATCCTCGTCATGTGCCCGGACATCGAGACATATGCGCCGCTGATCGTCGCCGGTTTCGGCCTCGGCGACATGATCAAGGGCGTGCACCCCGCGCACAAGCTGAGGGTGCGACTCGCGGACCGGTCGCTCGTGCAGACCAACCCACTGCTCGGCGTCGCGTCACAACTACTCGCGCTTGCCGGTGGCCGGGCCACGTCCAGCGAGGTGCTCAACCTCGCGCAGGCGGCGCCGGTGCGGGCGCGGTTCGGGTTCACCGACGACAACCTCGAGGACATCACCCGCTGGGTGCGTCAAACCAACATCCGCTGGGGCTTCGACCGCGACCATCGCAAGCCGTACGGCGTCGACTTCATCCAGAACACATGGCGTTTCGGCATCGACCGCGTCCTTGCGGGAGTGGCGATGTCTGACGACTCGCACGCGTGGATCGAGACCACGCTGCCGCTCGACGACGTCAGCAGCAACCGCGTCGAGCTGGCCGGCCAACTGGCCGAGTACATTTACCGGCTGCAGCGCGTCGTCGAATCACTCACCTGGACAAAACCGTTGAGGGAATGGCTGACCGCGCTCGAGACCGGCATCGACCTTCTCGCTCGGGTCGATGACGACGACGCCTGGCAGACCAGCCAGCTGCAGCGCGAGTTCGGCGACGTCCTCAACAACGCGGGCCCGCGGGCGGACACGCTGATGCGCCTGCCCGACATCCGCGCGCTCCTCGACCGCCACCTGGCCGGGCGGCCTACGCGGGCCAACTTCCGCACCGGCACGCTGACGGTGTGCACGATGGTGCCGATGCGCTCGGTGCCGCACCGCGTGGTCTGCCTCGTCGGTCTCGACGACGGCGTCTTCCCGCGGCTCGGCGTCGTCGACGGCGACGACGCGCTGGCCCGCGACCCGATGACCGGCGAGCGTGACATCCGTTCCGAAGACCGGCAATTGCTGCTTGACGCGATCGGCGCCGCCACCGAGAAGCTCGTCATCACCTACACCGGCGCCAACGAGTACTCCGGCCAGGAGCGACCACCGGGGGTTCCGCTGGCCGAACTCCTCGACACCCTCGACCGGACGACCGAGCAGAAGGTGCGCGACACGATCATTGTCAAACATCCGTTGCAGCCCTTCGACACCCGCAACGTCATCCCCGGCGAGCTGATCCCCAACGAGCCCTTCACCTTCGACTCGACCGTGCTGAATGCCGCCCGCGCCCGCTCCGGACACCGAACCGAGAAGCCGCCGTTCATCTCCGGACCACTTCCCGCTCCGCCACATGCTGACGTCGTGCTCGCCGATCTCGTCGCGTTCTTCCACGATCCGGTGAAGGGCTTCTTCCGCGCGCTCGACTACACGCTGCCGTGGGAGGTCGACGGGGTCGAGGACGCCATGCCCGTCGACATCAACGCCCTCGAGGAGTGGACGGTCGGCGACCGGATGCTGCACGACATGCTGCACGGCATGGAGCCGAACGACGCGCGCGACGCCGAGTGGCGGCGCGGCACCCTGCCGCCGGGACAACTGGGATGGCGCAAGGCAAAGGAGATATGCGATCAGTCTGCCCTGTTGGCCGACGCCGCCCGCGCGTACCGCAAGGCAGACGTCCACGCCGTCGACGTCGACATCGACCTCGGCGGACGACCCCTGACGGGCACAGTGTCGCCGGTGTTCGGTGACCGACTCGTCACGGTGACCTACTCCAAGCTCGACGGGCGTCACCTTTTGCAGTCGTGGATTCCATTGCTGGCGTTGGCTGCTCACGATCGGAGCCGCAACTGGTCGGCGATCTGCATCGGCCGGAAGAAGCGCGGCACGGATCCGCGTCGGGACGAGCTGACTTGTCCCGCCGACGCCGTCGACCTGTTGACCGATCTGGTGGCGATCTACGACGAGGGGCGCCGCACACCCTTGCCGCTGCCGCCGAAGACGTCCTTCGCGTGGGCGGAGGCCAAGCACGGCCACGGCGACCCGGAACGGTCGGCGGGGTTCAAGTGGCGGTCCAACGACCGCTATCCGGGCGAAGACGCCGAGAAGGCCAATGTGCGCGCCTTCGGTCAGGGTGCCTGGCTGTCCAGCCTGATCCGGGCCGGTCTCGACGACTACTCGTCGCGGCTCTGGCTGCCGATGCTGCGAGCTCTGGACGCATGATCGAACCCATCGAACCCTTCGACCTTCTGGGCCCCCTACCCGGGGCGCGGTCGACGACGGTGCTGGAAGCCAGCGCGGGCACCGGGAAGACATTCGCGCTGGCCGGTCTGGTGACCCGCTATGTCGCCGAGGGTGCGGCGACGCTGGACCAGATGTTGTTGATCACGTTCAGCCGCGCCGCGACCCAGGAGCTGCGCGATCGTGTTCGCCGCCAGATCGTCGACGCCGTAGCGGCATTCGACGACGAATCGACGGTCGGTGACAACCAGGTCGTGGCGCACCTGCTCAAGGGAAGTGGTGAGGAACTGCGCGATCGTCGTCAGCGTCTCCGGGATGCACTGGCGGCATTCGATGCGGCGACCATCGCCACCACCCATCAGTTCTGTCAGATGGTTCTCAAATCGCTTGGGGTGGCTGGCGATTCGGACACCGGAGTTGTCCTGGTGGAGAGCCTCGACGAGTTGGTCGCCGAGATCGTCGACGATCTGTACCTACGCCATTTCGGTCGTGACCGCGATGAGCCGCTACTTGACTACGCGGACGCATTGAAGCTGGCCCGGGAGGTCGTCAAGCATCCGGCTACGGAACTACGGCCGAAAGAGGCCGACCCCGACTCCCGCGCGGCCGTGTGCGTGGAGTTCGCGGAAAATGTGATGGCCGAACTGGAAGTCCGTAAGAGGCAACGCGGCATCCTCGGCTACGACGATCTCCTCACTCGCCTTGCCGACGCGCTCAAGGCCGACGATTCACCGGCGCAACTGCGGATGCATAACCGGTGGCCGATCGTGATGGTCGACGAGTTCCAGGACACCGACCCCGTCCAATGGAAGGTGATCGACCGGGCTTTCACCGACCGCTCGACGCTGATCCTGATCGGTGATCCCAAGCAGGCGATCTATGCGTTTCGCGGCGGAGACATCGTCACCTACCTGAAGGCCGCGCAAACCGCGGGCGTGCAGAAGACGCTCGCGACCAACTGGCGCAGCGACGGCGACCTGGTTCAGCGTCTGCAGGTGGTCCTGAGGGGCGCCGCACTCGGCGATCCGCGGATCGTCGTGCACCCCGTCGAAGCGCACCACGTCGGGTCGCGCCTGTCGGGCGCACCGGCCGGCGATCCGTTTCGGCTGCGGGTCGTGTGCCGGGACGCGTTCGGCCGCAGCGGAACCAGCCCCATCCTGATCGGCGACCTGCGCTCGCACATACCCGCCGATATGGCCGCCGACATCGGGGCGCTGCTGTCGAGCGGCGCCACCTTCGACGGGAAGCCCATCGGAGCGGGTGACGTCGCGGTGATCGTCGAGAAGCACAAGGACGCCCGCGCGTGTTTCGACGCATTGTGCGAAGCCGGTATCCCCGCGGTGTACACCGGTGACTCCGACATCTTCAAATCCGCCGCCGCCGAGGACTGGCTGTGTTTATTGGAGGCGTTCGACCAACCGCACCGCGCCGGGATGGTGCGGGCCGCGGCGGCGACGATGTTCTTCGGTGAAACCGCCGAGTCACTCGTCGCGGGCGGTGATGCGCTGACCGATCGCGTCGCAGAGACGTTGCGGGAGTGGGCAGGACATGCCCGCGAGCGCGGCGTCGCCGCCATCTTCGAGGCCGCGCAGTTGAACGGCATGGGCGACAGGGTGCTGTCGTGGCAGGGTGGCGAACGGCAGATGACCGACCTCGCGCACATGACTCAGCTGTTGCAGGAGGCCGCGCACCGCGAGCACTTCAGCCTGCCGGCCCTGCGCGACTGGCTGCGGGCGCAACGCGACGAGGGAGCAGCAGCGGAACGCTTCCGTCGCTTGGACAATGACGCCGCCGCCGTTCAGGTCATGACCGTCTTTGCGGCGAAGGGGTTGCAGTTTCCCGTCGTGTATCTGCCGTTCGAGTTCAACCGCAACGTCGGGGACTGGGAACTGGTGGTGTACCACGAAGGCGATCAGCGGTGCCTGTACGTCGCGGGAAGCGACGGCCCCGACTTCAACGCCATCTCGACGCAGGCGAAGAAGGAGGATGCCAGCGACGACAGCCGCCTGACCTACGTGGCGATGACGCGAGCGCAGGCGCAGGTGGTGGCATGGTGGGCACCGTCGAAGGACGAGCCGAACGGCGGCTTGTCGCGGCTATTGCGGGGCCGCATACCAGGCGATGTCGAGGTGCCGGATTGTTGTTTGCCGCAGAAGATCTCGGACGACGACGCGATGGCGCGGTTCAAGGAGTGGGAGACGGCCGGCGGTCTGGTCATCGAGGAGTCCGTCGCACAGCCGGTGCCCGCGTTCCCGGCTCCCGAGCCGCGGACGGATCTCAGTGCGCGCCACTTCCACCGCTCGATCGATGCGGCGTGGCGGCGGACGTCGTATTCGGGTCTGATCCGCGCCGCGGAGACGACGCCGGTGAGCAGCGAACCGGAAGTCATCGAGCTGGACGACGAGGTCGCCGAGATACCGCTGACGACGTCGGCGGTCGGTGCGGATGTGCCGTCGCCGATGGCGGATCTGCCGACGGGCGCGAAGTTCGGCACTCTGGTGCACGCGGTGCTGGAGACGGCCGACCCGTCGGCGGCCGACTTGACCGCCGAGCTGGCGGCGCAGGTTCGTGAGCACGCGGTGTGGTGGCCGGTCGATGTTGCCGCAGCGGATCTTGCGGCGGCGATGGTGCCGATGCACGACACGCCCCTGGGCCCGCTGGCCGACGGCGTGACGCTGCGCCAGATCGGCCTCCAGGACCGCATGCGGGAGATGGACTTCGAATTCCCCTTGGCCGGTGGCGATCTGCGGGCGGCTGCGCCGGAGATCCGGCTGTCGCACGTCGGCGATTTGGTGCGCGCGCATCTGCCGAAGGACGACCCGCTCGCGTCTTATGCCGACCGCTTGACGAGTAAGGCGTTGGGCAGTGAGCCATTAAAGGGCTATCTGTCGGGATCGGTGGACGCCGTGCTGCGGATCGGTGACCGGTACGTGGTCGTGGACTACAAGACGAACTGGCTCGGCGACCCGGCGGAGCCGCTGACGGCTGCGGACTATGCCCGGCCGCGGCTGGTCGAGGCGATGCTGCATTCGGACTATCCGCTACAGGCGCTGCTGTACAGCATTGTGCTGCACCGGTTCCTGCGATGGCGATTGCCCGCTTACGCGCCGGAGAAGCATCTGGGCGGCGTGATGTATCTGTTCCTGCGGGGCATGTGCGGGCCGGACACACCGGTGGTCGACGGCCATCCGGCGGGGGTGTTCAGTTGGCAGCCGCCTGCATCGTTGATCGCGGCGATGTCGGATCTGGTTGGGCAGGTGGCCACATGACCACGATGGAATGGCGACGGGCGATCGGCGCGACGGGCCTGCTGCGCGACTTCACCGATGCGGAGGTGCTCGAGTCGTCGGATGTGCATGTGGCGCAGCGACTTACCGAATTGGCGGAGGAGCCGGACGAGGCCGTCGCGCTTGCGATCGCGTTGGCAGTCCGGGCGCTGCGGAACGGGTCGGTCTGCGTTGATCTGCGGTCGGTCGAGCAGCAGGTCGGTACCGACGGACTGCCGTGGCCGGAAGTCGATGCCTGGCTGACAGCTATCCGAGTAAGCGTGCTGGCCAGCGCGCCGCCGGCGCTAAGGCTGTACGACGATCTGCTGTACCTGGACCGGTATTGGCTCGAGGAGCAGCAGGTGTGCGACGACGTGCACACGATGATCGCGGTTAAACCCGAGAAGGCGTCCCCGGACATCGATCGCCTGTTCCCGACGGGGTTCGAGGAGCAGCGTGCGGCGGCGGAAGTCGCTCTGTCGCAGGGGCTGACGGTGCTGACGGGCGGCCCCGGTACGGGCAAGACGACGACGGTCGCGCGGCTGCTGGCGTTGCTAGCCAGCGGCACGCGGCTGCGTATTGCGCTGGCTGCGCCGACGGGTAAGGCAGCGGCGCGCTTGCAGGAGGCGGTGCAGTTGGAGGTCGGCAAGCTGGACAAGGCTGACCAGGAGGCGTTGTCGGGGATGCATGCGACGACGCTGCACCGGCTGCTCGGGAGCAGGCCGGATACGTCGGCGAGGTTCCGTCACAACCGGGGCAACCGGTTGCCGCACGACGTGATCGTGGTCGACGAGACATCGATGGTGTCGCTGACGATGATGGCGCGGCTGCTGGAGGCGGTGCGCCCGGATGCGCGGCTGATCCTCGTCGGCGACCCCGACCAGTTGGCGTCGGTGGAAGCGGGCGCGGTACTGGCGGACCTGGTCGACGGGCTGGACGACTCCAAGCTCGCCACGCTGAAGACGCCGCACCGCTTCGGCGAGTCGATCGGTGCGTTGGCGTCGGCGATCAGAGAAGGCGACGCGGACGGAGCCATCGACGTGCTCCGCGCGGGCGGTGACCACATCGAGTGGATCGACTCGGACCAGCCGTCGGAGCATCTGCGCAAGGTCATTGTGCCGCAGGCGCTTCGGCTGCGCGAGGCTGCGATCCTCGGGAATGCGGATGTAGCGCTGCAGACGCTCGACGAGCATCGGCTGCTGTGCGCGCATCGACGGGGACCGTACGGGGTTCGGTTCTGGAACCGTCAGGTCGAGCGGTGGCTGGCAGAGGAGACAGGTGACCCGATCTGGTCGGACTGGTACGCGGGGCGGCCGGTGCTGGTGACGGCCAACGACTACGGGTTGGGGCTGTACAACGGCGATACGGGCGTCACGCTGGTGCGCGATGGCATGCTGCGGGCGGTGATCGCCGGGACGGAACAGCAGGAGTTCGCGACGAGCCGGCTGTCGGACGTGGACACGATGCACGCGATGACGATCCACAAGAGCCAGGGCAGCCAGGCCGACGAAGTCACAGTGCTACTGCCGCAGGAGGATTCGCGGCTGCTGATGCGCGAGCTGTTCTACACGGCGGTCACCCGCGCGAAGAAGCGGGTGCTCGTCGTCGGCGCGGAGTCAGCGGTACGGGCGGCGGTCGAGCGGCGGGCGGTGCGCGCGTCAGGACTGGCGCGCCGGCTCAGGCGTTGAGCGCACTCCCCTTACGCCACTCGTCCCACGGCACGCTCCAATCGCCACCCTGCACGAGGCTCAGCGGGGGTCCGCCGGTGTTGCGCACCTCGACGATGTCGCCTGGCACGGAGAAGTCGAAGAACCATCTTGCGTTTTCGCCGTTGAGGTTCAGGCACCCGTGAGAGACGTTGGTGTTTCCCTGTGCCCACACGGTGGCGTTGAGCTGGTGCAGATAGATGCCGTCGGTGCTGATGCGCGTGGCGTACGGAACGGTCGTGCGGTAGCCGAGGCCTGACCCGTTGGGCAGCCCGTAGGTCGCGGAGTCCATCACCACCGGGTTGGCCTTGTCCATCACGGTGTAGGTGCCCGGTGGCGTCCAGAAGTGGAACGTCCTACCGCCGATGGTCTGGGTGCCGCCCATACCCATGGACGTCGGCATGGTCCGCACCAGCTTGCCGTTGTCGAACACGCTGACCTGCTTGGTCTTGTCGTCGGCGACAGAGACGTGCGAGTTCCCGATCCTGAAGGAAACGTGTTCGTCCTGCGCACCGTAGAGGCCATCGCCCAGCCGCGTGCCGTACATCTCGAAGGACACGTCCACGGAAGTGCCTGGCGCGTAGTACTTCTCGGGGCGCCAGTGGGCGGTCTGGTCGTCGAGCCAGTTCCACGAGCCCGCGACGGGCGGGTTGGTCGTGACGTGCATGTGCTTTTCGGCTTCGGCCTTGTCGGTGATCGTCGAGTCGAAGCGGGCGACGACGATCGAGCCGACGCCGTACGTTGCGCCGTCCTGGATCAGGGCGCCTGCGGCGGTGTCGAGATAGACGCTGGCCTGGTAGTCGGGTGACAGGGTGGTGAAGCTCGACGTTTGGCGGGACGGCATGCCCCCTGGCCCCCGCGCGGTGACGGTCACGGTATACGTGCGCCCGTAGCCGAGTTCTGCGGTCGGATGCCAGCCGCGCCTGTGCGGTGTGAGGGTGCCCGGAATCGGCTTGCCGGCGTCGTTGACCATCGTGACGTCGTCGATGGTTCCGGTGAGGGCGGCGACGGACACCGCACCGGCGGGGTTGACGTCTTCGGCCTGCGGTTGCGGAAACACTCGCAGCCTGGCGGGCCGCGGAGGAGCCGGCTCAGGGACCGCATTGAGAGCGGTATTGGCGACCCGGCACTGGTTGGCGCACTGGGAGGTGATGGTCGAAGCGACATCTCCGCCGAGCAGCACGAGCAGCGCCGCGGCAATGACGACGGCGGTGACGCGAACACGACGAGACCAAGACAACAGCACTCCAGTTCGGGGTTGGCACGGGCCGGGATATTCGATTTGGATCGCTACCCGATCAGCCCAATGATAAGCCGCCACGGCGAGCCGTCGTCGTCGACGTCACGCCGTCGCTACCAAACGGACATCAAAATGTCCGCCTCGTAGTGACAAGTGGCAGAAGAGGAATCGGCAGTCTAATTAGCCTTCCTCCGCCGCCGCGGCCTCTGCGTCGGCATTGTCGGTTGAGTCCGCGGCGCCGCTGTCGGCCTCTTCTGGCGCGGCCCCTCCCTCAGAGGCGCCCGCTTCGCTCTCGCCGGAGGGCGCCTCTTCCTCAGTCGCCTCTTCCGCTGGCGGAACAGTGGGCGGTTCGATCCAGGTCAACATCTCGCCGCCGCCGTTGTAGACGACGCTGGTCGGCGGTTCGCCGACGGCATCGAAGTAGACCTTGCCGTTCGCGTGGCCTCCCGGAAGCAAGGTCGCGCCGCTGAGGCCCTGAGGTGTCCAGACACCCGCGAGTGCCGGGTAGTTCTGCCCGCTTTCGGATTGGGCGCTGAACGCCTGGACCGCGGGAGTCGGCATTCCGTTCAACGCGTCGGCGCGGACGGTGACTTCGTACAGCTGGCCCGAGACGGGGTATGGGATGGCGTCGCCGCTCGGAAAGAACTTGGTGACGGTATAGCCGATCTCCCCGCCCTCGGGGCCAGTGACCGTCTGCTGGAGGCCGAACACTTGCGGGACGGCTGCCGACGCCGGCGCGACTGAGCCTACGCTGAACATGACGGTTGCGGCCGCGACGGCTCCAGCTAACTCTTTGATTTTCACCTTGACTCGCCCCTCGGGTTGACCTGGTGTGACACGGCGGAACATACCCGCCGCGGACATGGTAGGAAACCCCTACGGGCGTACTGTTCGACCCGTGCAGGTCGACGTGATGACGATTCCGCAGCCGTTGGACAAGATCGGCGAGTTAGCCCGTCGGGTGCAGACGGCGGGGTTCTCGGGGCTCCTGTTCACCGAGACAGGCCGGACGGCGTATCTCAACGCGGCGGTGGCGTCGCAGGCGGCGCCGGGTCTGGAGCTGTCAACCGGCGTGGCGGTGGCGTTCCCGCGGAGCCCGTTCGTCACAGCGGCGACGGCGTGGGAGTTGCAGGAGGCGACGGGCGGCAAGTTCCGGCTGGGCCTCGGCACGCAGGTGCGCACGCATGTGGTGCGGCGCTACGGGATGGAGTTCGAGCGACCGGGCCCGCGACTGAGGGACTATGTGCGGGCGGTGAAGGCCTGCTTTGCGGCGTTCCGGACGGGGAAGCTGGACCACCGCGGCGAGTTCTACGAGTTGGACTTCATCACGCCGCAGTGGAGCGCGGGGTCGATCGACGCGCCGGACCCGAAGGTCGACATCGCGGCGGTGAACCCGTGGATGCTGCGGATGGCGGGCGAGGTGGCGGACGGGGTGCACGTGCATCCGCTGGGCGAGCCGGGGTACATCGCGCGGCATGTGGTGCCGAATGTGGTTGAGGGAGCGGAGAAGTCGGGACGGCCAGCGTCGGAGATCGCGGTGATCGTGCCGGTGATGACGATCGTGGGCGACAGCGACAAGGAGCGGCACAAGGAGCGCGAGCTGGTGCGCGCGAGCATGAGCTTCTACGGCAGCACGCCGAACTATTCGTTCATCTGGGACCAGGCGGGGTTCGACGGCACGACCGCGCGGATTCGGGAGAAGCAGAAGGCGGGCGACTTCACGGCGATGGCGGCGCAGATCACCGACGAGCACATCGCGACGTTCGCGACCGAGTCGACGTGGGACGGCCTGGCGGACGCGCTGATCGAGAAGTACGGCGGGGTCGCGACGCGCATCGTCTTGTACAACGCGCTGGGCGATCAGGAGCGCTTCGAGAGATATGGGGAAGTCGCGCGACGCATATCAAACATGTGACGAGCTTCTCCTGGCCAGCAGCCGCGACATCGGCAGAAGTATCAGGAGACTGATGATCGCGACGACGACCACCATGACGACGACGCTGGGGTCGCTGAAGCTCTGGCCGGCCACCACGAGCGCCGCGGCGATATTGCGCTGCGCCGTCCCCAAACCCAGGACGGGCCGAGTGTCGGCGGCCGGGCCGCCGAGTATCCATCCCAAGGCGTAACCCACCACGATGAACACCAGGCCGGCCAGGATCGCACCGGTGCCGAACACGGACAGCACCTTGTTGAAGTTGACGACCACCAGCAGAACCACCACAAGGATGAGGCCGAGGGTGGAAAGGCGATCAAACAGCGGTTTGGCGCGCGCGGCCGCGGCAGGCAGCTTGGCGTTGACGGCGAGCGCGACGCCCAAAGGCAGGAGCATCGTCACAACAAGCGAGAGGGCGATCCTCACCGGGTTGACAGACACGCCCGGTAACAAGATCGGCAGCACGAGTGGCATGTAGGCCACCGTGATGACCATCAGCAACACCATCAAGGCCACCGCGAACGCCAGGTTCCCTTTGGCGATCTGGGTGAGCTTTGGCAGGAACGGCGCGCCGGCGGCGGTGCCCAACAGCAGCAGTCCGACACCCAGCGGTTCGTCGAGTCGCAATACGCGAGCGAGCACCACCGCGCACGCCGGCATCAGCACGAAATTCGCCAGAAGCGACAACGAGACAAGTCGCAGATTGCGCAGCGGAGCGGTCACTTGGGCGATGGTGAGTCCCAAGCCCATCGCGACCATGCTCGACACGACGAAGATCAACGTCGCGATCGGGACAGCCTTCTCGAGTACTTCCATCACGACCCGCAGGCGGACTCATTTCGGCTCATCGGTCGGCACCGCGTATGCGGCACACGCGCCGTTAGCGTAGTTACCGCTGAGGCCCTTGGTGGCGTGATGAACAACTCGCTTGCAAAGGGCGTCACGGTGAGTAGGGCCGGGTGGCACCCTCCGCACGGACCGAGCCCCTCCGTCCACCTACACCTTCTGCGGCGAGCGGGGTGGCGATGTCTTCCAGCGACTTGCCTTCGGCATCGACAGCGAGGAACCAGGCGATCAGGCCACCGGCGACCATCACGGCCGCACCCAGCAGGTAGCCCAGGAACAGCAGGAACGGTTGGGAACCGTCGCCGATGAGCGCGCCGTAGATGACGGGACCGAGGGCACCGAAGCATTGGGCGATCGCGAAGAACACCGCGATCGCCTTCGCCCGTACCTCCAGCGGAAAGATCTCGCTCACCGTGAGGTAGGCAGCGCTGGCCCCGGCCGACGCGAAATAGAAGATGACGCACCAGGCGATGGTTTGGGTGATTGCGTTGAGCACGCCGGCGTTGAACAAGACCGCACTCACGGCCAGCAGAACACCGGACAACACATACGTACCGGCGATCATTTTCTTGCGGCCAATGGTGTCGAAGAAGTGCCCGATGGTCAACGGGCCCAATAGGTTCCCGACGGCGAACGCGATCAGGTACAGCGGCGCCGCCTCGGAGGCCACCCCGTAGAACTTGCCGAGCACCAGCGTGTAGGTGAAGAAGATCGCGTTGTACAGGAACGACTGGCTGATCATGAGCGTTGCGCCCAAAATCGATCGGCTCGGGTAGTCGCGGAAAAGCACCCGGGTCAGCGCCAGGTAGCCGATCTTTTCGGTGGGCCGCAGCTCGAGGGCCTTGCTCTCGTCGACCGCGGGCAGCGTGGCGCCGGTGGACTCCACCTCGTGTTCGATTCGCGAGATCGAGGCCTCAGCGTCATCCACGCGGCCGTTCATGACCTGCCAGCGCGGGCTTTCCGGCAAGTTACGCCGCACCAACAGGATCACCAGACCCAGGACCGGGCCGATCAGGAAGGCCAGCCGCCAGCCCAGGCTCAGGTCCATCTGCTTCAGGAAGATGAATGTGCCGAGCGTGCCGAGGATCGCACCAGCCCAGTACGTACCGTTGACCGCGATATCGACCCTGCCCCGGTATCGCGCCGGGATCAGTTCGTCGATCGCCGAGTTGATGGCGGCGTATTCCCCGCCGATGCCCATGCCCGCGATGAACCGGGTGGCGTACAGGAAGGCGATCCAGCCTCCGCTGTTACCCAATGTGAACGCGGTGAGACCGCTGCCCACCAGGTAGACCCCCAAAGTGATCATGAACAGGTTCCGTCGGCCGAGCTTGTCCGACAGGCGCCCGAAGAACAGCGCGCCGACCACCTCGCCGGCCAGGTACACGGTGGCAAGCAGCCCGACCGCCGCGGAAGACAGGCCGAGCGTCTCGGGCTGCGTCAGCGTGTCGGCCACCGCGCTCGCGATGGTGATCTCCAAACCGTCGAGGATCCAGGCCACACCCAGCGCGACCACCATCCGCGTATGAAAGCGCGACCACGGCAACCGGTCGATGCGGGCGGGAATGAGACTTCGGATCACGACTTCGGTCTCAGTTGCCATGGTCGCCTCCTCGCGAACAGGACAAATAGTCAAGACCGCTTTCCCGTGGCGCTTCGATTACAAACCTCTGCACCCACATCGGCGACCGCTGGCGGCCGACGCACACACGCCGCGTCGAGCTGGATTCACTCGCCAGACGGCGGGGCGGGGTCGAGCATGGCGACGTGGTCGCCTTGCCATTGGTAGCGGACGCTCGAAACGCTGGCCGGCGGACAGGCATTGCATTCGCCCGGGATCTTGTAATCGAGGACGACCATGTCATCGGTGCTGCGGTCGGCGTCGAGCGACGTGAAGCCGTATGCCTTCGATGTTCCGGTGCCGAGATATTCGCCGCGATGGAACATCAGCGCTTGGACGGGCGAGCTCGCGGTGCCGCCCTCGATCATCACCAGGATCGTCGACAGATCGGCACAGCCGTTGTAGTTGCTGTCGATGGGCATGTTGCTCCAGCCTTGGCCGGTCACGGGTTCTGGCGGAAGCTGCGAGAGGCCCGCCCGCAGGGCGCTCGCCTGGTCCGGCTCGCAGGTTGTCTGCGGAGGTTCGGCGGCCGCGACGGGACTCATGACGCACGATGCGAACAAGGCCGCTGCCGCCGCGGCGGTGAGAGATTTGCCAAGCACGACGACTCCTCCTGGTGCGATCAGAAAGTTGATTATCTGCGCATGTATCAGCGAGCGCAGGAAAACAGCAGGTGTCGGCGATTTCCCGGATCGTGCCGCAGACTTGCCCGATACTCGTTCGCACATGTCCACTGATTCCACGGAGGCCCCCGTGATCCGGAGTACCGATGGTGACGCGGAGTCTCCGTGGTCGCCACGGGAGTGTGAGCTGCTGGCGGTGACGCTGGAGCTGCTCCAGGAACACGGCTACGACCGGCTTACCGTCGACGCGGTCGCCACGACGGCGCGCGCAAGCAAAGCGACGATCTACCGGCGATGGCCGACCAAGGCCGAGCTCGTGCTGGCCGCGTTCGTCGAGGGCACCCGGCAGGTCGCGGTCGACCCGGACACCGGCACGCTGCGCAGCGATCTGCTGCGACTGGGAGAGCAGATCTGCGCTCACGTCAGCACCCACGCGAGCACCATCCGGGCAGTGCTCGTGGAAACCTCGCGGAGTGCCGAGCTGGACGCCATGATGCAGGAGCAGTTCCTCGACCAGCGGAAAGCTCTCATGTCGCACGTCCTTGCGCGGGCCGTCGATCGCGGCGAGATCGAGGCCTCCGCCGTCGCCGAGGACCTCTGGGACGTGTTGCCCGGCTACCTCATCTACCGCTCGGTGCTGACCGGCCGTGCCCCGTCCCAGCACACCGTCGAAGACCTCGTCGACAACCTGCTGATGCCCGGCCTCACCCGCGACAACACCCGGCGCTCGTGATGATCAGCGGACACCCCGTATGGCTTGTACGGTCCGGTCCCGTACCGTACCGTCAACTAGGTTGATATCGCCCACTGCCAAGGAAAAAACGTCGTACCGTCGGTCAACGTGTCGCCGCCCGTCGAAAGGCATACGGATGCAGCGGTTTTCGATCGGAAGCCGATTGATGCGACGGTGGATGCTTCTGGTGGCGGTATTCGTCGTCGCGATGGCGGGATTCGCGGTGTACCGCCTGAACGGCATCTTCGGCTCCAAGGACGTCACGTCCACCCCCAGCGGGGCCGCGAACGAGATAGTGCCGTTCAACCCGAAGCACGTCGTCCTGGAGGTCTTCGGCGCCCCCGGCACGGTCGCGACCATCACCTACCTGGACGTGAACGCCCAACCACAGCGGGTCGACGACGCGACGCTGCCGTGGACCTACGACACCACCACCACCCAGCCAGCCGTCTTCGTCAACGTCTCCGCCCAGGGCGACGGCGACTCCATCGGCTGCCGAATCAAGATCGACGACGTCGTCAAGGATGAGAGAACGGTCAACACGTTGAACGCTTTCACCTACTGCCTGGACAAGTCCGGATGACCTACCACGTCGCCGAACGCCCGACGATGACGGACCGGGTCGCCAAGTGGATTCGTCGGCTCTGCGTGCCGATCGTGTTGTTCTGGATAGCCGTCGCGGCCCTGACGAATGTGCTGGTGCCGCAGCTCGAGGCGGTCGGTGAAGAACACAACGTCGCGTTGAGCTCGCCGGATTCGCCTTCGCTGCAGGCCTTTCAGCGCATCGGCAAGGTGTTCGGTGAGTTCGACTCCGACAGTGCGGCGATGGTGGTGCTCGAGGGTGAGCAGCCGCTCGGCGCCGACGCGCACCGCTACTACGACGAATTGGTCAAGCGATTCAACGAGGACACCAAGCACGTCGAGCACGTGCAGGACTTCTGGGGCGATCCGCTCACCGCCGCAGGCTCGCAGAGCCCGGACGGTAAGGCCGCATACGTCCAGGTGTTTCTCGCCGGCAACCAGGGCGAGGCGTTGTCGCTGGAGTCGGTCAACGCGCTGCGCGACATCATCGCCAAAACGCCTGCACCGCAGGGCATTCACGCCTACGTCGCGGGATCGGCGGCCCAGATCGCCGATCAGTTCGAGGTGGGTAACGAGAGCACCGTGACGGTCACGCTGTTGACCGTCGGGGTGATCGCTTTGATGTTGCTGATTGTCTACCGATCGCCGGTCACCATGATCCTGGCACTCGTCACGGTGCTCGTCGAAATGTCCGCGGCACGCGGAATCGTCGCGTTCTTGGCGAACGCAGGAGTCATTGGCCTGTCGACGTATTCGACCAACCTCCTCACGCTGCTGGTCATCGCCGCCGGCACCGACTACGTCATCTTCCTGCTCGGCCGCTATCACGAGGGACGCAATGACGGCATGGATCGGGAGGCTGCCTTCTACGACATGTACCGCGGCACGTCGCACGTGATACTCGGCTCGGGCCTGACCGTCGCCGGCGCGGTGTTGTGTCTCTCCTTCACCCGGATGCCGTACTTCCAGAGCCTCGGAATCCCTGCGGCGATCGGGGTGCTCGTCGCGTTGGTGGCCTCGTTGACGCTGGCGCCCGCCGTGCTGGTGATCGGCGGCCGCTTCGGGCTGCTGGAGCCCAAGCGTAAGACGGCCAAGCGGGGCTGGCGCCGGATCGGGACGGCGATCGTGCGCTGGCCCGCGCCGATCCTGATCGCGTCGCTGGCGCTCGCCCTCGTCGGACTGGCGGCGCTGTCCGGCTACAAGATGAGTTACGACGTCAGCCGGTACCTGCCGGCAAGTGCCCCGTCCAATGTGGGTTATGCGGCCGCGGAGCGTCACTTCTCGAAGGCGCGGCTGAATCCCGAACTGCTGATGATCGAAGCCGACCACGATCTGCGCAATCCCACCGACATGATCCTGTTGGAGCGGGTGGCCAAGGCCGTCTTCCACACCGACGGCATCGCGCAGGTGCAGTCGATTACGCGACCACTGGGCACACCGCTGGACCACACGTCGATTCCGTTTCAGATCAGCGCGCAGAGCGCGGCCCAGATCAACAACCTGCCGTATCAGCAGGACCGGGCCGCCGACATGCTCAAGCAGGTCGGCGAGATCAACAAGTCGATAGACATCCTGCGGCAGCAGTATGCGTTGCAGCAGCAGTCCAGCGATATCACGCACGAGCAGAGTGAGGCCTTCCAGCAGACCGTCGCAGTGGCGCAAGAATTGCGCGACAAGATCGCCAACTTCGACGACTTCTTCCGGCCGATCCGCAACTACTTCTATTGGGAGCCACACTGTTTCGATATCCCGGTGTGCTTTGCACTGCGGTCCCTGTTCGATGCGCTCGACGGGATCGACGCGCTGACCGACCAGCTGGCCACTGTCTCGGGGAGCATCGCCAAGCTGGATGAGCTGCAGCCGAAGCTGCTCGCGTTGATCCCGCAGCAGATCGCCAGTCAGCAGACCAACCGCGACCTGACAATGACGAATTACGCCACCACGTCGGGGCTCTACGACCAGACTGCGGCGGCGCTGCAGAACTCGACCGCGCTGGGCCAGGCGTACGACGCGTCGAAGACCGACGACTCGTTCTACCTGCCGCCGGAGGCGTTCAGCAACCCCGAGTTCCAGCGCGGGTTGAAGCTCTTCCTGTCGCCGGACGGCAAGGCCGCGCGAATGATCGTCACTCACGACGGGGATCCGGCTACGCCGGAAGGCATTTCACATATCGCGACGATGCGGCATGCCGCGCAGGAGGCGGTCAAAGGTACGCCGCTGGCCGGGTCCAAAATCTATATCGGCGGTACGGCGTCCACCTACAAGGACATTTCGGAGATGGCGCACTACGACCTGATCATCGCCGGCATCGCCTCGCTGAGCCTCATCCTGCTGATCATGATGTTCATCACACGCAGCCTCGTCGCGGCGCTGGTCATCGTCGGCACCGTGGCGTTGTCGTTGGGCGCTTCACTCGGCCTGTCGGTGTTGGTCTGGCAGCACCTGCTGGGCATCAACTTGTATTGGGTGATATTGCCTTTGGCGGTCATCTTGCTGCTCGCCGTGGGGTCCGACTACAACCTGCTGCTGGTGTCTCGGTTCAAGGAGGAGATCCATGCCGGCATCAACACCGGCATCATCCGGTCGATGGCGGGCAGCGGATCGGTGGTGACCGCGGCGGGGCTGGTGTTCGCGTTCACCATGGCGTCGTTCATCTTCAGCGACCTGCGCGTGCTCGGCCAGATCGGCACGACGATCGCGCTCGGTCTGCTGTTCGACACGCTGATCGTGCGATCGTTCATGACGCCGTCCATTGCCGCGTTGCTCGGGCGCTGGTTCTGGTGGCCGGTACGCGTACGCCAACGGCCGGTCCCCCAGAAGTTCGGCGGCGAGAACACGCGGCAGCTGTCCTTGTTCTGATTGGACCGGCCACGCAGCGTTAGGCGACGACGACGTCGACCAGTCCTTCGATGCCCAGATAGTCTTCGGCGTTGCGCGTGTAGAGCCGGGCCGAATGCGCATGCGCCGTCGCTGCTATCAAAAGATCCAACGAACGTGCGCGGGGCTGACGACCTGCCTCGACGACGGCTGCCGCGAGCTGGCCGTAACTGGCCGCGACCTTTTCGTCGACGGGAAGGGCGTCAAAGGTTCGCTGGAGCAACAGCAGACGGCGCAGGCGCTCGGCACGCGTTTGTTGTTGCTTGGCGACAAGCACACCGAAGTGCAGCTCGGCCAACGTCACGGAACTGATGGCCAAATCGCCGTCGAGGGAAGCGACGTCGGAGGCGATGACAATGCTTGTGTCGAGGACGGACCTCACGTGCGTGCCCAGGGATCTCGAAGATCGTGAGCCAGTTCTTCACGGTCGGCTTCCCAATCATGATCTTCGGGTCCGGCAAACAGCTCGGCGACGTCAGCCCATTGACGCCAGACCCGAGCGGCAGCAGGGACGAGGCGTGCTCCTGGACGGCCAGCGACGGTTACGACGATCTCCTCGCCTTGTTCCACGCGGCGCACGAGCTCGGATGCGTACTGACGTAGCTCTCGCAGTCCCACGGTTGACATCCACCGAGGATAGCACATGTGCTACCGGGTGCTTGGCGGCGTCAAGGGTGGCAGCTTCCCTTCCCGAAGCCTGCGCTATTGCCTGCACCGTGTCGCACTGCAGAAGTAGCGTCGACTTGTTATGGCACGTCTCGAAACACGAGTGGCACGGATCGCGGACGCGTTGTTGGCCGAACGGCGGTACGTCCGTCCCGTCGATGTGCTCGTCGGTCTCGGCTGGCTCGCTCAGCCCAACCTCGACCGGTGGACGAAGGGTCGTGTGCCTTCGCTCGATCGGTGCGTGGGGGTCGACTCCGACAAAGTCATGGCAGCCATTGCCGCGTTGCAGGGCTGGGCGGAAGACCGCGGGCTTACGCCGTCAGCGGCTGACTACCACGATCTGCTGTTCACCGCCGACGGCGGCCCTGACGCTGAACGCGCCTACCGCACCCATTGGGTGTCAACCGACACACCCGAATTCGTAGTCGAGCGCCCACCACGCCGTCCCCAGCGGATCATCGTGATCTCGCCGCACAACGCGTGGACGTGCGCATCGTGCGGCGACACCGGCGAGTTCCTCCGCATGGACAAGGCAGGTGCGCTGTGTTTGGACTGCGCCGACCTCGGCCACCTCGAGTTTCTGCCTTCCGGGGATGCCGCGCTCACCCGGCGCGCCACGAAGGCCAGCCAGCTGTCGGCTGTCGTGGTGCGCTGGAGCACACGACGCAAACGCTATGAGCGGCAAGGCATCCTGGCGGAAGCGGCCGCGATCGAACAAGCCGCACACGAGTGCCTCTCCGATGCCGAGGTGCGTGCTCGCCGCAGGGAACGGGACGAGGGCCGTCGGGCCGCTCAGGACGTGCGGTTCCGCGCTGAGTTCGCGACAGCTATCCGTGAGCAGTTCCCGGGTTGTCCGGTCGACCGTGCCGAGGCGATCGCTTTTCATGCGGCGGCACGCGGCAGTGGTCGTGTCGGACGCAGCGCCGCGGGGCGAGCCTTGGACAGCGACGCTGTCAGCCTCGCCGTGGTCGCCTCCGTCCGCCATGTCGACACCGACTACGACGCCCTACTCATGTCGGGTGCCGACCGGGAATCGGCTCGGGCACAAGTGCATCAGCGTGTCGAGGACATCGTCAACGCGTGGCGTGCCGGTGTTGCGATGCTCGATGGATAGGCGTCACACCGGACGCCGAGGTTCGGCGGCGGAGGCGACACTGCCGCCGGCGATCAGTTCGTCACAACGGCGAAACGCCATGGCGGCTGACGAACATGCCGCGACCGCTGGCGTCGTTCGTGAAACGCGTTCCGTTGGATGACGGCGCCACGGTCCAGCCGTTGAAGTGATAGATCTGGTCGTAGCGCAGCGTCACTTCATTGTCCCCACCGCCGATGTTGCCTTCACCCCAATTGAAGGGGCCGTCGGCGTCCACTCCGGCGATATTCCAATTGCCGCTGCCGCTTTGGCTCTTCGGGGCGCCAGGGAATCCTTCGGCGCTGGTCCGTTCGCAACCGACATGGTCGGCACTGATGACACAGCGCACGGCCCCCGAAACGGTCCGCACGTAGTGAAACTCGCCCGGATACGCAACGGCGGGCGGCGCCGTGACCATGGCCAGAGCGACGGCTGCGGGCACGAAGCCTCGATACATGTCATCTCCTTGTCCTCTAGTCGCCGGTGATGCAAAGAGTCACATCTCCGTCCCGTGTCTGAGCCGCATGAATCTCGATGGGGAGACGCTATGTCGCATCGGCTGGTCTAGCGTGAGTAGTCGACTACCCGAATCGGTGTGCGTCGGGCTCTAATCGGGAGTTGGGCGGCACCTGTCGATCCTCTGAGCACACGACAATGGCGGCGCGACGCGGAGTAGGTGGACGTGACTACGATTGAGCCCTTTACCTCGTCGATCGACTGGTCCAACGAGTTCGTCACGTCGCTGGTGTGGATCGTCCGCGCCTGGGCGATCACGGCCGCGGTCACGATGGTCGTGCTGGTGTTGATCGCCCGGTACACCGTGTGGGGCCGGCAGTTCTGGAATGTCACCGGCGCGTATTTCACCGGGCCGCAGAGCGTCAAGGTCTGGTTGTGGTTGGCGGCCCTGCTGCTGTCGGTGATCACCGGGGTGCGCCTGAGCGTGTTGTTCACCTACCAGGCCAATGACCTGAATTCGGCGATCCAGATTGCGGTGCAGGGTATCGCCGCGGGCGACGAGGTTGCGAAAGCGTCTGGAATAACGGGCTTTTGGATGTCGCTGGTGATCTTCTGCGTAATCGCGGTCTGTGTGGTCACACGTACCCTCGTCGACCTGTTCGTGATGCAGCGCTTCATGCTGACCTGGCGCACGTGGCTGACGAACCGATTGAACGCGGATTGGCTCGACGGGCGCGCGTACTACCGGTCGACGTTCATCGACGCCTCCATCGACAACCCCGACCAACGGATCCAGTTCGACATCGACGTATTCACCGCCATATCCGGTCCGCAGCCCAACACTCCGCACCAGACCAGCAACGGCACGCTGCCGTTCGGCGCGATCTCCGCGATCGTGTCGGTGGTGTCGTTCACGGCGATCCTGTGGAATCTCTCCGGCAGCCTGTCGCTGTTCGGGTTCGACGTGCCGCGGGCGATGTTCTGGTTCGGCCTCGTCTACGTCGCGGTTGCCACCGTCGTCGCGTTCTGGCTCGGCCGGCCCCTGATCCGGTTGAGTTTCAACAACGAAAAGTTCAACGCTGCATTCCGATACGCGCTGGTGCGATTGCGGGACGCCGCCGAATCGGTGGCGTTCTACCGCGGCGAGAACGCCGAGCGGGTCGGGCTGCGCAGCAGGTTCGACGCCATCGTGGCCAACTATCGGCGGTTCATCAACAAGACGGTGCTGTTCACCGGCTGGAACCTGTCGATGAACAACCTCATCATCCCGCTGCCCTGGATGCTGCAGGCGCCGCGGCTGTTCGCCGGGCAGATCAAGCTCGGCGACGTCTACCAGTCGGTGGCGGCATTCGGGGCGATCCAGGATGCACTGTCGTTCTTCCGGAATCGCTACGACGTGTTCGCGGGCTGGCGCGCGTCGATCATCCGGCTGGACGGGCTGGTCACCGCAAACGCGCAGAGCCGCGAACTGCCGGAGATGACCGTCAGGCCCAGCGACGGCGGCGCCGTCGTGCTCGACGATGTCGAGGTGCGCAGTCCTGCGGGCCAGACGTTGGTCAGCGACCTGAACCTCAGCCTGTCTCCGGGCAACGCGATGATCATCACCGGCGAGTCGGGAACCGGGAAGACGACGCTGCTGCGCAGTGTCGCCCAGCTGTGGCCCTTCACCTCGGGCACGGTGAGCTGCCCGGTCGGCGACAACGCGACGATGTTCCTGTCTCAACTGCCGTACGTACCGCTGGGCGACCTTCGTACCGTGGTGTCCTACCCGCACGAGTCGGGCGATATACCGGATGAAACCTTGTGTGCAGCATTGGAATCGGTGGCTCTGCCGCGGTACACCGGCCGACTCGACGAGGTGGCGGACTGGGCCAAGGTGCTATCGCCCGGCGAGCAGCAGCGCATCGCCTTCGCCCGAATCCTGTTGACCAAGCCAAAGGTGGTCTTCCTTGACGAAGCGACCTCTGCTCTCGACGAACCGCTGGAGTTCATGATCTACGGGTTGGTGCGCCGCGAGCTCCCCGAAACCGTGTTCGTCAGTGTCACTCACCGCAGCACCGTCAACCGTCATCACGATCAGCATCTCGAACTCTTCGGCGACGGACGGTGGCGATTCGGCCCCCTCGATGACGCCACGATCGGGGTCGGCGTACCAGTGTGATTTTCCACGTCCTCGATACTGCGGAACTCGCGAAAATCGCGCATCCGGCGGTCCTACCATCCACAGGTACGCCACTCGACATCAAGGAGGAGCGATGGCAGCCAAGACCGATTTCACAGACCAGGAATGGGACACGCTGCAGAAGGGCGTGACCGGTGCGGGGATGCTGGTGTCGCTCGCCGACCCGGGCTTCTTCGACGGCTTCAAAGAGATTGGCGCCCTCACCAAGCATCTGGCCGAGGCGCAAACCAAGAGCACGAATCCGCTGATCGGCGAGGTGGCCAAGGTGAAGGGCACCGGGTTCGGCTTGACGTCGTCGCCGCAGGAGATCGAGAGCCAGACGATCGAGGCGCTCAAATCGTCGATGAGCACGCTGAAGGCGAAGGCACCCGACGACGTGCAGGCCTACCGCGACTTCGTGCTGAATGTGGCGAAGGCGGTCGCAGAGGCGGCCAAAGGCACCGGCGCCTCCGAGACCGACGCGATCCAGAAGATCGACGCTGCGCTGGCGACGACCTAGTGTCGTGACGGTGCGCGCACGCACGTATGCGGTGGGCGAGCGCGAACCTCGACGACTCACTGACGAACGGCGACGTAACGAGTGAGCACTGCGCACCCACGGAGAAACAGAAAGCTGCCGGCGAGCTCCAAAACTGATGCGTGGGCCGGTGGACGAACGCCGGTACGCTCGGCACATGGAGCCCGGCAATCTGGAGCCGCGGGTCACCGCTCTTGAGAATCAGGTGCGTGACTTGGCCGGCCGCGTACAGGCAAGTGAGCAGGACGCGGCGGCTGCGCGTGTGCTCGCAGGGGCGGCTGACCGCGACGTCGGCGCGCTCAGTGGGGAACTCCGCGACTTCCGCGCCGACACTGCTGCGAACTTCGCTGCTGTCCGCGCTTCCACAGCTGCGGGCTTCAATGCGCTTCGAGAAGACTTCGTCGACCTCCGCAGGCATGTTGACCAAGGTTTCGCGAAGGTCGATCACAAGTTCGCGAAAATCAACGACGAGTTCGCGAAGGTCGATCACGAGTTCGCGAAAATCAACGACGAGTTCTCGAAGGTCGATCGCGGGTTCACCGAGATACGCGGCAGGCTGGATGCCACGGCCGCCGGGCAGCAGCAGATCGTCGCACTACTGCAGACGATCGCAAGTCCAGAAGGTCCGCAAGCGACGGACTAGCCGGGCGGCACTGGCTGGCGTCCCCAACGCGCCCTACTTCGCGGCACATCGCGTCGTGCCTATTTTCGCCTACGTCGCCTACCTCCACGCCGGCCGTTCTAGTGAATGACCGCTTCCTCCTCCAGCGCCAGATCCGCCTCGCGCAGGAGCACCTTCTCCGCCTCCTGATAAAGACGCCACGCTTCGTCCGGGCTGTCGCCGACGGCAGTCATGCCGATGCGACCGCATTCGGTGAGGCAGCTGATCATGTGGAACACCACACCCGTGCGGCGCGACTGGTCGAAGTGCAGACCGTGCTGGACAACCACGTCGAAGAGGTCGTCGACCGTCAGAACCTTCAGCCGGTCGTCCTCGAGGTGGTCCGTCGCAACCAGGTACTTGCTCAAGCCTTCCGGAGTCACGAAGACGCCGCGCTCGCCGTCGTAGTTGCCGCCGCACAAGAACTGCAGGGTCAGGAACGGATGGGTGGTCCCACCCTTGCGCAGATTCAGCTCGATCGCGTACGGCGTCCAGCCTCCGGTCTCGTCCTTCACCGTCACGAAATCGACTGCGAAGCGCCCTAATACGCCCCGCTCCGCGAGATGGCGCCCGACGACCATCGCCGGTTCGGCGATCGCGGCGGCGTAGCCGGGATCGGCGGGGAACACGCAGCCCAGGTACTTCTGACCGCTGGCGCCGCCGAGGAGTTGGTCGTGCGTGGACAGCAGCTCGACGGTGCCGTCCGGCAGTGCCCGCATCTGTACGCTCGGGCTTTCCAGTTGGACGCCGGTGATCCGCTCTTCAACGATGCCACCGCCCTTCTCGAACGCCGCGAGAAAGACGTCCACCGTGAGGCTTTCGGCCTCGGGTCGGATCTGTCGCAAGCGCTCGGCGATCGCGGCCGCTTCCTCTGGCGAGCCGGGAGCAGGCAGCCCGTCCAGATCCATCGACGCGTTGCCCGAACCCGACACGCCCTCGTTGATCTTGACGATCGCGTGTTTGATCGACGGGCGCCGCGCACGCATGCTCTGCACAGCAGCGACGATGTCGTCGACGGTGTGCAGATCCTCCGCCCCGATCGGGTACTGCACCCCGCATTCCTCGAACATGCGCCGGCAGCCGGTCTTGCTGCCCAGGTCGATGAGTCGCGGATCCGCGCCGTACATCGGAATGCCAAGCGACAGCGCGACATCACGCTCGAGCGACGTGGTGTTGTATGGAATCAAATGGCATCGGTCAGGATTCGGAATCAGGGACCGGATTTCCCGTAGCAGCCGGGGCCGCGCCAGTAATTTCGAGCTAAGCGACGTCGGCGACCCATCGCCGACCGGTACCAGCGTCAGCCGGGCGCGGGCGTGGCTCGGGATCACGCCGGGCAGCAGCCCGAGGTAGTACTCGATGATCGCCTCGGAGATCGGCCGCGACGTCACGTAAATCATGCGGAGCCGCGGCTGACGCAGGAGCAGCAGCAGGAACAGGGCGCGTTCCTCCAACGCCTGCGAAACGGTCCCGGTCGACGTAGTCGTGCGCTCGATGCTGATCGAGGGGACCACGACGACCGATTCGTCTTCCAGATTTTTCTGGATCGAGTCCCACGCCTCGCCGATCCCCAATTGCAGGTCGTCAAAGGCGCTATACCGATCTTCTTCGTTCAGCTGGCCCAGGGTGCGGGCCGGGACGTGGAGTTGCGTCATGTTTTCACCTCGTTGATTGCGTTGATGTTATGGACTCGGACCGTCCGACTGAATCCCTTGGGTTGCACGTCGCCGACGACCTCGGCGACGGCCATGTGTTCGATGGCGGAGAGAATGCGGTCGGTCACCCGCACCTCCCATGGGCCCGCGTCTGAGCACAGGCGCGCGGCAAGATTGGTGACGCTGCCGATCGCGGCGTAATCGAAGCGGCCTTCGAAACCGATCCGGCCGAGCGTCGCGAAACCCTGAGCGATCCCTTGCCCGAGAGCCAGATCATGTCCCCGACGACGCCACCGAACGGCAAGCTCTTCCACCGCGTCGCGGATCTTCAACGCCATCCGTACAGCCCGTTCGGCGGCATCGTCGTGCGGGATCGGATCGTTGAAGAACACCATGACGCCGTCACCCGTGAACCGCTCGAGAGTGCCTTGATATGCGTGAACCAGAGCTCCCATCGCCTCGTGGTACTCCGCGAGCACGCCCATCACTTCTTCGGGCTCGCTGGTTTCGGCGAAGGGCGTGAAATTCCTCAGATCGGCGAAGAGCACCACGATCTCACGGCGATGGCTCTCGAGAAGGCTTTCGTCGCCGGTGACCAGATCAGCCAATTGCGGTGACAGGAAACGACGTAACCGATTCGACCGCTCGAGCTCGGCGACCTGGTGTGCCACGCGCGACTCGAGTTCCGTATTCCACGCGGCCAATTCGGCAGCCTGCCGTCGTATCGTGTCGTGATACCGCTTGATGCGGGCCAGTGAAGCCACGCGGGCGAGCAGCTCGCTCTGGTCGAACGGCTTGGTGATGAAGTCGTCGGCGCCGGCCAACAGGGCGTTCAGCCGCTGCTCGCTGCCGCTGGCCGTGATCATCACAACCGGAAGGAATTCCGTCGACCGGTTGGACCGGATCCTTCGGCAGACTTCGTAGCCGTCCATCTCCGGCATCACGACGTCTGAGAGGACGAGGTCGATGTCCTCGGTTTCGAGCAGTGAAAGTGCTTCAGCTCCCGATGACGCGGTGAGAACTCGGTGCCCGCGGGGTGTCAGGACCGCATCGAGGAGGCGGAGGTTAACCATCTGGTCGTCCACCGCCAGCACCGTCACGGGATCATCCATCAATCGCCCCCTTCCGGGAATACGCCGACTTTTCGCAGGGCGCCGATCAAGTCGTCGCGGCTGACCGGTTTGAGCAACTGGATGGCCGCACCGAGCGCCTGCCCTCGGGGCCGATCATCGACGACCGAGGCGATGACGACGGGGATGGCGGCACTGTCCTCGGCCGCCTTGAGCTCGGCCAGCACCTGCCAGCCGTCGATCCCAGGCAGCTTGATGTCGAGCACGACAGCCGCGGGCAGCACTTTACGAATCAGCTCGAGCGCGCCGACACCGTCACTTGTGCAGATCACCTGCACCGGCGCGTCGTCGAGGTACGCCGACATGAGATCCAGCGAGGCCCGATCGTCGTCGACCAGAACCACGACCGGAAACTCACCGTGCTGCTGTGCAGTCGCCACGTCCGCGGTCCGCGACACCACGGGAAACGCGAAGCCGAACGTACTTCCCTCGCCCACAGTGCTTTCCAGCCACATTCGGCCGCCGAACAGCCCGACGATCCGCCGCGACAGCGTCAGCCCGAGCCCCGTGCCCTCTTCCCTGGCCGGCCCGCGACCACCCTGCTGGAAGGAGTCGAAAATTCTCTCCTGGTCCTCGGGCGGCACACCGATACCGGTGTCGGTCACCGTCACCACCAGGTCGGTGCCTTCCCGACACGCGCGCACGGACACCCTGCCGCCGTCCGGTGTGAACTTGACCGCGTTGGACAGCAGGTTGAGGACGACCTGTTTGAATCGCAGCTCGTCGGCTTTGATCTCTCCGACGTCGTCGGCGACGTCCACCGAGACTTTGATGGCGTGCGCTGCGGCGCGCTCGCGCACCATCGCCAGCGTGTACTCGAGCGCGCCGGGTACCGAGAACGTGCTCGGATCAAGCACCATCTGGCCCGCTTCGACCTTGGACAGGTCCAATATCTCGTTCAGCAGTTCCAACAGATGGCGACCGGAGTTCCAGATGTCACGGAGGTACTCCTCCTGCCGTTCGTTGATCTCACCGAACATGCGCTCCAGCAACACTTCCGAGAAGCCGATGACCGCGTTCAACGGCGTTCGCAACTCATGGGACATGCTGGCCAAGAATTCTGACTTGTGATTGCTCGCGACTTCGAGCTCACGGCTTTGGGTTTCCAGCTCGCGGTACAGGCGGGCGTTGACGATGGCGACCGCCGACTGGCTCGCGAATGTTTCGAGCAGTTCGATAACGTCCGGCGGAAAGTCTCCTGTGCCTCGGCGACGGATCACCAGCACACCGATCAGCTCGTCGCCGGCGATCATCGGCACGGCGAGCACCGATCGCCACCCGTCCTGGAATACGGTGTCCAGGAACTCGTCGCGCTCGACAACGGCCAGGTCGGGGATCTCGAGCGGCTGGTCGGCAAGCGCGGTCTGCCCGAGCAGGCTGGACTTCCGGTCAATGATGATGTCCCGCAGGCGCTCCCAGATGTCGGGACTGCTGCCGTACTTACCCCGGACGTGGAATGAGTCGGTGGCATCGTCGTACTCGAGGATCGACCCGCCGTCGGTACTCAGGGTGATGTCACCGAAGCCGAGGTTGGTCAACCGCACGGCGTTCGTGACGATGCGTTCGAGAACCTCGTCGAGGTCCAGGCTCGACCCGACCGCTTCGTCGACCTCGCGCAGGGCTTCGAGTTGCTCGACCTTGTCCGACAACTCAATGCCGCGCGCCTCCAGGTCGCGCATCAGGTCGACCTGACGCAATACGATCGCGCCCTGCACGGCGAACTCTTCGAGAACCTGGCGCTCGTGCTCGTCGAAAGGCGCGACATCGGTGCGCCACATCGCGAGCACGCCAACGACCTCGTCCTGCAGGATCATCGGCGTAGACAGCAGCGTGCGAAAACCGGTGAGCCGCTGCAGGTCCAGGCGTCCGTAGTCGGCGTCTGCGAGGACATCGGGAATCTGGACCGTGCACTTGTCTTCGGCCGCACGGCCGACGGTCGACGAGCGGGTTCGAGCGATCGGGTGAGCAACCAGGTACCTGCGGTATTCCTCGGGGGTCTCATCAGATACCCGGGACAGCCGAAACACGTCGCCGTCGCGAAGAAACAGCTGGGAAGCCGCCGCACCGCACAGTCGCGCAGCGTATTCGAGCACGGTGTCCAGTACTGCGCCCGGGTCGAAGGCGTGCCGGCCGAGCGCCGCGAGAATCTCTCGGCTTGCGGCCAACTGCTCGCGCGCATCGCGCAACTCGCGATCGTGGCCGGTCATGTCCGTCTCTTTTCGGACTTGTTGACCGTGATCGTGGTCCAGGCGCCGACGTGAATGCGGTCGCCATCGGACAGTGCAGTCTCTATTCCGTTTCCGAGTAGATCGTCGCTGTCGTTGAGGCTTGTTCCGTTGGTCGACCCGAGGTCGGTGATCGTCAGGCCCGAATCCCGGATCTGCAGGACGGCGTGCTGAGTGGATACGCCGCGGTCGATGGGGCTGATGCCGAGATCGATACCGGGTTCGACACCTTGCTTGCGGTTGGTTCGCCCGATCAAGGTCTTGTCGTCGAGCGTGATTCGGCGTTCGGGGAAGACTTCGGGGAAGTCGACGGTGTCGGGGCCTCCGCGGGCGATGACGCGTTTGTAGTAGTCGTGGTCGGCAGTGACGACGGCGGTCCACTTGACCGAGACCCCGGCATCGCCCGCCGATTGCGCTGTCGCGAGCGGTGCGGATAGGGCCGAGTCGTGGCCGCACGCCTCGCAGAAGCGACCGCTGATCGGTGCACCGCATGCCGGGCACGATGTCGCGGCCGCGGGTGACGGATTCGGCTCGGTCGCCGACGGCTGGACCGGCGATCCGCAAACCGTGCAGTAGTCGGTGGCTTCGGTGACGTGGCCCTCGGAGCAGGTCGGCATCAGGCCTCCTTCCGTACGCGTGCGGTCCGAGTCGATCGCGCGTCGAGCGCCATCTCGTCGGCCGCGGCGACATCGCGGCGTAGCCGGGCGGTACCAGTGCGCTCGTCGACTTCGATGACGCCCTTGAGCAGCTTGGCCGTTCCGTCGTTGCCGGATTCCACAGCGAGCTCCATCGCCTGTTGCAATTTGGCGGTGGCGGTGGAGATGTCGCCGTTCTTCCTTGCCGCCAGCCCCTCTTGAACCGCTTGCGCGAGCTCCGCCTGACCTGTGTAGTGCGCGACGCGGTCACTGATCCGAGCGGACAGGCCGGTGTCGGTGGTCCAGATAGCTTTCACGAGACCTTCGCCGAGCTTCTGATCACCGGCGATGACCGTCACGCGGGCCGCCAACTTTTCGCGCCCGACATCCGCAGGTTCCACATCGACCTGGATGTGGTAGTCGCGCTCCTCGTGACCCCAAGCCCCAAGCGGATATTCGCCAATTTGGCTGCCTGCGTCGACTCGCCGGTTCGTCAGATCTTCCACCGTCGGAGCCACCTGTTTGACGAACGCGACGCGCGCGCCTGCGGGGGTCCAGAGTTGCAGGGCCAGTACGGGAATCGACTTGTCCATCGAGTCGCGCATCATCGCGGCGAAGTCGTCGGCAAGGTCTGCCGGGTCGGCGATGATATCCACTGTGCCGTGCAGTGCGGATGAGACCGCGCGTAGTTCCTCGACGCGCCAGTCGGTGCCGACGCCGCGGCAGTCGCAGGTGAATTCGCCTTCGCTGAGCCCGATTTCTCGGCCCAGCTCCTCGGCTGTTTCGTGCTCGTCCTTGCCGTCGGTGAGCAGGATCGCATGGGTCAGCGCACCCGGGAATTGGCCGGCGACTTTTCGGACATGTGCGAGCCAGGTCCCGATGGCGGTCCCGCCGTTGGGCTGCAAGCTGTTGACGGCAGCCGCGGCCGCCGTCCTGGTCGCTTCGTTCACCTGGACCGGTTGTCCGTCTTCCGGATAGACCGCCGCGGCCTTGTCGGTGCCGCCGACGATGGTGAAGTACGTTCCGTCGGCCATCTCGCTGATCGCAGCCGTAGTGGCCCGCTTGGCTTCGTCGAACTTCCCCTGCGGTGATTTCATCGACGTCGAACAATCGATGATGATGGCCTCCATCCGGTCGGGCGCCTTGTCCGCGATCATCTCGCTCGAGACGCCGATCGTCACGATGGCGTCGACCAGGCCGACTCCTTCGGGGAGATACGGGTTGTGGTCGACGTCCACCTCGATGCCCGAGACGTGCTGCTGTTCCGCGGAACTCATGAAGGACCTCCGATCGGGATCACCGCGACGGTGATGTTGTCCTGACCTCCGGCGTGCAGCGCGAATTCAACGAGTGCGCATGCCGCGGCGGTCGCGTCTTTCCCGGCGCACATCCGCGCGATGTCGTCGGCCTCGGGAAGGTAGTTCCACAGGCCGTCGGTGCACATCACCACGACACCGCGTTCGGCGACGGTGACCGTGTGCACGCTGGAGTCCGACCACGGCGACTTTTCGGCATCGGCGCCAAGCCAACGAGTCAGGGTGTGCGCGCCAGCCTGGACGGCTTCAGAGTCGGCGGCGACGCCTGCGGCAATCAATTCCTGTGCAAGCGAGTCGTCGACCGTGAGGCATTGCGCCTGCGCGGGAGGTTCGGGAATCCAGTAGACCCGGCTGTCCCCCACGTTGCCGACGGTGATCTCGGTTGTGCCGGTCGAGGTCGGGACGACGGCCGCCGCTGAGTAGGTGCACGACGGCGCAAGGGCCAGATTGAGGTTGCCGGCTCCCGCGTCCGCCGCGGCGTTGGCCGCATCGGTCAGGCCTGCCAGCACGGCTGACTGCGGCTTCCGTTTCGCGGCAAGCGCATTCAGCATCGCGTCCACTCCGGCCGCCGAGGCGCTCTTCGCCGCCGTGTCTGCAGCGAAAGAAGTCGACACCCCATCGCACACGGCGACGGCGATTACTTCGTCCGAATCGGAGGCGACGATTCCCGCTGCGGCGGCATCCTCGTTGTGCGTGTGTTCGAGTCCGCGGTCGGTGACGAGCACGATGCCGTCGAGGTGTGCCTGATCGCGATCGGGTTCGGCCCGTCGCTGACCGCATACGGAGCAGTACTGGTCGACGTACGTGCCGTCGCCGCAATCGACGCAGACAGCCGAGTCTTCCTTCGCTCGGGTGGCACCGGGGACGGCGACTCGGCGGACGGCGGACAGCACGGTGCCGCAGCTCTCGCAGAACCGGTCTGCGGGCACAACCGCCGCTCCGCATCGCATGCACGTCACCTCCCGCACGCTCATAGTCTGGTCCTCGGCCGGATCGCATTCGCCTTTTCCACCAGATCGATTCGTGCCCACACGTCGGTCGTCTCGTGTGCGAGCGCGCGGTAGCACTGCTCCATTCCAGCCCGGATGCCGGGCTCGTCGAAATCGCACCCGAGCAACCGCGCGGTCCTCGGCGTGTTCCCCGCTTCGAGCCAGTCCAGCGCTGCACCGAGCACGTTCAGCCGCAACGTCTCGCGCTTCGCCGCGGACTCGAGGGTAAGCACCGACGCGCGCTTGCCCGCGTCGAGCAGTGCCGGTTCGTCGAGGTTCTCGGCTGTCCGGCCGTGCAGCAGTATCTCGATCGCGGCGCTGCCTGCCGCGGTGAAGTGCGCCGAGGCGGCGGTGATCTGGTCGAGCGTCGCGATGGCACCAGCACGGTCACCGACTCGCGCTCGCTCGCGCGCAAGGCCGAACGCCGCACTGTAGAACGTGTGGTTCGTCCGCCACACCGTCTCGTAGTAGCGGGTGGCTTCTTCGTGCGCTCCCCGCAGTTCTGCGGTGGCGGCCAGCGCCAGTTTGGGATCCAGCTCACCGGGTAGCATCGCGAGGACCGAGTCGAACGCGGTTGTAGCCGAATCGAAATCGCGGTCCAGGAGAGCGCACTGCCCGCCGTACCACTGCAGCCGCCAGTCGCCGGGAATCACCGATTCCAGTTCGGCGAGCCGCGTGCGGGCGTCTTTGGCGGCGCCGAGCTCCAGCGATGCGCGGACCAGTCGCAGCGGCACCTCGATGGAGTTGGTGCGATGGTTGGACTCGCCGACGGCGTGGTGGAGTGTCTGTTCCAGTTGGGCCGGCGGGGTGCCGCTCGTCGTCGCCAGCAGCGCTGCGCCGGGATCGCTCGGGTCCACCCGAGGCACGCCGAGTGCCGCGATCACCGAAGCGACCGTCAGCGGCACGTCCCAGCCGGCGCCGTAGATGGCACGTTGCGGGCTGAAGTGGGTGGAGAGCCGCGGTTGCGGGTGACCGCTGTCGGCGGCGGCGATCTCGTGCAGGACGCCGGTCAGCTGGTCGGCCAGCTCGTCCATGGACGCGAAACGCTTTGCGGGGTCGGTGTCGGTGGCGCGAAGGATGGCGCGGTACAACGACTCGTGCTTCGCGAACACCGGCACTTCGTCGCGCCCAGGTAGCGGGTCGAGCGAGTTCATGACGAGGACCGCAAGCGTCCGGCCGACGGTGTAGATGTCGGCGGCGACGGTGGGACCGGTCCAGGCGATCTCGGGCGCCTGATAGCCCTGGGTCCCGTAGATCACCGCGTCGTCGTCGTCCATGGCGACGGTGGCACCCAGATCGATGAGCTTGAGCTGCTCGTCGCTCTGCATCACGTTGTCGGGTTTGAAATCGCAGTAGGCGAGGCCCTCTTTATGGAGGTAGCCCAACGCGGGCGCGATTTCGACGATGTAGGCGACGGCCTGGTCGGGTGGCAGAGGTCCGTTGCGCGCCTTGCAGATCTGCTTCAGCGATGTGCCGCCGACGTACTCCATGACGATGTAGCCCATCGCCGTGCCAGCGGAATCCTTATGTTCGACGAAGTTGTGGATCCGGACGATGTTCGGGTGTTCCACTTCGGCGAGGGCGAGCGCTTCGGCCTCGGCGGTGGCCATGGCGTCGGCGTCGGCGGAGTTGACCAGACCCTTGAGCACGACCCAGCGGTTGTGCACGTTGCGGTCGATCGCGAGGTAGATCCAGCCGAGGCCGCCGTGCGCGATGCAGCCCCGCACCTCGTACTGCCCGCCGACCAAGTCACCGCGAGAAAGCCTTGGCACGAACGAGTATGGGGTGCCGCACGAGGTGCAGAAGCCTTCCGTACGACCGGGATTTCCGTCGCGGGCCCGCCCAACGGGTTGGGTGCACTCGGAGTTGCCGCAGAATCGCTGGCTTTCCGGCACCTGCGGGTCGGTCAGGATCGCCTTGGCCGGGTTCCCCTTGGGCACAGGCGGTATCGAGACGACGCCTGCGCCGAGGCGCCCGCGAGTGCCGGCCGACTTCGACGATCCGGTGCGGGCCGATCCGCGGGAACGCGGCGTCGAAGCCATCGGCGCCGTCGAAGTCGGCACACCCTTCGACGGCGGTCCGGCAGTCGGCGCCGTACCGCAGACGTCGCAGTAGCCGTCGACGACAGTTCCGCTGCAGCCGGATTCGAGGCACGTCATCGTGTCTTCTCCCGCTTCGCGGCGACCACCTGCTGGTAGTCCACGATGGCTTGGGTCACGGCGCGCAGGTCGCAGGGTTGCCGCGACAGCAGGCCCGATGCGATACGCCGGGACGACAACAGATCCGGGTCGTCCGACAACCCGAGCCGCGCCGCCTTGGCCTCGTACACCTTGAGCCGCCCCTTGAGTTCGTTGCGACGGTCGAGCAGGCCTTGCGCAAGCTTTTCGTCCTGACGGACGCGTTGCAGCGCGGACTCGATTCGTCGCTGCAACTCCCGAAGCGCGGACGGATCGGGTGCAGCCATCGAGTCCAGCTCTGCGCGCAGCTTCGGTTCGGCGTCGGTACAAACCGGTAGCGGGCCGGTCAGCACCTTGCGCGTTGCCCGCTCGCGCGTCTGCGCCGCTCGTTGTCCGGCATCCCGCAGCGCATCGAGACTCAGGCCGGTAGCCGCGACCGCGTCGGGCCAATTCGCCTGCAGCGCAGCGATCTCCGCTATCGCGGTCATGCGGCTCTCGATCTCGTCCGCCGTGAGCGAGAGCGGATCGCATGCTGAGACCGCCAAGAGATCGGTGACGCCGTTCGGAACTTCGGCGCCGGCCGCGTCAATCTGCTTCAGCAACGGTGCGAGCTGCTTCGCGATCGTCGAATTGGTTTCATCGACCGCGTCGAGGAATTCCTTCACCTCCGGGTACGCGGCAGTGACCCGTTCCATAACGTCGGTGATTTCGTCGGCGTCGCTCAGCCCTTCCAGTTCGGCCAGGTCGTCCCACAGTCGGCCGAGCGCAGCTTCTACCAGTGCCCAGCGCTGCGCGGTCACGCCCGTCGGCGGATAGCGTCGCAGATGTTCGAGACCCGGATGGCTCTCCAGTTCAACCAGTTTCGTCGTTAGGGCGGCGAGAGTCAGGATCTTCATGGTCAGTCCTGATACCTCGGCGCTGGCGGGCCGGGTGACGGCCCCAGGCTGACAAGCCACGTGTCGTAGAGACGTTCCCAGGTTCCGTCGGTGCGAATGTCCTCCAGTACACCGTTGACGAATCGAACGAGATCGTCGTTGCCCTTCTTGACGCCGACGCCGTACGGCTCGTCACCCAGACTGTCCCCGACGACCTCGACGTTCGGATCCTGCCGGGCAAGCCCTTTGAGCACCATGTCGTCGGTGCTGATCGCGTCGACCTGACCTTGCTGCATCATCAGGAGGCAGTCGGTCCAGCTCGTCACACCGATCACGGTGGGTCTCGGGTTGAGTGCGAATACCCGTGACAGTGACGTGGTACCCGACACCGAACACACCCGTTTGCCGGAAAGATCTGCGGCGGAATGGATCCGCGATCCCTTCGTCGCAAGGATTTTCTGCTTCGCAGCGAAGTAGGCGGTGGAGAACTCGACAATCTCTTTGCGTTCACATGTGATCGAGTACGTCCGGACGATCAGGTCCACCTGGCCTGACTCGAGCGCTGACTCCCGCTGGCGCGCCTCGACCACTTGCAGGTCGATGCGGTCTGGATCACCGAAGATGGCACGTGCGATTTCGCGGGCGAGGTCGATGTCGAAACCCTGCAGCCGACCCGAGCCTGGATCGCGGAAGCCGAAAGGATTGGTGTTCTGGTCGACGCCGACGATCAGCCGTCCCCGCTCTTGGATCGCCGCCATCGTCGAGCCTGGCGGCATAGCGCCCGGCGACGGCTGCGAGCCTGGTCGTAGGCTGGCTTCGGGGTCGCCGCAGTCCGCCTTCGCCGCCTGCGGCGCAGTCGTGATCTCCTGTGCGCCAGCCGGTCTCACGGGCGCCGGGGGCACCGAAACAGACGGCGGTGGCGTCTGTGACGCGCCACATCCCGCCACAGTCAACGCGACTGCGGCCAACATCGTCACCACCCGCGTGTTCATAGGAACTCCCGTAGGCGTGGCCACAACCCGACCACGGCGGCCGCCGCGGCCAGCGCCATCAACACCAGCGTCGCCGTCGGTGTCCACGCGAGGTAGCGACCCGCGTCCGACACGTAACCGCGCATGGTGGTTCGAGACTGCTCAATGGCGTCGCGCAGGCTGGTCTGGACGACTGCGAACTGTGCGCCCGATGCGCCGGGATCGGTGTCGAGCGCCTGGGCAACCGCGCCCGGGTAATCACCGGCCTTGTAGGCATCGACTTGCTTGCGGTGGCTGGCGACCCACTTCTGGACGGCTTCCGTCGCGGCCGGAGAGTTCGGGCCGACCCGGGTGAGCAAGTCATCGACATGGCCGTAGAACGACTTCTCGCTGGCGGCGATGTCGCCGCGGGTGATGAGTTGCAGGGTCTCGTCGGTCCTGGCTTGCTGGGCGAGGATGCGGGCCTCTGCGAGCTGCCCGAACCTCGCCGTGCCCTCGGTACGGCCGCGCTCGATGTCGCCGGCGGCCAGGCGGACCGCCCCGACGATCGCGACGAGCACCAGCACCACGATCGCGGCTGCGGCGACCAGCCCGAGATTGAACGTCCGGTTCGTGCGGCGGACCATGATCAGCGAGCCGACCGCAATCGCCGCCAAAGTGAGGACAAGCAGCGCGACACCGACGGCCGGAAGCGATCCAATTCGGCGCTGCGCCTGGTCGACTCGGGCGAGATCGGCGGAGTAGATCTTCTCGGCGCCGGGAAGCAGGTTCGTCTGCATCGAGGCCGACGCCTCGCGCAGGTATGCAGACCCGATCGGGAAGCCCTGCACGTTGTTCGCGCGCGCCGCTTCGATGAGTCCGGTGTACGTGGAGAGCTGCGCCGATACCTGTGCGAGCGCCTTGCGGGTCTCGGCGTCGGGCGCCCCGGCGGTCGCGTCGGCGAGCGCCGAAACCGCGGCGGAAAGCGCTTGCTGATACCGCGCGCGCATCAAGGGAGTCTGGGTTCTGCCGGAGAGGAACGCCGTCGCCGCGGCGGCATCCGCCGCCGATGAGGCCGCGTACAGGTTCTGCGCGGCGTAGGCGAAGGGCTCCGAGTGATCGAGAACGGCCCTTTGCTCGGCGATTCTGCCGTTGAGCTCCACAGCCGACACCACACCGGCGACGACGCTGCAGGCCGCCACGGCGACCGCGATCACCACGATCAAACCCGGGGTGGTGCGCGCAAAGCGCCGCACGCCCGCGGCGGAAGCGTGCGCGTCCAGTGTGAGAGGAGAACTCGTTGCGATCACCACTCGCCCACCCGCTTCGTCCCCGTGCCTTGGGGAGCAAGGCCATGATCGCTCATCTCGGTCTCCCGTTCGGGCGCTATGGATGCAATTGATGTAGTAGTTACGTTTGATGTTCGCCCTCCACAGCGCGGGCACGGAGAGTAGTGGACTACGTGGATTCGGAGGCCGTCGGCGAGGTCGAGTACCTACGCGGGTGATCGTTAGGCAGCGCGGTCCTCACCTGGTCTTTAGGCTGATCGCGTGCGGTTGACGTGGCCGCTGGTCGGGCGGGCGAAGGAGATGCGGCTCATCGAGGCCGCGATCTCGGACCCAACGACGTCCGGCGTGGTGATCTGCGGGCCGTCTGGCGTCGGGAAGAGCCGGGTCGCACGGGAGGCCCTCGAGGCCGCGACGTCTGCCGGTCGCGAGGTTCGGTGGGTGGTCGGCACGTCATGCGGGCGGGGAATCCCGCTTGGCGCCCTCGCGGCGTGGGCGGGACTGGCCGGCGGCGACAGTCTGCACCTGGTGTGTGAGGTCATCGAATCGCTGACCGCGGCGTCGTCGGGCGCACCTGTGGTGGTCGGAGTCGACGACCCGCACCTTCTCGATGACCTGTCGATGTTCGTGTTGCAGCAGATCGTGCAGCGGGGCGTCGCCAAGGTTCTGCTCACGGAGCGGGACGACGAGCCGATTGCCGTTGGAGTACAGGAACTTTGGAAGCTCGGACAGTTCGAGCGGATCGACCTGGAGCCGTTGTCGCCGGAGGCTACGACGAGGCTGCTGACGGAGACGTTGGTCGGATCGATCGAGCCGGATACGGCGGCCGGCCTGTGGAATCTGACGCAGGGCAACACCCTGTATTTGCGGCACATTGTCGAGCAGGCGGTCGCGGACAAGCGCCTGGAGAAGCGCAGTGATTACTGGCAGTGGACTGGCGAGCCGGTGGTGCCGCCGGGCTTGGTCGAGCTGATCGAGTCCCGTATCGGCGATCTGTCCGTCACGGTGGCCGACGCCGTGGATGCGCTGGCCGTCGGTGAGCCGATCGAGTTGGCGACGCTGCACAGGATCAGCTCCCCTGAAGCGGTCGAGGAAGCCGACCTCCGTGGCCTGATCAGACTCGATGATGTCGACGACCGAGTCGAGGTCTGGGTGGCGCACCCGCTGTACGGGGAGGTGCGTCGAAGAACTGCCGCGCCGACGCGGTTGCGGCGGCTCCGGGGTGCGTTGGCCGGGGAACTGGCGCAGGCCGAGGATCGGGACGACGTGCGGGTTGTGGTTCGGCGTGGGGCGTTGAGCCTCGCCTCGGACCTCGAACCGGACGTGGACCTGCTTCTGAGGTCCGCGCGGGGCGCGATTGCGATGGGGGATCTGGTGCTGGCGGATCGGCTGGCGAAGGCGGCAGGGCGCGCTGGCGGAGGAGCCGAGGCGATATTCATCCGCGCGCACGCGCTGTCGTGGTTAGGCCGCGGACAGGAGGCGGAGGACGTAGTTGCCGAGGTTTCGATCGCCGAGCTGAGCGACGAGGAGCATGCCCGGTTTACGTATCTACGGGCCAGCAATCTGTTGTGGGCGATGGCGGAGCCAGATCGGGCGAGAGAGGTGATCGAGGCTGGGGCTGCGCGAGTTGGCGCCGGGCCGGCGCGGACGAGCATCGACGCGGTGCGCGGGGTCTACTTCTTCGCAGTCGACCGGCCGGGTGACTCGTTGACGGCGCTCGAAGGTTTGACGCTGGATGAGCTACCGCCGATCGTCGGCGCGGAGACGGCGTGGGCGCTGGCGACGATTTATGCGGACGCGGGCCGCACGGCAGATGCCGTTGCCGTGGCCAATGCGGGATACGAGATCGCGCTGCGGTGTTCGGATGCACCGCACATGAGGTTCAACATCGCGGACTCGCATGTGACCGCGCTGGTGCTGGCGGGCCGTATTGGAGAGGCGCTCGAGGAGGCGGAGTGGGCGCGAGGCCAGGCGGCGGATCTGCCGGGAACGGCGCACTATTTAGGCCCGGCGATTGCGGGTCGGGCGGCGTTGGGCGCGGGTCGACTGGGTGTTGCGTGTGAGTTGTTGGAGCGGGCGGCGGGTGCGTTGAGCGCGACGGGCCATGAGCAGGGATGGGGATATCGGTACGGCATCCCGAGGGCGACGGCGTTGGCAATGCGCGGTCGATGGGAGGAGGCGGTCGGGGTTCTCGAGAAGCTCGAAGAGGTGCGACGGCCCTTCCGAAAGCTCGACTACGAGAAGAGCGTGGCGAGGGCGTGGGTGGCGGCCGGGCAAGGCGCGGTCAGCGAGGCGATTAGCATCCTGCGATCGGCGGCCGAAAGAGCAAGAGTCAGTGGTCGATTCGCGGCGGAAGTGGCGTGCCTGCAGATGGCCACTCAGTTCGGAGATCGAACTTGCGAGCCGCGGCTCCGAGAGCTTGAAGGAATCATCGAGGGCCCACGCGTCGGGGTTGCGGCGCAATTCGCAATGGCCATGCACGAGAACGAAGGCGCTGACTTAGCGCAGGCGTCATGGGCTTTCGAGGAAATGGGCGATGGTGTGGCGGCGGTTGAAGGCGCGGCGCAGGCGGCGCTGGCGTACAGGCGACAGGAGTTGCGGGGTTCGGCGCTGGGGTGTGCGGCGAGGGCGGAAGCGTTAGCGGAGAGATGCGGAGCGGATACGCCGACGTTGCGACAGGCGCGGGAACCGCTGCCGCTGACTGATCGGGAGCGGGAGATCGCCTTGTTGGTCGGTCAGGGTTTGTCCAGCCGCGACATAGCCGAGCGGTTGACCCTGTCAGTGCGGACGGTGGACGGCCACGTCTATAAGGCGATGGCCAAGACGGGCACCGAAAGCCGCGAAGAACTAGCCGCGCTGCTTTCGCAACGGACGCGTCGATAGCGATGGGTCGGCCAGCGCCGCATAATGCGCATCAGAACCCTCACCCGCCCGCTCAGCGATCACGCCGACCTGATCCAGCGACAGCCGGCCCTCCCGCAGGCCCGCCGCGCAGCGCGGAAACTGCTCCAGCCGAGAGGCGATGGTGGCGATGGTGTGCGCGGTGGTTGAGGACGACCCGGTCTTCCAGGCCACCAACGCCGGCACCGACCGGGCGCCGGTGATACCCACCAGCCCGTCGCGATCCAGCTCGGCCACGATCTCCACGATGCGCCCATCAATGGCGTTGCGCTGACCGGTCAACTCCGCCAACTCCTCAAACAACACCTCAACACGGTCAACAGGACGCACCCCCGTGGCGCCAGACGAAACGGTCAACGACATAACCCCATCATCACAGGGGGGTCCGACATCTCGCCCGCCCGATCCACGCCGGGGTGTGGCAGCCGATAGCAGAGATGATCACCGTGGCACGACCGTTATGGCACACCGAGGACCGTTCGCCCCGGACAGCCGCGCATCCGCGGTAACCAGGGCACAATCCAAGTTTTCAGCGAGAGCGACATACAAAGCGTCGTACGTTGTCACGGCGGCGCGGAGTTCCCAAACACGTTCCAGGAGAGGCGAAGCGGCGTAGCGAATGAGCCCCAGCCGTCTCCACACGTCCAGAGCCCGGCGCGCATCCTTTGAAGCCAGCAGACCGGAGGTGGCCTGTCGACGTAACGCGCTGACCACTTCCGCATCCACCAGGTGCGGCGCGTGAACAGACTCGACGGCGAGTAGCCGGCGAGCCTGACCATCGTTCAGCAGCGCTGAGACTGCCGCCGACGCGTCGATGACGATCACCTGCGTTCTGATTCCAACTGCTCGACGATGGCTTCGGTCGCGATGTCGAGATCTGGCAGCGTCGCGATCAACGCGGCGTTGTCGACCCGTCGAGTCGCGGCATCGAGTTCCCGAATCGCGACAGCTGTCACCGACGTGCTCGCTGCACGCGCCATCCGTTCAAGTCGGTCCATGACGTCGTCTGGGACGTTACGCAGATGTAGAGTTCGCACACGTTCAGCGTACGCAGATTGCTTGCTATCTGCTAGCATTTTGCTAGCATCGTTGGTATTAGACCGCGTCATCGAGCCACCGGTCGTCGGCTCGTCTCAGCACATCGCGCTTGTATCTCAACCGGAGCGCGTCGATCACGGCGAGTGTTCGTGACGTCAGTTCGTCTCGAATCCCGCTCTGCGCGTGAGCGTATGGGACGAACGCGCGCAGCAGATCGGGAGCGTCCAGCGCCACCTCCAACGGAATGCTGTACTCGAAGTAGGGCGTGCCGCCGATCGCCTGTTCGACGCGCGCCGCGCTCCATCGCAATGGGTCACCCGTACCAGTCTCGAAGAGCTCCAGTAGCAGCTCGCGATGGCCGGAGTCGGTGAACGGCCCTGCGGAATCGGTCGCGAAGAACCTGTCACACAGCTCTTCGTTCGACTCCGGCTCCCCTGCCGGTGACCGGTGTTTCCCACCGTCGGGTAGCCGACCTACCAGCCACTGAACGAATGGCCGGTAGAGCGGCCACGTATCGGTCTTCGATACGAGTGCCGGCTTGTCGAGCGCATCCTCGATCCACACCCGCGCATCGGCCAGCGTCATCTCCAAAACGTCTGTGTCGCTGCTAGATTCGGCCACCCGCGCAAGCACCTCGTCGATCGGATCCGGTACCACGCCGGCATCGGCAACGCTCGACAACATGTTGTGGTCGATCAGGACCGCGACAGTTAGCTCATGCCCACCATCGAATCGCACACCTATCACGAGTTCGTCAACGTCGCCGAACACATGGGTTCTACGCACCGCGCGATAGACGTCGACCCGCGAAAGAGCCCTGATCCATCGCGGCAGATGCTCGCGTCGTTCAGCCACTTCACGTCGGCATCGGAGTTGCGGCTCCGGATCGTCGACGAGAAGCTCGGCGACAACGGCCAACAGCGCGGTCGTCTCCCGATTTCGCACATCGATCAAGCCGGTCAGGACCCGATCCAGATAATTGGATTCACACTCCAGCGATGTGAGCGATTCAGGTTTCGCCACATCGATGACCAGGCTAGCCATACTGAGCAGGCCGAGTGGATGACGACCCAGGGCACGACGTAGCGCGTCCCGCAGCGTCGTGTCGGCAGAACGTTCCCCGTTGCGCTTCTTTGCCCGCCGCGCGTCACGGTGGACCTGCTTGGCCCTGCGCGATCGTCGTTTGTCACTCATGCCGCGGACGCTACTCACGGGCGGTGACAAGCCGTCGGCGCCTTTCAAAGACGCTTCGCGTCCAGCGCTTTCATCAGCGACGGACGCCTGCCGTAGTCCTGGCGGATCTGCGCCATGAACGACGCGAAATCGGCGCTGCGGCCGCCTCGTTCGTAGAGTTCGGCCATCGTCGCCAGTGTCGCGGCGATGTCGGGATAAAGCTTGGAGTTGGGGTACCGCAGATCTTTCTCGAGCTGTGGCCGGTACAGGTCTGCAGCATCGACAGGCCGAGCTTCGGCGCCTCGGTCGGCCAATTCCCGCCACGCCCAGCCGGGACCGTAACGGTCCGCGGCTTGCCACGCGGCCTCGATATCACCGTCGCTCAGACAGAGCTGGACCAGGACCGCGCCGGCGGCGAAACGGTCGGACGCCAGTTGTCGTGCGTGGTCCAAGGCCCAGGTGTGTTCGGTATCGGCACGGCCGACGCCGGCTGAGAAATCGAGGAGGACACGGTAGGCGCCCACCGACGGCTGGCGGACAAAGTCCGCGCGGAGCACGGCGACCGCGTCGTCGATGCGGTCCAGTCCCCGGTAGGTCTCGGCGACGTGGTCGGCGCTCAGCCAATATTCGTTGCCACCACCGCGGCTGCTGACTCGTCCCTCGGCGACTGCGCGATCGATCCATGTCACCGCATCCTCGGTGCGTCCGGCTGCCCGCAGGCGGTCGATGATCGCCCCGTACTGAGGGTGTTCCCGCTGACTGAGCAAGTGGACAGCCCTTTCGACATCGCCATCGTGATCGGCGAGCTCCAGCAGCATTGCGTCGACTTCGAACCGCCCAAATTGATCACGATCTGCGAGCTTGCGGTCCAGCGCCGCCACCGCCCGACGGTAGGTCCCGAGTGCCTGCTCGTCGAACGCGTCGACGAAGTCCGCCAAGACCAGGTGCGGCCACCCTGGCGAGTCAGCGCGGAATTTCACCAGCCACGTCGCGAGTTTGACGGGGTCGGGCTCACCCAGCCGGCAGGCCCGCGCGTAGAGGTCGGCGGCCCGCTGGCATTCATCACCAATCGAGCCCGACGAGTCGTCAGCATGCTCGGTGATCTTGCGCAGCCGGGTCAGTGCGCGCAGCAACCCCGGCCGCGCAATTTCCGCGGCGCCACTGTTCAAGTGGTTCTCGAGTTCGTCGAGCACTTCACTGGCCACTCCCGCGACCTCAAAGGAACGGCGGTAGTCGACAAAGCCGCGGAACACCAACGTGTTTCGCACATGAGCCTCCAGCTCGGCTTTGGCCTGCGAGTCGTCACCTGACGCTGTTGTGGCGCGAATCTCCAACATGCGGCGGACGCCGTCATCGCGCTGCGCAAGGGTTATGACCAGTTCACGCAGCTCGTTGACGTCCATCGCCTGCACCGCTGCTTCCAGCGCGCCCTCGGCCGTACTGCTGGTCGTGTCGTCGACCGCGACCCGTCCGCTGTCGATCGCGGCGAGTCCGGTCGCGACCAGGTGCTTGCAAAAGTTGCCGTCGGCGTAGTGCGGACAGGTACAGGATCCGTCGGGTAGCGGACCGGACCAGTCCAGCTCCACCTGGTAGACGTTCTTGGCCTGGATCGACGCGTAGGCCTTGAACTCGGTGATGCGGAGCCCTCGGACATAACGGACGTACTCTTCGCCCCGCGCGTAGATCACATCACCGGCCACCTTGAGCAGCGCCGTTTCGGAGAGTGGCACATCACCATGTTGCCCGATTCGTGGGCCAGGCTCAGCTAATCCCCAAACCCACGTCGGGCAGCCTGGCGGACCTGGCAGACAGACACCTTAGATCGCGCACCTGCTTGCGGCTTGTTGGCCACACCGGTGGCTTCGCCCTTGCGGAGTGCACAACGCGTCGATGGCCGCGACCGCCTGAATCAGATGCCCTATGTCAACGAGCTCCGCGCCGGCGCGCCACCCGCGAAATAGCAACCAGGGTCGTGAATTACGCGCCGGAACAACCATGAGTGCAATTTCGCGATAAGCCTTGGGGCGAAACTTGTGATCTCACTGCTCACTGACGGCGGTACGCTCGATTCATGGAGGCTGGGGATCTCGAGCCGCGGGTGAGCGCGCTCGAGCATCAGATGCGCGATGCGACTGGGCGCGTTCAGGCAAGTGAGCGAGAGGCTGCAGCCGCACGAGTGCTCGCCGGTGCTGCTGATCGCGACGTCACCGCGATCCGCGGTGAGCTGCGCGATTTTCGGCAGGCCACGACAGCGAGCTTCAACGCCCTTCGGCAAGACTTCGTCGACCTCGGCAGCCACGTTGACCAAGGCTTCGCCCAAGTCGACCGAGGGTTCGCTGAGGTCGAACGAGGGTTCGCAGAGATGCGAGGCAAGCTCGATGCGGCGGCCGCCGGACAGCAGCAGATCGTCGACATTCTGCAGACGCTTGCAACTCAAGGGCCTCCGGAACCGACCGACTGACCCCGCGCCGTACTGGCTCCAACCTCAGCCGAGTACCTCCGCGAGGGTGGCCATCACCGCGCGGACCTTGTCGTTGCGCTCGAATGGGCCAGGCATGCGGAAGACCCTCGAACCCCACGACGTCGTCTGGAGCTGGACGCCCGGAACACCATCGTGACCAAGTAAGGCCTTCACCGGTTTGGCGAAGACACAGATGACCAACGGAACGGCGCGCTCCGACAGCACACGAAAGAGGATCTGTCGTCCGTACTCGAGCTCTTCGCGCGTGACGTCACCCTCGCCGGGTGTCGGGCGCTTGACGATATCGGTGAACCCGATGCCAGCAGCCTGCGCGTACTTCTCGACGTATCGTCCGTTTCCGGTGACGTTGAACGCCCCGGCGTCTGCGAGGCGCTGCATTTGCCGCCTTCCGACATTTCCCTGGTAGTAATGGCCGGCCTAAACGCTCGACGGGGCAGGGTTTATTCCGACGATCATCGCGCGCGGGTGCTCTGGCCAAATGTCGGCCAGAGTCAGGGTTCGCACTCCCATCCAGTCGACGTACGTCTGATAACCCGTCATGGTTCGCCAGCTCTGGGGAGGTTCAGCCGCCGCGCGAGGTCTGGCCCACCGACCGTGCGGATGAAGTCCGGGTCACCGCACACCACGAGTTGGTCGCGGGCCCTGGACAATCCGACATAGAGACGTTCTCGGGAGCGGTCGAACTGGCTGACCTCGTTCACGACCAGCACGACGGCGCGGCGCTCGAGGCCCTTGAAGCCGAGGACGTGGCCGTAGAACACCTGGTCGGTGTCCCAGAAGCTGTCCCAGTATGCGGCGCTGCCTGCGGCTTGGCGCTCCTTTTGTTCAGGATGCCTCGTGCCCGTGGTCAGCAGCGCCACGTCCTCGGGCCGCCACCCTGCGTCGAGAAGAAGGTCGACCTCGTCGTCGCCTGCATCCATCGCGTCTTCGCGGCTGCACGCCACGAACTTCACCGCGGGGCCTTCGCCGCCGAGAAAACGCATCGGGTGGTCGACGAGCGGCTGGAATGCGTTGGCGATCTGGCGGGTGTTGCGCAGGTTGTGGTCGAGGACCAGCGGGACGAGCGGTACCGGCGGAGACCCGTGCCGGTTGAATACGCGCTGACCCTCGTCGGTGAAAACGTATATGCCGCCGGTCTCTTCGTCTTTCAGCGCCGCCAGAAGCGGATCCCACCACGCATCGGCGAAGTCCTGTGCTTCGTCGACGACGATCGAGTCGAAGCGGTGGCCCGGTTCGAGTTGTGCTGCCAGTTCGGCCATGTGGAGGGGAAGGTCGTGCTCCCAGAACTTTTCGGTCTCCGCGCTGACGATTGCCTCGTCGGGACCTTCCGGTGCGCCCCACTTCTTGCCGAGATCGTGGAACTCGCCGACGTACCCGGGCTTCTGCCGGCGCGGCCAGTTCGCGCTGATGCGCTCCAGGTAGGACGCCAGACCGTGGGAGTAGCAGACGAGCGCGACGCGTTGGCCGCGCTGGGCAAGCCGACGGGCCTGCTCCATGGCGAGGAATGTCTTGCCGCTGCCCGCTCCGCCGCGCACCTCCACACGGTTGAGCAAGCGGATGGCGTCCAAGATGACCGCCTGGTGTTCGGTCAGAGTATCGGCGGCGTCTTCATTGGCCAGCGCGCGAGCCACCACGCTGCGTTGCGGTAATCCCCTGCCGCTCAGCGCTGTTCCCAACTGCCCAATGCCGTCGTGCGTGAGCAATGGGCGGTCGAGTTCCTGATTGAGCAGGACGTACTTGAGCTTGTCGACGAGGTTCGGCAAGCCGGAGCGGTCAATTGCCTTCCAGCGCGGACAATCTGGCAGTTCGAACCCGTCGGGCAGGTCGGTATTGGGAAGGGCAATGACGTGATCCCACCGCAACCGGCTCTGTGTCCAGCGCGGGTCCTTCTCGACGAAGTCCCGCAGCGCATAGCAGGCCTCACGGGCCTGCCGCACCGGTTCGATCTTGTGCTCGTGTCCGCCGCGCTTCTGCCACCAGCTCTCGCCGTCGTGCCAGACCTCGCCACCCTTGACCTCCAGGCAGACGATGCCCGCGCCCTCGATTGCGACGACGAAGTCGACCTCGTGATCTTTCAGGTGGTCGGTGACGCGCTGCCCTGGGATCACCCGGTCGTTGGGTTGCAGCTGGTCGAGCAGGCATTGATAGACCCTGCGCTCGGCTCCGTTCGCCAGGCGCGGTGTTTCCTCAGGTGTGATCGTCATGAAAGCAAGTCCGCCACTACGCCACACGCCTCATCGGTCCCGGTGGCGAGGGACAACACGTCGTCCAGGGGAGCGCCCTTCTTGCGCAGCAGGGTGACGGCGTGCTCGGCGCGTTCGTCACCGGATTCGGCAAGGATCGCGACGAGACGTTTGCGTTCGTCGTCTGCGCGGTCACGGGCGGTTTTGGTCGACTTGAGTTGGGCGGCAAGCCATTTCTCGGCTTCGCTGAGATCGTCGAGGCCGAGCAACTTCGCGAGTGCGTCATACAGGGCTGACGGGCCACCGTCGAACAGTCGACCAAGTTCGTCGTAGGACAACACCGGACGCCAGAGTTCGACCGGGAGTGCCCAGCCGAGGTGATCGGTGCCGTCGACGCGCTTGTCGGAACCCACCTGGGTCCACGACGTCCGCTCGGCGAGCGCGGCATCGGATGCCCAATCCAACCCGACCGTGAAGGGGCCTGTCCCTTCTGCGGTGAAGCTGACGCGGATCGCGCACTGGTCGGGCTGGTGAAGGTTCCGCCAGGATTCCGACCACATCACCTCCTTCTTCTGGTACCAGCGGTAGCTGTTTCCGGTCAGGGCCAGCTCCAGCGCCTCGGCGAAGCTGGACTTGCCTGACCCGTTCCGACCGCTGACCACCATCAGCCCCGGCGCCGGATACAAGTCGAGGCGGGCTTGCCGACCGATCCCCCGGAACCCCAGAGCGGAGATGCTGCTCAGGAATGTCGGAGCTGCTGGCGCGTCGCCCTCGCCTTCCGCCTGCCCGACGACCTCCGCGAGCGCTTCGAGCACGGCGTCCTTGACCGCGCCGTCGAGCGCGGCGTCCTCATCGAGCATCTCCAAGATGACGTCGTGCACCGACTGTTCTGCCTGGTCGGCTACGTCCGTCTGTTGCTGGTCGATGTCCTGAACCCTCCGTGTTCGGTGCGCCTCTTCCCGCAAGACCGTGACGGCGTTCAGCCCAGCACCGGGAACCGCCGCTGCCGTGCCAGCCGGTCGAGCGCACTCTGCATCACGCCGCGTACGTGGGCGTCGACCTCGTCGATGTCGGGGTCGTCACCGAACTGGGCGGCGATGTCGATCGGCTCGAGCAACTCGGTGACGATCTTGGACGGCAGTGGAAAATTGGCGGGGACCGTCGACGTCAGGCCGAATGGGAAGCCGAGGGCCAATGGCAGGATCTCGGTCCGGAAGCGCTTGAGACGCAATTGTTTTGCCAGCCAGGCTCCCCGGGTGAGGAAGAGCTGGGTTTCCTGGCCACCGATCGACACCGCAGGCACGATGGGCACACCGGCTTCGATGGCGGTCCGCACATACCCCTTCCGGCCGTGGAAGTCGATCACGTTCTGGGCGAACGTGGAGCGGTACGCGTCATAGTCGCCGCCCGGGAACACCAGCACCACCCCACCGGAGCGCAGCGCCTTCGCCGCATTCTCGCGGCTGGCATGGATGACGCCGATCCGTCGCAACGATCCCGCCAACGGCGTCTTGAAGAGGCCGTAGTGACCAAGGGTGTAGAACGGGCGGTCGAATCCGAATGTCTTGTAGAAGGCGGGGGCCAGCACGAGCACGTCAGGCGTCATCGCCCCACCGGAGTGGTTGCCCACCACCAATGCGCCACCGGTCTTCGGCAAGCATTCCAGACCCCGCACATCTGCCCGGAACCAGAGTTTGGCAATCGGTGCGACCACCTTTTGTGCCGACTCGACGAAACCCGGATCCCACTTGGCCAGTTCTGAGTCGTCAAAATCCTCGCCGCTCATGCGCTTCCCACCTCGTTGTGTTCCCGCGCCCGGGACTTCCGTTCAGATCACGACGGCGCCGGTTCTCGATACATAGTGGCCGATACTGAGGGCCCCACATGGCGTTTTTCACCAGGCAATAGACCCGGTTCCAGTGGACCCAAGTCCCTTCGTCTTGGTATGGCCGCACCCGAGAGCAGCGACGGTGGTGCGCGGCGACTGGCCCGTCCCGCCGACGTGACCACGCGCGTTCGTGCGCGTCGGTGGCTGGATCTGGCAGGCTGAACCTCATGAAGAAGCGGACCTTCGCCGCACTGGCTCCCGTGGCAAGCGTGGCCGGAATCGCCTTGCGGGACCTCGTTCAAAAAGAGCATGCGCTGCGCCGCAACTTCCCGGTGGTTGCCCGGTTCCGGTATCTGCTGGAGTCGATCGGTCCGGAGTTGCGCCAGTACATCATCACCGGCAACGACGACGAACGGCCGTTCAGCCGCGACCAGAGGCGCTGGGTGTACACCTCGGCCAAGAAGGAGAACAACTACTTCGCGTTCGGCACGGACAACGACACCGAGAACTCCGCGTACCCGATCATCAAACAGAGCACGTTCTCCGATGTGGTGCCGGCCTCCCCTATCCACGGACGCGACATCGAGCTGCCTGGCGCGAAAGTGCTCGGCGGTCCGCGCGGGCGGAGGCACGCGTTCCGGCCGGCGTCGGTCGTCAACGTGTCCGCGATGTCGTTCGGCTCGCTCAGCCCCCAGGCGATTCAGGCGATCAACACCGGCGCCAAACTCGCTGACTTCTGGCACAACACCGGCGAGGGCGGCCTGTCGGAGCACCACCGCCAGGGTGGCGACCTCGTCTTCCAGATCGGCACCGGCTACTTCGGCTGCCGCGACGAGCGCGGCAACTTCGATCTCGACCGGTTAGTCGATGTCGTCGGCTCCGGGCCCGTGCGCGCCATCGAGATCAAGCTGAGCCAGGGCGCCAAGCCGGGCCTGGGCGGACACCTCCCCGGCGCCAAGGTGAACGCGGAGATCGCCCGTATCCGGGGTGTCGAGCAGGGTAAGGACGTCGCGAGCCCCTCCCGGCACACCGCGTTCCGCAACATCGACGAGATGCTCGATGTCGTCGAGCAGATCGCGGACGCTACCGGCCTCCCGGTCGGCATCAAGTCGGCGGTGGGGGAAATGGGGTTCTGGCACGAGTTGGCCGAGCGGATGGCCGACGGGCAGCGGGGCGTGGACTTCGTCACGGTCGACGGCGGTGAGGGCGGCACCGGCGCCGCTCCGCTGGTGTTCGCCGACCACGTGTCCTTCCCGTTCCGGGTCGGCTTCACTCAGGTCTACGAGCTGTTCGCGCAGGAGGGTTTGAGTGACCGCCTCACGTGGATCGGGTCGGGCAAGCTGGGCCTCCCCAGCAACGCGATCGTGGCCTTCGCATTGGGCGTCGACCTCGTCAACGTGGCACGGGAGGCAATGCTTGCGATCGGTTGCATCCAGGCGCAGAAATGCCACACCGACCACTGCCCGACCGGCGTCGCGACACAAAACGCGTGGCTGGCCCGGGGGCTCGATCCGCAGCAGAAGTCGCACCGGCTGGCCAACTACGTCCTGACGCTGCGCCGTGATCTGCTGAAGGTGTCGGAGGCGGCGGGCGTCCGACACCCCGCCATGCTGGGCCCAAACGATGTCGAGATCCTCGACGGTGATCGCGGCCATCGGCCGCTCGCGGAGGTGTACGGCTACCAGGACGGCTGGGGCGTACCCGGACCGGACATCGTCCGGGAGATCGATGCATACATGTCGCGCTACGACGATGCGCCGGGTGTCGACGAGGTCGTCCAGCACGAGCCGCTGAAGGTGGATACCGAGCCGAACCAGGCGACGGAGTAAACGGTCGGGCCGAACCTGGTGTTCGATCAACGTGACGCTGAATCCGTTGCAGCCCAAGCTGATCCGATCTCTTCGCCGAATTGCTGCCGCGACTAGCGGGTGCAGGTCAACGAACCAGCGAAATGAGTTGCCGCGACGCCGGAGTCGACGTCACACCGAACCGAAGTCCAGATCGGCGTTGGCGCCGTAAACCCCGAGCAGGTCTCGAGCCGAGACGATGCCGACCAACACACCGTCGCGCTCCACCAGGATGTGCCGGATGTAGCGGTCCATCATCCGCACCGCCACCTCGTCGACAGTGGCATCGGCGTCGCACCACACCAGCTGGGTGCTGGCGACATCGAGAGCCCGTACGGACGCCGGGTCCTTGCCCGCCGCCACCAGGCGAACGACGTCGCGCTCGCTCACCAGCGCGGCCGGCCGTTCGTCGTCGCCCACCACTATCGCCCCAACCTCTCCGGCGACAAGGGCCCTGGCAACGTCGGCAACCGTGGCGTCAGCGGCCACGCGTGCTACCCGGTCACCGGTGACCGTGGAGATGGGTGTTGAACCTGCGGAGGGGAGGCGAGTCACGCCACCATGCTCGCACCGACGACGGCGATCCGCCCGCACTTTCATCCGGGCCGCTCACGTCAGCGCGGTCCCGAGGGCCGGCCGCATGACATGGGTGCCGCCCCCCGACGAATGCGGACGTGATGAACCAGTCGCCGCCCCGCCAGTGCGAATCGCGCCATGAGGAGCCGGAACGCTTCGCCGCGCGCTTCGGCGGCCGGCCGAACTCGAGCCGTCTGGCTCGGACAATCCGATCGAAATCCGTTACCGCCCAACGGGCCTTGCGTCCGATGACCGGCAGGCGTAAAGGTCACCTCAGCGCTGTGTTGATCTGCCGTGCCGTTGTAGCGGTCGAGATTTGAGAAGTGCCGAGAGGAGGTCCGCCACACCATGCTCGTCGATAGCCTGGAGGACATCCCGCGCCGCTACCCCGACATTGACCTCGGCCTGATCCACACGGGTGGCACGACCTTCCTGGTCACCGTTGTCACGATGACGGGCGAGCAAGGAGTCAGGGCTGTCGAGATCACCAAACCTCGCACCGCGATCCAAGAAGGCCGCCCGGACCTCGACAGCGAGCACGGAGTTCGTCTACCTCGCTCATGGCGATACCTACAGATTCACGCCCAACGCATGAGGATCGCGCTACTGGATGACCGCTTCCTTCTCAAGCGCTAGATCCGCCTCGCGAAGGAGCACCGACTCCGCCTCCCGCGGCGTCTCGTCAGGCATGATCGTGATGCAGCGGGTCCCACAAGGAGGGTAGATCGGACCTGCGCCGAATTCGCGGAATCGTGGCTCAGGCCCGCACGGTCGGCCAGAGGAGGTCGAATAGTCTGCCTTCCCATCCCGCAGCGACCCGCCCCGTGCGGGTGCGCTCGGCGATGTGCGCGCCGACCACGGCGTCGACGAGTGTCGCGGCGTCGGCATCGGCGCGGAACGACCCGTCGGCTTTTCCGGCATCGATCACTGATTCCAGTTCGGCCCGCTGCTTGGCGAGGATCCGGCGGAAGAGCTTGGTGAAGGCGGGATCCTCGTCGGTGAGCAAGGCGGCCAGGCCGCCGTAGCCGATACCGACCTCAACGGTTTTGACCGCTTCTTTGATGAGCCACCGCAGCCGATCCGGCGCATCGGCCTGCACGGCAAGCGGTTCGGGTGTGGTTACCCGCGACAGCGCGGCGGACAGCATGTCGCGGCGGTCTCGGTAGCGGCGGTAGATGGTGGTCTTCGCGATGCCAGAGCGCGCCGCCACCGCCTCGACCGTCACCAAGCGGGGGCCCTTGGTGCGCAGCAGGGCCAGGGTGGCGTCGGCGATGCCGTCGTCGACGTCTCGTCGCTGCGCCATCGGCCCTCCTTGGTCGTCAGCGGAATATCCACGGTCGGAAAAACGCTACACCAATCGTAGCGCTACGCTACACGTAGCGTTTCGCGAATATTCATCGACGAGTTTCGAGAGGTGATGGACATGTTGAGGACATTGCGACGAATTTCGATGACGTACGTGGCGTACGTGCTGTTACTGCTGGCGTTCGTCGCGCTGGGGACGTTCGTCTACGCGCTGGCCACCGATAGCGCTCTGGCCGGCACCATCGGGGGCACCCTGGTTGTGTTGATGGTCGCGTCGGTCGTGGGGTTCCGCATCGGCGCCCGCAACCGGGCGAAGTCAAACGACAGCGGCATCGAGATCGAAGGCGCGAACGTCTGGGCTCAACCGCTGCGCCGCGAGCAGATCGACCGGTATCTGCTGAGCTACCGCGGAGTGCAGGACGGGCATGAGCAGAATGGCGCAGGCGGTCTCCGCCGTCGCGGCCGAACCCACCAGAGAGATCGATCGAGGCGCGGCCTGACCGCTGATGTGGTTCACCATGTCGCCGGCAGTTCGGTGAAGACACGCGACACCTTCCGGTCTTGTATATCTGCGACCTGATGCTCGCGTTGCAGATGGCAGCGTTAGATCGCCGCTGAAAGGCTGGTCCCCGTTCGCGGTCGAGGTAGGTGTCGGACCTGTTCTTCAAGAAGAACACGTACACGACCAACGACACAGCGATGCAGACGGTCCTGCCGTCGTTCCCTCAGTTCCCACGATTGACATCTAGCGTGGGTAGCACAGTGCTACTGACCGCCGTACCAACACGAATCCGTTCAGACGGCTGCGACCATCGTTCACTCAAAGCGACGGAACAGCTCCGCGGCGCGGCCTCTATTAATCGTTATCAAAAACGCCGTTTCGATCGTCGGGTGCGCTAGCACGATAGGCAGCGCCGAGTCGCCCACCACCACCCGGTCGCGGATTCCGGGCTGCGGACGCGCACTGGCGCACAGAAACAACATCATCATCGACGTCAACACATGCAGCGCTGACCCGGCCGATTCGGCGGTGAAGATTGCCCAACAGCTCGCTGCCAATGTGACTGCGCGGTGGTGAGCCATCACTGCTCCGCTGTGGCGGCTCACAGAGTCGACGGCCGGCTATGGGGCTGCGGCGTTCACTCGTCGGCCGATCCCGCTACCGTTGCAGTGGTCGATTCGGATCGCTTGAACGCAGTGTGCGGTGATAGGAGGGGCGGAGATGAGTTCGCTGCCGCCTGCTGGTTGGTATCCCAACCCAAGCGGTGCACCTGGACAGCGTTACTTCGACGGACGCGCGTGGACGGCCCACCATCGCGCCGCCCCGCCACAGCCGGTGCCGCCGCCCGCACCGCAGCCGTTACCCATGCAGACCAGCGTCGTGGTCACCGGACCCAACCACGCACTGCACGCCGTACTGACGCTGCTGACCTTTTGGGCCTGCGGTGGCTGGGCATGGATATGGCTGATCGTCGCCCTGAGTAACCGTCGTCGCGTGCACGTGGTGACCACGCCGCCGCCGTGGGCCCGGTAAGTGTCCATCCACCAGGGCTCAGCTCGGCACCCTGTCCACGATCTGGTTCGCTATCGTCTGCAGGCTGTCGCCGAGGTCGAAGCCATGCGCGTCCAGGTCGATGACGACATTGGCTTCGGATGTGATGGCCCGGTCAGTACTGAAACCGGATTTGCTGCCGCGCAGGGTGTTTCGCAACATCATGACCGTGCCGTTTTGCGTCGGTTCCCCGACGTCGAGGACGAGCGGGTTGCCCTCGACGATCAGCGTCACCGACTTGCCCGCGCAGCCGCGCCACTCGCCAACCGTTCGCGACACGAGATTGCTTGCCGCGGCCGTACTTTCAAACGTCGATGCGGCCTCGTTCAGCAGGATCATGCCGCTTTGACCGTCACCGGAAAGCGCGCGCGTGAAGGCCGCGCGAGAGGAGCTGCGCTCATATGCCGACGCGCCCCCACCGAACAACGCGCTTATGCACTCCGGGGGCGTGACGTTGATCCCCTTGTCACCGCTCAGACCTGGCCCCTCCTCGACCTTGGCAAGAGCGGGCGCGTTGACCGCCTGCTTGACCTCGTCGATGCTCAGCAACAGCTGTGGCAGCTGGGCGGCCTTGACGAGCCGCTCGTCCGGTGCGGCGGGACTCGTCGCACGATCAGGGGGCGACGCGACCGTCGAGGAAGGCCCCGGTCCTGTGCGCACCACGGCCCAGACGACCACCGCGACGATTGCGATGACGATGAACGCGTATGACAGCGTCAGCCCGATCAGCGCGCGGTCGTGGCCGCGTTGCCCGGTGCGCCGGATCTGCGACAGCCCGAGATGACCCAGCACCGCGCCCACGGGGGCGAACACGAACGCGAACACCACCGACAAGGTGGCGAACGTGTTCGTCTCATGACGAGGCGGCGGTGGCGGGGCCGATATGACCGGAGGCACCGGATAGGGATCGGCGCCGAACAACTCATCGTCGTCGCGGCCAGCCGAGCCGCCATACCCGCCGTCGTTCATCTGCAGCGCACCTCACCTCGACATTAGCGGTCCGGGCCGGGCGACCGCTCGTTACCGGACGGGAACGCCGGCGGCCGACACGATCAGCGCCACCACCGCCACCGTGATGAACACATACGACAACGTGACCCCAACCAACGCCCGGTCCCGCCCGCGTTGTCCGGTCTGGTGAATCTGCGACAACGCAAGATGGCCGAGAATCAGCCCAGCGGGAGCGAACACGAACGCAAACACCACCGATAACGTGGCCAGCGTATGGGTCTCCTGCTGCTGTGGTACCGGCGTTTCCGGGGCACCGGTAGCACCGCCGGTGAAGGGATCAAACGGATCAGCACCGAACGGATCTGCCCTCGACGACGCGGTCGGTTCCCTGCGGTAGCCGCCGTGCGTCATTCCCCACCCTCCTCCTCGACTCCCACGCGCCGACACAGCTCACAACACCCCGAACCCCGATGTGATCCAACGTACGGGGTCCGCGCAGCGGAACGGGGCGATACCGCGCGGGTGCAGGCGGCTACCGCTGGGCGGCTGCCCAAGTGAGGACACCACGAAGTACCGGTGCGTCAACCGCTTTCCGGTGGACGGGTTTTCGACGGCCGCCACCATCGTCCCCGCATTCAACCGCGTCAGCAGGCTGCGCACTTCTTCGTGGAGCAGCTGCCCGCCGGCCTCGTCGTAGTACGGCCAGTCGGACGTGTCGCGCAGATACGCCGCGCCGGCGTTGGACATGATCAGGCTCCACTCTGAGCCCTGCACATCACGCAGTATCCGCAGCGCGTCGAATTTCGACAGGATCACCGCCAGCCTCGGGTGGCCGTGCCCGATCGCCAGCAGCACGTTGTTCAGCACACTGCGCGGCTCGCCCCCGCTAACCGTCTGGGCGGGCAGCAGATCTTGCAGCTGGTCACGAATCGCCTTGACCCGCAGCGGATCGAACATGAAGAAAACGGCGTCGGCGTTGACGAAAAACCGAAACGGCGGCGCGCTCAGGTCCCCGGTCTCCAGGTCCTCGCCGGCCACATCACGCAGCACCAGGTAGCGCCGGACATCATGCCAGATGCCGATGCTGAAAATCAGGGGCTGCCGCTGCAGCGACGCTTGCGTGTGCACAGTCGGGGTGGGCGGGATGAGTCCGCGCTGCACGAACAGCGGCGTCTCATAGTGCGTGGAATACGCCGTGGCCGTGGCGCGTGTCGCGGGTTCCATTGAGACGCCGAGGTTTTCGCACAGCAGCTGGAGTTGTTTCACCAGCACAGCGATGTAGAGGCTCTTGCCGGTGGCGCGAGCGCCCGCCATGGCGATGCACACCGCATGACCGTCGTGCCATCCCTCCGGCAACGGGTAGTGACACACCGGGCACACCTCCACCACCGGGCCTTGCAGCGCCCGGCTGGCCTCCGCCGCCGGCGGTGCCGGCCCGCGGTAGCCCGCCGGCCGGTCCCATTTGTAGAACGGCCCGCTCTCGGCGGGCGCCCCATTGAACGCCGATCCGACCTCGTCGAAATAGCGGGTGGCCCCGGCTCGCGGGGGCACCATCCACAAGTGCTGCTCGGAGTTCAGCACCGAAAAGCACCGCGGGCACTTCGTCACGTCAGCGCCCCCACCAGAAAGGCGGTGATGCGGTCCAGCACCTGCGGGTGCTCCAGCAATTCGGCCGACGCGTCGCGGCCCTGCCCGGGTGCCGGCAGCCGCGCCCCCGCAGCGTCGAACCGACGGTCATTGGACAAGATGATCATCGGAAAGCGTTGCTGGACAGCCGAAGTCGGAAAGTCGACGCAGGCGATGGTGCGGGGACCAGGCGCCAGCTGCGACCAGCGCGCACCAGCGCACCACCGCGGCCGCGCCTGCCGCACCGCGTCGGCCAGGCCCACGCTGTCGGTGCCGCGCGCATCGGATCCGCCGACAACCACCGGCGTGACCTCCGCCCCGACGAACACCGACGACACATTGCGAATGCCTGCCGCCGCGGCGGCGCCGACGACGATGTCGGTGACCGCGGCGGCGCTGCCGTCGGCGAACCACGGCCGCATCGACGCCGAAACGTCCAGGGCCACAACAACCGACTCGTCGGACTGCGCCGGTGTGCGACCGATGAGCTGTCGCGCGGAACTGCGCGCCGCCGACCCCAACGGGCTCAGCGGCACATCGGCCACCGCGAGGACGCCCACCTCGACGTGGGATCCCTGCGGCCGCAACGCGGCGAACACCACGCCCGACTCGCCGCTGACGTCGACCGGGTCGAATAGCACCTGTACCGGATCGACCTCGGTGGGGTTGTCATGCGCGATCTCGAGATGAACGACGGTCCCAGCGCCGAATCTCGCCGTGCCGACCGGTCGCACACCGACCGTCACCTCGCCGGCGATCTCCGGCAACACCGCGCGATGCGCGGTCGGGCGCACCACCAGCTGTTGTGCACTGGCGCGTACGTCCAATTCGGCTTCGGCAACGGACCCGGTGATCGACACCGCCAGCGCCTCATTCGGAATGCTCACACGCTGATTGCGCTCGCCCACAACAAAAATCGGCATCAGCGACGCTCTGTGGTCCGGGCCGCCAGTGACGGTTGCCCCTGCGCGCGGTGCGCCAGCAGCTTGGCCACCAGCTTTCGGTTTCGGCGCAGTGATGAGCTGTCCGGTTCAGCGCCCGACATCTTCGCCATCAATACCGCAGCGTCGTCGATCTCCTGGTCGGTGAAGACCCTTGTAACGGCGAGCTGTTGGGCGGCTTGCACCAACAGACCGTCAACACCGCCGGCCGACATCGCTGACGGCTCATCGCCCGCGGTACGCACGAGACTGGCGGCCAGCACCGCCGGTGCGAACACGACGTGATGCTCGGTCAACGCCACCAGCTGCCCCACCGCCTGCGCGCCGAGCGCCGGGTCTGCGGCCAGCGCCGCACATCCCGCCGGGTACGGCAGACCCGTGATCGTCGCCACCACCGCCAACGTCAACAGGCGCACCGTGAAGTCCGGATGCAACCGGTCGTGCGCGACCGAAATCGCGGCGTCCCAGTGCGCGCTGCAGGTGGACAAGTACGTCTCAATTCGGCCTTCCTCCACCCATATTCGCGGTTCGAGCAGCCGCACCGCCGCGCACGCCACAGCGGTATCGTCCGCGTTGGCCTCCGTCACTGCAGAGGCCAACTCTTTCAGTGCCTCCGAGTCCGGTGCGCCCACCAGGGTCGGCAGCGCGGACTGGCCGGGCGGGGCGCCACCGGCGGCCGCCAGCAGCGCTACCGGTTCCCACACTTCTGCGGCGACCACCTGCTCAAAGCGCGGTGATCCAATGATCCGCAGCCACCACAGCAAGAGCCAGCGGTCGGCGGTGTCGGCGACCCCCGCGTGTTGGGCGCGCGCGCCGTGCAGCGCCGCACGAGTCCACACGGCGTCCCAAGGGCAGGCCTGCGCCAGCTCCGATGGAGCAGGCGCGGTGATGTTCTCGGCGAGCCAGCCGAGCACGTCCTCGTCCAGCTGAGTGCACTCGGGGGTGCCCTTCAGCAATTCGGCGGCCAGCGCCAGCCGCGCCTGCGTGCCGATGCGCTGCCCGAGCCGATGGACCAGCCGTGGACCGGAATGCGGGTCGGTCAGGGCTGGCACCACATCGCGGCTCAGCGCCGCCGACAGCCGTTCGTCGTCCACACCGGCGCGCATCAAGAAATCGACCAGCCGCAGCACCTGCTCGGGGCCGACACCACGCGCCTGCTCCAGGGCCGGCCCGATCGAGTCGGACAGCTGGGCCGGCACTGAGCTGCGGTCAAATTGCCTCGGGCCCAATGGGATCGGGCCCAACTGACTCAACCAGGTGTCATCTGTGATGGCGCGGCACGCGTACGTCACGTCGGCATGCTCTGCCGCCAGACCGGCAGGTGCGTGCTGCACCGCCTCCCAGGCATCGGCGGTCCTCGTGCCGACCAACTGTGTCATGACTCCTGAAATGGTGGCACCGACCGCCGAGCCGGGATCCACCCCGCGAGGGGTATGCGCCGCGATGACGCTGCGGGCTTCGGTGTGGGCGTCGGCGTAATTCCCGGCGCTCGCCACCGCCATCGCCATCGGCCAGGCGGGTGGCAGCGCGGTGTCCTCCACCTGCGCGGCGTAGCGGTCGATGTCGTCGAGCACGGCGCGCGCCGAGCCCGGCTCGAGCAGCACCACCTGCGCCATCGCCGACCACGGCGTCACCGCAATGGGCTGTCCGGCCGAGGTGCGATGTGGTTCTCCCCCGAGCTCGCCCAACGACAAGGTCGCGGTCTCGTCGATCACCACAACCCCGGCCGGAACCGCGGTCACGTCAACAACCGGGACCGCGGTCAGGTGCTGCTTGCTCTGCTGCGCCGCCACCACCTGGTCGGCGCGATCGAAGGTGGAGAAGTTCAAAAGCGCGGCCGTGCCGGGCGACATCAGGAAACTCACCAGGCCGATCCACTGAGCGGCGGCGCCCACGGACTCGACCCCCAGCACCACCGGCGGGCCACCGTCGAGCGCGGCGGCGACCGCGTCGAGCAGGCCGAACAATGTGGCCAGCCGCCATGTGCTGGTGTCCAGTGCGAACGTCAGCACACTGTCCTTGGTCACCGCCGCCGCCGGGCCGGGCACCTCGTCGGGCAAGACGGCGCGAGCCACCGCGGCCGCCCCGTACGGACACACCCATCGCGGTGACCGCCACCACTGAATCGGCCGGTGCTGTGGCTCCGCCTCCGCAGTGCGGTCCAGCACCGCGTGGGCGAACACGTTGCCGGGCCGGCCGGTGCTGTCCGATCCGGCGGGAACCGTATGCCAGTAAGCGGCCGTGCTGGCGTCGATGCGTCGATAGGCCAGCCGCCGCGGACCCCGCTCGAGCTGTTCAGGTGTCGGGTAGGCGGGCAGCGGTTCGACGGCATCGAACGCGGTACGCATCCCGGCAAGCAGGATTTGCGTTTCTCCGGCGCTCAACGCCCCGGCGACCTGCTTGATCTGCCAGCCGCCTGCGGAGCCGGGCGCGTCGAACGACGTGTAAGCCAGCTGGCCGTAGCGGGTGTTCACGGCGCCACCGCGGAGAGCCGCAGATTCTCGACCGGCGGGTCCAGCAGCGCGATCGTCCGCAGTCGCGCCGGCGAAGGGGTGTTCACGAACAGTCGGATCCAGCCGTGCAGGCCATGCACATTCGCCGTCCACATCTCGCCGACGCCGTGCGTGGTCAGCGCAGACCACCGCAGTTCCTTCGACGCCTCCCCGATGATCTGACCGTGTTCGTTGACAGGCGCCGCGTCGACGGCTTGCCCGTCGTGCATCGACAGCGGGATGCGTTGCGGATTGTTGATCAAGACGAACGCCGGAGAGCCGGGAAGCTCGTACTGCGATCGCAACGCGAGCGTGGCGTAGGTGGGCCAGCCGTCGGGATCGCGGGCGATCCGCACCGCGTATTGCAGGCGCAGCAGCCCGGCGTACTCCACGCTGCGAATCGCGCCGACGACCCGGCGCCCCGCCGAAAAGGCCACCGGCGCCAGGTGCAGCGAGCACCCGGCGGCAGGCAACTCCTGCCGGGAAAGCTGCATACCACCGTACTTCTCGTACTCCTCGAGAGAGATCTCAAACGACTTGCCGGTCAATCCGTTTCGCGGATCGTGCCCCTTGGGGGCCAGATGCGTGACCACCGCCGCCGCACCGGCAGGCCAATCGAAGGTCAGCACCTGCTTGTTGCAGTACTCGGCCAGATTGACGTCGCTGATGATCCCCGTGCGCACCGCGGACACGGTGGTGCCCAGCAGCGCGCGCCCGGCCAGCAGAGTCACCGGGGTGAAATAGGCGCGGCTCCAGCGCTCCGGCCATGACACCCCGGACATCACCGCACGGTGCCGGCCGTGCTCGTCGTGGTCCTGCGACACCGGCTGCGTCAACCGCTGGACCGGGTGCAGCCCGATCTGCTCGAGAGTGGCTTCGGGCAACTCGACGGTTTCGGCGCCGGCGCTGGGCGCGGTCTGACTGCGGTAGATGACCACTGACCCGGCCGACGGCGGTGTCCACGTCAACTCGAAGCGCGACCCGTCCGAACTGTGGTCGCCCAGCGACAAATCGGTGACCGGCGCCAGCACCGCCGACACTTCGACAGTGGCTTCGCTGGCCTCCGACAACCGCATGACGCCGCCGACGGTGACCGCACAGCGCACCCGGTAGATGTAGCGCTGCCCACGCAACGCCTCGGTGTCGACGAACCCGCGGCGGGTGTCGCTGCCCCTCAGGATGCGGTGCTCGAGTCCCTCGCGGCCTGCCTCCTGCGCCGGTATGCGATAGACGAACACCTCGCTCACTGCCGACGGGACGTTCCACCGGCCGATGACCTGGCCGCTGTCCTCTCGGATCGTGAAGTCGCGCACCGGGCTCACCAGCGCAGCCTCGGCGTGTTTGACCGGCTGCGCCCCCAGCGCTTGGCCGCGGGTGGGTCCGCTGTTGACCCACACCTGGTAGTGGCGCACCGCGCCGTGCGGGGGCCGGTCGTCGAGCGCCGACGTGGCGGGTGTGGCGTCGACGAGATGCGCCCGGTCCGGTGAGTAGGGCGGATCGTCCTCGTCGCTGACGACCCGGTAGATGACGACGGTGTCAGAGCCGTCGCCGGCGGGCGGGTACGGCGGCCAGGTCAACTCGAGGGCACCGGACTGGCCTTCGTCGCGGCGCCGCCGCAACCCGATGGGGTACAGGTCACCGACCTGCTCACCCAATCGGAACGGCGCGAAATCGCCTGCCCGATAGTGGAGTTCCACGTCAATGGCATCGGTCCGAGGCGCGTCGGCGGCGACGACATCCGGACGGGTGCGGCCCGATTCGCCAGTGCCGCTTTGGTTTTCGAGCTCGGCCAGTAACCTGGCCATATCCTCGGCGTGCTCGGCCACCGAGGGCGGCAGCATGGCCCGGATCTGCGCGACGTCGGTGCGACCCGAGCGCAGCACCAGACGCAGATGGGCTTCCTTGAAGCTCGTGCGCGACACCGCACCGGACTCGATGAGCCGCTGGCGCCACGCCATCAGCGCCGGCAGTCGCGGATCGTCGGACGCGTCGATGTACTGCGGGTCGGGCATCGCTAGAACACCATGTCCTGACGGGGCGGGACGTCGCGGCGCTCCCGCCCGCCGGCCGACGTCGCGTCCTCTTCGCCGTCCGCTGCCACGTCGACGCGTGGCGCGAACAGCGCAAAGTCGTAGGGCGGCAACCCATCACTGGCCTGCACCACCGCGGCGCGATACCCCAACCCGGCGCGCGCGACCGTCGTCTCGTCCACCGCGACGCTCGAGCGGCCCGCTGTCGTTGCGGCGTGGGTGAACAGCGACGCGTCGAATGGGGCGGCCCGCCCGTCGCCGTGCTCCGTGATACCCGCGCCGAATTGCCGGGCAGGCGCATGCCGGTCCTCCCCGGGTATCAGCACCGTGCCGGTGAGCGCATCGGCGACTTCGCCCTGCCCCTCGGCGAACATCTGCTCGACTCGCCCCCACAGCGCGTCGGCGCCGGTGGGCTGAACTTGCCCCGACGCGACCGCAGACGACCACTGATCCAGCCCGGATTGCGTGCCGATGCCCGGCATCCGGAACAGCATCTCGGGTTCCTCACGCAGCCTCGCTGCCACCTCGTTGATCATGTCCCGCCACGGCTGGGTCAGCCAGCCCAATGCGTACAGGCGCCGCTGAATCGCATGCGCGGCATCGCCGGCCTGCAGCGCGTCCGGGTCGGCGATACCGAGTTGGGTCGAGCGCGGCAGGCCGTCGAAGAGCTGGCCGGGTGAGGGTCGCGCCGCCGGCGCGGGCCCGAACGGCGCCCGAAGCACCGCCCCCAGCACCCGGCACCACGACAACAGCTGTCCGTACGCGGTGGACAGCCGGCTGACGTCCTGCAGCGCCGTGCGCAGATTGGCCTGCATCGTCTCCAGCTCACCCAGCTGAGACTGTCGTAAGTGCGTCTCCGCGAACAGATCTCGCTGCGAGAACAGGAACAAGGCCAGCGACGCCAGAATGTACAGGCCGAGCATCACACCGCCCGTCCACAACGCGAACGGCCAGCGGACCCAGCCGGCGGCGGCGATCCCGGCGAGAACGACGAGTATCAGAACCAGTGCCCAGAAGAACGTTTTGAGGATGACGCCGATCGCCCGCTGGCGCGCCTGCAGTCGCTCGTCGGCCGACACCCGGTTGGTGGCCTGCTGGATCTCGCCCACCAGTCGGGCGACCTCACCGCGGGCGCGGTGCAAGAAGTCCGCCAGGATGGAACCCACCTGCCATGCATAGCCTTTCGACACGAACCGTTGCCAGCCTTCTAATTCGGTTCCCGCAGTACGCGCCTCGACGCCGGCCGCCGGATCGGAGTAGGCGCGTTGCAACCGCTCCCGCAGGTCGGCGACGCCGAGCACATCGGCCGGTTCCACCGAGCTGACCCCGATGACTGCGGACAGCGACGTGGGAATCGACGAAAACGATTCAGCGGCACTGGGAACCACGTCGGAGGCGACGGCGAGCACCCCGACCCCGGAACCCACCGGCACCGGATCCAACCCCGCGGCGCGACGCCCCCCGTCGGCCAGGGTCAGCGCCCCGGCGACGAAATCCATCCACAGCGCGCTGAGGTCCCGCTGTGCAAGATGTTGCGGCGGCGCTCCGCCCAGCGCGGTGTTCAGCGTGTCGGCGCTTGCCCCCAGGTGCTGCCAGTTGGCCACATCAGTGTTGGTGACCACCGCGAAAGCGGAATCCCTCCCGCCGAACACAGTGCCCTGCACCGTGCTGGCCAGCACCGACGACACCGAACCCGTAACCGCCGACCACCACGCCCCGGGCGCCTGCCGCAGCGCGGCGCCCATGAACTTCAAGAACATCTTCAAGGCTGCCCATATTGAAATGGCTTGGGCGCCAGAATCACTCACAGAAAGTCGGGGCCCGCGGAGCAGGTCTCGGTGCTTGGTCCACAGCCCCCTGGCCATGGTCTGGGTGGCCGCCGCAACATCCTCCACATAGACGACGGGCACCTCACCGCCGCGGGGCAGCGGAAGGCGTCCGGCAGGGTCGAACAGCTGGGCGCGCAGGCGCTCTTCGACCTCGCTGCTGTCCAGTCGGCGGTAGAACGCCCGCACCGCACGCACCGTCTGCCCGGGCAAGATCTCCAACGTGTCGAACGGTGTCTGCTCCAATCCTGCCCACAGTCCGGCGACCCCGGCGATCACCGGTGCGGTGCGCTGCGCGAAGTCGAGCGGATCGGTGATCGGGCCGCTCGGCACCGCACCCAGGCCGGGTCCCGCCGAATCCTCCGGGGCGACAAGCAGGTTGTGCCATCCCTCCAGCACCATCGTTGAATCCGGTGCCGCCGCTGCGCCGTCGCCCCGGGTCAGCAGGACACGCAGCAGGCTGATACGCGCACCCATCGAACTGCTGCGCACG
>CAVQRJ010000019.1:0-360779 GCA_963715215.1 uncultured Actinomycetota bacterium
CGGTGATCTCGGCCAATTCACCAGTGATCCTGCGCACCGCGGCCTGAGCCGCATCGCGCTGCTGCTCGCCGCGCGGCTTCAGCTTCGCGGCAATGGAGCGTGCCCGCCGCCCGGCTGAGCGTCGCCGGTCCCGTGACCGAGTGCGGGTCGCACCGCCGGCGGCTTTGATCCGCGCCACGGTGCGGGCCATCGAACCGATCGCCTTGGCCAGCAGACCGGAATCGGTCGGATAGGACACCGCAGCCTCGACCACGGTGGTGTCGGCACGGACCTTGTCGGTGCGCAGCAGCTTGGCCGCGGCCGCGTTGGCCAGCAGTGCCTCGTTGAGCCCGGTGACCGCGTCGTCGCCGCAGCGGGTGGTGATCTTCATCAACGTGGTCGGGTGCGGCACCCGGGTACCGAACGGGATCCGGCAAAACCGCTGCCAGGAAATCGAATCGGACACCTCTCTGCACAGCGACTCATAGCCGAGCCGGTAGCGGAACTTCAGAAACATCAACCGCAAATAGGTCTCCATCGGGATCGAAGGCCGGCCGATTCTGGCATCGAAATGCGCTGCGAACGGCGCGAAGAACACCGGATCATCCAGCAGCGCATCGACCCGATCCAACTCCACCGGCAGCACCAACAACTCGGGCGGCAGAACCGAATCCCACAACGTCGGCTGGTCGTTTACAGTTCTGAACACGAAGGCCTCAATCCCTTCTCGCCAAGGAGTTCGAGGCCATCTTCTCGCCCAAACACAGCCACCTCAGGAAGCGCCACGCCCCGACTTTTTCAGGTCGAAGTAGTTAGCGCTCAGGTGCTCCGTTCGGTAAATGCGTCCAGCGCTGCGGCGTTCGCCACGCCCCCGATGCGCCCTAGCTGCGGGCCGCTCGCGGTCTGTTGCACTAAGCCGACATTCTCGGTGGGTGATGTCCACACGACGGCCCCACGGCAATCGTTCTGGGATACGGGTTGCGGCCCGACGCCGAAAGAACCTTCCGATGCCTCAGTCGGTAGTGTGGACGATCAGCACGTCGGCGGTCTTCTTGGCCCTGGCCAAGACGTTGCCGGGCACCGAGCCAAGCCACTTGCCGCTGCGTGTGGCCAGTCCCACGTTGCCAACCACCAACAGATCCGCCTCAACCTCCTTGGCGAGGCGGAACAGCGCGTGTACCGGATCACCCAGGATCGGTCTGGTCTCGATATTCTTCGCCCCAGCCGCCCTGGCCCGGTCGCGGGCCTCCCGCAGGATTTCATACACAGGGGCCTCCCCGTGCATCTTGTAGTCGCCGTCGCCTCTGAGGGCGACCTCGCCGTCGCCGTCGATCACACGATCCGGCCGGGCTGGTCTTCCCCAGCCTCCTTTGTCCACAGTGGGCAAGTGCGCCATCGCGATGATCAACTTCGCGTCATTTTCCGCAGCGACCGCGGCTGCGTGATCCACCGCATGAAACGATGTGTCCGAGCCATCGGTGCCGACTACCAGGGTCTGATACGCGCTCATATCCGTATGCTCTGCCTACCTATTCGCGTTTTTGGCGGTTTTGACTTATTCGCGGCTTTGACCGGTGGGCACCGCCCGGTGCCGTCGGGCAGCCTCGCCAAGCGGCGACACGGCCAGTGGCTGATCCGACCGCTGCGGCGGACCCTGGTCGAAGACGGCTGTGTGTTGTTCTGCCCGTCTCAATTGACGGACGTCGCGCAGCGCAATACGTCTTGGTCCGGCAGCAATCCCGGCTTGTCGATGCGGCCCTCGACAGGGGCCGCGTCGGCGATCACCTGGATCTCCACCCCGCCCGATCGCGTCCGCGGGCTGCTGGGCCTTGGTGCGCGGATCGTCCATGCACACCGTGGCGGCCAACTCGTCGAGCCGCTTGTCGAACGCGGCGCCATCCTCTGCGCGCACAATGCCTCAGATGTCGGCCATCCCGGACTCGTCGGGATCGACGCCGACGTGCCGGCCGTCGTCGCGTTGCCGTGCCACCCGCAGCGCCTCGGGATCGACAGATCTCACGCATCACCTACGCGCATCGTCTACAGAGTGAGGAGGAACGAATGAATAGACGACACACGGTTATCGACAGCCCACTGGGCGAGCTGACGCTCGTCGCCGACGGCGATGCGCTGATCGGCCTGTACTTCCGCCACCACTGGTATCGGCCGTCCGCAGAGACCTTCGGACCACGCGTCGACGTCCGATCTGACGATGTGCTGGCCGAGACGCAGTCCCAGCTCATCGCCTACCTAGCCGGCGCCAGATCGGATTTTGAGCTACCAACCGCGCTGCGCGGCGACGATCTACAGCGCCGCATCTGGAAGCGGCTGACGAACATCCCCTACGGCGAAACCATGACCTACGGCGAGCTTGCCGACGAGTTGGCGGACGGCACAACGGCGCAGGAGGTCGGAGCAGCCGTCGGCCGCAACCCGATCTCGATCATCGTTCCGTGCCACCGAGTGGTCGGCAAGAACGGCAAGCTGACCGGTTATGCGGGCGGGTTGGAACGAAAGCAGTTCCTGCTCGATCTCGAGGAGCCTGCCGAGCTAAGCGAGGCTCGGTTGTTCTGATGGCTGCGACGAAATGGCAGAAGCGGGTCGACTCCGCCGACTGGGATGCCGTCACCGCCGAGATCAACGACGTCGGCGGTGCACTGCTGCCGCAACTGATCACCAAGGCCGAGGCGGCGAAATTGCGTGGGCTCTATACCGAGGACGGCTTGTTCCGCGCCACCATCGATATGAGTCAATATCGCTTCGGTGAAGGCGAATACCGCTATTTCGACCGGCCGTACCCGCAGCCGATCGACGAGCTGAAGCGGGCGTTGTACCCGCGACTGCTGCCCATAGCCAGGGATTGGTGGAGCAAGTTGAGCCGCCAAACGCCGTGGCCGGACGACCTCGACGACTGGCTCGAGATGTGCCATGCCGCCGGGCAGACCAGGTCTACGGCGATCCTTCTCAAGTACGGGTCCGGCGACTGGAATGCGTTGCACCGAGACCTCTACGGGGACTTGGTGTTTCCGCTGCAGGTGGTGATCAACCTGTCCGAACCGGGCGTCGACCACACCGGCGGCGAGTTCCTGCTACTCGAACAGCGGCCGCGCGCACAGTCGCGTGGCACCGCAACGCTGCTCCCCCACGGCCACGGCTTCGTCTTCACCACCCGCGAGCGACCGGTGCAGTCCGCACGTGGTTGGTCGGCGGCGCCTGTCCGGCACGGCGTTTCGGCCGTTCGCTCTGGCGAGCGTTTCACACTCGGCCTCGTCTTTCACGACGCCGCATGAAGACGCGCGGCACGATCGGCGGGCAGCGCGGCACACGTATCTACGTGCGCTCGGTGCATGGCTGAGAGATACCGCGAGTGGAAGGCTACTTGGACGCTTCCCGCCGACGTAAAACGATGACGTTGTCCATCCACGGTCGCTGCTGCCCTTCTGGACCGACCGCCTGCCTCTCGACGGCGTCGACACGGACTCGCTCGAATTCGTCGGCGCTCAGATCCAGGCCGGTGATCACCTCTCCGGCGCTGGGGAATTCGTGATGATGATCAAGCTTCGACGCCCACGGCGGCGCGGAGCCGTGGTCGACGATCACCAGCAGTCCGTCCGGCCTCAAGGCGGCGGCCGCGTTCAGGAGGATCGTCTGCCGGTCCAGGTAAACGGTGGAATGCAGGAACTGCGACGAGATCAGGTCGAAAGTGCCATCGGGGAAACCGTCGGACAGGTCCATCTGAACGAACTCGATGCGGTCGTCGACGTCGCGGGACTTCGCCGCCTCCCTGGCTCGACCGAGCGCGGTGTCCGAGATGTCGACCGCGACGACGTCCCACCCCCGCTCGGCCAGCCACACCGCGTCGGCACCCTCACCGCAACCGAGATCGAGTGCCCGGCCCGGTGTCAGATCCGCGACCACATCGGCGAATTGAACGTTGACGCGTCCGCTCCACACTCGGTCGCGCTCTCCGTAGTGCTCTTCCCAGTGCGCCTTCGTTTCGTTCATACAGCCAGCTTGCCGCCAGGGGCGCAGTCTGCCAATCTAATTTGCCAACTACAGATACGAGGTTTCGTTCACCAACCGCACCGACGCCAGCCCGTCGGGGTAGAACTCGGCGATGGACAACGACGCGAGGTCCAGGTGCAACCGGTACAGAATTCCCGGTCCTGCGTCCAGCGCCAGCCGGAGCAGCGTCTTGATCGGCGTCACGTGCGACACCACGAGCACCGTCTCGCCCGCGTGCTCGGCGATCAGCCTGCCGCGGACTCGCTGCACCCGCTGCGCCACGCTGTCGAAGCTCTCGCCGTCCGGTGGCTTGATAGTGGTGTCGCGCAGCCAGTTTCGGTGCAGTTCCGGATCCCGTTCGGCGGCCTCCATGAAGGTCAAGCCCTCCCACGCGCCGAAATCTGTTTCGATCAGATCGTCGTCCACGGTGACGTCGAGACCCAGCGCCTTAGCTGCCTTCGCCGCGGTGTCGTAGGCACGTTGCAGAGGTGACGTGACGACCGCGGCGACACCTCCGCGGTCTCCAAGGTACTTCGCGGCGGCCTCTGCCTGACGCTGGCCGACGTCGGTCAGTGCAGGGTTCCCGCGACCGGAATAGCGCCGCTGCGTTGATAATTCGGTCTGCCCATGCCGGAGCAACAGAAATCGCGTCGGAGCCCCGCGGGCGCCGGTCCAGCCTGGGGGCGCGGCGGGTGTCTCGGCGGGTTTGGCGACCTTCTCGGACTCGCCGGCTTCGGCCTCGAGTTCGGCCGCTGCATCCATCGCCTCGTTGGCCAGTCGGTCAGCGTGCGAGTTCTCGGCCCGTGGGATCCAGGCGTAGCTGGTGCGCTCGAATGTCGTCGCCACGGCCGTCGCCTGCTTGATCAACGCTTTCAGGTCGGGGTGTTTGACCTGCCAGCGGCCGGACATCTGCTCAACCACGAGCTTGGAGTCCATTCGCACGTCGACCTCGGTGGCGCCGACCTTGACTGCCTCCTCGAGGCCCGCGATCAGACCGCGATACTCGGCGATGTTGTTGGTGGCGTAACCGATCGCCTGCTTGCTCTCGGCGAGCACGGTTTCGTGGTCGGCCGTCCAGACCACCGAGCCGTAACCCGCGGGCCCGGGATTGCCCCGCGATCCGCCGTCGGCCTCGACGATGACCTTCACTGCTCACCGGCTTTGACCCGCAACAGGATTGCACCGCATTCCGGACAGCGCAGCACTTCGTCGTCGGCGGCGGCGGATATGCGGGCGATCTCACCGCGGTCGATCTCGATCCGGCAGGCGCCACACCGACGGCCCTGCAGCCGTCCCGCACCCGCGCCACCGTGGCTGCGCTGCCGTTCGTAAAGCGACACCAGATCGGCATCTAATCCAGCGATCAATTCATCTCGGCGAGAGACACATTGGTGACGGTTCTGCGCGATCGCGGCCAGCGCGTCGTCGCGCGCCCGCTGCGCTTCGGCCAACTCGCTTTCCAGCGCATCGATCTTGCCGAGTTCGTCGGTCTGCTGTGACTGCAACTCCTCGCGGCGTTCCATCACCTCGAGCAGCGAGTCCTCCAGGCTGGCCTGACGACGTTCCAGGGTCTCGAGCTCGTGCTGCAGATCGGCAAGCTGCTTGGCGTTGATGGCTCCCGCGTCGAGCATCTTGCGGTCCCTGTCTTCACGATCGCGCACCGCTTCGATCTCGGACTCGAACTTCGCGATCTGCGCGTCCAAATCCTCGAGCGCGAGCCGCAGCGACGCCAGTCTGTCGTTGGCATCGCGGTGGTCCGCCTGGGTCTGCTCGAAGAGTTGCTGCTCGGGCAGGTGACTGGATCGGTGTTCGATCCGACTCAGTTCCGCATCGAGGTCTGACAGCTCGAGCAGTGAACGCTGTTGAATGGCTTCGGCTTTCATAGCCCATTTCTCTCGATGTTCCACGGATCGGTGCGGATGGCAGACACCCGGACCGGCAGCGAGTCACCGAAGTGGTCGCGCAATAGCCCTGCTGCTTGATGGCACCACGGATACTCGCTCGCCCAGTGCGCGACGTCGATCAGCGCGACGTCGGAGCGCCGCCGGTGTTCATCTGCGGGATGGTGCCGCAGGTCGGCCGTGACATATGCGTGGACGCCGGCACCTGCGACGATGTCCAGCAGCGAGTCGCCGGCACCGCCACACACCGCCACCCGCGACACCTCGGCGTCGTCCTCGCCCGACGCGCGGATGCCCCACGACGTGCCGGGCAGCGCATCGTGCACGCGAGAGACGAACGCCGCCAACGTTTGTGGCTTCGGCAGTACCCCGATGCGGCCGAGCCCGACATCCGCGGGTACCGATGCCATCGCGAAGATGTCGAAAGCGGGCTCCTCGTAGGGGTGTGCGGTCCTCAACGCCGTGAGCACGTGACCGCGCAGCCGGGCCGGAGCGACCATCTCGACGCGGTCTTCTACTACCCGTTCGACGGACCCGACGCTGCCGATCGTCGGAGAAGCGTTCTCGTGCGGTAGGAACTGTCCGGTGCCGGTGACGCCCCAACTGCAATGCGAGTAGTCGCCGATGTGCCCGGCGCCCGCCGCGAACATCGCCTGCCGCACCGCATCGGCATTCCCGGCGGGGACGTAAACGATCCACTTGTCGTTGTCGGGACCCCCAATCGCAGGCGCGAGCACTTCCTCGACCGTCAAGCCCAGCGCGCAGGCAAGCGCATCCGACACGCCGGGCGATGCGGAGTCGGCGTTGGTGTGCGCGGTGAACAACGCCCGCCCGGTGCGGATCATCCGATGCAGCAATGACCCCTTTGTCGTGTTCGCTGCGACGGTGTCGACGCCGCGCAGCAGAAGGGGGTGGTGGGCGAGCAGCAGGCCCCGGTCGGGCACCTCGTCGACGACGGCCGCGGTGGCATCGACCGAGACCGTCACCGAATCGACGTGGTCACCGGGATCGCCGCAGACCAGGCCCACCGAGTCCCAGTCCTGGGCCAACGCGGGCGGGTAGGCCGCCTCAAGGACGTCGATGACGTCACCCAAGCTCACTGCCACATCACGACCCTAATGCGCCGTCGGAGACAATGGATGCGTGACGACCCTGGATGAGACCGCCGCGGCGACCCGGCCGCAGCTGGTGATCTTCGACCTCGACGGCACCCTGACGGACTCAGCGCAGGGCATCGTGTCCAGCTTCCGCCACGCACTCGGCGAGATCGGTGCCGAGATCCCGGATGGTGACCTGACCAGCCGCATCGTCGGCCCGCCGATGCACCACACGCTGCAGGCGATGGGCCTGGAAGACGCCGACGCAGCGATCGCGGCCTACCGCGCCGACTATTCCACCCGTGGCTGGTCGATGAACAGCCTGTTCGACGGCATTCCGCAGCTGCTGGCAGACCTGCGCGCGGCCGGTGTGCGGCTCGCGGTGGCGACGTCGAAGGCCGAGCCGACGGCCAGGAGGATCCTCGAGCATTTCGGGCTCGACGAGCATTTCGAGGTCATCGCGGGCGCCAGCCTTGACGGTGTGCGCGCCACCAAGAGCGACGTGATGGCCCATGCGCTGACCCAGCTCGAGCCGCTGCCCGAGCGCGTCGTGATGGTCGGCGACCGGGTCCACGACGTCGAAGGCGCCGCCGCACACGGCATCGCCACCGTGGTGGTCGACTGGGGCTATGGACGGGTCGACTTCGACGAACCGACGGCACACACCGCGGCGGCCCACGTGGCGACGGTCGACGATCTGCGCGGGGTCCTCGGTGTCTCATGTCGCCGCCGGGGCGGCTCCGGTGTCTCTCCCCCGCCCAGTCGGCCGGCGGGCGGCTCCGGTGTCTGAGCCGCTGCACGTCACGTTCATCTGCTCGGGAAACATCTGCCGGTCGCCGATGGCGGAGAAGATGTTCGCCCACCAGATCAGCGAGCGCGGTTTGGCCGACGCGGTCCGGGTCACCAGCGCGGGCACCGGTGACTGGCATGCCGGTGAGGGCGCCGACAATCGGGCGAACCGCGTGCTGCGAGACCACGGCTACCCGACACAGCACCGGGCCAGGCGGATCAACGAGGACCATCTGTCAGCCGACCTCGTGGTCGCCCTTGGCCGAAACCACGAGCGCATACTGCGCGACATGGGTATTCCGCCCGCCCGGCTGCGGATGCTGCGGTCGTTCGACCCGAAATCGGGTGCGCATGCCCTCGATGTCGAGGACCCCTACTACGGCACCCACGAGGACTTCGAAGACGTGTTCGCTGTCATCGAGGCGGCGCTGCCCGGTCTCCATGGGTGGGTGGACGAACAACTGGCGGGCCGGGGAATCGCCAGCTGATGAAACGATGGGCGTTCCTGTTGCGGCCGGGCTGGCTCGCGTTGTTCGTCGTGGTGATCGCATTCGCCTATCTGTGCTTCACCGTTCTGGCGCCATGGCAGCTCGGCAAGAACACCAAGACATCCCGCGAGAACTCGCAGATCTCCCGGTCGCTGTCGGCCGAGCCCGTTCCGCTGACAAGTGTTCTGCCGCAGCAGGATTCATCGGCTTCAGACGAGCAGTGGCAGCGGGTGACGGCCACCGGACACTATCTTCCCGACAGGCAGGTGCTGGCGCGGCTTCGGGTCATCGAGGGTGATCCGGCTTTCGAGGTGCTGGTGCCCTTCATTGTCGACGGCGGCCCGACCGTGCTGGTGGACCGCGGATATGTCAAGCCCGAACAGGGGTCGCGGGTACCGCCTTTTGCGCAGGCGCCTAGTGGAACGGTGACGATCATTGCGCGGTTGCGTGACTCCGAGCAAGCGCCGGCGGGCAAGGCGCCGTTCCGGCAGGACGGGGCGCAGCAGGTGTACGCGATCGACACCGCACAGATATCGACGCTGCTGGACGTGCCGCTGGCCGGGTCCTATCTGCAGCTGGTCGACGATCAGCCGGGCGGCCTCGGCGCGATCGCCCTGCCACATCTGGACGCCGGGCCGTTCCTGTCCTACGGCATCCAGTGGATCGCTTTCGGCATCCTGGCGCCAATCGGTTTGGGCTACTTCATCGTTTCCGAGATCCGGACACGCCGCCGAGAGAAGGCCGCCGCGGACAGCCGACCGCCAAGCGCGCCGCTCACCACCGAAGAGAAGCTCGCCGACCGCTACGGCAAGCGGCGCTGACCGCAACCATCGTCGCCAACACCGCGCTGACGAGCTGAACGAGCCGCGACAGCCGCACCGCCCGACGGAGATCGGCGATCCGCGGCGCTGGACCGTCGCCGAGGGTGGGCCGGATCTCCAGCTGGTGCGCGTATTGCGTTGGCCCGCCGAGCCGTACGCCAAGTGCACCCGCGAACGAGGCTTCGACGACGCCCGCGTTGGGGCTCGGATGCCGGGCGGCGTCGCGGCGCCACGCCCGCACAGTGTCCGCGAGCGACCCGCCTACCACGGGCGCGCAGATCGCCACCAGCACACCCGTCATGCGGGCGGCGACGAAGTTCAGCGTGTCATCGAACCGCGCTGCAGCCCAACCGAACCGCTGATAGCGCGGTGAGCGATGGCCGATCATCGCGTCGAGGGTGTTGGCGCCGCGATAGACCAGCAGCGCGGGCACGCCGCCGATCGCGGCCCACATCAGCGGTGCCACCTGCGCGTCGGAGGTGTTCTCGGCGACCGACTCGACGGCTGCCCGCGTCAGCCCGCCGAGATCGAGCGCGGCCGGGTCGCGGCCGCACAGCGACGGCAGCAGTCGGCGGGCGCCATCGACGTCGTCGCGCGCCAACAGGTCCGCCATCCGGGCGCCGGTGCGCGCCAGCGATGTGCCGCCCAGCGCGAAGAAGGTCGTCGCGGCGGTGAGGGCGGCGGCCGATGCCGGCCCCCGTCTGCACGCGGCGCGCTCCCCCGCGACGCCCGCCACCGTCAGCGTGCCGAGCAGGACACCCGCGTGCAGCACGCCCGCCAGCCGAGAATCGGAATAGGTGAGCCGCTCGAGGCGCGCCGCCGCCCTGCCGAACAGCGCTACCGGGTGTCCATGCTGGGGATCTCCGAGCGCCAGGTCGGCCAGGTACCCGGCCGCGATACCGGTCGCCCTGGCAAGACACATCGACGCAAACACGCTGCGAGCGTCTCACAAAGTGATGTACTCCAATCATGAGGCTGGGTCCACCGCGGCGGCCGACCCGAGTGGTCGATCTGATCAATCCTGCGGCGGTGCTGGCCCCCGCGGCTAACGTCATCATGCAGCTGTCCCTGCCCGGTGTCGGCTACGGCGTCCTGGAGAGCCCGGTGGACAGCGGCAACGTCTACAAACACCCGTTCAAGCGTGCCCGCACCACCGGCACCTATCTCGCCGCCGCCACGCTGGGCACCGACGCCGATCGCGCGTTGATCCGCGCCGAGGTCGACAGGGTGCATGCGCTGGTGCGGTCGAAGAAGTCAAGCCCGGTGTCCTACAACGCATTCGACCCTCGACTGCAGCTCTGGGTCGCGGCCTGCCTGTACCGGTACTACATCGACCAGCACGAATTCCTCTACGGTCCATTGGATGACGCGGCCGCCGACGCGATCTATCGGGACGCCAGAAAGCTGGGCACCACGCTGCAGGTTCGCGAGGAGATGTGGCCCACCGACCGCATCGCGTTCGACGAGTTCTGGAAGCGCACGCTGGACGAGCTGAACATCGACCAGCCAGTGCGCGAACACCTGCGCGGTGTGGCCGCGATGGCGTTCCTGCCTGCCCCGCTGCGGTTGTTGGCCGGCCGCTTCAATCTGTTCGCCACCAAGGGCTTCCTTCCGCCCGAGTTCAGGGCGCACATGAAGATGTCATGGTCGGCGACGCAACAACGCCAGTTCCAATGGCTGTTGTCGGCGTTGCGGATCGCCGACCGGGTCATCCCCCGCGACGTGTGGATTCTGGGTTATCGAATGTATCTGTGGGACATGCGTGCTCGCGCACGCCGAGGAAAGAGGGTGGTATGACGACACTCAATCATGTCGCGGTCACCGTGCGTGACGTCGACGCAAGCGCTCCCTGGTACCAAGCGCTGTTGGGTACCGATCCGGTGCTCGACGAGCACACCGATGCGGGCTTCCGGCACGTGGTGTGGGCGCTCGACAACGGCACCCTGTTCGGAATCCACCAGCACGATCGGGAACTCGAGAACGGGCGGTTCAGCGAATTCCGGGTCGGACTCGACCACGTCAGCTTCGGCTGCGCCGACCGCGCGGAGCTAGAAAGCTGTGTCGAAAAGCTGAACAAGCTCGGCATCCAGCACGGCGGCATCGTGGACGCCCACTACGGCTCGGGGCTGAGCTTCCGCGATCCCGACGGCATCGCATTGGAGTTTTTCGCACCGCCTGCGGGATAACGACTGTGGGCGCGGACGGTATCGAACCGCCGACCGCCGGTATGTAAATCTATATCGGTATGTCTAGCTGGTATTCCGCCGTGTCGGCCTGGTTACGTCGCCGATCAGGTCCAGATTGATGAGCCTGTATACGGTCGCGGCAAGCACCTACCGCACCGACGGGGATGCCGTTACCGTCCCTCGGTGCGTTCATCGTTTGGTCGCAGCATCGGTAATAACGCTAGGTGCACGAAGCCACTCACCGAGTCCTGGTCGTCGAGGTTGATGACACCGTCGGGTGTAAGCAGCAGCGACATCGCCATGCGGGCGACAACCTCTGCGGCAACATCGATATCGTCCGGCGCCGCGCGTCCGGCTTGGACCTCGGCGCGAAGGCGGTTCGCGATCAGGGAGCGGTAGAGCGCGAGTGCCGGCCCTCCGTCGACGGTCAGAAGCGGAAGAACCACTTCGGGTTCGCTGTGTAGGAGACGCCCAAACAACGGATGCCCGCGAGTGAACCGCATGGCGAACGAGAATCCGTGCGTCAGTCGGTCCTCCAGCGATCCCCCCTCTTCCCAGGCGCGGTCGAGTTCGTCCACCCCGCGGCGGATTTCGCGCGCGATGACGAACTGCACAAGGCGCTCCTTGCTGGCGAACCGCCGAAAAACCGTCACACGTGAGACGCCGGCCCGTTTTGCTACGTCGTCGATCGTGGAGCGGCGGATGCCGTAGTTGGCGAACTGGTCAAGCGCCGCCGAAGCGATGCGATCGACCATTCCGTCCTCCCCCGGCTCTGGTCCAGCGCGGAGCATTTCGACTGTCGACAACATTGTGTCTATGATACTCAAAACATAACTTAGTATCAATAAAATGTGGGAGCACCATGAACCAGACGGCCCTCGACCTGCCGCGGCTGCGCACCCCGGCCCTACTCAACGCCGCCGAGTACTGGCTGGCGCCCGAGCGCTTCGCCCGACGCTGCGAGCAGCTCGGCGACCGCTTTCTCGTGGCAATGCCCGCGTCGCGGCCGTGGCTGTGCCTGACCCATCCCGACGACATCAGGAGTGTGTTCAGCGCTGACACGGGCGTGCTGCGCCTGGGCGCCGCGCTGGCAAAGAACTCGGCGCACCCGCTCGTTCTCGGCCCCACCGGGCTGACAAACGTCGACGGGGACGAGCACACCTGCAGGCGCAAGATGCAGCTGCCGCCGTTCCGGGGCCGGGCGCTTGCCAACTACGAAGACGTCATGCAGCGCAAGGCCGAACACGCAATGGAGCGATGGCCGTACGGGCGGCCGACCCGTGCCGACACCTACATGCAGGCGATCTCCCTTGAAGTCATCATCGCCGTGATCTTCGGCGTCACGGACCCCGACCGCGTCGAGCGCCTACGCGCGGCCACACTGGCGCTGATGCGCGAGGGCAACTCGCGGCGGTTCTTCGTGCAGACCATGATCGTCACTGCCCGCGGCAAGGGCTGGAACGGCACACCCCCACGTGTCCGCGCGGCGATGGCCGCGGTCGACGCGATCGTGCTCGAAGAAGCCGCAAAACGGCGCCACTGCGGTGAACTCGACCTGGACGACGTCCTGGGGATGTTCCTGCGCGCCCACGACGAGAACGGCACCCCGATGCCCGACAGCGAGGTGTGCGACGCAATGCGCACACTACTGCTCGGCGGACACGAGACCACCGCCTCCACCCTCGCCTGGATCCTCGAGCGCATCACCCGCCACCCCGAGGTGCTCGCGCGCCTCGAGTCAGCGGCGCTCGATGGCGACAACGACTACATCGACGCCGTCATCAAGGAGGCGATGCGTTTGCGCCCGGTGTTCCCGATCACCGGACGGCTCGCGTGCGAAGATTTCGCGCTGGGTGATCTCGCGATCCCCGCCGGCACGCTCATCATCCCGCACATCACACTTGTGCACCGCCGCCCCGACCTCTATCCCGACCCACACGCATTCCGCCCCCAGCGCTTCCTCGACGGCCGCGCCGGAACCTACACCTGGATACCCTTCGGCGGCGGACCACGACGCTGCATCGGCGCCGGGTTCTCGCTCCTCGAAATGCGCATCGTGCTACGCACGATGCTCCGCCACGGGCGGTTACTACCAACGAACCGACGCTCCGAACGCGTCGCACGGCACACAGTCGCGATCGCCCCCGCCCGCGGTGCGACCGTTACCCTCGACCGCCGCACGGTCAGCCCCGCATAGAGTTGAGGCCTCCGAGAACTGAGGCACCCACCGGGCGTCGCGTAGCGATTGCGGTCAGCGAAAAAAGCGAACCTTGCGTCGAGGGCATGCCCCGCCCTCAGGTCCACGACGACGCGATATTCGATGCGACTGAAGCACTCGCCGTCGTAGGCGGCGTTAATGCTGTGACGAAGCGTGATCGCCACGCTGCACGAGAAGTGTTAAGCCGGTCAGCCGGGCACCCGGCGTGTCGTGAAACCCGTTGCGGGGGCAACATTTCCCGACTAATTCCGGGTAAGTGCCGGTGAGTCAGCGGAGGTCAGCCGTCGTCCTCCCTGGATGGCGGCCGACCGATGTTCGCGAACGCCTGTCGGATATGGAGATTTCCTAGCGGCCTGAGAAGGTGGGCGAGATAATCACTGCGGGCCGGGCTAGCAGAAGGAAATCTGGGATGAAGAAGCTAGTAGCAGCGCTATTGACAGCCGTGGCGATGGCGGTAGCGCCCGTGGCCATGGCACCGATAGCGCACGCCGACATATGCGCGGGCGCACACGGACGCCATTTCGGCGTGGGTGGCTGCACCAACATAGCCGGTGACGTGGCGACGGGCGCGGCCATAGCGGCGGCCACCGACCCGTATATTCCCGGCGAGGTGCCGTGTTACACGGTCGAGGGTGTGCCGTACTACACACCCCCTGGCGATCCTTGCTAAATACCGTGCGTAAGAGGGCCTAGCCTTCGTATTGCGGGCGGCCGAGCATAGCTTCCAGTCCGGCATCGCGCCGGGCCAATACCGGATTTCCGGGCCTGTCGGAGAGCGAAAGGCACTCTGTTGAGCGACAATCCAAACATCCCGGTCATTCGGGCGATGACATCGGGATCAGCAATCTGAGCTGTTATAGCGACGGCGTAATGGGTGGCAGACCCGCAATATTGACCGGATCGCCTGTGGCGTAGCGTCGGCGGAGCGGGCCTCCGAGACCTTCTTGGCGTTTCGCTCGAGGAGGACTCATCGCGGATTCGCGCGACACGGGCCTCCGGCTCAACGTGGTCCGGTCCATCGGTGGTGACGCGCGGCCCACGAAGTCGACGATGGCGGCCGTGGCAGGCCCGTCAGTCCAAGACGCGAGATCGCTCAACGCTCAATCACCCCGGCCGGCGAGGTAGGCGTGCAACTGCTCGACCGCACCTTCGATGCTGAACGACGCCGGTGCCTGGCGCGGGGGAAAGTCCTTGAACGTCTGCAGGAACTGGTTCACGATTGCCATCGCATAGAACGCAAGGAAGTCGCGTTCGAAGAACCACTCCCAGTAGGTATTCGACGTGACGTCGGCCCGCTCATAGGGATCGGTGCGCAGGTTGAACATTTTCGGCGCGCGCAACCGGGTGAAGGGCTCGAACCACACCTTCAGGGTGCCCTCGCAGCGTTGCTCCATGAAGACGATCTTCCAGTTGTCGGCCCTGATACCGAGAACGTCGCAGTCGTCGGAGAAGTAGATCATCCCGCGGCGTGGGCTCTTGTCCACCTCGCCGGTGAGGTACGGCAGCAGGTTGTACCCGTCGATATGCACCTTGTAGGTCATATCGCCGATGGTGTGGCCCGCCTTGAGCTTGTCGATGACATCGGGCTCGCCGGCGGCCGCGAGGAATGTGGGCAACCAATCGTGATGCTGCACGATCTCATTGGAGACGCTGCGTGGCTTAATCTTTCCGGGCCATCGGATCATTTCGGGTACCCGGAAGGCGCCTTCCCAGTTGGTGGCCTTCTCGCTGCGGAAGGGAGTGGTAGCACCGTCGGGCCACGTGTTGGCGTGCGGCCCGTTGTCGGTGCTGTAAATGACGATGGTGTCCTCAGCGATCCCGAGGTCATCAACCAGATCAAGCAACTGACCGACGTTGCGATCGTGGTCAATCATCGTGTCGTGATACCCGGACTGCCAACGGCCCGCCTGGCCCTTGCTGTCAGGCTTGGTATGGGTCCGGTAGTGCATGTGCGTCGTGTTCATCCAAACAAAGAACGGCGTGTCGGCTTCGTGTTGGCGCTTGATGAAATCGATGCAGGCATCAGTCGTTTCGTCGTCGATGGTCTCCATGCGCTTTTTGGTCAGCGGTCCGGTGTCCTCGATGCGTTGCTTGCCGACTGGCCCGTACCGCTCGTCCACCTCGCTGGAATCCTCGTCAGTGGCCCAGGAATGGATGACCCCACGCGGAAGCATGGCCTTGCGCATGAGGGGCGCCTCTTCCTCCGTCGGATAGTCCTCATGCTCGGGCTCCTCCTCGGCATTGAGGTGATACAGATTGCCGAAGAACTCGTCGAAGCCATGCGCGGTCGGCAGGTACTTGTTCAGGTCCCCTAGATGGTTCTTCCCGAACTGACCGGTCGCGTAACCGAGCGGCTTGAGCAGTTCGGCAATCGTCGGATCCTCCTTCTGCAAGCCGACGTCGACGCCTGGCATCCCCACCTTGCTCATCCCGGTGCGGTACACACTCTGCCCGGTGATGAACGACGATCGGCCCGCGGTGCAGCTCTGTTCGCCGTAAGAGTCGGTGAACAACATCCCCTCGTCGGCGATCCGGTCGATATTAGGGGTGATGTAGCCCATCAATCCGCGGCTGTAGCAGCTCAAGTTTGAGATGCCGATGTCATCACCCCAGATCACCAGGATGTTCGGTTTGGAATCAGGCATGATGGTCCTCTCGACGTCTCCCCCGGGCGAGCGTAGCGGTTCGGATCGGTTACGCGGGCGATCACGAGATCAACATCCGATTAGCATTCGGCTTCACGGCAACGCCAGTCGGCGAGCGAATGAGGGGTGCCGGCCCGATCCCTGAGACCTGGTCCGACCGCTCGTTGCGGCTTTGTCCGTGCATCGGAGCATGATCTATCACGTGCCCGGCTTCGACATCACGTCAATCTTGGACTTCAGCCCACGGCGATACATTTGCCCGGCGTGCCGGGGTCTCATGCGCAACTACGACTCCGACTAAGCAGACGCCGGCGGCGCATTCATGTCCGTTGTGCGCGGTGAAATACGACGTCGAGATTGGCTGGCCGTCGGACGGTGAGTGGCACGTGAGCACGCACTACTACTTCAAGAAGAACGGATTGTGGCTCGACCACGACGACCTTCTAAGCCACGCGACGACGCTCGCCAAGTTCGTTCGAGAGTCACGGGGTCGAGTTCATCGGCCAAACGCAGACCCCTGGCCGGCGATGCGCACATTCTTCGGGTTCGTCTCACGCGCCAAGTACTTCGTGCACTTCTGCACCGGGGGCATGAGCCACCAGCTGATCGGCGCATTGAAGATGGCCAGCATGCGCGTGCCGGTCTACGGGTTCGCCTCCAACGTGGACTCCAACACTCGCGTCGAGCTGACCGAGTAAGCCACCGCGGGTGTACGGCCACGTCTACGCGCTGGCGTCGGCGGGCGATGCGCTGCTGGGCCGATCACGCGCCAGCGGCACCGAATCGTGACCCCGTTGGCCCGTTCTTGGCCCACCGGGGGTTCGGTGGAAGCGGTGCCTTGAACCTGAAAACCAATGTCTACCTGCTCTATCCTGGTGGGCGCGGACGGTATCGAACCGCCGACCGCTGGTGTGTAAAACCAGAGCTCTACCACTGAGCTACGCGCCCGTCGCTGGGAGGCTACCGGGTCAATCGCCGAACGTGGAAATCCATCAACCGGTCGCGAGCGCGCGCAGAATGCCACCGAACACCGGCGTGTCGCGTGCAGACGCGCACGCTCGCCCTATGAGTTGAGCGACTTCAACGCATCGGTCCAGACCGCCTGATCACGCGCCTCGCCCGGCTGTTTCATCTCGGCGAAGCGGATGGTTCCAGAGCGATCGATGACGAACGTGCCCCGATTGGCGAAGCCCGCGCCCTCGTTGAACACCCCGTAGGCCTGCGCGACCGCGCCGTGTGGCCAGAAGTCGGCAAGCACAGGAAACGTGAAACCGCTCTGCGCGGCCCAAACCTTGTGCGTCGGTGGCGGTCCCACCGAGATGGCCAACGTAACGGTGTCGTCGTTCTCATACCTCGGCAGGTTGTCGCGGATCTCGTCCAGCTCGCCCTGGCAGATGCCGGTGAACGCGAGCGGAAAGAACACCAGCAGAACGTTTTTCGCACCGCGATAGTCGCTGAGGCTGACCGGTTGCCCGTTCTGGTCCTTGAGCGTGAAGTCGGGCGCCTCGATTCCAGGGTCCAGCACTATGGCCACCTGTTCTTCGCGCAAGCGCTCATCAGTCATCTGTTCTTCGCGCAAGCGCTCATCAGCGCCTCCCCGCAGCCTTGGACTTCGGCTGGACAAGCCTGCTCGCGCTCCAGTCGCCGAGGTTGGCCGACGAGGTCTGCATCAACCCGGCCGTCGGCGCCGACTCGGCGATCTCGGCGGGCACCACGTGCCCCGGTTTGCCTGTCTTGGGCGTCAGCACCCAGATGACGCCGTCATCGGCCAGCGGCGTAATGGCATCCATCAACCGGTCGACAAGGTCGCCGTCGTCGTCGCGCCACCACAGCATCACCACGTCGACGACGTCGTCGGCGCCCTCGTCGAGCAGCTCGCCGCCGCACGCTTCCTCGATATCGGCCCGGATGTCGTCATCGACGTCGTTGTCCCAGCCCAGTTCCTGCACAACCTGATCTTTTTGGATGCCCAGCCGTTGGGCGTAGTTCGGGGCGTCCGCCGCCGCGACCACCGTCGTCCTCCTTCAACTGCTCGTGAGATTGTCCTATCGTCGCACGACCCCGATATTCGGCGATGCCTGCGGTCAAGGTTCATCGATATGCGGCATCGCACAGGTCCAGCGCCGTGGTCTTGACGTCGTTCAACTTGGTCACCGCGGCATTGAATTCGTCGGGCCCGTAGTTGCCGGCGATGGCATTTGCCACGCCCCGAGCAGCGTCGACCCACGCATTGAGCGCATCCCGCAGCTCGGGCGAAAGCGGGTCGCTGACGGTCTGGGCGACCAGGTCGGCGCTGTGGTTCAGCGAGTCGATGGCCGGTCCGGCCTTCGACGGCGCGTCCGGGGAGTTCTCGTTGAACGCCTTGACGTAGTCGTTGACCGCCGTGATCGAGTCCACGCTGCTCGAGCTCAGCGCCTCGCAGGAGGTATGCACGGCTTTGGTGCTCGACGACTTCTGGCGTTCGGACTCCTTGGAGCTGGACGACGCGGCCGACTCCTCTGCCGAGGCGGACACCGACGCCTTGTAGATCGGCGCGTCGGTGGCGTTCACCTTGGGGGTGCCCTCGGTGACCGAGCCACAGCCGACGATGATCATGGCGAGGCCGGCGAGGCAGCCGACCACCGGCGCGACGATCCGCAGGCGCAGTGACCTCGCCAGCCCTCCCATCCGCACAGTATGCAGACGTTACCGGTTTAAGAAGCCAGTGGGCGGTTCATTCCAGTAGCCACCACGGGCAGTGCATGTGGGGCACGATGGGTGGACGATAGAGGTTGTCATAGACCTAGACCTCCGACGGAGGAGTGAAAGTTGACCACCGAGTTCGCACGCCAGGATCTGGCTGAAAATTCCGGCACGGCAGGCGAACCCGACCGGGTACGTGTGATCCGCGACGGCGTTGCCTCCTACCTGCCCGACATCGACCCCGAAGAGACCACCGAGTGGCTGGAGTCCTTCGACCAGTTGCTGGAACGGCAGGGCCCTGCGCGGGCGCGGTACCTGATGCTGCGCCTACTCGAGCGCGCCGGCGAACAACGTGTCGCCCTTCCGTCGCTCACCTCGACCGACTACGTCAACACCATCCCGACCGAACTCGAGCCATGGTTCCCCGGCGACGAGGAGATCGAACGCCGTTACCGCGCCTGGATCCGGTGGAACGCCGCGATCATGGTGCACCGCGCCCAGCGCCCGGGAGTCGGTGTCGGCGGCCATATTTCGACGTACGCCTCGTCGGCCGCGCTCTACGAGGTGGGCTTCAACCACTTCTTCCGCGGCAAGGCCCACCCCGGCGGCGGTGACCAGGTCTACATCCAGGGCCACGCCTCGCCCGGCATCTACGCGCGCGCGTTCCTCGAAGGCCGGCTAACCGCCGACCAGCTCGACGGCTTCCGCCAGGAGCACAGCCACCCGGGTGGCGGCCTCCCGTCCTACCCGCACCCGCGGCTGATGCCGGACTTCTGGGAGTTCCCGACGGTATCGATGGGCCTTGGCCCGATGAACGCGATCTTCCAGGCTCGGTTCAACCACTACCTGCACGACCGCGGTATCAAGGACACCTCCGACCAGCACGTGTGGGCGTTCCTCGGCGACGGCGAAATGGACGAGCCGGAGAGCCGCGGCCTCATCCAGGTGGGCGCCAACGAAGCGCTGGACAATCTCACCTTTGTCATCAACTGCAACCTGCAGCGACTCGACGGCCCCGTCCGCGGCAACGGCAAGATCATCCAGGAGCTGGAGTCGTTCTTCCGCGGTGCGGGCTGGAACGTCATCAAGGTGGTCTGGGGCCGTGAGTGGGACGCGCTGCTGCACGCCGACCGCGACGGCGCATTGGTGAACCTGATGAACACCACGCCCGACGGCGACTACCAGACCTATAAGGCTAACGACGGCGCCTACGTGCGCGACCACTTCTTCGGCCGCGACCCGCGCACCAAGGCGCTGGTCGACAAGATGAGCGACACCGAGATCTGGAACCTCAAGCGCGGCGGCCACGACTACCGCAAGGTGTACGCGGCTTACCGCGCGGCCACCGAGCACAAGGGGCAGCCGACGGTGATCCTCGCCAAGACCATCAAGGGCTACTCACTGGGCGCCCACTTCCAGGGCCGCAACGCCACCCATCAGATGAAAAAGCTTGCGCTGGAAGACCTCAAGCAGTTCCGCGACGCCATTCGTATCCCGATCGCCGACGAGGAACTCGAGAAGAACCCCTACCTTCCGCCGTACTTCCACCCCGGCCCCGACGCACCCGAGATCCGCTACATGCTCGACCGGCGTCGGACGTTGGGCGGCTTCGTGCCCGAGCGACGGACGAAGTCGAAGGTGCTGACGCTGCCGAGCCGCGAGGTCTACAAGGCACTCAAGAAGGGCTCGGGAAACCAGGAAGTCGCGACCACCATGGCGATGGTGCGGACGTTCAAGGAACTGTTGCGGGACAAGGAGGTTGGTCCTCGCATCGTTCCCATCATCCCCGATGAGGCGCGCACGTTCGGCATGGACTCGTGGTTCCCGAGCCTGAAGATCTACAACCGCAACGGCCAGCTGTACACGGCCGTCGATGCGGAATTGATGTTGGCGTACAAGGAAAGTGAAGGCGGCCACATCCTGCATGAAGGCATCAACGAGGCCGGCTCGACGGCGTCGTTCACTGCCGCAGGAACCGCCTACGCCACCCACAACGAACCGATGATCCCGCTTTACATCTTCTATTCGATGTTCGGCTTCCAGCGCACCGGCGACGGGCTCTGGGCCGCCGCCGACCAGATGGCCCGCGGCTTCGCGCTGGGCGCCACGGCCGGCCGCACCACGCTGGTCGGCGAGGGGCTACAGCACGCCGATGGCCATTCCCTACTGCTGGCGGCTACCAATCCGGCCGTCGTGGCCTACGACCCCGCCTTCGCCTATGAGATCGCCTACATCGTCGAAAGCGGACTGGCCCGCATGTACGGCGAGAACCCGGAGAACGTCTACTTCTACATCACGATCTACAACGAGCCCTACAAGCAGCCCCCCGAACCGGAGGGACTCGACGTCGAAGGCCTGCTGCGCGGCATCTACCGTTACCGGGCCGCCCCAGAGCCCAAGGCGAAGCAGGCGCACATTCTGGTGTCCGGGGTGGCCATGCCGGAGGCGCTTCGGGCCGCGGACCTGCTGGCCGAGGAATGGGACGTGGCCGCCGACGTGTGGTCGGTGACCAGCTGGGGGGAACTGAACCGCGATGGCGTGGAGATCGAGAAGGAGAAGCTGCGCTACCCCGACCGTCCGGCGCGGGAGCCCTACATCACCCAGGTCCTCGCGGACACCCGCGGTCCGGCCGTGGCAGTTTCGGACTGGATGCGCGCCGTGCCCGAACAGATCCGGCCGTGGGTGCCCAACACCTACCTGACGCTGGGCACCGACGGGTTCGGGTTCTCCGACACCCGGCCCGCGGCGCGACGCTACTACAACACCGACGCCGAGTCCGTGGTGGTGGGGGTGCTGGAGGCGCTGGCCACCGACGGCGAAATCGACAAGTCGGTGGCCGTCAAGGCCGCCAACAAGTACGAAATCGACGACGTCCTGGCGGCGCCGGAGCAGACCTCCGACCCAGGAGTGGCCTGAAAACGCGGCTGCTCTTGGAGGTATTTGCCATAAATATGGCGTAGCTTTTAGGGATGGCCAACAATCGGTTCGCCCCACCGGCCTCCACGCTGGAGGTGCTGGACACCGTTCCCGATTCGGTGCTGCGCCGGTTGAGCCAGTATTCGGGCCGGCTGGCCACCCAGGCTGTGCACGCCCTGGAGGAGCGGCTGCCGTTTTTCGCCGACCTCGAGGCGTCGCAGCGGTCCAGCGTCCAGCTGGTGGTGCAGACCGCGGTCGTCAACTTCGTGGAGTGGATGCGCAACCCCGACGGCGACGTCGGCTACACCGCGCAGGCCTTCGAGGTGGTGCCACAGGATCTGCGCAGGCGCATCGCGTTGCGGCAGTCGGTGGAGATGGTGCGGGTCACCATGGAGTTCTTCGAGGAAGTGGTCCCGCTGTTGGCCCGCTCGGAGGAGCAGTTGACGGCGTTGACGGCCGGGATCCTGCGCTACAGCCGCGATCTGGCGTTCGCAGCCGCCACCGCCTACGCCGACCAGGCCGAAGCCCGCGGCGCCTGGGACACCCGGATGGAGGCCAACATCGTCGACGCCGTGGTGCGCGGCGACACCGGACCGGAACTGCAGTCCCAGGCGGCAGCGCTGAACTGGGACGCGACCGCACCCGCCACCGTCATCGTCGGGATGCCGCAGCCTGACCGCATCGATCTGGCCAGCGACGACGTCCACGATGTGGTCGAGCGGCACGGGCGGGCGGCGCTTTCCGATGTGCACGGCACCTGGCTGGTGGGGATCGTGTCGGGCCCGCTGAACCTGACGGACCGGTTCCTCGCCGACTTGCTGGGCGTATTCGCCGACGCCCCGGTGATCATCGGGCCGACCGCGTCGACCCTCTCGGCCGCGCATTGGAGCGCCATCGAAGCGATCGCGGGGATGAACGCCGTCGCGGGATGGACCGGTGCGCCGCGGCCGGTCGCCGCCCGTGAACTCCTGCCCGAGCGGGCACTGCTCGGCGACGTATCGGCCATCTCGGCGCTGGAAACCGAGGTGATGAGGCCACTGGGCGACGCCGGGCCTGCGTTGACCGAGACGTTGGACGCGTATCTGGACTCGGGCGGCGCGATCGAGGCGTGTGCCAGGAAACTGTTCGTTCATCCAAACACCGTGCGCTACCGCCTCAAGCGCATCGCTGACTTCACGGGCCGCGATCCGACCACCCCCCGCGACGCCTATGTCTTGCGGGTGGCCTCCACGGTGGGAAGGCTGACTAGGCAAGCGCAGCATTTCAGCACGTCGAGCATGGCCGATGGACAGATAACGAAGCCCGTTGACACCATTCGAAGCGAGGACCGCGCAGGGTAACAGATTTCGGGTCGGTATCGATGGAGTCCCATCACATGCCGTTTTGTGGGGTATCCACAAAAAGATAAGACGAGGTTCATCATCTCTTACACCGCGCAGATCCGTTCCCACAGTGTTTTCTTAAACACGTGCTCGCATTGCTTGCTCCCGGACAGGGATCGCAGACTCCTGGCATGCTCGCCTCTTGGCTTGAGCTGCCAGGCGCGGCTGACCGCATTGCCACCTGGTCGCAGTCCAGCGGTCTCGACCTGGCCACGCTCGGTACCACCGCAACAGCGGAGGAAATCACCGACACCGCGGTGACGCAGCCGCTGGTGGTGGCCGCGACGCTGCTGGCCTGGGAAGAGCTGACAAAGCGCGGTCTGTTGGCCGGACGCGATTTCATCGCAGCCGGCCACTCGGTCGGCGAGATCGCCGCGTATGCCATCGCGGGCGTCATCTCCAGCGACGACGCCGTTGCGCTGGCCGCCACCCGTGGCGCCGAGATGGCCAAGGCATGCGCCACCGAGCCCACCGGCATGTCCGCGGTGCTCGGCGGTGACGAGGCCGAGGTCCTGAGCCGCCTCGAGGAACTGGACCTGGTGCCCGCGAACCGCAACGCCGCCGGCCAGATCGTGGCGGCAGGCAGCCTGGCCGCCCTGAGCAAGCTGGCCGAGGACCCGCCCGCGAAGGCGCGCGTCCGTGCGCTTGCCACCGCGGGCGCCTTCCACACGCGCTACATGGCGTCGGCCACCGACGGCTACGCCGCCGCGGCGCAGCGCATCGACACCGGCGAGCCCACCGCGACCCTGCTGTCGAACGCCGACGGCCAACCCGTCGCCTCGGCCACGGACGCCATGAGCAAGCTGGTCGCCCAGCTGACCCGGCCGGTGCGCTGGGACCTGTGCACGGTGACCCTCCGGCAATCGAACGTGACCGCGATCGTCGAGTTCCCGCCCGCCGGGACTCTCGCCGGAATCGCCAAGCGAGAACTCAAGGGGGTGCCGACGCACGCCGTCAAATCCCCCGCTGACCTGGACGGGCTATCCGAGCTCTGATCCAGACAACCGCATATCGAACATCTATTGATAACTCCGAAATACGGAGTGTTTCAACCCAATTAGAAGGAGCCATTGTGCCCGCCACTCAGGAAGAAATCATCGCCGGTCTCGCCGAGATCATCGAAGAGGTCACCGGTATCGAGCCTTCGGAGGTCACCCCGGAGAAGTCGTTCGTCGACGACCTGGACATCGACTCGCTGTCGATGGTGGAGATCGCCGTGCAGACCGAGGACAAGTACGGCGTGAAGATCCCCGACGAGGACCTCGCGGGCCTGCGCACCGTCGGTGACGTCGTCAGCTACATCCAGAAGCTCGAGGAAGAGAACCCCGAGGCTGCTGCCGCGCTGCGCGAGAAGATCGAAGCGGATCGCACGTGACCAGGTCTTCCACTGCTAACGGCGGTTTCCCCAGCGTTGTGGTGACCGCCGTCACGGCGACGACATCGATCGCCGGCGACATCGAGAGCACGTGGAAGGGCTTATTGGCGGGCGAGAGCGGCATCCGTGTCCTCGAAGACGAATTCGTCACCAAATGGGACCTGCCCGTGCACATCGGTGGCCACCTCAAGGAGGCCGTCGACGACCACATGGGGCGGTTGGATCTGCGGCGCATGTCCTATGTGCAGCGGATGGCCAAACTGCTCGGCGGCCAGATCTGGGAGACCGCGGGGACACCCGAGGTGGACGGGGACCGCTTCGCGGTTGTCGTCGGCACCGGTCTGGGCGGCGGCGAGAAGATCGTCGAGACGTATGACCTGATGAACGAGGGCGGCCCCCGCAAGGTGTCGCCGCTCGCCGTTCAGATGATCATGCCGAACGGCGCCGCTGCCGTCATCGGCCTGCAGCTCGGCGCCCGCGCCGGCGTGATGACGCCGGTGTCGGCGTGTTCGTCGGGCTCGGAGGCCATCGCGCACGCGTGGCGGCAGATCGTCATGGGCGACGCCGACATCGCCGTCTGCGGTGGTGTCGAGGGCGGCATCGAGGCGCTGCCCATCGCGGCCTTCTCGATGATGCGTGCCATGTCGACCCGCAACGAGGACCCCGAGGGCGCTTCTCGTCCGTTCGACAAGGATCGCGACGGCTTCGTGTTCGGCGAGGCGGGTGCGCTCATGGTCATCGAGACCGAGGAGCACGCCAAGGCTCGCGGCGCACAACCGCTGGCTCGGCTCATGGGCGCAGGCATCACATCGGACGCCTTCCACATGGTGGCTCCGGCAGCCGACGGTCTGCGCGCTGGTCAGGCAATGAAGCGTTCGATGGAACTCGCGGGCTTGGACCCCAAGGACATCGATCACATCAACGCCCACGCCACTGCCACACCGATCGGTGACACGGCAGAGGCGAACGCCATCCGGGTCGCCGGTGTGGAACACGCCGCTGTGTACGCACCGAAGTCGGCGCTCGGCCACTCCATCGGTGCAGTGGGCGCGCTCGAGTCGGTGCTGACGGTGCTGTCGCTGCGCGACGGCGTCATCCCGCCGACACTGAACTACGAGACACCGGATCCGGAGATCGATCTGGACGTCGTCGCGGGTGAGCCCCGATACGGCGACTACAAGTACGCGATCAACAACTCGTTCGGATTCGGCGGACACAACGTGGCACTCGCCTTCGGCAAGTACTGAGTGTTCGGGGGGAAAGGAACATCGCAACGACATGACGGGGTTAGCTACGGGGAACGGACTCCCCAACGTCGTCGTCACCGGCGTCGCCATGACGACTGCCCTGGCTACCGATGCGAAAAGCACGTGGCAGAAGCTGCTCGACGGACACAGCGGTATCCGCAAGCTCGAGGACCCGTTCGTCGAGGAGTACGACCTTCCCGTTCGCATCGGCGGGCACATTTTGGAGAACTTCGATGACGAGCTGAATCGGGTCGAGCTGCGTCGGCTGTCGTATCTGCAAAGGATGTCAACGGTGTTGGGCCGGCGCGTCTGGAAGGACGCAGGCGAGCCCGAGGTCGACCCAAAGCGGTTGATGGTGTCGATCGGCACGGGCATGGGTTCCACCGAAGAAATGCTCTTCGCGTATGACGGCATGCGGGCGAAGGGGCTGCGGGCGGTGTCGCCGTTGGTCGTGCAGATGTACATGCCGAACGGGGCGGCGGCGGCCATCGGGCTGGAGCGGCACGCCAAAGCCGGCGTCCTCACGTCGATCTCGGCTTGCGCCTCCGGCTCCGAGGGCATCGCACACGCGTGGCGCAACATCGTGCTCGGCGAGGCCGACATGGCCATCTGCGGCGGCGTCGAGACGAGGATCGAGGCGGTGCCGATCGCAGGGTTCGCGCAGATGCGAATCGTGTTGTCCACCACCAACGATGACCCGGCCGGTGCATGCCGCCCGTTCGACAAGGACCGCAACGGGTTCGTGTTCGGCGAGGCCGGTGCGCTCTTGGTCATCGAGACCGAGGAGCACGCCAAGGCGCGCGGCGCCACGATTTATGCACGGATCATGGGTGCCGCCATCACCTCGGACGGCTACCACATCGTGGCGCCCGACCCCAATGGCGAGCAGGCCGGGCACGCAATGACCCGGGCGATTCAACTCGCAGGCCTCAAACCGTCCGACATCGACCACGTCAACGCGCACGCCACCGGCACCAGCGTCGGTGACGTGGCCGAAGGCCAGGCGATCAACAACGCGATGGGCGGACACAAGCCGGCGGTTTACGCTCCCAAGTCCGCGCTCGGCCACTCCGTCGGCGCGGTCGGGGCCGTCGAGTCCATCCTCACGGTGTTGGCGTTGCACGACGGAGTCATCCCGCCGACGCTCAACCTGAAGAACCTGGATCCCGAGATCGACCTCGACGTCGTCTCCGGTTCGCCGAGACCCGGCAATTACCAATACGCGATCAACAACTCGTTCGGATTCGGTGGGCACAACGTGGCGCTCGCCTTCGGGAAGTACTGAGCGCCCCGATATCCGTTCCCGACAGGAGGTTTCGATGACCATCACGGCCCCCGAGGCTGTCGGCGAATCAACCGATCCCCGCGATCCCCTGCTGCGCCTGAAGACGTTCTTCGACGACGACTGCACCCTCGAGTTGCTGCACGAGCGTGACCGTTCGGGTGTGCTCGCCGCTGCAGGTACCGTCAACGGAGTTCGGACCGTCGCGTTCTGCACCGACGGGACCGTGATGGGCGGCGCGATGGGCGTGGAGGGCTGCGCCCACATCGTGAATGCATACGACACCGCCATCGAGGAGCAGAGCCCGATCGTCGGCATCTGGCACTCGGGTGGCGCCCGGCTCGCCGAAGGCGTCAAGGCGCTGCACGCGGTCGGCCTGGTATTCGAGGCGATGATCCGCGCATCGGGATACGTCCCGCAGATCTCGGTCGTCGTCGGCTTCGCGGCCGGCGGCGCCGCATACGGGCCTGCCCTCACCGACGTCATCGTGATGGCACCCGAGAGCCGGGTTTTCGTCACCGGCCCTGACATCGTGCGCAGTGTCACCGGCGAGGACGTCGACATGGCGTCTCTCGGCGGGCCGGACACCCACCACAAGAAGTCCGGTGTGTGCCACATCGTCGCCGACGACGAGCTCGACGCCTATGCGCGCGGCCGCAGGCTGGTCGGATTGTTCAGCCAGCAGGGGCATTTCGACCGCACCAAGGCCGAGGCCGGTGATACCGACCTGCACGCGCTGCTGCCCGAGTCGGCACGCCGTGCCTACGACGTGCACCCGCTGGTCGAGGCGCTGCTCGACTCCGAATCCCCGTTCGAGGAGTTCCAGGCCAAGTGGGCGCCGTCGATGGTGATCGGCCTCGGCAGGCTGTCGGGTCGCAGCGTCGGCGTGCTCGCCAACAATCCGCTGCGGCTCGGTGGCTGCCTGAACTCCGAAAGCGCTGAGAAGGCAGCACGTTTCGTGCGGCTGTGCGACGCGTTCGGCATCCCGCTGATCGTCGTGGTCGACGTGCCCGGCTATCTGCCCGGTGTTGATCAGGAGTGGGGCGGCGTTGTGCGCCGCGGCGCGAAGCTGCTGCACGCGTTCGGCGAGGCTACTGTTCCCCGCGTCACGCTGGTCACCAGGAAGATCTACGGCGGGGCCTATATCGCGATGAACTCGCGATCGCTCAACGCGACGAAGGTGTTCGCGTGGCCGGACGCCGAGGTTGCCGTGATGGGCGCCAAGGCCGCCGTCGGCATCCTGCACAAGAAGAAGTTGGCCGCCGCACCGGACGACGACCGCGAGGCGCTGCACGAGGAGCTGGCCGCCGAGCACGAGCGGATCGCGGGCGGTGTGGATTCCGCCATCGAGATCGGCGTCGTCGACGAGAAGATCGACCCGTCGCACACCCGCAGCAAGCTGACGCAGGCACTCGCCGAGGCGCCTGCCCGCCGCGGTCGCCACAAGAACATTCCGCTGTAAGTCAATTTCCTCGCGAAGACCTCAGCGAATCCTCGCTTCCGTAGTGTGGGTAGCGGCCCATCCGTCGGGGGACTCATAGGGCCCCGACGAAGGAGTGTGGAATGCACACGTTTGGCATCACCATTCGGCGCGGAGTCGCCGGCGTGGTCGCTGGCGGAGCGCTGGTGGGACTGATCGGCACCATCGCCATGCCGACAGCATCGGCCGACGCCGACTGCACCGTGTCCGGCTTGAGCAGCGCGATCGGGGCGGTGGGGGCCCAGACCGGAGGGTGGTTCGCAAGCCATCCCGACGCGAACAAGGCCGTCACCGAAGCAGGCGGCCAAGGCGGTGGAGCAGAGGCGGCGATTCGGAATTACTTCGTTGCCCATCCCTCGGAGTGGGCCGAACTGCAGCGCCTCGCACAGCCGTTGCGCACACTGCGCCAGCAGTGCGGAGCGAACGTGGCGCCTGCGGACATCGCACGACTCTACGACGCGATGGCCTCATAGCTCCGCGAGTAGTTCCTCCGCCACAGTCAACACGGCGTCACGGTCGGCGTCGACCAACCCTATGCGGGTGCGCCGGTCGACGATGTCGTCGACGGTCAGGGCACCCTCGTGCGTCACCGCGTACTCGAACTCCGCGCGGATCACATCGATGCCATCGGCGACGGGATCGGTTGGGCGTTCGCAGACGGCGTTGGCGATCACGTTGGGCGCCTCTGCGCCGAACCGGGCGACCAACGACGACGGCAGATCGGTGGGAACACGCAGCGTCGCAACCGGATTCGATGGTGCACCGACGAGCGGCAGGTTGCGTGTCCGGCAGCGGCCTGCAGGCAGTCCCCGCCACCCGACGGCCTTGTCGAGAACGTCCTCGGCCATGTACCGGTACTCGGTCAGCTTGCCGCCGATCACGCTGATGACCCCGGACGGCGACTCGACGACGGCGTGATCACGCGAAACATCGGCAGTCCTGCCGGCACCCGCGTCGATCAACGGCCGCAGTCCCGCGTAGGCGCCGATGACGTCCTCACGGCCGAGCTTGGTGTCCAGTGCGGTGTTGACGGTGTCCAGCAGGAAGCCGATCTCCTCAGAGGTCGGCACAGGGACGTCGGGTATCGGACCGGGAGCATCCTCATCGGTGAGGCCCAGATACACCCGGCCCAGTTGCTCGGGCATCGCGAACACGAACCGGTTGAGCTCGCCGGGAATCGGAATCGTCAGCGCCGCAGTCGGATTGCCGAAGGCCTTGGCGTCGAACACCAGGTGCGTGCCGCGGCTGGGCCGCAACGTGATCGAGGTGTCCACCTGCCCCGCCCACACTCCGCTGGCATTGACCACGGCGCGTGCGTTCACATCGAACGACTCGCCGGTCAGCTGGTCGGTCAGGCGCACCGCGGTACCCGTGGCGTCGGAGGCAGCGACGCGGGTCAGGATAAACGCGCCGTGCTGGGCGGCAGTCCTGGCGACGGCGGCGACCAGACGGGCGTCGTCGATCAACTGTCCGTCGTAAGCGAGTAACCCGCCGGCCAGACCGTCGCGCCGGACTGCAGGCACCATGTCGACGGCGCGGCTCGCTGAGATGCGCCTGGACCGTGGCAACGTCGAGGATCGCGTGCCCGCCATGCACCGCAGCGCGTCCCCCGCGAAGAAACCGGTGCGCACCAGCGCCCGTTCCGGGGTACCCATGGCGGGTAGCAGCGGAACCAGCTGGGGCATGGCGCTGACCAGATGAGGGGCGGTGCGCGTCATCAGGATTCCGCGTTCGACTGCGCTGCGCCTTGCGATCCCGATGTTGCCGGTCGCCAGATAACGCAGGCCGCCGTGCACCAGCTTGGAGCTCCACCGGCTGGTGCCGAAGGCCAGATCGTGCTTCTCCACGAGGGCCACGGTCAGCCCGCGCGACGCGGCGTCGAGTGCGATTCCCGTTCCAGTGATGCCACCGCCGATGACGACGACGTCGAGTGGCTGGCCGTCGGCCAGCACCGCCAACTCGCTATTGCGGCGAGACGCGTTGAGAGCGGCCGAGTTCGTCATGGTTTCAGGTATCCGTTCAGTGAGTGGGCCAGTTCGACGGCAAGGGCGTCGGCGTCGAGGATCGGTTCGACGATCTGTGCGGACTGGATCGTCGACTGGGTGATGAGCAGGCACATCGCCGCGAGCTGCCGCGGGTCACCCGCCCGCACACTGCCGTCGCGCTGGGCGGCCTCCAGCTCGGTGGCCACCGCGTCGATGAGGATCTGCTGGCTGGTGCCGAGGCGCTCGGCGATGTAGACCATGGCCAGTTCCGGCGCGGAGTGGAACACCGACATGACGACTTCGTCGTGCCGGAGCCGCTCGGCGACGCCGGCAATCCGTTCGACCAGGGCTTCGCGCCCGCCGCCGGTCGACGGCACATCGCGCAGCACACCGACGATCCGCGCTGTCAGCAAGGCAGCCAGCAGCGCGCGGGTGTCCGGCCAGCGCCGGTAAATGGTCGGCCTGCTGACCCCGGCGCGGCGGGCGATCTCGGCGAGCGTCACCCGGTCCACGCCGTAGGCAAGCACGCAGCTCGCCGCCGCGTCGAGAATCCGATCCCCGAGGTTTGGAGACGTGTCATTACTGATTGACAACATATGTAATACTGTAACGCATGATGAAGTGGGACGCGTGGGGTGACCCGGACAAGGCCAAGTCGCTATCGGACGGCATCCGAAATCTGCTTCAGCAGGCGCTCGGCGTCGGGGACTCATCGCTTCCCGAACTCGAGTCGGACCAGGTCAAGCTCCGCCCGTCGGCATTGTCGGCCGCTGACCGCGACGCGCTCACCCACATCGTCGGCGCGGAGAACTGCGGCGTCGACGACACCGCGAGGCTCCTTCGCGCGGGTGGCAAGTCCACCCTCGACCTGTTGCGACGCCGGGACCCCGGAGTCCAGGACGCGCCGGACGCCGTTCTGCTGCCCGGCGACGAAGACGAGATCGCCGCGATCCTGAAGGTGTGCGCTCAGCGCAGCATCGCGGTCGTCCCGTTCGGCGGCGGCACCAGCGTCGTCGGCGGCCTCGATCCGCTGCGCGGACAGTTCAAGGCCGTGATATCGCTCGACCTCCGCAGGCTGAACGAACTGCACTCCCTCGATGAAATCTCCGGCGAGGCCGAACTGGGCGCCGGCGTAACGGGGCCGGATGCCGAACGGCTGCTCGGGGAACGCGGCTTCTCGCTCGGCCACTTCCCGCAGAGCTTTCAGTTCGCGACGATCGGCGGATTCGCCGCAACCAGGTCGTCCGGACAGGACTCCGCGGGCTACGGCCGGTTCGACGACATGGTCCGCGGCCTGCGCGCGGTCACGCCCGCGGGTGTGATCGACCTCGGCCGGGCGCCGGAGTCCGCGGCGGGCCCGGATCTGCGTCAGTTGCTGATCGGCTCCGAAGGCGTGTTCGGCATCATCACCCGCGTCCGCGTCCGGGTTCACCCGTCGCCTGCCGCCACTCGCTACGAAGCGTGGTCGTTCCCCGACTTCGCCACCGGAGCAGGAGCCCTGCGTGCCGTCACCCAAACCGGAACGGGCCCAACGGTGCTGCGGCTCTCCGACGAGGCCGAAACCGGCGTCAACCTGGCGACCACCGAGAGCATCGGCGAGGACAGCATCACCGGCGGCTGCCTGGCCATCACCGTGTTCGAGGGATCAGAGGAACACGTCGAAAGCAGACACGCCGAGACCCGGGCACTGATGGAGGCCAAGGGCGGCACCTCCCTCGGCGAGGCGCCTGCGCGCGCATGGGAACACGGCCGATTCAACGCACCCTACCTACGTGACTCGCTGCTGTCGGCTGGTGCGTTGTGCGAGACCCTCGAAACCGCGACCAACTGGTCAAACCTCCCCGCGCTGAAATCCGCCGTGACCGAGGCGCTGACGAACGCGCTGGCCGAAACCGGCACACAGGCACTTGTGCTGTGCCACATTTCGCATGTGTATCCCACGGGCGCGTCGCTCTACTTCACCGTCGTCGCCGGACAACGTGGCAATCCGATCGAGCAGTGGCGCAAGGCGAAGACCGCCGCGTCGGACGCGATGGTGCGCACCGGCGCCACCATCACCCACCACCACGCAGTCGGTGCCGACCACCGGCCGTGGATGCGCGACGAAGTCGGCGATCTGGGCGTCCAGGTGCTCAAGGCGGTCAAGGCGACGTTGGATCCGGCCGGAATCCTCAACCCCGGCAAGCTGATTCCGTGACCGGAGCCCGAGGTCGCGTCACGATGCTGACCAACCCGTCGTCGGGTCACGGCAGCGCGCCACATGCGGCCGAACGTGCGGTCACCCAGTTGCACAAGCGCGGCGTCGATATCGTCGCGATCGCGGGCACCGACGCCGAGCACGCGCGACGACTCGTCGACGGCGCGCTCGAGCGTGGCACGGATGCGCTCGTCGTCGTCGGGGGTGACGGCATCATCTCGCTCGCGCTGCAGGTAATCGCGCAGACGGGCATACCGCTCGGTATCATCCCAGCGGGCACCGGTAACGACCACGCCCGCGAATTCCGGATTCCCACAAGGGATCCCGAAGCGGCCGCCGATGTCGTCGTCGACGGGATCGCCGAAACGGTCGACCTCGGCCGGATCAAGGGCGCGGATGGAACCGACAGGTGGTTCGGCACGGTGATGGCGGCCGGCTTCGACTCGCTGGTCACCGACCGCACCAACCGAATGAGGTGGCCGCACGGCCGGATGCGCTACAACCTGGCGATGGTCGCCGAGCTCTCGAAGTTGCGGCTGTTGCCGTTTCGCTTGTCGTTCGACGGCGAGGAGCTAGACACGGAGCTCACGCTTGCGGCGTTCGGCAACACCAAGAGCTACGGCGGCGGCATGCGCATCTGTCCCAACGCCGACCCCACCGACGGGCAACTCGACGCGACCATGGTGGCGTCGGCATCGCGCACGAAATTGATTCGCTTGTTCCCCACCGTGTTCAAGGGCACCCACGTCGATCTCGACGAAGTGCGCACTGCGCGGGCGCGCACGATCACCGTCGAGTGCCGGGCTTCGCCCAAGATCACCGCCTACGCCGACGGCGAGTACGTGTGTCCGCTTCCGGTCGAAGTGTCTGCAGTGTCTGGCGCGCTGAAAATTCTGCGGCCTGCCTAGCCGACCCCGCGATTGAGCCAGGCGACCTCGCCCGTGTCGCCGCCGCTGCGATAGGGCTCAAGGGCGTCGTCCCATGCAGTGCCGAGCACCGAGTCCAATTCGGCTGCGAGCATGTCCGCGCCGGATGACATCAGCGTCCGCAGCCGCATCTCTCCGACCATCACGTCACCGTTCGCGCTCATCACCCCGCTCCACAGCCCCAACTGCGGGGTGTGGCAGAAGCGCTGGCCGTCCACGCCCGCGCTCGGGTCCTCGGTCACCTCGAAGCGCAGGACCGACCACGACCGCAGTGCGTTCGCAAGCTGTGCGCCCGCACCGACGGGGCCGACCCAGTTGGTGACCGCGCGCAATTGGCCGGGCATCGCCGGCTGTGGGGTCCAGGTCAGATTCGCCCTCGACTTCAGGGTCGACGACAACGCCCACTCGACATGCGGGCACACGGCCGCTGGCGAGGCGTGGATGTAGACCACGCCCGTCGTCGTGTCGGCGAACTGGTTCGACGCACGCATCTGCTTGCTCCTTCGGCTCCACGAGGGACGTCTTCCCCAACGACCTGGCGGATGGAAATGAGCTGCAGTTGTGTCGTACGTGTCTATTGTGCCTTGTGAGGCCCCTGTTACGCTAGTCCCCGATCTATTTGCTGCCGAATTCGGCGATGACGGCGTCAGAGAGCGCCGGCCAGTGTTCGTAGGCCCAGTCGCCGAAATCGCGGTCGGTGAGCGCGACGAGTGCCAGGTCACACTCGGGATCTACCCAGATAAACGTGCCTGACTGGCCAAAATGTCCATACGTGCGGCCCGTGTTGGCCGAGCCGGTCCAATGCGGGGACTTGGCGTCGCGGATCTCGAAACCCAAGCCCCAGTCGTTGGGCCGCTGTACCCCGAAGCCGGGCAGCACACCGCTGAGCCCGGGAAACTGCACGGCCGTGGCCTCGGCGTGCATCTCGGCCGAAATGAGCGCAGGTCGCAGCAGTTCAGCAGCGAATACCGCGAGGTCGGCAACCGTCGACGTGACGCCGTAGCCTGCGGCCGCGGCGCCACCTTCGAGGCCGCTGGACGTCATGCCGAGCGGCTCGAAGACCGCCTCCGCCAGATAGCTGCCGAATTCGATGCCCGCTTCGTCCGCCACCGTCTCGGCCGCCACCCCGAAGCCGTAGTTGGAGTAAATGCGGCGCTTACCCGGCGGCGACATCACCTCGTCGGTGTGCATCGAGTAACCGGAGGTGTGGGCCAGCAGGTGGCGCACCGTCGAACCCGGCGGACCCGCGGGAGTGTCCAACTCGACCACGCCTTCTTCGATCGCGATCTGGACGGCGCGCGCGACCAACGGCTTCGTCACCGACGCCAGAGCGAATCGATGCCCGGTGTCACCGTGCTCGGCCAGTACGCCGGACGGTGCTACCACCGCCGCAGCGGCTGTCGGCACCGGCCAGTCGGCGATCGCATCGAGGGTGTCCACCGGCAGGAGCCTAGTTCGTCGTCCATGCCGAGACGATCGCGGCCACGTGCCGGGCGTCAGTACCGCAACACCCGCCGAGCACCCGCACTTCGGGCAGCAGATCATGCAGCGCGGCGTGCTGGGCACCGAGCTCTTTCGGGTTGCCCTCGTCGAGCTCTGTCGCCTCGTCGAGCTCCGCATGGCTCCTGACCGACGAGTTCGAGCGCAGGCCCACGAGCCGCTGCCGCCACGGCCCGTCGCGCTCCAGCGCAAGCGTGAAGTGCGTCGGATGAGCGCAGTTGATCATGAAATAGGCTGCACCCGAGTCGGTTTCCGCGTCGACCTGTTCGATCGCCTCATCCAGTCGCTGGCCCGTCGGCAGCCTGCCGTCGGTCTCCACGGTGAACGACATGGCCGCCGGTATACCCGCCGCCATGGCTGCCCGCACGATTCCTATCGCCTCGTCGGCGTTGGTGATCGTCATTGCGGTCACCTGGTCGGCAGAGGTGTCGGCGAAGGTGCCGATCTGGACCGAGTGGTAGCGCTCGGCTTCTTCGGCCGTCATCACGCTCCCGGGGTGGTAGCCGTCACCGCGAGGTCCGACACAGCCACTCACGACGGCCGCGATGCCGTCGGCTGCCGCGGCCGCGCGAACCTCCTCGGCGAGCTCGACCGCCACCCGGTTGGCATCGTCGAGCTGTCCGCGCGAATAGCCGAGCTCGCTCGCCCAGTCGGGGTTCGCACGCCATGTGGGTGTTTCCACCACGAAGCCCGCACCGTGCCTGCGGGCGATATCAAGATAGCCGTCGTAGTAGCGGCGCAGCCTGTCCCGCGTGTCGGGCTGCGCGAGCAGCGGAAACGCCGCGAAGCATGGCAGGTCGCGACCGTCGTGGAAGACGAGCTCGGTCTCCAGACCACCGTCTGTTACGAAAACCCGGTCACCGCGCAGCTGCGGCAACGGCTGCCGTGGTCGAGTCACGATTTTCGGGCGATGTAGTAGTTGTTGAACGGGTCGGACTCGATCTCGCTGACCGTCACGTCGCCGAAGCCCGCATCGGCGAGCATCGACTCCGCGAGTTGCCTGCCCCACACCGTGCCGAGCCCATCGCCGTCGAGGCCCAGAGACACACTCATGCAGTGCATCGTCGACACCGTGTATTTGTACGGAGCCAGCGGAACACCAATGTTGTCCTCGAGATTGCTCGACGCCTTGATGTCGACCATCAGCAGCACGCCGTCCGGTCGCAGTGCGCGGGAGATATTCTCCAACACCCTGGCGGGCCGAGCCTGGTCGTGGATCGCATCGAACACCGTGATGACGTCGTACGCGTCGACAAGGTCGAGCGTGGCCACGTCGCGCGCAAGAAACGTCGCGTTCTGCAGCCCCAGCCGCCGCGCCTCCGCCGCACCGACGCCGATCCCCTCATCGGAGAAGTCGATGCCGGTGAATGTGCTCGCCGGGAACGCCTGCGCCATGACGTTGACCGCATGCCCACTGCCGCAACCGATATCGGCGACGTCGGCACCCGAACGCAGCCGGTCCGGCAGACCGTCGACGAGCGGCAGGACGATGTCGACGAGCGCTGCGTCGAACACCTCGCCGCTCTGCTCGGCCATCAGCCTGTGAAAGCGTGGGTAGTCGCTGTATGGCAGTCCGCCGCCGTTGTGGAAGCAACCGATGATCTTCTGCTCCACCTCACCCAACAGTGGGATGAACTGCGCGACGCGGGCAAGGTTGTCTGGGCCCGCCGTGCGCGTCAGCACCGCCGCGTGGTCACGCGGAAGGAAGTACGTCGAGGCGGCCGCATCGAAGTCGACGACCTGGCTGGCCACCATCCCGCCCAGCCACTCGCGCACGTAGCGTTCGTTGAGGCCTGCGGCATCGGCTATTTGAGGGCTGGTGGAGGGCGGCAGATCGGCCATCGTGTCTAACAGCCGGGTCTGATGACCGAGGGACAACAGAATGGCAAGGCTCGCGCTGTCGACCGCTCCGACGATCCGTTCGGCGAACTCCTGAGTTGACGTCATAGACGAAAACGGTAGGCCGCAAGCAGCGGAACCCGATAGGGCTTTTTCAGATGCGCTCGCCGATGGCGTCGATGTCGACCTCGACGTGGGTGATCACCGACCAACGTCGCATGGAGTCCGTCCATGCCTTGCGGTGATAGGCGTCCACTTCGCCACCCACGCGCAGTACGAGCCGATAGAGGTCACCGGCCCATTCGAGCGGGACCTGCTCGTCGAGTGTGGGCAACAGTGCCTCGTCGAGGAGCCGATAGCCCTCAACGACACGCGATTCCAGTAATGCTGCGACCCCGTCGACGACCTTTGTCAACACTGAGAGCGTCGCGTCGGCCGTCTCGGCGGCGGTGTTGCGCAAGGCGGAAGCCGCTCCGCGCAGCGCTGTGGAATCGCCTGCGGCGAGCGCCGTCACCGCGTCGAGGTAGGCCAGATACCCGTGCATTCCACTCACGGGTGAGCCCGCGAGAAGTCCCCGCGCGCGGTCGGTCCAATGCCGCGACACCGCGTAATGTCCGCGCGCGTGCCACTCCAGCCCGAGCACGGCCGCCTTCATCGCCGCGCCCGCAGGATCGGTCCTCACCAGCCTGTCGTAGGTGCGCTCGGCCAGCCGAACCGCCTCGCTGCCGCGGCCGATATGCCACGCGGCCACGCTGTAGGCGTCGAGATCGTCCGTCGGCATCGGCCCGAGGCCGTCGGCGCGAACGAACGCCGAATAGCTCGCACGCCAGTCATAGCGTTGATGTGCGTTGCGCCCCTCGACGAGGTAGTCGATCAGTGTGTCCATGACGCCTCCATCACACCAGCTCAACGGACCGTTTCGCCAGGCCCATCCAATAGCCGTCGAGGTCTCCCGCCGAGAACCGTTCGGAAGCCCAGCTGAACTCCACCGACCACGCGGGCGGGGTCGCCCATGCTTTCCACTATCGGCCCGCGGATCGTCCCCGCTAGGGTCGACTCATGGGTCAAACTGTGCGCGGAGTGATCTCACGGAAGAAGGGCGAACCGGTCGAGGTGGTGGATGTCGTCATCCCCGACCCCGGACCGGGCGAGGTGGTGGTCGACATCCTCGCCTGCGGCGTGTGCCACACCGACCTGACGTACCGCGAGGGCGGGATCAACGACGAGTACCCCTTCCTGCTCGGCCATGAGGCCGCCGGCACTGTCGAATCGGTCGGGCCCGGGGTGACGAACGTGGAGCCCGGCGACTTCGTGATCCTGAACTGGCGCGCGGTGTGCGGCCAGTGCCGCGCCTGCAAGCGTGGCCGCCCGCACCTGTGCTTCGACACCTTCAACGCCGAGCAGAAGATGACGCTGACCGACGGCACCGAGCTGACTGCGGCGCTGGGCATCGGGGCGTTCGTCGACAAGACGCTGGTGCACGAAGGGCAGTGCACGAAGGTCGATCCCGCGGCCGACCCCGCCGTGGCCGGGCTGCTCGGCTGCGGCGTGATGGCAGGCATTGGCGCGGCGATCAACACCGGCGGCGTCAATCGCGACGACACCGTCGCCGTGATCGGCTGCGGCGGTGTCGGTGACGCCGCCATCGCAGGCGCCCGGCTCGTCGGGGCGAAGCGGATCATCGCCGTCGACACCGACAACAAGAAGCTCGACTGGGCACGCGATTTCGGCGCCACCCACACCATCAACGCCAAAGAGCTCGATGCGGTCGAAACGATTCAAGATCTGACCGACGGCAACGGCGCCGACGTGGTCATCGACGCGGTCGGGCGGCCGGAGACCTGGAAGCAGGCGTTCTACGCCCGTGACCTAGCGGGAACCGTTGTGCTGGTGGGTGTTCCGACGCCGGACATGAAGCTGGAGATGCCGCTGGTCGACTTCTTCTCACGCGGCGGCTCGCTGAAGTCGTCGTGGTACGGCGACTGCCTGCCCGAGCGCGATTTCCCGACCCTGATAAGTCTGTACCTGCAGGGCCGACTACCGCTGGAGAAGTTCGTCTCCGAACGCATCGGCCTCGACGACATCGAAGACGCGTTCCACAAAATGCATGCCGGCGAGGTGCTGCGCTCCGTGGTGGTGTTCAAGTGAACGGCGGCCCGATTCAGCGTGTCGTCACCCACGGCACTTTCGAACTCGACGGGGGCAGTTGGGAAGTCGACAACAACATCTGGATAGTCGGCGACGAGAACGATGTGGTTGTTTTCGATGCCGCGCACGACGCAGGCCCGATCGTCAACGCCGTCGGCGGCCGCAACGTGGTTGCGGTGGTCTGCACGCACGGTCACAACGACCATGTGACGGTCGCGCCGGAGTTGGGTGAGGCGCTGGACGCCCCGGTGCTGTTGCATCCCGCCGACGACGTGCTATGGCGGATGACCCATCCCGACAAGGACTTCCACGCAGTTGGCGACGGTGAGACACTGACCGTCGCCGGTACCGAACTGCGTGCCCTGCACACGCCGGGGCACTCGCCCGGCTCGGTCTGCTGGTACGCGCCGGAGCTCGGCGCGGTGTTCAGCGGCGATACCCTTTTCGAAGGCGGCCCCGGTGCGACTGGCAGGTCGTACTCGGACTTCCCGACGATTTTGGATTCCATCGCGGGCAGGCTCGGCAACCTGCCCGGCGAAACAGTCGTCTACACGGGCCACGGCGACTGCACCACCATAGGTGACGAGATCGTGCACTACGACGAATGGGTGGCTCGCGGCCACTAGTCCCCTAGCTACCGCTGGGCCCCAGTTGAGAACCCGGCGCTTCTCTGCTTCGAACTCGTCCTCGGTCAACGCGCCCGAATCACGCAACGCCGCCAGGTTTTTCAGCTGCTCGATCCGAATTCCGTCTTCGGTCGGCGGGTACGGATCCCTGACGGCGCCGGAGTCCCCGATGTCGAACGTCCCGGCGACCGGGGCGGCGGGTGACGTGCGCTTGCCGCTCTTGACCGCATAGACGATCGACGCCGTCAGCTCGAGCAGACCGATGACGAACAGGCCGCCGAACGCCCACGCCATCGTGCTGTTGGACGAGTCGTGCCCGAACGCCAGCCGCGGGTTTATGTAGCCGTTGACCTGGCCGTCGGTCTTGATGTCGTAGCTGCCCTCGACGGGGATCTGCACCACCCAGACCCGGACGTGGACGTCGTTGTTGATTGTCGTTGTCGTGCCCGAGTTCTCGGTGGTCTGCGGCTGAGGGATCCCTGCTGGCGGGGTGATGGTCAGGCCCAACGTCGGGACGGGCAGGCCGCCGCCACTCGGGCTGCCGACCGTCCGGGTGTGAAAGCTGACCGTTGCCTCGCCCGCAGGCAGCTGCAGACTGCTCGACCCCGGGATCGGAACCTCGCCATATGCGTCGTACTTGTCGAGCACGAAGGCGTTCAGCACCACCGTCACGATGAAACCGACGGCAGCCACCACCAAGGTCAGAACCGACGCGAGGATGAAGATCCTCGGCGCCGCGCGTCCGCCGGCCATTGGCGCAGTCTGTCACGCCTGGCTGTGCGCCGCTGCGCCAATCAGCCTCATCGAGAATCTCCGGGAAGACGGCATCGCGGACCAGTGGTTGCGGCACGTTCGATGGGCCGCGCGGCCTGTGGGAGGCGGCGGGCGGCGGCGTCACCGTCGCCAAAGTCCCCGGCCGCGCCCGGGACGAGGCCGACCGCCGCAGGCTGAGGGAGGTCTCGAGCAACTCACCGGGGTGACGTACCCGACGCCGAACTGAACGATCCGTGGCGACGACGAAGACTACCGTTGTCGCCATGCCCGATAAGCCGTCGGCGGTGCCAGAGTCGAGCGTGGTGGTTCGACCCGAGCCGATCGACAGCGATACCTACACGGTCAGCTCGCGGCTGCAGGCCGCTGGATTGCGGCCTGCGATGGCGCTTTTCGAGCAGGCCGCCGACACGGTACCGCTGCCCCTGCCACCGCAGCCGATCGTCATCGCCGACTACGGCGCGTCGACCGGACACAATTCGCTGCTGCCCATTTCAGCGGCGCTCCAGGTGTTGCGGAACCGGACGCGCCCAGAACACTCGGTCCTTGTGGTGCACACCGACGTGCCGGACAACAACTTCACCGTGATGTTCGAGACGCTGGCCAACGACCCGGACACGTATCTACGCAAGGATGCCGCGGCGTTCGCGTCGGCCGTCGGGCGCTCGTTCTACAGCCAGATCATCCCGTCCAACAGCGTGAACCTGGGCTGGTCGTCATGGGCGATCCAGTGGCTGAGCCGAGTCCCCGCTCCGGTCCCCGACCACGTGCAGGTGTCCTACAGCGCCGACGCCGATCTGCGCTCGGCCTACGCCAAGCAGGCCGCGCACGACTGGCATGAGTTCGTCGCGTTCCGTGGTCGCGAGCTGGTTCCCGGCGGACAGCTGGTCGTGCTGACGATGGCCCTCGACGAGCACGGCGAGTTCGGCTACCGGCCGCTGCTGGGTGCTCTGGTCGACACGCTCGGCGAGTTGACCGGCGACGGTCTTGTGACCGAGGACGAGACGCGCCGCATGTGCCTGCCGATAGTAGGGCGAACGGAGGCGGACTTCCTGGCCCCCTTCGCGCCGTCCGGCCGGTTCGAGCGTTTGTCGGTCGAGCATCTCGAGGTATTCAACGCAGAGGATCGGTTCTGGGGGCAGTACCAAGTCGACCACGACGCAACCGCTTTCGCCGCGATGTGGGCGGCCTTTGTCAGGGCGTCAATCTTTCCCACGCTGGCCACCGCACTGGCCGACGGCCGCAACGATCCCCGGTCGCCGGAGTTCTTCGACCGGCTCGAGGCAGGCATCACCGAGAGGCTGGCCGGCGCACCCGAACAGATGCAGATGCCGTTCGCGAAGTTGGTGCTGACGAAACAGCGGCGGTCGAAATGACGCCGGACGGGGGTTCGGTCGTGTAGAAGAGACCTGATGACACAACCGAGGGGGAAATCGGTCGATCAGGCACAGCTGCACGACTCCATCGTCCGGCAGTTGTATCGCCGGTCGGGGGCGACAGGACAGATCCAGCTACCGGCGGTCCCTGGCCTTATCGACGAGTACGTGACGATGTGCGACACGGTGTTCACCGGCGTCGGCAGGAAGTTCACCGCCGAGGAACTCGCGCATCTGAGGGAGTTGCTTGCCGATCAGTTGGCGCAGGCATACGCGGCCTCCCCGCGTTCGATGATCACGATCTCGTACAACGCTCCGTCCAGCCAGCTGCTGAATTACCACATCAAGCCGGAGTGGTGGACGATCGAGGGCGCCTACGAGAACTGGATCGGCATCCGCCAGCCGCCATATTTCGGCACCGAACCGGATGCCCGCGTGGTGGCGCTGGCCGGCGAGGCGGCGGACCCCGGCACGTTTCGGGTTCTCGATGTCGGTGCGGGCACGGGGCGCAACGCGCTCGGCCTTGCGCGACGGGGATATCTCGTCGACGCGGTCGAGCTGACCCCCAAGTTCGCCGACATCGTCCGCACCCAGGCGCAGCGCGAAGGGCTCGACGTGCGCGTGATCCAGCGCGACGTCTTCGCGACCTTGGAGGATCTCCGTCGCGACTATCAGCTGATCGTGCTGTCGGAGGTCGTCTCCGACTTCCGGACGACGCAGCAGCTGCGCGGGCTGTTCGAGCTCGCCGCCCACTGCCTGACTCCCGACGGGTGTCTGCTGTTCAACGCCTTCCTGGCCCACGAAGGCTATCTCCCCGACGACGCCACGCGTGAACTCGGACAGCAGTCGTACACAAGCATGTTCACGCGCGACGAGATGGCCACAGCGGCCGCCGGGCTACCGCTGACACTGCTTACCGACGACTCCGTGCACGACTACGAGAAGGAGCACCTTCCCGAAGGCGCCTGGCCCCCCACGAAGTGGTATCCCAATTGGACTGCGGGCCAAGACGTATTCGACCTGCAGCGGGAGTATCTTCCAATCGACATGCGCTGGCTGGTGTATCGCAGAACCGCCTAGCGCGGGGATTAATCAGGGGCGCATCTCGTAGGCGCCGCTGTACGCCTTGACCCGTTCCCACACTCTGCCGAAGCGTTCCGCGTCGGACACCGGTTTGCGGATCGCGCCCATCGCCCAGTCCTGCTGTTTTTGTGTCGAGCTCGACTTACCGTGTAGCGCAACGGCATACGCGCTGAAGTCGCGGATCTGGAAGTCGAAGATCTGGTCGACGATGTCGTTGTCGACACCGGTCAGCGCCGCCTGCTCGAGAATCAGCTGCCCGTACACGATCAACGAGAACAAGTGGCCGACGTCGAGCAGAAAGTCCAGATCCTTCAGTTGGTCGGCATCGGGAGCGGCCGTGAGGAGGAACTGCTTGAACGCCTGCGCCTGCTCGTAGAACCGCGCGACATTCGGGATGTCCAGGTGCCGCTCGTAGGCCGGTGTCCAATCGGCGAACTGCACCTTCCCCGCGCCGCGCGTCGGCCCCTGATTCCAGAAGAAGACATCGTCGGCGGGATCGTTGCGGGTCGGAATCTCGGGATATTCCGTGGGATTGAGCATGTAATTCGGCATGAACTTCAGCACCAGCCCCACGTTCACGTGCACCGTTCCCTCGAGCCGCGGTAGCGCACCGATGAGCTGGGCCACCTCGCGGAACATGGTGTTCTTCTCGTATCCCTTGGCGGCGACGACATCATGCAGCGACCGCATGATGGTCTCGCCCTCCATCGTGACCTTGGCCTTGGTCACGGGGTTGAACAGCAGGTAGCGGCGGTCGTCGAGGCTTGCGCTGCGGAGGTAATCGACCGAGCGCTGGCTGAACAGCTTCATCGCCACGATGCGGGCATACGAATCGACGAAGTTCGCCCGTACATGTGCGAACTCGGTCACCGGGTTGCCGTAGAGGATGCGGTTCTGTGCGTGGGTGATCGCCTCGTAGAAGGCGTGCTCGACCATCCCGATGGAACACGTGCACAGGTTGAACTTGCCGATGTTGACCGTATTGAGCGCGGCCGCAAAGGCTTCCACGCCGGTGTGCAGGATGTCCTCCTCGCGCACCGGATAGTTCTCCAGCCGGAAGGTGCTCACGTAGATCTGCATGTGCACAACATTGTCGATCAGGCGGTAGTTCTCGTGGCTGCTGTCGGCGGCGAAGAAGACGTACCCTTCGCCGGCGTCCGCTGCACTGACGTCCCCGCGGCGGCCGAAGACCGACACCATGCTGGCGACATTGCCGTTGCCGATGTAGTACTTCTCCCCCGTCGCGCGGTACAGGATGCCGTTGGCGCGGTCCTCCTCGCTCGCGGGGGTCAACACCATGTCGGTGTTGTAGACATCGGCGCCGTGCTCGCGCTCGGACAGCCCGAACGCCATCACCTCACCGGCTTCGAGGTCGTCGGCCGCCTTGAGCTTGGCGTCCTTGTTCTCGCTCTGCCAGATCGGCCCGAGGCCGAGGATGGTGACCTGCTCGGTGTACCAGTAGGTCAGCCCGTAGAACCCGAGGATCTCCGAGAGCGCCGCGTTGCGCGCCGCGTCCCACCGCTTGTCGGGATTACCGTCGGCGAACTCCGACGGCGTGAGGAATGTCGCGAACAGCCTCTCGCGCTTGACGAAGTCGACGAAATCGGCGGGCCACACCGCCTTGAGGTCGTCGTCGAGCAGGCGCTTCTTGCCCTGACCTTCGAAGAAGTCGATGGTCGCACGCAGCAACCGCCGGGTCTCGGCGTCGAACTGCTCCGGATCGTAGGTGTTCGGGTTGAACAGCAGGCCGTCCGTCTGAGTCATAGACGAGAGCCTAGGGCGCAGGCTGTGGTGGTTGTATCGGCCTGGGAACGAACGGCAGACCGGGGATGGTCTCGTACGGCAGCGTCGGGACGAGCCGCGGCCGCGTGGACGGCGACGAGGGGGACTCCGGCGCGGGCGGCGGGGCCTCTGACGTCGGCGGTGGCGGCACCGGAGCCTCGCTCGCCGGCGGGGGTGGGGGCGCCTCCTGCGTGACGGTCTGCGGCGCCTCGGTGATCGTCTGCGTGACCGGAGGCGGTGGCGGAGCCTCCGTGGCGGGCGGCGGAGCGGCCGACGTCGGCGGCGCAGCGGTTGTCGTGGTGGGGGTCACGGTGGTCGATGACGGCGACGGGGTGCTCTCGTTATTGCGCAGCACAAACCACATGGCCAGCGCGATCGCCAGAAGGACAACGACCACGCCAGTGATGAGCAGGGCGAACGGGCGTCGCCCGCCCGCGACGTACTGGTCGGTCTCCGGTTCGAACCGCATCGGCGGACGCGGTCCGCCACCCATCGCATCGGCCGGAACCACGCCGCCGTAGTCGTACGGGTCGGCCGGTGCGACGAGATCGGGAACGTCGTCGGCCTCGGACCAGGCCAGCCCCGACGACGGGCCGGACCCCACGTCGCCTGGATGGACTTCGGGGCCATTTGGGTGGCCGCCATAGCCGCGGCCGCAGCGGCGGTGGGCGGGCTCACCGCTTCGGCCAGAGCCGTCGCGCCCTCCTCGGCCGTCTCGCGAACGGCGTTCAGGCCGCCGCCGATCGCCGCCGTCAGCTCGGGATGCGCAGTGGTGATGACCGGGACACCGAAGTGCTCGGACAGTGTCGTCGTAATGAGCGGAATACGCGCGCCACCACCCGCGGACGCCACAGCGGCCAGACCGCGCGCCCCGTTGCGGTCCAGCGTCTCCTGCAGCACCCCTGCGAACTCGCTGAGCGGCTGCCGGATCGCGTCGTCGAGCTCGTTACGGGTGAGCCGGACCTCGCCGCGATGTCCGGGCAGCTCGGCGACCAGGGAGGTGGCCGCGGACGTTGACAGCCGTTCCTTGGCCGCGCGGCACTGGCTGCGCAATCTGCTCAGCGGACCGATCGCAGAGGTGCCGGTGACGTCCGCAGACCCGGCGGCGGCCAGTCCTTCCAGGACCTGACTCAGCACGGCCTTGTCGATGAGGTCACCAGACAACTCGGTGTATCGGATCGTTTGGCCGACCTGTTCACTGCCATTGGCGGCGTCGACCAGCGTGATGCTTGTCCCGCTGCCGCCGAAGTCGCAGAGGGCGATCAGCCCGCTCGTCGGCAGGCCGGGATCGTCGCGCAGGGCGGTGACCGCGGCTTTGGCGTCGGAGACCAACGCAGTCTCGGAGAATTCGCGGATCTGGGACAGGGCGCGGCTCAGCGCATCCACCGTGGCCGGACGCCAGTGCGCCGGATGAGTCACCACGACCGGGCCGACTGCGCCCCGCCCGCTGGTCACGTCGTAGAGCATCTCGCGCAGCGCCGCGGCGAGCAGTACCTCGCCGCGGTGCGCGCTGCCGTCGGACGCCACGATGCCGACCGGGTCGCCGACACGATCGACGAAATCGGTGATGGCCAGGCCGCTCTCGTCGGAGTTCAGCCGGGGATTCTCGCCGGGCACCCCGACCTCGAGCGGCCGGTTCGGAAAAAGTGTCACCACGGCGGACCGCGTCACTGCGGTCCTGCCTATCGCAACCGCCGTCAGGTTGGTGGCGCCAACCGACAGCCCTACCCCATCAGCCATCTCAGTCCAATCTCACGGCCAACCCTATCCTCCATCTCGGACGGAGTCGCAGGCGTCACTCAGCGAATGGTGCCGAGCCCGGCGATCAAGGGTAGATCAAGGGGTGTCACCCAGCCCGGCGACAGATCGTTGACGGCGGGCACCGCGTTGAGCGCACGCATTCCGGTTGCCAGACAGCCCGCGGCCGCGGCGTCGCGGCCCGAGCCGTCGGTGAAGCGAAAGGCGGTCTCCTGGAAGATGCTTGGCGTGCCCTCGATATCGACTCGGTACACGTCGTTCTGATTGCCGGTCGGCCAGTCAGGGGCCGCGTCGTCTCCGATGCGGTTGACATGCTCCAGCTGGATTCGGGTTTCGCCCTGGTATACGCCGTTGACGGTGAATCGCACGGCGGCCACGTTGCCCGCCGGGATGATGCCCTTGGCCGATTTGCGCTCGGTGGGTGTCACCCACTTATCGTATGTAGTGGTGATCTCGTCGAGCATGATGCCCGCCGCGTGCGCGATCATGGGAACCGTTCCGCCCCAAGCGAACACGAGGATGTCCGGGGTTTCGAGCATCGCCTTCTTCTCCGGCGGCTTGCCGATGCCCATCTCGCGCTCGTAGTCGCCGGTGTAGTTGGTGTAGTCCAGCAGCTCCGAGGCCCGCACCTTGCGGACCTCCGAGCACAGACCCATCAGCGTCATCGGGAACAGATCGTTGGCGAAGCCCGGATCGATGCCGGTGGTGAAGCAGGACGCTTCGCCGAGTTCGCATGCCTCGGTGATCGGTTGAATCCAGTCCGGCGGGTTCAGGTGCATCGTCGGCCACACCCACGGCGTCATCGACGTCGAACAGACGTCGATGCCTGCCCGCAGGAAGCGGGTCATCAGAGAGATGTTGTCGTCGGCGTGTGCCGCCGTCGGGCCGTAGTGCACAAGGGCATCCGGCTTGAGGTCGATCAGCGCGTCGATGTCGTCGGTCGCGGTGAGGCCGAGGGACGCGGGCAGCCCACATATCTCACCGACATCGCGGCCGACCTTGTCGGGACTGCTCACTCCGACCCCGACCAGTTCGAACAGCGGGTGTTTGACGACTTCGGTGATGACCATCTTGCCGACAAAGCCGGTGCCCCACACCACAATTCGCTTGGTCATCCACTACCTTCCACTCGTTCCCCGGTTACGCCCCCACCGCCGCCATTCACGGATTGCGCCAGCCGCCTTATCTCCTCGCGCAGCTCGTGGATCTGCGCGGTGACGATGCCGATGAGGCTGATGCCGCCGATCATGAGTACCACGGCGACGATCCGACCCTCTGCGGTGAGCGGTACCAGATCGTTATACCCGGTGGTGACCGTCGTGATCGACCGCCAGAGCGCATCACCGAAGTCGCTGATGTTGGCATCGGGGTGGTCTGCCTCGATGTCGATGATCGCCAGCGACGCGGCGTAGACGATGAGGACTGCGCCGCACACGGTATAGATGATCACCCGGCCCCGGATTGTGTGACCCACAGCGCGTTGGAGCGCGTTGATCACCACGGCAAGACTCAGCAGGCGCAATGAACGCAAGAACGGCAGCAACAGAATGGGGAGCTCCCGAAGGTGCCTGAGGAACCACCCACCACGCGGTTGTACAAGCCATAGTCGGACGATGTAGTCGACGATGAAGGCAAAGAAGATGGCGAGCAGGATGTATTCCATCACCTTGGTGGCTTCGCCATGCGGATTGTTAAGGACACGCACCGAGTACATCGCGAGAAACGCCAACGCCACGGCGATGAGTGGCCATTCGGTGCCCTGCTGGTAGCGCTCGAGCCGAGATTGCGGGGCCATAAACCGCTCACCCTAACCCAACGGGAATTTTTGCCCTCTGCAGGTGCTTTAACGCACCATGACAAACCTTCAAGGTCGCCGGGCATTGGTCACCGGTGCATCCCGCGGTATCGGAGCCGAGATCGTGCGCCGCCTCGCCGCCGACGGCGCAGCCGTTGCCTTCACGTACGGCAAGTCGTCGGCTGAGGCCGAGAAGTTGGTCGCGGAGGTGACCGCCGACGGCGGCAAAGCGGTGGCGATTCAGGCCGACAGCGCCGATCCGGAACAGGCCGCTAAGTCAGTCGACGATGCGGTGGCAGAGCTCGGCGGACTCGACATCCTCGTCAACAACGCGGGCGTGGCCTTGCTCGGCGACATCGAGACCTTCCCGCTGGAGGAATTCGACCGGCTCGTCGCCATCAACATTCGCGCGGTGTTCGTCGCGACACAGCGGGCAGTTCCACACCTCGACGGCCAGGGCCGGATCATCAACATCGGCAGCATCAACGCCGACCGCGTGCCCGGCCCCGGTCTGGCCGCATATGCGATGACGAAGGGTGCAGTCGCCAGCCTGACGCGCGGGTTGGCCCGTGAATTGGGGCCGCGCGGCATCACCGTCAACAACGTCCAGCCCGGTCCCATCGCGACGGACATGAATCCTGATGAGGGCGAATTCGCCGCGCTTGCAAAGGAAGTCATGGCAGTCGGGCGGTACGGTCAGCCGAGCGACATCGCGGGCGTCGTGAGCTATCTGGCGGGTCGCGATACCGGTTACGTCACCGGCGCCAACTGGAACGTCGACGGCGGATTCACGGTCTAGCGGTGTTCACCAGCAATGGCGCAAGCCTGCCGGTTCGCAGGGTAGATCGTTTGGGCGTGGTGAAGGTGTATTTGCCCTCCATGACCTGGTGCGCCGACGAGGGACTCGGCGGAATGCCTGCAGGTCTTCTAGACTCCCGCCATGACCAGGCCGGTGACGGTTTTTGCGCTCTGCGCGGCGATTACCCTCGGCGTCTTGGCGACGGGCTGCACCAGCACGGTTCACGGTGCGGCCGTCAAGCCCCGATCGTCGGTGCCCACCGATGACGCGCCGCGGCTCGACGAGTCCGCACTTGACGGTCTGATGCTCAGCAACAGCGACCTGAACAGGATCGCCGAGGTGGAAATGGAGTCGTTCTACTCGTCCGAGGAGATGAACGACAACGGGGATTTGGTCTCCGATATCGACTGCCTCGGCGCGATCTACCCCGGAGAAGACGCGGTCTACGACGGGGCCGACTGGGCCGCCGTTCGCGACGAACTGCTTCTCGAAGCCGGCGGAGAGGACGACGCGCGCCTCGTCGAGCAGACACTCGTCCTGTTCCACGCCGCCGACGACGCCGTCGAGTTCTTCGAGGCGTCAAAGGACAAGTGGCGCGAATGCGCGCAGGCCGAGGACATCGAGGTGGAGAACGGCGCGTGGAAACCCGACGAGGTCCACGACGTCGACAAGCGAACGATCTCGCTGACCGCTGAAGTCAGCGGGACTCGCAACGGCGTGTGCCAACACGCGATGGGCGTCATTTCGAACCTGATCGTCGAGGGCTTCTCCTGCGACATCGACGACAACGACGATGCCCAGAAGGTCACCACACAGATTCTCGAGGATGCGGCCGAGCAGTAGCGGGGCCACCCTGTGCGCGCCGCTGGCCGCACTGGGGTGGGGTGTTGCTGTTGTCCTGTGCCGTTGCCGTTTGGTGAGCGAATGTGAGTTTTGCTCTCCATTAGGCAGCCTCGCCTTGCGGTGAGGCGGTCCCCGTCTGATCCACCGTTTGGTGGTGCGGGGTTGACGCTTCATCGCCTGCTGCGTCGCCCGCTGGGGCGGGGTCGGTCTCACGCGTGGCTCCACGTCCTGCCACCGGGCCACTCCCGGCGGGACTCTGTTCACCCAACTGTGTGGGTACGCCGAGTCGGGCGAGATTGATCGCGGCACCCAGATCACGGTCGATCTGCACACCGCATTCGTCGCAGACGAAGATTCGATCGGCGAGGGTGAGGTTTGGCTTTCGCCTCCCACAAGCCGTGCACGTCTTCGATGACGGATAGAACCGGTCGGCCTCCACCAATTGGCTGCCATACCAACGACACTTGTAGCCCAGCATGCGCCGGATCTCAGCCAGTGCGGCATCAGCGAGCGCGCGATTCAGCCCCCGTTTGTAGGCCCCGCCAGCGGCGCGCATGCCGGCGGCGTTCAAGGTTTCCACCACCACGACATCGTGCTGCTGAGCCAGGGCGGTGGTGGCCTTGTGCAGCACGTCGTGGCGCACCGCCGCGGCATGAGCGTGGGTGCGGCCGATCCGCGCTTGGGTGACCCGCCACCGCTTCGAGGGCTGCTGGCGGGTCCTGGTCTGCGGGTCATGAGTACCGTGTTGGCGGGCGGCCCGGCGCTGTAGGGTCCGCAACCGGGATTGCGCGGTGCTCAAGGACTTCGGTGCCAGAACACGGTCGACCTCGGTCCCCTCGGGGGTCGCGACCACCAGCAGGCTGTCGGCTTTCACCCCGACATCAACACCGACCACCGGATGCACCGACCGTCGTGCGTGGGCGGGCCGGGTCTTGGCTTCGACGAGGGTCTGCAGCGCGCAGTGCCAGCGCCCGGCGCTGTCCTGGCGCACGGTAGCCGACAAGATCCGCGCCGATCCGGCTTCGATGCGGCGAGCCAGCTTGCGGGTCGATTCATGGGTGCGGACCGCACCCAGCCGCGGCAGCGTGACGTGGCGGCGGTCGGCTTCGATCCGGATAACACCGGTGGTGAATCGCACTGCTTTGGGTGTGCGGGCGGACTTGAACCGCGGGAAGCCCACGGTCGGACCGGCGCGCTGGCCGCGGCGCGACGCCGCCCAGGCGTCCAAGGCGCGGGCCAAGCCGTCCAGGCCGGTGTTGTAGGCCTCCTTCGAGTTCTCCGCCCACCAGGGCGCGCAGTCGACCTTGCGCTGGTTCCAAGTCTTGCGCAGCGCCGGCAACGACCACCCCAACACCGGGGTCAGCTGATCCTCGGGGATGCCGTAGCTGCGTTCGGCGGCCCGCTGATCCATCACCGCCTTCACCAACGCCAACATGTGGTTGTGCGCGAACCGCGCCGCACCAGCATGAGACGCCAACGCCCGCAACTGCTTCGGTGTGGGATCCAACGCAAATCGGTACGCCTGCGCCGTCCAACCCTCCGGAACCTCGAACCTAGCCACCAGCAACAGCCTCAGCCTGCTTGGTCGCCGTCACCGCTCGCATCGCTCGGTTCCGCGCCCCACGGCGGCCGTACAGGCGCGCGCACATCGAGGTCAGCACCTCGACCATGTCACGCACCAGATCGTCGGTGGTCTCACCCTGATCGGCGATGATGATCGTGCGGCCGTGCGCGGACAACGCGGCTTCGAGATGCTCGACACCGAAGCGCGCCAACCGGTCACGGTGCTCCACGACAACCACCGAAGCAGATGGGTCCGACAAAATCCTGCGCAACTTCGGCCGCTTCCCGTCCAAACCCGACCCAACCTCGGTCACCACCTCGCCGATCACATGACCGTTCGCAGTAGCCCAGTGAGTCAATCGTGCAACCTGGCGGTCCAGGTCGGCGCGCTGATCGTGCGAAGACACCCGCGCGTAGACGACCGTGCGACCGGTCGTCGTACCCGCCGTCGCGTCGACCCAGATCGTTCCCGACTCCAGCCGGCGAGCGGGCACCGGCATCCGATCCTCACGGAACCACCGGTACGCGGTCTGCGGATGCACACCGTACGCGCGCGCCCACTCAGCCAACTTCACACCACTCAGTGAAACACACATTCGATCACGGATACTCACATTTAACCGAACAGTTCAGAACCCCTGTCGATTCCGGTGACACACCCGGTTCAACATCGGTGGTCACGACGACGACCACCGCGACACCCGCCATCGCCGCACCGCGTGTACCGTCCACCCCGCAGCCGAAGAACTGGTTCGACCTGCAAGTCGGTGACTGTCTGACCGAGATCCCGGCGATCGATGTCGGCGTCGTCACCGCCACCGTCGTCGACTGCGCGACACCGCATCAGGCGGAGGTGTATCTACTCGCACCGTTGGCCGTCAACACGGCGATCGCCGATGTCGCCGATCGAAAGTGTGCAGAAGGGTTTTCCAGATATACCGGGCAATCGGTCGACGGCAGCCCGTTCACGGTGTCCTATCTGATCGACTCGAACCAGGACCGGACGTCCAACAACCCGACCCCGAGCACTGCGATCTGCTTCCTGCAGGCCGCGAACGGCGAACCGCTGACCGCGTCCGCTCACCGCTGAGTTGGACCTGGCTTTGAACCAACCACGACAGCCGATCGTGTCCCTGGTGAGGGGAAGACAATGGCCGTCATCGCGCTCACGCTTTACCTCGCCTTCGGAGCGTTGGCTCTGGGTGGGCGTCTCTGGGTGCAGTGGAGTCGCACGGGCTCGACCGGTTATCGGGGTATCAGCCGTCGGCTCGGTCTGCTCGGGCTGGCCGGCGGCATATCGTTCATCGTCGCGATGGTCGGTGGCCTCGCCGCTCCCCTTCTTCAAGTACTGCGCGTGGTGACACCGCTGCGGCCCCTCAACCACGTGTGGCTCCATACCGCGGGCGGGGCGTTGGCCGCATGCGGGCTCGTCGCCACGATCTACACGCAGCTCGATATGGGCGACGCGTGGCGGGTCGGCATCGACACCACGGAGTCGACGCCGCTGATACGCACCAGAACCTTTGGCGTGGTTCGCAATCCGATCTTCAGCGCGATGGTCGTGTTCACGTTGGGCCAGACGTTGTTGGCGCCGAATCCCGTTGCCATCGCGGTGTTCGTGATCTTCGTCGTGGCGGTCGAGGTCTCGGTACGAAGAGCCGAGGAGCCCTACCTGCTACGGATCCATGGCGACGAATACCGCGACTACTTGGCCAGCGTGGGACGGTTCTTCCCCGGCGTCGGACTGCGCCGCTACGAACTCGAACGCATTCGCTGAATGGCCCGATGAATCAGGTTGATCGGCGCCAGAGCCGCTCGCCATGCCAGCCCCTGCCATGCCGGACCCGTTCCGACGAAGGTGACCACGGCGCCGCGAGTCCTGCTTGCGCATCCCGGAATCAATTCAAACGTTGCGTGTGCGACGACTATCCGTCGATCGTTGCGCAGCGCCGGAACCCTGTAGATCTTGCCCGGGTTGCTGAGCCGACCCCGTTGCATCGCCTTGTCGAACCCGTGCCAGTGCAGACTGCGCAGCACAGGCGGGATGACGACGTCGAGATTGCGGCCGACCGCCTCGTCCGCCGAGTACCCCGCAACGACGGTCACCGCGTCGTCCCAGTCCCTGATGATTCCGTCGCGGTCGACCGTCACGGTCGCCCGCCGATTCTGGCACGTCCCCTCCATAGCGTCCATGTCTTGAACACGGCGCAGCCGGGCGGCCAGTTCACATGCCGGTGAACCGATCGACGGCCCCGTCCGTGAACTAAATATGACCGTCCAACAGTCCGGGGCGGACTGGGATGACGCCATGTGGTCGCCCGCGCTTGCGCGTGGGCTGATCCGGCACGAGGCGCTTCGCTCGCTTCGGCACTGCAATGGCTACACCGACCTGCTCGGCCCGGCCCACCCGAACCGGCTCACCGTCGCCCAGCGCGTGCGCCTGCACGGGCTGTCGATGTCCTCCGATGGCACCGGGGCGGTCGCCGCCCTCCGTCTCGACGGTGGACAGCGGGTGCTCGATGTGGCGTGCGGGCCTGGCGAGTACACCAGCGCCTTCGCAAGCAGGTTGACCGGGGACGGGTTCGTCATCGGCGTGGACGAGTCGGGGCAGATGCTGGAGCGTGCCGCGTTCAGCAACAGCCATGACCGCGTGGTGTACATGCGTGCCGACACTTTGAGCCTGCCGTTCGACGACGGAGCGTTCGACGCGGTGTGCTGTTTTGGCGCATTGCATCTGGCGTCTGAGCCGTTGGGGGTGCTGCGCGAGATGGTCCGCGTGCTCGCCCCACTCGGCCGAATCGCCGTCCTCACCAGCTATGGCCTCGAATCGCCGCTGGCGCGCAAGGCACTGGCGTTGGGGGCGACGGTGTGCGGCGTACACGTTTTCGACCGCACCACGGTGCCGGCCTTCTTCGCCGCGGCCGGACTGGTCGACATCGAGCAGGAACTGCACGGTCTCACCCAGCTCGTCATGGCATGCGGGCCGGAACAAGCTCCGGCGGCGGCTATTTCGTTCGCTGCCGCTCGACGTATGCAGCGATAACATCTGTCAGGGCACGCAATTCGCGGCTGACGTCGACCGGCCCCGGCACCGCCATCTTGGCGACCATGGCCCCCATCAGCGTGGTCCAAATCAGGTTGCCGACTGCGTCGGCACCCTCCGGCTCGAGCCCGTCGGCGACATAGCGGCCGAGACGCGTGAGCGTGGAGAACAACTCGAGTAGATGCTGTTGATCGACGTCGGCGCGCCCGGACCGCGTCGCGATCAAGATCTCGAGCGCCGCGATCGACGTCGGGCTCAAGAAAGCATCCGCGACGGCGTTGACGACCAACTCGGCCCTGGCATGCCCCGCCGTCGAGCCCAACTCGGGTTCCAGGCCACGCAGGGTTTCCAGGAGTTGACCAAATCCCTTGTCCACCACTGCCATCAGCAATCCATCACGGTCGCCGAAGTGATATTGGATCACGCCCCACGTGACGCCCGCCCGTTCGGTGATGTGCTTGGCGCTGGCCGCACCGAAGCCCTCCTCGAGGACACAGCGCACGGTCTCGTCAATGACCATCGCCCGGGTCCGGTCCGCACGGGGTTGCTTTCCGTTCACGGGGCGGCGCGGGGAAATGTTGGCGGGCATCGTTCGGATATCGATTCTCTTCAGGGTGTGAATGCCGGAGAGATGAAGCGCTTCACCATCTGACGCTCCATCCAGCAACTCGAAGTCGGTTGAGCCGCCTCAGAGTTTGAAGCGACCCGCGAATCCACGCAGCGGAAGGTCGGCACTCGTCACGATTCCCGGCGGGGCGGCGACCACCGATCTGATCGCGGCCAGTGCGGGCATACCGGTGACCGTCATGCCGATCGACGCGAAGTTCGCGGGGTCGGAAAGGTCGACCCCAGGCTTGGGGAAGATCATGTGTTTGTTGTACACGCACGGATCGCCCTTGATCTGAGTGATGTAGCAGCCCTTGATATCCCAGCTCGGGTCGGTGTGCGGCGTCATCTGCCACTCCAGGTGAGTCTCGACCCTGGGTACGCCGTCGACCATGCCCTGATACTTGAGATAGTTGCCGCCCAGCGATCCCTTCGGCAGCGTGTACCAACCCAGATCGACGTCCTTGGTGCACGCACCCAGCTCGTAGCTGAACTTGACCTCATCGAGCTTCAGGTCGAAGCAGTCGGCCATCATCAGCACGCTGTCGGCAAAGACGCGGGTGTACTTCTCGAGCTTCGCCGGAATGCTCGGATCGTCGACCGGCAGGCCGTAGCCCACCTCGATCCAGGTGTCCTTGCTGTGGTGACAGGACACGTCGACGGACTCGATCGTGGTGACGTTCTCGATGTCGGCGACATCGGCCGAGCAGACCACACCGAGAATCTGGTTCAAGCCCGGATTCATCCCCGTCCCGTAGAAGGTGGACGCCACCCCTGTCACAGGCCTCAGCCAGCAGCTGCGAGACGGGCTTACCGGACGGATGCGGATGGTTGGTGTCGCGGTGCCAGCCGGTGATCCAGTCTGCCGTGGTGACGATGTCGATACCCGCCTCGAGGACCTTCACGTAAAGATCTTCGTCGGGAAACACGCCGTGAAACGTCAGCACATCGGGCCTGGCCGCGATGATCTGCTCGATCGTGCCGGTGGCCGTCACACCATTCGGCGCCAAGCCCGCGAGCTCGCCCGCGTCCTTGCCGATCTTCTCCGGTGAATAGCAGTGCACGCCGATCAGCTCCAGATCGGGCTGGGTGGCTATGCGCTTGATCATCTCCGAACCGACGTTGCCCGTCGCGACTTGAAAAACACGAATCGGCTTGTCGGTGAGGCTCATTCGGTCCGACCTTTCTGTGCATAGACTTCGGCGGCGTCGCCACTCGAGTTGTCACGCTCCTCGCGTGCGCGGAAACCCTCGGGATAGAACTGCTTGGCCCAGTTGCGGATGGCGGTGAACCCTTGCTGCTCGGCACCCGCCAACGCGGGCGGATCCGAATAGCGTTGGTGCTGCCAGATGTGAACATCCTGGGTGAACTGCCGAATGATCTCGTCTCCGAATTCGCGGGCCTTGGCCTCGGCCTTCGGCGAGTCGTCGCCGGGGCGACGACCGATGTAGACCATGAAGCGGACGTCGGACGTGCTCTCGTCGACGGGCGTGATCGCAGAGATGGTCCGGTTGTCCACCATCCCCCAGCTTTTCGTCACCGCGATTCCCAGGCCCCCGTTGATCGCTTCGACGCCGCTCTTGACGTCGTCGATGGTCTGGTTCTCGTCACCTTCGAAGGTGATCGTGAAATCGACGTAGGACACCGGTTCGTCGAAATCGTGGCGGGTGAACACCGGAACGATCGGGGTCTGGTGAACGAACTTGAAATGCGCGAAGTCGACGCCGTTTTCGAGTACGTACTGGGGATGCAACTCAAGCGTCTCGCGGTACAGCCTCAGCTGTGGGTAATAGTCGGCCGCGCTGCTGCCGTCGGAGAAGCCGGCGAAGACGTCAGGTGCATCGAAGTACGGCTCGCGGCCGTCGGCGTCATGCCAGATGTAGACCGACTCGTTGCGTTCGACGACAGGGAATGTGCGGATGCGGCGGCCCCGGTTGGGGCGGTCCTGGTACGGGATGCAGACGTTGCGGCCGTCCCGATTCCACTGCCAGCCGTGAAACGGACACTGCAGGACCTCCCCCACCACGTGTCCGCCGTATCCGAGGTGGGCGCCCAGATGTTCGCAGTAGGCGTCCATCACGGTCAGCTGTCCCGACTCTGCACGCCAGGCGACCAGTTCACGGCCGAAGTACTTCATTGTGCGCACGTCGCCGAGCTTGACCTCGTCCGACCAGGCGACCTGGAACCATCCGGTCGGCGTCATCGACAGTGGCGGCTTGGCCATGAGCCAAAATCATAGAGCATTCAATGTAAAGCGTGAAGCCGAGGTTGAGCGTCAGGCAAGCCGGGATCGACTCGGAGCCCGATCGCGCCCGCTGTCCCACCAGTCGAGTACTCGTGTGCCATACAGGGTCAGCCATTTCGACGGCTGCCCCGCCGGTGCGTCGATCTCGAACCACACACGACCCGAAGGCCGACCGGCCTGAAGCCACCTGCCGTCGGATTGCCTTGCAGCACGGATGCGCTCGATCGCCTCGGCCATCCGCGGGTCCGGCGCCGCACCATCGAGAAGGGACGACTCCCGGAAGTAGTCGGCGGCGTTGAGCACGTTGTAGACCCAACGGAACGGGAATCCGAAGTTATCGACCCACGGGCCGACCGGTTCGCCCGTCGACAGGCGGCGGAACAGTCCGCGCTTCAGGAGGTACTCCTCCCCGGCGAGCCGGGCGGCTCGCGTCGCGTCGGTCCCTCCGCTCGCGGCGTCGTAGGCAAGTAGTCCCTTGAGCGAGTTGAGTGTCGAGTGGAACGACGATCGCTTGGACCCTTCGACCCACTCGCAATTCCAGCCGCCGTCGGCCAGCCGGTGTTCGACGAACCAGTTCGCGATGCCGGTGATGTCCGCACCTAGCCATACGCCGTTGGCGACTGTCCAAGCGTTGATACAGCAGTCGACCTCGCCGCCCCAGTACGGCAGGTCGTCGTAGTCCCAGCGCGCGTTCTCGGCAAGGAGTTCGGCGGTCCGGCGCTCACGCAAGACAGCGGGGTCCAGCCCCCACTCCCGTAGATCACTGAGCGCCCACGTCGTCGCCGTCCATGGTTGGCCCTCTTCGCCGGAGCCGCCGAAGTCGAAGCCTGCCGGAAAGAACGCACCGCCTGCCCACAGACCATCGGAGTCTTGGTGTGCAAGGAGTCGCGCGCCGAACCCTTCTGTCGCGACCCTTGCCCGGGTTGACTCCCACACCTCAGGCGGTTCGTGGAGGACATCGCGTTCGACTTGCCACCGCAGCGCCGGATCGGAGTCCAGTAGCCACGAGACCAAGCGCTCCCGCATTACCAGCCCATCGATCCGGGAACGCCCTTGAACGGCCCCGTAATCCAACTCGTCACCCATCCGCCGTAAAACCCGCCGGGCTGAGGAACGACTTCTTCACCGTTGACGGTGCAGCGGTCGACGGCGCCGGCCATCACGGCGATGGCGCCTGCGATCGGTTCGAAGCCGGCCGTCGGATGCGGATAGGTCCATCCGGCACCCTGCGCCCGCTTGGCGGGGGTCACCAGGTCGAAGTAGCTCGCCTGCCCCTTCCATTCACACCAGGACGAACCCGACGTCGGTCGAAGCACACCTTCCGAAAAGCATTGCCTGGGAACGTAATAGGTCGGGGGATGACTGGTTTCGAGAACTCGCCATCCCCGGTGCGTCGACGCGATCGTGTGTCCGCCGAGCTCGATGGTGATGGTGCCGGTGAAGTCCTCCAGCCGGGGCGGGCGTGGATAGTCCCATACCGATTCTTGCCCCGGCCCGGGCTTCTCGGGCTCAGGCCACCGAGTCATGCGCTGGTCGTGCGGTCGTCATCGCCCAGCGGATCCCGCCCACGACGACATTGCCCGCCATCTTGATCACGGTCGCCTCCACCGGAGGAGCATAGGGCAGCCACAACGGCGCACGTGCCCACGCGGGCAGCATCGAGACGGCCGTTGCGGCAAGGACACCGTACGGAGCTCGGGCCACCAACGGCAGTGGTGGGGTCAACAGCAGAAACCGCGCGGCGTCCCGCGCTGCGGCTGTGCTCCGCAACTCCGGCCGGTAGCTCGAGATCCGTTGCCGCAGTTGCTGTTCTGTGCGTGGCGGATCGGCCACTCCAAGAGCCTCGGCGACCCGCGCCGTGTCGGCCACGTATCCGTCGCGACCTTCCTGGTCGAGCGGCGCCGCCCCGTAGCGTTGGTGAGCAAGCAGAAAGCTGTCCACCTCGGCGATGTGCACCCACTCCAACAGGTGGGGATCGGACGCCTCGTAGGGCCTGCCGTCCGGCGCTACGCCGTGGACGCGCCGATGGATTCCGCGCACCTTGTCCACCGCCCGTTGCGCATCGTCTGCCGTTCCGAATGTGGTGACGGCAAGGAAGGTGCTTGTACGTTGCAGACGGCCCCACGGATCGCCGCGGTAGTCGGAGTGCTCGGCAACGCCCGCCATCGCCAGCGGGTGCAGCGATTGGAGCAGCAGCGCCCGCAGGCCGCCGACGAACATCGAGGCGTCGGCGTGCACCCGGCGGATCGGGCGGTCCTCGGCGAACCAGCGCGGGCCGGGCGTGTGGTGGATACGGACCCTGTTGTCGGGACCGTCCGGCCCTGCGACCAGTCCGAAGAGAGCCCGGCCCAGGCCGGCGCGTACCCCACCAAAGTCGTGCAGCAGGCTCATACCCCAAACGGTACCTGCTGAACTGGGTCCGAGCCTCAGACGACTTTCAGGGTGGCACCGATCGCGAGGCCGAGCACCAGGAGCGCACCGGCCTGGCGCACGTGCAGCCACGCCAGCGCCGCGTACCACAACGGCCAGACCGGGTAATTCGGCGGCGGTTCGTCGGGCGGTGGGCGAAGGAACCGCGGCCAGATCTTCCAAAGCCGGGGCAGCGCAAGGAGAACGAGCAGTGCGGGCCATGGCATCGCACCGAGGGCGACGGCCACCGCGACGAGCACGTAGAAGCCGACCATCATCGCGAGTGTCACAACTCGGGCCCGCTGGTTACCGAGAATCACTGGCAGCGTGTGAATTCCGAGCGGCTCATCGAAAGGAATCTTGTCGATGTGCTTGCCCATCAACACCGTCGTGCACAACAACCCGTACGGAAGCGACGCCACGACGATGTCCCAGCCGACGGCGCCGACGGCGGAGTAGTAGGTGCCGCACACCATCAGCGGGCCCCACACGACGAAGACGTCGGGCTCACCGAGCCCGCGCTTCTTCAGCCGCAGCGGCGGTGCGGTGTAGGCGACGCTGAGCGCGAATCCCGCGAGCGCGAAGGCCAGCACCGGCCAGCCGCGAGCCAGCGTGAGTATCACGAGAATCGCGAGGTCGGCGACGTTGACCAAAAGGATCGACACCAACAGCGTCTTGCGGCTCACCAGTCCGGAGAGCACGGGGTGCGGCGCGTACAGGGCGCGCGGATAGTTGGCGCTGTCCGTGCCGACCTGCGTGTCGAACAGGTCGTTCATCAGGTTGTTGGCGATGTGGGCGAGGGTGATTCCGATCAGCGCCAGCACCAGCCATCGCCAGTCCAGGCCCGGCTCCCCGATCGCCAGCAGCGCTGCCACCAGCCCGGATACCAGGGTCATCGGCAGTACCGCGGCCCTGGTCACCACGAGCCAGCGGGTGACCGCGTCGACCGGAGCGTCAGGGGGCGGATTCGTGGTGCGCAGCGCGTATGCCCAGGAAGAAACCCTGGAGCGTGACTTGACCTCGGTCATTCCCGAATCGTATGTCCGAGGCGGGCCGTCGAGCGCCAACTGTCAGATTTGCGTCATCACAGCCGCCGCCACGTGGCGATGAACTCCGACCAGGACGTCACCTCGGGGTGCTGCCTCCGCAGCTTTCGGTGGCGCGTGGGACGTCACGAGAGGGCCTCGAGTCGCGGCGAGCGATCTAGGCCTTGCCCATGGCGAAAAACTCTGTGCCTGCGGTCACCGGTGCCGGGCTACCGCAAGCCGGGCCATCAGAGGTGGAAATGATCGTGCCTCTGAGGGTATTGCCATCAATCGACATCACTGACGTGCCAGGGGCCGAGAAGCCATTCCGGCAGTCGACCGCGTCGGGCCGGTGAAGGGTGGCGGTCCATCGACCATTCGCCAAATGCGCATCCCACCTCACCCCGTTATCACCCACCACCGTTGCGCAGCCCGACCCACACGAATGGACGCTCCACATCATGGGCGCATTTCCCGGCGCTGGGATTCCGCTGCGGACAACGCTGTAAAAGCCAGGCGTGAGCTCGTCGGCCCAGGCCGGGCTGGCGAAGCCGACAGCCATCGCGCCCAACAGAGCAGCCATTGCAACTGACCGAACGATTCCCATGCGCACATTCTCAACCAAGTCGTTCGGCACGTCGCCAGATCGGCGAGATCGATCAGCCTCGGGGCAGAAGTACAAGCTTCCGCCGACATCAGCCCGCTATTGGCGGGTACTGATCACGCTTAGCCGGGGCGGCCGCCCTGGTCGATCGTCGCAACCGTCACGAAGACCAAATTGTCGATTGCTGGCAAACCGCTGTGCGAGGGCGTAATTTACGTCCTGGTCATCGTGGAGTTGCGGCAGAACCTATGCGGCGTCGCCCCAGCGACATGGGCTCGGCCGCTGCGAACCCGGGGCCGACGCCGCCCGTGCTCTGCTACCCGGATCCGACGAGGTGAACGAAACGAAAGGGAACCGTCATGGGTTATGCGAGGCACATCGGTCGGGTTGGGGCCCTAGCGGTGACCCTGGGCGTTGGGGTCGCCATCGCAACCGCGCCCGGGACTGCGTACGCCGATTCATCGGGCACGTCGCCAACGGGAGACTCCCCATCGATAAACAGGTTCTCGCATACGGATAGATCCTCATCAAAAAATGAATCCTGGTCCCGTAAGAGCTCGGCTCGAAAGCGTGCGGCTTCGTCCGCTGGCACCGACGTCGACTCGTCGGATAAGAAGTCAACGTCGCGCTCGGCAGCCGGAGCCACCGGGAATGACGGCGCAGGCAATACCACTGCTGGCGATGCCGGCGAAGCCGGCGTCAAGGAAGCGACGAGTGGAGAAGAAGCCCCACCCGCCTCGAGCGACGACGACACTCTGAGCAGACATGCGCTGCCGGGGCAGGAGGAAGCCGAAACGAAGGATTCGGTGAGCGGCAACTCGGCCGACCGGAAAGCCTCGAACAGAAGAAGTAGCGCGCACACCCGGTTGTTCGCCGACTTTTCGCGCGCCGTGGACTCGGCGGTCACCGCGGCCACCCAACTTAATGGGAAGACATCCGAAAAGCTCAGTACATTCGGCCGGGTCGAGACCCCGACGACGTACTCCTTCGCGCCCGACCCGACTGATGCGGTCAAGACGGCCGCAACGACGTTCTCGGAGGCTTCGGCGCCAGCCGCACTGGCAGTGCCAGAACCACGGTCCAGCGTCGTCACCATCGTCACCGACCTGCTCGGCTCAGTGCTGCACCCACTCCTGTACCCGGGTACGGGGTCGCCGCCGCTCGAGGCGCCGACGCTGATGGCGATATTGGCCGCGACGCGAGATGAGATCGAGCGGATCCTGCGGCCCCGCTCGGCGCCAGTCGCGTACCCACAGACACTCGGTCAGCCCCTCGATTACCCGGACCCGCCGGCGGATCCCACGAAACAACACGTCCTGGTAGTCGCTATCGACGGCACGAACATGAGCAGGGTGCTGGCCGACGACACCAATGAGAATTTCTTCGAACTGATGGATACCAGCACCAATTCCGCGCCGAGCATCGTCGGACACACCACCGTCTCCAACCCCTCGTGGACGGCCATCCTGACCGGTGCTTGGGATAACAAGACCGGCGTGATCAATAACGTGTACACACCGCGGACGTACGACAGATGGCCGACGGTCTTCACCCAACTCGAGACCTACAACCCGGCCATCGAGACGAAGGCGATCGCTGACTGGGATGTCATCGGCGCCATCGCCGCCTCTGGCTCGGTCGGCGCCGACGAAGTCGTTTACATCTCGCAGGAACCGAACGACACGAACTGGTCGCAGACCGACGCCGCCGTCACGGCCGAAGCTGTCAAGACCATCAATGACACCAAAGAGGGGCCGAACTTCCTCGTCACCTACCTCGTCCAGGTCGACGAGAATGGGCACCTGTACGGCGCCGACTCGGAGGAGTACAAGCAGGCGATCCAGCGCACCGACGACAATCTCGGTGCGATCTTGGACGCTGTTGCGGCGCGGGAGAAGGAAACGTGCAAGTCCGCCAGCACTTGCGAGGACTGGACCGTGATCGTCGTCACCGACCACGGCCACCAGCCGCAGCAGGGCTTCGGTCATGGCTTTCAATCACCCGATGAGACAACAACATTCGTCATCGCCGACGGTCCCCAGTTCGGCGACGGTGTCTTCAACCCGGACTACGAGATCGTTGATGTCACACCCACGGTTCTGAATCTGTTCGGCGCCCCGCAGGGCAACAGACTCGACGGTGTCCCCCTGACATCACTTCGCGGAAGCGACTCAGATCCTCTCTCGCAAGTTCAGCTGCACGACACGCTCAAGGCGCAGATGGCTGCGAACGATTACCCCAACATCATCGTCAACGTGGCCTTGAGTCTGCGCACCATCGTCGCCTTCGTGCCGAACTACCTGTACGGGGCAGATCTGCCGGCCCCGCTTGGCGACATCCTGTACGTGGCAACGAACGTTCCCGCGCAGGTCGTCGCGTTCGTGACCGGCGTGCACGGTGTGCGCCTCTTCCCGCTGTTGCCGCCGCCGCCACCACCGACCACGCTCATACCGGACGAGGCAACATCGATCGATGCCGCGTTCCGCGTGGACTGCGGAGACCACAGTCTCGCTGCAGCGGCATGTGTAGCGAGTTGATTGCAGCGATTCAACGGCATTCAGCCCCAGCGTGCACGTTCGTCAGAGAAAGCGTGACGATCGGGCGCCAAGCCTCATACGAAGTGAAGGACCAACAAGATCAGCGCGATGACCGTGACGGTCACCAATAGCGCGACCAGGATTCTCATCTGCGTTTTTGTCGGTCCTGTTGACGCGCGCTGGGGCGCCGCCCTATGCCTCGATCCTGAAGTGGGAATGGCGACTGCAGTTTTCTCGGTTGCGCCGGTTTCAACGGCCACAATCCCGAGTTGCGTTGCAAGCGCGTCGGCGAACTCCACGCAGGTTTTGTAGCGATCCTCGGGGGCCTTCGCCAGGGCCTTCGAAAACACTGGTCCCAGATCCCGCAGTTCCGGACGACGGGTACCGATCGCTGGGGGCGGAGTGCTGAGGTGTTGGCTGATAACCACGGCCGGATTCGTATGCTGGAACACCGGCGTGCCAGTGAGCAAGTGAAAAGCCGTGGCAGCTAATGCATATTGGTCTGCGCGGCCGTCGAGGCTCTCGCCCATCAACTGCTCAGGCGCGGCGTACGCGACCGTCCCGACCGCCATGTTCGCGGCTGTCAGCTGCCTGCTGTCCTCGGCCCATTTGGCAATTCCGAAGTCGGCGAGAAAGATTCGCTCAGTTGGTTCTTGCGGATGTGAGAGCAGGATGTTCGAGGGCTTGACGTCGCGGTGCAGAAACTGGTGTTCGTGCGCATAGTCCAACGCCTCGGCTACGGCTCTGGTGATCCGCACCACCTCGTCCGGTGGCATGCCATTGGGGTAGCGGGACTGAAGCCGTGAGGCGGCGTCGGTTCCCTCCACGTAGTCCATGGAGATCCACAGTCGGCCTTCCAACTCTCCACGGTCATGGACTTCCACAATGTGCGGATGCCATAGCGTCGAGGCGATATCAGCCTCGCGATTGAATCGCTGCCGATATTCGTTGTCGACCGTCAGCGCCGCCGGAAGCACCTTCAGGGCGTCACGGCGCGGCAGCCTCGGGTGCTGGGCAAGGTAAACCATGCCCATTCCACCTTCGCCGAGCTTGCGCAAGATCGTGTAGCCCGCGTAAACCTGGCCATCAGCCAACGGCATATGTGGATCCTACTAGTCTCACCGGGCACTTTTGGGCTTTGCCCTGGTCAGAGGCGGTCTTCAGGTGACGCGGCGTGGTGAAGGACACTGCCGTAGGGCTCAATCGGCTTCGGCGCGTCACGCGGCGTACTCGATGTGATGGCGAAGCTGCTCTAGTCCGGCTGCGACACGTCGGCCCAGAATGCCTTCGGCGAGACGGCCGGTGATCCACCCGACTAGTAGGCCGGCGAACTGGATCGTGACCTCCATGGTCACCGTGGTGCCGTCCTCGGCCGGGGACACCTCGATGTGCGCGTGGTGGCGGGTGCCCCGCTGCCAACGCCAGACCAGGGTGTGCTCGGACGTCGGCTCGACACGTATCCGGCTGCCCACGTGGATCGTTCCGACGTCGATATGGAGGTCCCAGTCCTGGGAGCCGTCGGGGTTTCGGGTGATGAGATCGAACTTGCCGAAGGCGCCCATGATCGGGAAGACCACGTCGGGGTCGATCGCCACCTTCGCGACCTCATCAACGGGTCTATGGACCAACACAGACCTGGCGACCGTACCCATCAGCCCACCACCGGAATCACGGTCTCGGCAGCGAGGCTCGACAGCGCCACCTGCATCACTGATGTCACATACCCATAGGCCTGGTCCCAGTCCGGGTCTTCGCCGAATAACTCCCAGAGATCGATTGGCGGAAGTATCTGCATCCGTATCTTGGCCGGGATAGGTATGTGCGGAAGGTCGGCCAGCATCAGGCCCCACGGGACGCTCAAAGTGAACGGCATGGTTTTCGCCCGCAGCAGCTTGTCGACACGGAGCAGCTTCGCCATCTTTCGGCCGTCATTGAGGACGAAGAATGTCTCCTGGCCTCCGACGGCGACGACGGGCACGATCTTGACCCGACGTGAGTGGGCCAGCCTGAGGAAGCCCTTCCGACCGTCGAACACGATCTTGTTGCGGTCCCTCCATGGTCGCAGCGCCTCGACGTCGCCGCCCGGGTAGACGAGCACGTTGGCGCCCTCGCTCAGGAGTTCCGCAGCGGCCGACTGGCCAGCTGCCACCATGCCGTACTTGCGGGCGATGTCGCCGATGACCGGGACGCGCACGACGGCGTCGTGGGCCAGTGCGACCAGCGGACGACCCTCCACGGTCATAAACGTGTGATAGGCCAGGGTGAACACGAATGTGTCGGGGGTGTTGGCTCCGCCGCTATGGTTGCCGACGAACAGAACCGGCTCGTCCGGGACGTTCTCAAACCCGTGCACCTCGGCCCGGAAGTAGAGCTGGACGGCCAGCCAGAGGTGAGGCAGCGTATCGCGGATGAACTCGGGATCACGACCCTCGAGTCCCGCCGGCGTACGCGCCAGCGCCCGGGTCAGCACTTTGAAGGGTCTGGTCAAGGCGGTTCCTCCCCCTCCGTGTCGGCATCACTCTGCCGCCCTAATTCTGATGCAGATGCCGCGGCTGCGCTTGGCTTCGGCAGATGCGTCGGCCTGTGAGCGCCCATCGGGGCGCTGATCGGTCGCTTGAGCCGAGAAACGGTCCGGTGAGGCGCTCCCCGGGCGTAGTTTGGATGCGCCTCTGCGACGGAAGGAGTCGCCATGCGCGACGACCAGGATGGAATTCAGCAAAAAGCCAGCGAGATTGCCAACGAGTCGGTAGCGAAGTCAGGCGAAATCGTGGAAGGTGCTCAACAGGCGCTCGGCGGCGATGTCAGGGAGGGGGTAGCCAAAATTCTCAAGGCGGCGGGACAGATCGCCACCGGTGCAACCGAAAAGGGCCTCGAGATCGCGGCCGACGTCGTTGACAAGACGAAGAAGCGCAACGAAACCGGGCCAACAGAGACCCCATAGGACGCGGCCTTCGGCGAGTAAGCAGCGAGGGGTCGCCTAACTTCTTTCGGTTCAGCGGTACAACTACGCGCGCATGATTGTCGCCAAGTGGCGGTGGTCCATCCAGCGCTGCTCGACCGGACGGCGAAGGTCCTCTTCGACGAGCGCTGGGTACGACGTCAAATCGGTGAACTGCACACGCCCTGATTGGAATCCGACCATTGCGCTCGCACGGCTGCCGGATTCGAGTTGCTCTGAGAGGAACTCGATGCAGCGGGCGGTCAGACTCGTGGCATGTATCCGGTCGAATGGCGATGGATCGCCGCCTTCTTGAAGGTGGCCGAAGATCGCCTGTCGAGCGTCGAAGAGATCCCCACCTTCCTTCTGAAACAGCGACGTGATGAACCCCGTTGTGTAGACGGGGTCGGCGCCTTCGCTGCGGACGATAAGGCCCAAGCGTTTCCCAGAACGGAAGCCCTCTGCGAGGGCCGCGATGTCCGCCGTGAGGTCATCGAGCGTGATGCCCTCCTCCGGCAGGTAGATGCGTTCGGCTCCGGTGGTCAACCCGCTGAGCAATGCCAGGTAACCGCAGTTGTGACCCATGACCTCGACAACGAACACTCTGCGGGAGGCGACCGCGGACTGTCGGATTCTGTCGATGCCGGCCACAATGCTGTTCAGCGCCGTGTCGCTTCCGATGCTCAATTCGGTGCCCGGGACGTCGTTGTTGATTGTCATCGGCATGCAGGCGATCGGAATGTCGAGGGCGGTGTACTGCTGCCGGTGGCGGTGCAGTTCGTGAGCGGCCTGGTAGCCGTCCCAGCCGCCGGCCATCAGCAGACCGTCGATCCGGTGAGCGGCAACCTGTTCGGCAATCTGTGCGATCGCAGCGCCGCCGGGCACATACCTGTTGGTGCCGATCTCGGCACCCCCTTCGGATACCCACCCGCTGACGTCCATCCAGTTCATTTCCTGGACGTCGCCCTTGCGTAGTCCGCGGAATCCGTTCTTGACCGCGAGCACGGTGTACCCGCGGTCGAGGCCGAGCCGCACCGCGGCGCGGACCGCGGTGTTCATCCCCGGTGCCAGTCCGCCTCCGTGTACTACGGCGATCCGGAATCGTCGCCGAGCCGCCGGTGTGGGCCGCGCCGCGGCCTGCTGAATGGTCTGCAGAATCTTGTACGACTGCCGAAAGCTACCGCCGCGCAGCAGCATTGCCCCGTCGAAGTCGCTGGCCTTGATGCGCTCGGCAACCGCCTGGGTCCGTTCCACACACTCCATCAATGGCGAGGTAACGAGTCGGTGCCCGCGCAACCCGATCAGCTGCGGGGATGCGTGCGGGCTATCGGTGAGCAGTTGTTCGACGGCAGCATGGCCGAGCAGGGTGGCCAAGAATCTGTCGAAGGCGCTCGGCGCGCCGCCGCGTTGCACGTGGCCGAGGATCGTGATCCTGGTGTCCTCGCCGAGTTCATCCTCGAGCAGTGTTTTGATCTGGTTGGCGGTGATCGGGTTGCCATCCATATCCTGCGCACCCTCGGCAACGACGACCACGCTCTGCCGACGGCCGATCTCCCTGCCCGCCTTGATATCCCGGCACATGTGCTGAGCCCAGTCCTTCGCAGGTGGCTGCTCGGGGATCACCACCCAGTTGGCCGCGGTCGCAAGCGAAGACATCAGCGCGAGGTAGCCGCAATGGCGTCCCATGACTTCGACGACGAACGTGCGCTGATGGCTGGACGCGGTGCTGTGCAAGGAATCCAGGGCTTCGACGATCCGGTGCAACGCCGTATCCGCACCGATCGTCATGTCGGTACCCGACATGTCGTTGTCTATGGACCCGACGAGGCCAACCAGGCGCAGGAACGGGTGCTCGTCGGCGAGTTCCTGTGCGATCTGTCCGGAGTCAACCAGTTCGGCGAGCAACTCCGACCACTCCTCGCGGAACACATTGGCGCCGGTGAGGCTGCCGTCGCCGCCGATCACGACAAGCGCGTCGATGCCGCGCTCCACGATGTTGCGGGCGGCTGTCCGGCGGCCGTCGCGCGTCCTGAATCGTTTGGACCTGGCGGTGCCGATTGCTGTCCCGCCCTTGTGCACGATGTCGTCGGCGTCGGCGGGTTCCATTCGCCGGATGAGGTCACCGCCTTCGACGAGGCCGTGGTATCCCTCGTGAATTGCATACACGTCGATGCCGCGGTGTGCGGCCGTGCGGATAACCGCACGCACGGCAGGGTTCATCCCTGCAGCATCACCACCGCTGGTGATAACTCCGATGCTGGATGGTGCGGACTGATTCGAAGACATGTCGGCGAGCCGGCCTTTCGTCTTGCTGGTCAGAATCACCGCGTCAGCAGTCCCCGGCCGATCGACGGCAATTCACTAAACCCGGGACGATGATCCCACTGGGACGCGGGAAGCGGGCACGTTTGCGGAGGCTGGTTTCTCCGGCGCGGCCACGCCTACCACATCGAAGCCTTAGAAGTCGGCCTGTTTATCGCGGCCGGGCTTTCGAGGTCTGCGGTCAATCCACTTTGACAGCGGGTAGAGCAACCCATTGCCGACGACGACTATCACCGCGCCAACGACCGCCTCGCGCCACATCCATTGACCGCACAGCGCACCCACCCCCGCAGTTGCCCATAGCGTCGCGGCAGTGTTGAGCCCGGACACCGTCAAACCTGTCTGGATGATCACGCCGGCACCCAAGAAGCCGATGCCCGTCACGATCTGGGCGGCCACCCTGTTGCGGTCGCCCTGGTCGGGGAAGGAGTAGGCACCCATGATCGTGAACAATGCCGAGCCCATGCTGACCAGCGCCATTGTCTGCAGCCCGGCCATTCGCGACCGCCACTGGCGTTCCAGGCCGATCGCGACCCCGAGCAAAGTGGCCAACCCCACGCGGACCAGCAGCTCCAGCCCAGGTTGGTCCATCTTCATGCCAAGCATCTTCACACTCGCGGCGGGGGTGCACGTGTGCTTACCGATTTCTTCGGACTCGGGCGGTTCAGAAACGCCGCCGTCTCACACGCCGAAGGCTTGTTCCAGGTCCTTCAGCGCCACTTCCAGATCACCGAGCAGCCGCTGTAGGTGCGGGATCGATCGGCGGCACCCGACGATGCCGAAGTCGAGATGGTCGGCGCAGCTTGCCACGGTGATGTTGAGCGCCTGTCCATCCATGACGACCGAAAGCGGATAGTTGCCGTCGAGGCGCGCCCCGTTGCAGTACATCGGCTCTTTGGGGCCGGGAATGTTGGAGATGCAGATGTTGAACGGCGGCTGCGCCGCACGGAACCCCGGCCGACCGCCGAGAAACATCAAGGTAAATGTGGCCATGCCCACCGCCATGGCTTGCGCGCTTGGCAGCTGCGACAACACCTTCTTGTTTCCCTGCATGCAGGTGTGAATGACGTCCAACCTTCTTGCCGGGTCGTTGACGTGCGTCGCCAGGTCGCACAACACGGTCGACACCGCATTGCCGCCGCCGGAGTCGTGCTCGGCGCGCACGTTCACCGGAACCATGGCGATCAGCGGTGAATCGGGCAGCGCGTTGAGGTCGCTGAGATAGGAGCGCAGGGCACCGGCGCACATCGCCAGCACAACGTCATTGACAGACGCCCCGGCCGCGTCCTTGACCTTCGCGATGCGTTCCAGCGGCCAGGACTGCGCCGCGCACCGGCGCGCCCCACCGATGGGAACGTTCAGCATCGTGCGCGGTGCCCGAAACGGCTGAGTAAGCTCCCGCGCGCCCAGCGCAATGCGCGCCAGCGCCAGCGTCGAGGGGACCTTCTGCGCCACCGATCGCATTGTCTCCCTGAGCCGTTGCACGCCGCCCGGATGAGCCTCGGCACGCTCGCGCGGACGGGGCGGCAGCGCCCACGGCACCCGGATCTCGCTGTCGGCGGGGTCGGTACTGAGTGACCGCTGCATCAGCTTGAGCGCAGACACCCCGTCAACCAATGCGTGATGGACCTTGGTGTAGATCGCGAAGCGCCCGTCGGCCGGACTCTCGATCACATGCGATTCCCACAGCGGCCGGTGGCGGTCCAGCAGGGTGCCGTGCAGCCGGGAGGTCAGTTCCAGCAACTCCCGGACCCGTCCCGGAGCGGGCAGGGCAGAGCGGCGCACGTGGTAGTCGAGGTCGATATCGTCATCCAATGTCCACGCGACGTTGGTGAACCCACCGAATGCCGTCGCCGGATGCTTGCGAAACGTCGGCTGGACGTCCCCGCACCCCAGCATCGCCGCATAGGTATCCCGAACGAACTCCGGTCCGGCGCCCTGCGGCGGTGTGAATACCTGCAAACCGCCGACGTGCAACGGATGCTCGCGCGATTCCCCTATCAAAAACAGCGCATCCATAGGCGACATGACTTTCATCGACCTCTCCCGACCTTCCGTGGTACACGGGCAGCACACCTTGGCGAGGCAGCCAATCGCCGCCTGGGTTCAATGTCCTCCGCGCCCCCCGCGAAGTACAGGCCTGGTTTCACGCGGGATGTGACCGTGCTCGGTGTCGCCGGTCGGTAGCTGCGCGCGATCTCACCCCGAGAGCACGAACTCGGTCATGATGGCCTCGGGCGACGTCTGCCCCGACTACGATCGGGGCGGATCGCGCGGCCGTAACGCGCGCCGGCAGATCGTGGACGCACTAACCACAGGGGCGTAGCAGTGGCCAAAAAGAAGTCCAAGAAAAAGACTAAACAGAAGAACGCAAGAGCCAACGAGATCGTCGTCGCCGTGGACGGTTCTGGTCCTTCGGACGCTGCCGTGCGGTGGGCCGCCCGCGAGTCTCTGTTGCGGTCGACTCCGCTGAAGTTGGTACATATCGTCGGGGCGCACTCCGTCACCCGGTCGTTGATGCCCGTCCCGGCGACGACGGAGGAGTGGCAGGATGCCCAAGCTCGCCAGATTGTCGACAGCGCGGCCGAACTCGTGCAACGCACCGCCGAGGACGCCGGCGCTGCGGGGGATATTGCCGGCACCGAGATCTACCACTCCCCAGCGCTTCGCACGCTGATCGAGCTCTCCGAGCGCGCGAAGATGATCGTGGTGGGAAGCCGCGGACATGGGGCCTTGCGCCGAGGTCTGCTCGGCTCGGTCAGCTCCGGGTTGGTGTACGGCGCGCGCTGCCCAGTCGCGGTGATCCACGACCATGCCACCCCCGCCGCCGATGCTCCCGTGGTCGTCGGAATCGACGGCTCGCAGAGCTCCGAGCTCGCGACGCGCATCGCGTTCGAGGAGGCGGCCGAGAGGCAGGTCGAACTGGTCGCCGTGCACGCATGGAGCGACGTGGACCTCAGGGAGGTTCCCGACGTGGACTGGGGCGCGGTGGCAGAGCGCAAGGTGAAGTTGCTGGAAAAGCGGTTGTCGGGTTGGTGCGAGCGTTACGGCGACGTGAAGGTCCGTCGGGTAGTTGTGCGCGACCAGCCGGCCGTCCACCTGGCCGAGCAAGCCGAGAACGCCCAGCTGCTGGTGGTCGGCAGCCGCGGACGCGGCGGCTTCGCCGGCCTGATGCTCGGTTCGGTCAGCTCGATGTTGGCGCATTACGTGCAAATCCCAATGATCGTCGCCCGCCAGGACTGACAGGTCACGAGCCGTAACTGATGGACTCTTGCCAACACGAAGGAACGCAAGAGCAATGGTTAACCGGCGTCGAACGTGGTTCTCCGCCAGCAAGGTTCGGCTGCGCCAACTGCGCATCAAATTGCGTACTTCTCCCCCCGCCAGTGACCGACGTGGGACACTTGTCTGATCGGCCGGCCGAACACCACCGCTTTCGGAGGCCGGCGAGGCTCCGGCCGGCCCCGACCGACGAGATGGGTTTTGCGATGACAGCCACCGACATCCAGCAGACCAATACCCCCGGCGGCACGGCGGGCGACGACGCCGACGCATGGCGCGGCTTCAATGGGCTGACATGGCCGGACAGAATATCGGTCCGGGACTTCTTGATCGAGAACTACACGCCATATGAAGGGGACGCGTCCTTCCTCGCCGGCCCCACCGAACGCACGACACAGGTCTGGCAGAAGCTGGGCGAGCTGTTCCCCACGGAGCGTGAGAAGGGGGTCTTGGACGTCTCCCTAATTCCCTCGTCCATCACGGCCCACGCCCCCGGTTACATCGACAAGGACCGCGAGCTCATCGTGGGACTGCAGACCGACGCACCCCTGAAGCGGGCGATCATGCCCAACGGCGGCCTGCGGATGGTCGAAACCGCACTGAAGGTGTACGGCTACCCGATGCCACCCGAGGTGTATGAGATCTTCACGAAATACCGCAAGACGCACAACGAGGGCGTCTTCGATGCGTACACCTCCGACATCCGTGCCGCCCGCAAGTCGCACATCGTCACTGGCCTGCCGGACGCATATGGCCGCGGCCGCATCATCGGCGACTACCGTCGCGTGGCCCTGTACGGCGTGGACCGGCTGATCGAACAGAAGCGCAGGGATCACCTGTCCCTGGACAAGGTCTTCTCCGGCGACGACGTGATCCGCGACCGTGAGGAGCTCGCCGAGCAGATCCGGGCGCTGGCCGAGCTCAAGGAGATGGCCGCTAAGTACGGCTACGACGTCTCCGCCCCGGCACGGACCGCGCGCGAGGCGGTCCAGTGGACGTACTTCGCCTACCTGGCCGCGATCAAGGAGCAGAATGGCGCGGCCATGTCGCTGGGTCGCGCCTCGACGTTCCTCGACATCTACATCGAGCGCGACCTGGCCGAGGGCCGGCTGTCCGAGATCGAGGCCCAGGAGCTGATCGACGACTTCGTCATCAAGCTGCGGATCGTGCGGTTCCTGCGCACCCCGGAGTACGACGAGCTGTTCTCCGGCGATCCGACGTGGGTCACCGAGTCGATCGGCGGCATCGGCAACGACGGCCGGCCGCTGGTCACAAAGAGCTCGTTCCGTTTCCTGCAGACGCTGTACAACCTCGGCCCGGCCCCGGAGCCGAACCTGACGGTGTTCTGGTCCGACCAACTGCCCCAGGGCTTCAAGGACTTCTGCGCGAAGGTGTCGATCGACACCTCGTCGATCCAGTACGAGAGCGACGACCTGATGCGTCAGGAGTACGGCGACGACGTTGCGATCGCCTGTTGCGTGTCGGCCGCCCCGGTGGGCAAGCAGATGCAGTTCTTCGGCGCCCGGGTCAACCTCGCCAAGACCCTGCTGTACGCGATCAACGGCGGCCGCGACGAAATGAACGGCACACAGGTCGGACCACGGCACCCCGCGATCACCTCGGAGTACCTGGACTATGACGAGGTCCTCGAGGCGTTCGACCGGATGATGGACTGGCTCGCCGGGACGTACGTCAACGCCCTCAACGTCATCCACTACATGCATGACAAGTACGCGTACGAGCGCATCGAGATGGCGCTGCACGACTACCCCGTCAAGCGGACCATGGCGATGGGTATCGCGGGTCTTGCCATCGCCGCCGACAGCCTGTCGGCAATGCGGTACGCGCGGGTCAAGGTCATCCGCGACGAGACAGGCCTCGCGGTGGACTACGAGATCGAGGGCGACTACCCGGCATACGGCAACAACGACGACCGGGCCGACGAGCTCGCCGTCATGCTCGTCGAGAAGTTCATGGACAAGGTCCGCGGGTACAAGACCTACCGGGATGCTGAGCACACCACCTCGGTGCTGACCATCACGTCAAACGTGGTGTACGGCAAGCACACGGGCAACACCCCGGACGGCCGCCGCACAGGTGAGCCGTTCTCGCCCGGGGCCAACCCGATGAACGGCCGGGACACCCACGGCTTCCTCGCCGCGGCTCTGTCGGTCGCGAAGCTGCCGTACCGACAGGCCAAGGACGGCATCTCGCTCACCGGAAGCGTTGTGCCCCAGGCGCTGGGCAAGACTATGGATGAGCGCGTCGGCAACTTGGTCGGCCTGCTCGACGCATATTTCGGCGAGCGCGGCTTCCACGTCAACGTCAACGTGCTCAACCACGAGACGCTGCTGGATGCGATGGAGCACCCCGAGAATTACCCACAGCTCACCATTCGGGTGTCGGGGTACGCAGTGAACTTCGTGCGGCTCACCCGCGAGCAGCAACTGGACGTGATCAACCGCACCTTCCACGGCGCCCTCTAGAAGCCCGGCTCGGAACGCGTGAGGAGATGACCTCGCACACCGAACGCCCGCCGCAGTTCCCCGACGTCAGCGACGCGATGAAGGTCGCCGCAGCGGCCCGGCCCGGCCTGCGCCGGCTTCCGATCGTGCCCGTCAGCGACCTCTCGGTGGGCCGCTCCGAGCTGGTGGACGCGGGCCGGCTCGAGGCGGAGGAGGACGACCCGAACGTCGGGTTCTACCACTCCTACGAGCTCACCGGTGCGGTCAACGGGCCAGGCATGCGGTTCACCCTGTTTGTCAACGGCTGCCCGCTTCGGTGTCAGTACTGCCACAACCCGGACACCTGGATGATGCGCGAAGGCCGGAGGGTGACGGCCGACCGGATGATGGAGGAAATCGGTAAATACGCCAGGGCACTTCGGATCTCGCGTGGAGGGCTGACGATCACCGGCGGCGAGCCGATGCTCCAGATCAAGTTCACCGGTGAGATCTTCCGGCGGGCCAAGCACGATTTCGGCCTACACACCTGCCTGGATACCTCCGGGTTTCTCGGCGACCGGGCATCGGAGGACTACCTCGACAATGTCGACCTCGTCTTACTTGACATCAAGTCGGGCGACCCCGCCACGTTCCGGCTGGTCACCTCCGTGGACATCGGGAACACGCTGCGATTCGCCCGCCGGCTGTCCGACCGCGGCAATCACATGTGGATCCGATTCGTCCTAGTCCCCGGTTTGACCGACGCGGCGGAAAACGTCGACGCGATCGCCGATTTCGTGGCGACCCTCAAAGAGGTGGACCGCGTCGAGGTGCTGCCGTTTCACCAGTTCGGCGTGCCCAAGTGGGAGGAGCTGGGTGTGCCGTACCAGCTTGGCGACGTCCGTCCCCCCGAACCCGAGCTGGTGGCTCGGGTAGAGGGGCAGTTCCGTTCGCGCGGCCTGAACGTCGTCTGAGCCTGTGGATTTCGGCGCTATTCGTTGCCGCTCAAACGGATGAGAGGCTGAGCGTGAGGCATTCTCAGTGTCGACTTCAGATTCCTGCATCGAGAGCAGGCAAGAGTGCGAAGATGGTGGACGTCCGCTGCGGGAGCCAGGTGCAGCGGTCAAACCTAAGACAGCGGCTACGAAAAGCGTTCCCCGAAGAACTCATTCGACATTTCATGGAGTAGGGCCGAGATGGAGACCAACGTCGCACAGACACCTGGCCGGGAATCCGCCGTTTTACCGAACATGTCCCCCCCGGCCGTCGACGCGGTGGAGGCGGTACGCACCGGAATGCAAGCCGATGATTTGCGACGCGACGTCACGGATCAGCTGCGTTATTCCATTGGTCGCCTGGCTGCCGTCGCAACACCTGAACACTACTATCGCGCGCTTGCGCTGGCCGTCCGCGACCGCATGCAGCAGCGCTGGACGACTACGACACAGACCTATTGGGATCTAGGCGTCAAAGTGGCCTGTTACCTGTCGGCCGAGTTCTTGATGGGGCCGCATCTCGGGAACAACTTGTTGAATCTCGGTATCGAGCAGGAGGCGCGCGCGGCACTGGCCGAATTGGGCCAGGACCTCGACATGGTCCTTGCGTGCGAAGAAGAGCCGGGGCTCGGGAACGGCGGCTTGGGACGGCTCGCGGCCTGCTATCTCGATTCGCTGGCCAGTCTTCAGCGTCCAGCGATCGGCTATGGAATCCGCTACGAATTCGGAATTTTCGACCAGGAGATTCACGACGGGTGGCAGGTCGAAACGACCGACAACTGGTTGGTTCGTGGGAACCCCTGGGAGATCGTCAAGCCCGATATAGCCTATCGAGTCAACTGGGGAGGGCACACCGAACGCTACGTCGACGAAACGGGCACCAAGCGCATGCACTGGGTGCCGCGGCGGGTCCTCAAGGGGGTTGCCTACGACACTCCCATTCAGGGTTATGACGTGAACACGTGCAACACGCTGAGGTTATGGAGCGCCAAAGCGGTCGAGTCATTTGAAGTCGAGGCCTTCAACGCCGGCGAGTACTACGAGGCGGTCCAGGAGAAAGTCGTTTCGGAGACGGTAACCAAGGTGCTCTACCCGAACGACGAGCCAGAGGTCGGCAAGCAACTGCGCTTGTTGCAGCAGTACTTCTTCGTCTCCTGTTCTCTGCAGGACGTGCTGCACATGCACCACGACATTGCCGACCGCCCCATTGAAACGCTCGCCGAACAATGGGCACTGCAGCTCAACGACACGCATCCGTCGATCGCGGTCGCCGAATTGATGCGGCTCCTGATAGACGAACGTCAACTCGAGTGGGACGACGCGTGGGCAATCACCGTGGCGACGTTGGGCTACACAAACCACACCCTGCTGCCGGAGGCTCTAGAGACCTGGCCCTTGCCGATGTTCGGCGAGTTTCTGCCACGCCACCTCGAGATCATCTACGAGATCAATCGCCGGTTCCTGGATGAAGTGCACGCGCGCTTCCCGGGCGACGACGCGCGGGTGACTCGCATGTCCTTGATCGGCGAGGAGGGTGGTAAGAGCGTGCGCATGGCGAACCTCGCCACGGTCGGCAGCCACGCTGTCAACGGTGTCGCCGCATTGCATTCTGAGCTGCTCAAGTCCAGTGTGCTCAAGGACTTCAACGACATGTGGCCGGAGCGGTTCAGCAACAAGACCAACGGCGCGACGCCGCGGCGTTTCCTGGCGCTCGCCAACCCCGGGCTCAGGCAGCTGCTCGACGAGACTGTCGGGGAAGGGTGGCTCGCGGACTTGACGATGCTTCGTGAGCTCGAGCGCTATGCCGACGACGCCACGTTCCATCGCAAGTGGCGCGCGGTAAAGCGCGCCAGCAAGACACGCCTTGCGGACTACATTCGTTCGACCACGGGTGTCGAACTCAAAACAGACTGGCTGTTCGACATTCAGGTCAAACGCATTCACGAGTACAAGCGTCAGGATCTGAACGTCCTGCACATCATCACGCTGTACCACCGGCTGAAGGAGAACCCTGGCCTCGAGATTCCGCCGCGCGCATTCATCTTCGGTGGGAAGGCCGCGCCCGGCTATTTCATGGCGAAGCGCATCATCAAGCTGATCAACGCCGTCGCCGAGACGGTGAACAACGACCCGGACGTCAACCAATACATGAAGGTGGCGTTCGTGCCCAACTTCAATGTGCAATGCGCACATCTGATCTACCCGGCTGCCGACCTGTCCGAACAGATCTCGACTGCCGGCAAGGAGGCCTCGGGCACCGGCAACATGAAATTCATGTTCAACGGCGCACTGACCATCGGCACACTGGACGGTGCGAACGTTGAGATTCGGGAAGAGGTCGGTGCGGAGAACTTCTTCTTGTTCGGGTTGACGGTGCAGGAAGTCGAGCGCATCAGGCGCGAGGGCTACCGTCCGGCGGACTACATCGAGCGCAACGACGAGCTGAGGGCCGTGCTGGGACTGATTGCGACCGGGCGGTTCTCCCACGGTGACACCGAAGTTTTCCGGCCAGTGGTTGATTCGCTGAGTCATCACGACACGTTCCTGGTGATGGCCGACTACGGCGCCTACGTGGACTGCCACGAACGGGTGAGTGCTGCGTGGCAGGACAATAAGGCCTGGACGCAGATGTCGATCCTGAATACTGCTCGCAGCGGCAAGTTTTCGTCGGACCGCGCCATCGCCGAGTACTGCGATGAACTCTGGAACGTGCAGCCCGTGACAGTCAAGATTTAGTCCGGAGGCATCGACGCTACGGGCCGCAGCATGGGACCGTCGTCCACCCGACTTCACGACCACGTTGGACAGAGTGGACCGGCCTCAACTTGTCTGAGGCCGGTCCCTCCGGCCCGGGCGACATTATTCAGCGGGCAACGCTGCTCAATACGTCGATGCCGGGCAATGTCTTGCCTTCAAGGTATTCCAGAGAAGCACCACCACCGGTCGAGATGTGCGAGAAGCCGTCCTCGGGTAGACCGAGCGCCCGCACCGCGGCAGCGGAGTCACCTCCTCCGATGACGCTCAACGCGCCCTTGCCGGTGGCGGCGATGATCGCTTCCGCAACGCCTTTCGTGCCGGCTCCGAACGCCGGGAACTCGAACACACCCATCGGGCCGTTCCAGAATATCGTCCTGGCATCGGAGAGAACCGCGGCGAACCGCTTGACGGATTCCGGTCCGATGTCCAAACCCATCTTGTCGTCGGGGATTCCGTCGGCCGCGACGGTCTGTGGTGCAGCGTCGGCCTTGAATTCGTCGGCCACGACGATGTCGACCGGAAGGTGAATCGCGTCGGCGTGGGTCTCGAGGAGTTGCTTGCAGGTTTCGATCATCTCCGGCTGTAGGAGCGATTTGCCCACCGAAAACCCTTGTGCGGCGAGAAATGTGAAGCACATGCCGCCGCCGATCACCAGATTGTCGGCTTTCTTGACGAACTCCTCGATCACGGCCAGCTTGTCCGACACCTTGGACCCGCCGAGCACAACCGCGTAGGGCCGCTCGGTGGATCTGGTGAGTCGTTCCATCACCGCTACTTCGGCCGCCACCAACTTGCCCGCGTAGTGCGGCAACAACTTGGCGACGTCGAACACCGAAGCCTGCTTTCGATGCACCACGCCGAACCCGTCGGACACGAAAGCGCCGTTGCCGACCAGTTCGGCCAACTGCTTGGCCAGGGCCATTCTCTCGGCCTCATCCTTACTCGTCTCGCGGGGGTCGAACCTGATGTTCTCGAGCAGCAGAATATCGCCGTCGGTCAGGCCCTCGGCTCGTGCCAGTGCGTCGGGCCCCACGACGTCGGCCGCCAATTGCACATGCCGACCAAGCTTTTCGCCGAGCGCCGCCGCAACGGGGGCGAGCGAGTACTTGGAATCCGGTTGGCCCTTGGGTCGGCCCAGGTGTGCGGTCACCACGAGCTTGGCACCCGCATCAGCGAGCGCCTTCAGCGTCGGCAGTGATGCCACGATGCGGCCGGGATCGGTGATCCTGCCGTCGTCGAGTGGGACATTGAAGTCCGAGCGCACGAGCACGAAACGCCCAGAGACGCCTTCCGCCAGAAGGTCGTCGAGATTCGGAAGGGTCATCGCTACAACGACTTTCCGACCAGCGCGATCAGGTCAACGAGCCGGGACGAGTAGCTAAACTCGTTGTCGTACCACGACACCACCTTGGCCTGGCTGCCGAGCACCTTCGTCAGGGGCGAGTCGAAGATCGACGAGTGCCGGTCGCCGACGATGTCGGAGGAGACGATCGGCGCCTCAGAGTACTTCATGATTCCCTTGAGCCTGCCTTCGGCGACGGTCTTGAACTTGGCGTTGATGTCTTTCGCGCTAGCCGACTTCGAGAGTTCGACTGTCAGATCGACGACGGAGCCGGTGGGTGTAGGCACTCGCAACGCGTAGCCGTCGAGCTTGCCCGTCAGCTCCGGTACCACCGTGCCGAGGCCCTTTGCGGCACCGGTCGACGTCGGCACGATGTTCAGCGCGGCGGCGCGGGCGCGCCGCAGGTCGCCGTGCGGGCCGTCCTGCAGGTTCTGGTCCTGGGTGTAGGCGTGGACGGTGGTCATCAGGCCCCTGACGATCCCGAACTCGTCGTTGAGCAGTTTGGCAACCGGCGCAAGGCAGTTTGTGGTGCACGAAGCGTTGCTGATCAATGTCTGGCTACCGTCGTACTTGTCCTCGTTGACCCCGAGCACGACAGTCAGGTCTTCATTCTTGGCATTGGCCGAGAAGATGACCTTCTTGACGCCGGTCTGTAGGTGGCCTTTGGCCTTGGCGCCGTCGTTGAAGATGCCAGTGGACTCCAGGACGATGTCTACGCCGACGTCGCCCCACGGAATCGCCGCCGGCCCGTCCTTGACCGCGAAGGCCTTGATCTTGTTGCGGCCCACGACGATCGTGTCGTCGCCCGCGACGCTGACGTCTTGCGCCAACCGGCCGTAGATCGAATCGAATTTCAACAGGTGTGCCGTCGCGGCGGTGTCGGTGAGGTCATTGAGGGCGACCACTTCGAGGTCTGTGCTCCGACCCTCAGCCTGCTCCGCCAGCAACGCCCGGTAGAAGCTGCGTCCGATGCGACCGAAGCCGTTGATGCCAATCCGTACCGTCATCTTTCTCTCCTTTGGTGTTTTCTTGGTGGCCTGTCATCCCTCAACGCCTGCTAAGCAGGCGAGGACCTCGTGTCGCCGGCGGTGCTGGCACCGTCTACGAATTTCAGTGAATCCCCTAGATTCTGCTCCGCTGGCTCGGTCAGTCCCATCTGCAATTCCCACTCGTAGCCGCGGATCGCCAATAGGTAAACCTCGGGTAGATGCCCGAAGCACTGTTTCGCAGTCGCAAGGATCGAAGGAACCGAGATGGCATGCGAGGTGAAACTGAAATCCAGCTTCGGTTCGGGGCGGCTCAGTGAGAAGGACGAAACCGCTGGATCTTTCGTCGCGTCAACAAACAGCACCCGCGCGAATTCGCTGATCAGATGGGCGTCTTCGTAGTTGAGCTGATAATTCCGATACATGACCGCGCGCGGCACCGGCTGGCGCGCCTCGAGCCGGTCGACGAACGCCCAGCCCAGTCCGTCATCCCGTCGTCCGACATTGCCGATGCCGTAGATGAGTGAGGATGGCTCGTTGAAGAACTCGAACCGGGGAAATGGTGGCTCAGCGCACACGCTCACTGATCACCCGACCCAGCGGGTCAACCACCCGCACCATCAGTGGCATCTGTCCCAAAGCATGTGTGGCACAACTCAAGCACGGATCATAGGCTCGGATTCCGACTTCGATGGCATTCATCATGCCTTCGGTGATCTGGGCCTGGCCACCCAAATAGTCTTCCGCGACGCTGCGTATCGTTCGGTTGAGCACCTCGTTGTTCTGGGTCGTGGCGACAACGAGATTGGCGAAGGTCACATTTCCCTCGCGATCGGCCCGGTAATGGTGCAGCAGGCTGCCGCGTGGCGCCTCCACGACCCCGACCCCCTCACCGGTCCAGGCATCGGCACCGGGAGTGACCACCAGGTCGTCCTTCTGAATGTCCGGATCAAGAAGCAAGTCTCTGATGACCTCTGCGGCGTGGATGATCTCGATCGTTCGCGCCCAATTCGTATGCAGCGTCATGTTGTTCGCGCGGCCGCCGGTATAGGCGTGGAACTTCTCCAGCGCATCCGCTGCCATCGGGGTGGACAGGGTGTGGGTGACATTCAGCCGGGCGAGCGGGCCCACCCGGACCGAGCCCGCCTCACGGCCGAGTGCGGTGAGGAAGGGGAACTTCATGTAACTCCACTTTTCGACACCCTCCGAGAAGTGGTCGAGGTAATCGTGGTAATCGAACTCGTCGACGACGTTCTTGTCGTCATCGACGACCTTCAGCTTGCCGTCGTAGTAGTCCACGTTTCCGTCGGCATCGACGAGACACATATTGAGCGCGTGGACATTTGCAAATCTGTCTACCTGTGACCGGTGCTTCTCGTGATAGTCGTAGAAGAGTTCCAGACCCACTTGCGCGTCCTCGATCACCCGCTCGATCGACGGTATTCCCTCATCACCGTGAAGGAACCGATCGACGTCGGCGGCAGACAGACTCTTGTTCACCCCGCCGGGTATGGACGAGATTCCATGCATCCGTTTGCCGAACACCGCCACGAGTAACTCCTGGCCCCACTTGCGCAGCATCACCACTCGCTTGACCAGCTCCGGGTTCGCCTCGATCAGCCCGAGGACATTGCGCTGTTCGGGTGCGGCGTCGATACCGAACAGCATCTCCGGAAGCACGAGATAGAAATAGGCGGTGACATGTGATTGCAGCATCTGCGCGTAATGACCTAGGCGGCGCATCTTCACCGCGGTCGGAGTCAGGGCCATCGCTGTGTACGGACCGGCCCCGACGATGTCGTCGAGCACCTTCGCGCCCGCGAGGTGATGACTGACGAAGCAGATGCCGCAGATACGCTGCATCAGTACTGGGGCCTCCCAGAACGGATGCCCCTGGATGAATTTCTCGTATCCGCGGAACTCGACGACGTGCAGTTTGGCGTCGAGGACGTTGTGGTCGTCGTCGACTTCGACGGTGACCTTCCCATGACCCTCGATGCGGGTGATGGGATCGATGACGTATGTGGTAGTCATGTTAAGCCCCTCGGGGTCAGTCAAACTGGTTGAGCGACACGGGCAAATCGACGGGACGCCCGTTGATCAGGTCGTCGAATACCTTGAAAATTGCGTCCGGCGACGGCGGACACCCAGGGATGAAGTAGTCCATCTTGACGACCTCGTGGCACGGGTACACCTTGTTGGTCAGAGTCGGGATGTCTTTGTGGAATGGCACGACGGTTGGGGCACCGGCAACGGCAGTCGGAGAGTTGACGTAAGCCTCAGACAGGCAATCCTTCAGCTCGACCATGTTGCGCATCGCCGGGATCCCACCCCAGATCGCGCAGGCCCCGACCGATATGAGAACGTCGCAGTTCTCCCGGAAGTGCTGCAGCGTCTCGATGTTCTCGTCATTGGCGACTCCGCCCTCGATGAATCCGATCGCGCAGCGTTCAGGGATCCGTTTCACGTCCGTGAGGGAGCAACGGAGAATCGTGATCTTGTCGAGCAGCCCCAGCAGCCGTTCGTCGACATCGAGGAATGACAATGTGCATCCCCAACAGCCGCACAAGCTGATCATGGATATCTTGATCTTGTCGGCGCGCTTGGCGGCCAACTCCGGATCTAAAGCGGTGGCCGGAAGCTCGTGTGACGCCACCGTTTTCGAATCTGACATGGTCATTCGGCCTGCCTCCCAAGAACCCGCTCACGTACCGATTCGACGTCGTAGTGCCGCTGGCCGATGGGATCGTCGTAGCCCACCTGCTTTTCGAGGATGGTGCCGACCGGACAAATGTCCACGGCCTCCTTCACCTGATCGGGCGGCATCGCATTGGCGAGCTCTACGTCGATCTCGATACGCGCATTCGTGCCGCGTCCGTTGATGCTGAAAATCTTCTTGCCTGTCGTGCGATCTCGAACGAACTCGACGCAGCGCTGGCAGAAGATGCATCGGTCCCGTTCCAGCCAGATTGTTTCGGAGGCGTGATCCTGAATGCGTTCGGGGAACTGGTACGGGAAGCGGGAGACCATCATGCCCACTTCATAGCCGACGGCCTGCAGAGTGCACCGACCGCTTTTCTCGCAGCTGGGGCAGTTGTGATTGCCTTCGGAGAACAGGATTTCGACCAACGCCTTGCGCATATCGGCGGTCTCCGGTTCGTTCACTTCGACGCGCATGCCCTCTGTGACCTTGACCGTGCAGGCAGGGACGACTCGGCCGTTGACGTTGACCACGCATGCGCGGCACGTGCCCAGTGCCGGGTTTCCGTCCAGGTAGCACAGCGTGGGGATGTAGACACCCGACTCCGCGGCAACGTCGACGAGGTTTTCGCCTTCTTCGGTGGTTACGGCGACTCCGTCGATCTCGATCTGGATGCTCATCTCGACTCCTGTTTCGCGAGTTCCTCCACCGCCTTGCCGTGACCGCTCAGCGCCGCTTCCATATCGAAGGACGGCAGCAGGCCATCGTGTTTCTGCCGGGAGAGTCTCTCGGAATAGACTTCGGGGAACTTCTTCAGTGTCGTCAGGATCGGGCCGGGCGCCGTCATACCGAGACCACACCGGCTGGTGTTCGCGATGATGCCGCCCCAACGCACCATCTCGTCGAGATCCGATTGGTCCGCCCGGCCGTCGATGACGAGGTCGACCTTCTGACGCAGCACCACACCCCCGGCTCGGCAGGGAACGCAGATACCGCAGGACTCATCAACGAAGAACTGCATGAAATCCCTGACGACACCGAGGAGGTCGCGTTGCGAATCGAAGACCATGAACGAACCACCGCACGACAGGTCTTCGAAAGCGATCCTGCGGTTGGCGTCCGCGATGGCCGAAATCATCTCTCCCGAAGGGCCGCTTATCTGCACAGCCCTGGGATCCTCGGCACCAATCATCTCGAGTACCTCGCGCAGGGTGATGCCCCACTCGATTTCATAGATCCCCGGCGCGGCGCAGTCGCCGGAGACGCTGAGCAACCTGGTGCCTTTGGATTCCGACGTACCCATCGCCGCAAACCAGTCGGCGCCCTTCTCCATGATCCGCGCCACCGCGGCAAACGTCTCGACGTTGTTGACGACCGTCGGCTTGTCCAGGTACCCGTGCTCGACGGGGAACGGCGGCTTCAGCCGTGGCGTCCCACGCTTGCCCTCGCAAGACTCGATGAGGGCGGATTCATCACCGCAGACATACGCTCCTGCGCCAGACTGGATGCGGATGTCGAATCCGTTACCCAGCAACCCGTCATCGCGAAGCTCGACCAGCTGCTGCTCGAGATACTCCCTCAGGTATGCATACTCGGCGCGTAGGTAGACGATGCCCAGCGTGGCCCCGACGGCGTGGGCGGCGATGATCATGCCCACGAACATCTGCTTGGGTAAGTGGGTCAGCACCACCCGGTCCTTGAAGGTACCGGGTTCGCCCTCGTCGGCGTTGCAGATGACGTACTTCTCGTGGCCGTCGGCCGCACGGCACGACTGCCATTTTGTGCCGGTGGGGAAACCGGCACCGCCCAGGCCGCGGAGGCCAGAATCCCTGACGGTCCTGATGACGTCCATGGGTGACATTGCCAGACATCGGTCCAGCAACGCGCGATAGTCAATGTCCCCGCCGAAGAAGACCGGCCCCGACTTGTGCACCCTGGTGCGTGTCAGCGCGTCGACGTACTCGACCTCGTTGCGGGGCAATCGCGATGGATTGGCGATTTCTTCCGGGGACTGCCCCTGCTTGAGGCGCGAGATGATGTCGGCGACCGACGTGGGCGTCAGATCGGTGAACACCACACCGTCGACGAGCATCGCCGGTTCGTGGTCGCTGAGCCCGATGCATGCGGTTTCAAACAACCCGAAATCGGCCGATCCCGGCCCGCCGAATCGTGTCCCTGTCTCTCGTTCGAGGGCTTCGTAGACCTGCTGATAGCCGTGCATCTTGGCAATAACGGTGTCGCACAGATAGATCCGGCACCGGCCCGACGGCGTGGTGTGGAAGAAGTGGTAGAAACTCGCCGTCTCGAGGACGTCGTCGGCAGTCAGCCCGAGCCAACTTCCTATCGTTTGCGCCGCGTCGGCAGAGATATAGCCACAACTGCGCTGGACGTCCCAAAGTATGTCGATCAGTCCCGTTCGGTCGTTCGGGTGCCGATCGAGAATCTCTTCGATCTGTGCAGTCATGGCATTCGCACCGCCCGCCTAGTGAAGTATTTCGTGCTCGCGGCGACAGACGACATCCGCCTTCGATGAGCCCCTAACTCGATGTCTTGCGCCACCAGCTCGGCGGGTCGAAAGTTTACGCCGCGGTCGCGCTTACCACTGACGATCAGCCGAATAGCTTGAGGCTCGCCCGAGTTCACCGGTTAGTTCCCCCCGCATTCACCGGTTCGTTCCCCCGCATTCACCGGTTAGTCCCCCGCAGCCGCGCATCCGGCCGTGAATGAGAAATATTTGTGAGTCCGCAGAAAACCCCACTGCGAAGACAGTCTCCCCACGACAATGCTGGTGACATTGACCAGGCGAGGAATCGATCCCGTGCAGATTGTGTCCGACCCCTCCGACGCCGCTCACGGTGGCGGGAAAACGCCGTTGGGCCTTCCTGCGTCGATCTCGGTGGCGCTATTCGACCTCGACGGAGTGCTGACCAGCACCGCAGTTTTGCATCAGAAAGCCTGGAAGCAGGCTTTCGATCATTTCCTTCGCAAAAGACACGGGGACAGCTTCGTGCCGTTCAGCGAGCGCGATTACCTTCAATACGTCGATGGCCGCCCGCGCAGGGACGGAGTGCGAACGTTCCTGCGGTCGCGCCAGTTCGAGGTCGAAGACGATGTCGTCGAAGAGATCAGCACCGACAAGAACGAGCTCGTTCTCGCAAGCCTGAAGCGAGGTGAGGTCGAGTCCTACCCCGGGTCGGTCCGCTATCTGACCGCGTTGCGCGAGGCCGGAGTGCGGGTCGGGGTTGTGACATCGTCGGAGAACGGACGCGCGGTGTTGGATGCTGCCGACCTTTCCCGTTTTGTTCAAGAGCGCGTAGACGGGACCGACATCGGTCGACTGAAACTGCGCGGTAAACCAGCTCCTGACTCGTTTCTCGCCTGCGCTCAAGCGTTCGGTGTTGATCCCCCCAAAGCCGCGGTTTTTGAGGACGCGCTGTCCGGGATCGAGGCCGGCCGAGCAGGCGGGTTCGGCTATGTGGTTGGAGTCGACCGGGTCGGCGGAGGTCAGCATGCGTCGGCACTGCAGAAAGCTGGGGCCGATGTCGTTGTAACCGATCTTGCAGAATTGCTCTCGGCATGAATCGGGACGGCCCGGGCTTTGTTGTCGCACCCTGGGAACTGCGATGGCGCTATCCCGATCCAGCCAGCCTGGGCTTGACGGAGTCGGCGTTCGCGCTGTCCAACGGCCACATCGGTCTGCGGGGCACGCTCGAGGAAGGCGAGCCGGTGGTCCAACCGGGCACCTACCTCAACGGGTTCTATGAGCTGCGTGACCTGCCCTACGCCGAACGCGGATACGGCTATCCCGAGTCGGGCCAGACAGTCGTCAACGTGACCGACGGAAAGATCATCCGGCTGCTCGTCGAGGACGAGCCGATGGATCTGCGTTACGGGCGTACCGAAGAACACGAGCGGACACTCGACTTCCGGTCAGGCACCCTGCGCCGACACACGATCTGGGTGTCGGCGACCGGGCGCCGGGTGAAAATCACATCGGAGCGCCTGGTGTCGTTTACGAAACGCACCATCGCCGCCATCAAATACTCGGTCGAGCCCATTGATGACGACATGCGGATCGTGCTGCAGTCCGACCTGCTCGCCAACGAGCCGGTCCCCCTACCCGGCGACGACCCGCGTCTGGCCGCAGCTCTTGACGCCCCGCTGGTCGCCGATCAAGCCGAGTGCCGAGGTTATCGGGCGATGCTGTCCCATCAGACCAAGCGATCGGGCCTTCGCCTGGCGGCCGGGATGGATCACGAAGTCGACTACCCCGACACGGCCGAGATGTCCGTCCGAGCCGACGGTGATCTGGCACGACTGTCGGTGGCGGCGCACGTGCCCGCCGGCACCAGGCTGACGCTCACGAAATACATGGGATACGGCTGGTCTGCGAGGCGCTCGGCGCCGGCACTGCGCGCGCAGGTCGACGCGGCTTTGTCGATGGCGATGGAAGCCAAATGGGACGAGTTGCTGAGATCCCAACGCGAGTTCCTCGACCACTTCTGGCTAGACGCCGACATCGAAATGGATGGCGACCCGCAAATGCAACAGGCGGTGCGGTTTGCGATTTTTCATGTCCTGCAGGCGGGCGCCCGCGGTCAGGCCAGGTCGATCCCGGCCAAGGGCCTCACCGGCCCCGGCTACGACGGCCACACTTTTTGGGACACCGAGACATTCGTTTTACCGATGCTCACCTACACCATCCCGCCTGCCGCCCGTGAGGTTCTTCGGTGGCGGCACTCGACGCTCGACAAGGCCAGGCAGCGGGCGCAGGAGCTTGGGCAGGCCGGGGCGATGTTTCCATGGCGGTCGATCAATGGAGACGAGTGCTCGGGATACTGGCTCGCCGGGACCGCGGGCGTACACATCACCGCTGACATCGCCAACGCGACCGCGCGATACCTCGCGGCGTCGCGGGATACCCAGTTCGAGACCGAATGCGGCGTCGAGCTTCTCGTCGAAAGCGCTCGACTATTCGCTCAACTTGGCCACCACGACGACGACGACGTATTCCACATCGACGGGGTGACGGGCCCCGACGAATACACCGCGGCAGTCAACGACAATCTGTTCACCAACCTTGTCGCCCAACAAAACCTGCACGACGCCGTAGCCGCGTGCAACCGCCGCCCCGACGTTGCCGCGCAGCTGGACGTCGACGCGGCAGAGGTCGCGTATTGGCAGCGATGCGCCGATCATATGAGCATTCCCTACGACGAACGGCGCGGTGTACACCAGCAGTCGGAGGCATTCACCCGGTTGGGGCGCTGGGACTTCGAGGCCTCCGTCGGCAAATACCCGTTGCTGCTGAACTATCCGTATTACGACCTCTACCGCAAGAAGGTAGTCAAACAAGCCGACCTGGTGTTCGCGATGTATCTGCGCGGCGACGCGTTCACCCCGGAACAAAAACTGCGCAACTTCGACTACTACGAAAAGTTGACGGTTCGCGATTCGTCCTTGTCGGCCTGCTGCCAGGCAGTGATCGCGGCGGAAGTCGGGTACCTGGACCTTGCCTATGACTACCTTGTCGAGACGGTGTTCACCGACCTCCACGATCTGCACGACAACGTCTCCAGCGGACTGCACATCGCCGCCCTGGCGGGCGCGTGGACAGACTGCGTCGCCGGATTCGGCGGCATGCGTGATTACGGCGGGCAGATCACCTTCGCGCCACGGTTGCCCAGCAAGCTGACCTATTTGTCGTTCCGGATGGTGATCCGCGAGAGCAAGATCGTCGTCGCGATCGACGGCGACAAAGTGACGTATCGCCTACTTACCGGCGAGCCGATCGAGCTCGCCCACCACGGCCACACCTTCCTGCTCGAGCAGCACCCCGTCACTCTGCCGGTACCACCGATCGAGAAGCGAACCCCACCTGCTCAACCCAAGAGCCGTGAACCTTACCGCCGGATCATGGAATAGGACGAACGCCGCGGCATCCCGTCGGTCTTCAACGACGGCTGCAACCGTGACGTTGTCCGATTCTCGATCGGCCATGCGCGCTGGCTCCATCTCGAAAGTCATTGCAAGACAACCTATATGAGCGTATCAACCGTGATGATCCCGTCCGGTGCTTGCACGCACGTATGCGGCGCGCGGTGTTGGTCTCCGAATTGGTCCTAGCGACGAGAATGCATCCAGGGCTGTGTTGAGAAAACGACCACAGCCGTGTGTGCAATCTCGAGCGTAGAAAGCCAGCGGACACGTCCTTCTTGCCCTCCGATCAAGGATCCCGCAGAGCCTTCAGACCGAGATGACAGGTGAACGACTTACTGCGCACCCTTTTCACCTCGCCGCGCACCGGGTCGTTGCTCGACCCGCACGGGAAAAGGGGCTCGCGAGCCACCTGCCGTCCACCGGCGGCAGGGCTGCCGGTGGATGCGAACCCGCCTCTGCGGTCGCGTTTGTAGCGGTCAGTCCCCTAGGGCGATGCCGAGGCCGTCATCGCACGTCCAGTCCACATCGCACGGATAAGGGACAAAAGGAGTGCTCCTCGGGAGGGGTGTCGTGTTGCTGATCCGGGTTTCACCCTGCGTACATAGGGTGACGGGGTTGTCTCCGCGGGATGAAACACACTCGGCCGCAGCCGGTGGGGCCGCGGCGATAGTGGACGCGACAACGGACGCCGCCGCGAGCATTGCGGCGAGAGAAGTCTGTCTAATCCGCATCGCAAAATCCTTCCTCAGCCGACATCATGACCGCAGATTACAGCCGTTTCGCGAGAAAAGTCGCGGTACAGTCTGCTTAGCTTGTTTTGCCGACAACCGTGACCGGTTGAGGTCACTTGATCACCCGATGAAGGAGCCACTATGTTGCCCTCAGCACGCCCCGCCCGCCGCGCGGCAGTCGGAGCGATCGGCGTCGGCGTACTGGCCGGCGCGATGTTCTTTGGCACCGTTGCCACCGCGGGAGCCGAGCCGCCACTTCCACCGCCACCCCCGCCACCGTGTACGGCCGCCGAACTGGCGCTCGTCATGTCGGGCGTCACGTTCGACACGTCGAACTATCTCACCACCCACCCCGACGTGAACGACTACTTCACCAGCCTCAAGGGCCAACCCCGGGATCAGATTCGCGACCAGGTCCAGAATTATCTAGACGCCAATCCTCAGGTTAAGTCCGATCTTCAGGCCCTCCGGCAACCCTCGGTCGACTTCCGGAACCGCTGTGGGGTACCGCAGAGGCCCTGACGTTTCGGCGGCGCACTGCTCGAACAAATCGGGGGACCTGCCGGATGTACGTGGTTTGGTGCGGGTGTTCGGTGGTGAATCACACTGGTCGATAAGGGGTTTCAGGGTTCGCCACGGTTTAACCGCCCAGCCCCGAGCCCAACGTGCTCCCGGGGCTGGCAAGCAGCGGATCGTTTGATTAGCAAGGAAGCCATCACCTGATCAGCACACCGTGAGACCGGCGGCTTCTTCCAGTTCCCTCAGCGCGGGTTCAAAGCCGTCGCCGAGTTCGTCGAGGTCATTGGCGATCTGCGGTGTGCTGACCAGGCCGAAGTCGATCGAACCGTTGTAGCTGAAACAGGTGATGTTCAATCCCCCGTCCAGCATCAGCAGCGAAACGGGGATTATCCGCTCGACACGCGCGCCGGCTACGTAGTAGGGGTAATCCGGGCCAGGAACGTTGGAGATACAAAGGTTCAGCGGAGCGACTCGGCTGCCCAGACGGCTGGCGGTATAGGCCCGAACGCCCAGCCACAGCAGGCCGGGAGGCGTCGTCTCGGTAAGACCCATGATCTGATGCGCCGAGAGCGCGTCTTGCATCTCCTTGGCACCCTGAGAACTGCGGTAAATGGTCTTCACCCGCTCAACAGGGTCGGAGAAATCGGTGGCGAGGCTGACCGTCATCGACGTGACCTGATTGCCGAGCTCGCTTTTTTCACGCTTGTTCTTGGCGCGAGTCGAAATCGGAACCTGAGCTAGCAGCGGCCGTTCCGGAATGCCTTCCCGGTCTTGCAGGTAGCGGCGTAGTGCCCCCGAAATGATCGCGAGCACCACGTCGTTGAGCTTGACGTCGAAGGCCCGCTTCACCTGCTTCAGCCGCTCCAGTGGCAGCCTGACAGCGGTGACGCGCCGTTGCGCCGAGATAGAGGCGTTGAAGCGTGTCATCGGTGCGTCGAACATTTTGGGCGGCTTGTTGGTTAGCCCACGCACTGCCACCTGCTGAACGACCGTCTGCTGGGCAAGCCGTGCCACGCGGTACGGCGTCGCCACGCCAAGTTCGAAGAGCCCGGTGACTACCCGCCGCTCCCACCCCGGCACCCCGTTGCCGCCCGGGGATTCGCTGACGCCGGCGGCAGGCGGCCGCGGTTGGGGAGTGGTGTCGATGACGATGTCGAGCAAGCTGGCCCCGGACACACCGTCAATGAGCGCGTGATGCATCTTGCCGAGGATTCCGACCAGCCCCCCTTCGACACCCTCGATGTACCACAGCTCCCACAGCGGTCGGGAGTGATCGAGCGGATAGGACACCAGCCGCCCGGCCAGTTCTTCGAGTTCTTGACGTCCTCCCGGCGAGGGCACTGCGATCCGTCGCATGTGAAAGTCAACGTCGACTTCGGGATCCTCGACTACCCATGGCCTGTTCAGACCGAACGGGGCACCGGTTACCCGCCAACGCAGCACCGGCATCTCCGGGATGCGAGCGGCGATAAGGTCTTTGACCGCGGTAAAGGAAAAACCCGGCGCCTCCGACGGGTCGCATATCAGCAGTGCGCTGATGTGTGTGGGGCATTCTTTCGTTTCGGTGAACCACAATGCTGAGTCGACACTTGATAGGCGCTTCACAGACCCAGGCTAGAAGCGACCCGGTCGCGACGACCCGGAAAACGCAGCAAATCGTCCGAAGACCTTTCACAGCCGAAACGGAGTCTCCCCGGATGTGGCGATCTATGCACAGTGGGTGCGCTGCGTGGGCGATCGGGTGGCCGAGAATGGGAGACCAGGTGACGGCGAAAGTTTGACCTCGACGCCAGCGCGTCGACCGTCGAGGGGTAACATGTTGAACATGAGTACTCACAGCCTGAAGGAGTTGCGAAACCGGCTCGGGGCGATCGTTCGCGAGGTCGCCGCGACCGGCGAAGAGGTGATCGTCACCGACAGCGGCACTGAAGTGGCGGTCATCGTCAGCATGGCCGACTACGAGCGCCTGCACGAACACGCCGACGTCGTTGACGCCCTCCGGCTCCGAGGTATGCGCGAGAGGCCATTCGCGGCGATGTCGATGTCGGAGATGCTGGAGGCTCTTGGTGTCGATCCCGCCGCAGTGCGCGCGTCGTGAATGTCGCATTCCATCCCGACACACTGAAACAGCTGCAACGACTGCCACGAGCTGTATTCGAGTCAGCACTGCTGGCCATCATCGCCCTGAGCAAGCAGCCACGCCCCGCCGGCGCCAAGAAGCTGGTCGGCAGCAGCGACGATTGGCGCATCCGAATCGGCCAATACCGCATCGTCTCCGAAATAAACGACGCCGAGAACCTCATCACCATCTACACCGTCGCGAAACGATCCGACGCGTACCGCTGAACGCCGGCGCCCAGTGCAGCTAAGCCACCCTGCGAGGAGGGATCTTGGGGCTGTGGCGGGCGGGGCTCGAACCCGCGACCAACGGATTGTGCGTGCCGCAGAACCCATTCCGTCAGGAGTGGCGTTCTGCGGTTGTCGGCACGATAGTCGTAATCCTACCGGCGCGTTTCGCCCGTGGACGTTCGCCGGAATTCGCGGGTGTAGCGCATGAGTTGTGACAACGTCGTGACACACACTGACCGCGTGCGCGAGCAGGATGCCGAACGGATCGCTTTCGACATTCCAGCAAGCCGACAAGACCTTTGACCGGGCACCGCCCGCACCCGGGAAACGGACGCGGACGGCACGAACCAGTCGTTCGTTAGCCGCCGAAGTTCATCGAGGCTGGTTCCGAGTCGGCTGCTGCGGGCACCCTTACGTCGCCCCATTCGGGTGAAAGGCTTGATGGCTAAGCCTGGAGGGGTGTGCCCCCACGTGGTTGGAATATCCCGGCGGTTACCGCTGCGAGAGTGTATGCCAGACCAGAATAAGCTGATTTTCGAAATCCCCAAGAGCACGTCAGGAATGTTGCTTTCACAGTGCCGCCGGCAACCCTGGTTAACGTGTTTGACGAATGCTGAACGCCTTGCCGGGAGGGCGGGACGCCCTCTCGGGTTCCCAGGTTGGTTGCCGGTGGTGAATGCGCTGGCTTCTGGTTTAGATACCGGGGTCGGCGGTTGACCATTGAGCTTCAACGGCGGTGTGGAGATTTACGACAGCGGCCGTGTCGTTTTCCGGGACACCCTGGTTGGGCAGCTGGGTGGCTGGTTTGTCTGCCCATGCCGCTCCAGCGAGTGGAACAGACACGGCTGCCGCTGCGGCCGCGGTGATGAACAGTTTCTTGAGCATGGTGCTTCTCCCCTCTCGATGGCTGCGGGCCCGACGCCCACGTCACTGATCCTCACACGTGCCGAAGGGGCCGCACTCAGTAATCGACTGCTGGGATCTGGGAGCCGCGTTTAGTGCGAACTACTGCACCTGGCTATCTGCGGCAAAAGGACGCGAACGGTCATTAGCAGGCTCCCTGGCAAAGGCTCATCGCGGCTTCCATGACCGACCCGCGGGACGAGCTTGCCCGCGAAATTGACCACACCATGAACCCGGTGATAGCCATGACGGACTCGCTCATCGACATCGCGCTAGGCGCACTACGCGGGTGGGCGCAGCTGCGCGGGACGACCGTGGAAGCCTGCCTGATGGACCTGGTGGACGACGGCTAGACCTGACCGTTGCCGCGCCAGTCATGCTTCGGCGGCGTGAACCTCGGCGGCACATACGGGCGCAACACGAGGACGGTGCCGAATGATCGCCTTCTGGATGCTGATGCTTCTGCTCAGCCTGATCAGGGTGGCCTGTATCGGCATCGGCGAATCCGCCGAGGACGTCAAACGCAGGGAATTAATCGCCCGCGCCGAACAGGAGCATGCGCAACTGATGCGCGGTGATGCTCGCGGCCTCTATGGCCGGTTTCCGCCCGCCGACCTGTAGCCGCTCGAAACAGAAAGCACCCCGTCTCTCCCAGTTGAGGCGGGGTGTTTTCGCGGTCACCATCGTCCACAGAGCGACGAAGGCGGGATGTGAGAAATGGCACTGCTCAGCTCACCTACGCCCAGGCGGCGCAGCGGCTCAAATCACCTGGGCGTGCTCGACATACGGCGCCTGGTCCGCACCGAGCAGTTGCCCTACTTCGTGCCGTAGACCCGTTCGAACATGGCAGTGTCCGAGAAGTTCTGGAGTTGGACCATTTTGCCGCCGCGATAGGTCAATACATCGGCTACGGGCGCGGATTCTCCGCCAGCGGTGATTTGGCCGAGGACGACCACAACATCCTCTTCGGCGAGGAAACGGCTGGGCGTTGTTGTGAAGGACTTCTCCGCTAGCTTCGCGAAAAAATTCGTGACCTCGGCTTTGCCGCGATACGTTCCGCTGATCGTGCTGTTACCGGGCACAACAAACTCGACGTTGTCGTCGAAGGTGCTCAGGACCGTGTCGAGGTCGCCCTCGGCGAACGCGGCGTACGCCTTCTTGGCTATCTCGACATTCTGACTTGCCACGATCACTCCTTTGTGTCGGTTTCCTCTCGGGCCGGTTTTCCCGTCGAGGGGACTGATCTTTCCGTCTCGGCGGGATTTAGGAGGCAGATTTGGCGACAGCGTAGGAAGCACCAGGTGTCCCGTCTTATGGGCGCTCGTCTGCACGCCACACCGGACCCGCGCCCCGGCGCACCGTCGACCTGATCGCCCTCGACGTGTTCCAGGCTGTCGAGGCCATCACGACGCTTTGAACACGGGTGGGGTGGATAGAGAGTGCCCGGGAAATCAGGGCGACGGTTTGAGGATCTGCAGCTTCTGCTGGTACTTCCCGACCATCGAAACCGCCGCCTCGGTATCGGCATCCGGGCCCACAGGACGCACCTCGATCGCAGCTCGCCGTTTCTCCGCCGGCGAGATCAGCATCGCGGACAGGCCGCACTGAACCCGCGCCCACGAGTTGGCGCCGATCGGCTTGCCGGAAGTCAACAGCTCGTTGGCATGCCACAGCTCGAAGCGGGCACGCTCCCAATCAGCGGCCGAATAGAACCGCGCCTCCGCCGACGACTGCAGTGCATCCCACATCGACTTGACCAAATAATGGACGGTGCCGTCGATTCCGAGCACGCGATCCGGGCACTGGCGGCCGGCGCGGTCGTCGGATTCGCACCGCCCCACGAGGCCGGCGGATTGTGGTGACGACGCTTCGTGGGGCTTCGGTGCCGGGCCGGACCGGCCATGTCAGACCTCCTAATTCGGGGCATTTCACCGTAGCCCCCAGGACCCAGTCTTGTCGCCAAGGCGAGAAGGCATGCCGTTCGGGTGGCCGCCCTATCCGGACCGTGGTCCGCCCCCACCCAGGGTCACTGCACCGATGGCGGCAGGTACTGCTTCGTCTCGCCGGCGCGCACCTGTCGATCCCACTCGCGACGGAACGCGTTGGCCGCATCGGCCTGGCCTCGACCGTGCTCTTCCCACAGCGCGTCGAGCTTCTCGTGTGCGGCCTTGCCCTCCCACGGCTTGCCGTCGACCACCAGCACGGCGATGCAGTCGCACACACCGCCGACCAACGTGTTGCTCTTCTTGCTGATGTATGGCGTCCGTGCCAAGGACGCCGGCCGCCGGTCACGCCGGCCATGGTCGAGCGCAGGCTCGACGAGCTGCGATACGCACGCCAGGTCGGACAAGGTGCACGCGACGGCAAGGACTGCAAACTGGCGGAACTGGGCCATGGGCGGCCGCACAGCGGCGGGCGAAGGGTTTCGGAATCCCTCACGAGCGCACCTCGGAGCGCGCCGACTCCGGTAGCTGTTCAGCTGGCGGGGCGACCGGTGGCCGGGGCGAGGCGGGCCACCCCGCGCAGGATCCACGGTGTGCGCCTGGCCATCACCGCCACGGCGCGGTCCGAGCGGCGCATCGCGGTGCGAGGGCCGGGGGTCGGCGTTGATACCAGTTCCGCCTCGGCCGATCCCGCCCGCGCGCCGTGGCGATCCACCGCCAGCAGTTGCCAGGTGCCGGGCACGCCACGCAGCTCGACGTTGCCGCGGTCCTCGAAGCCGGTGCCCGAGCCGACGACCAGGTCACGCACGGTGCGCGAGACAAGGATTTCGCCGGCGCCGGCCTGGCCGCAGATCCGCGCAGCGATGTGTACCGCGATCCCCCCGATGTCGTTGTCCAGCAGTTCGCATTCGCCGGTGTGGATGCCGGCGCGGATCTCGATGCCCAGTGTCTCGACGTCGGCGCGCAACGCCTCGGCGCAGCGGATGGCCTGCGTCGGGCCGTCGAACGTGGTGAGGTGGCCATCTCCGGTGCTCTTGACCACCGTGCCGCCGAATCGTTGCGTGAGGTCGGCGGTGATCTCACCGAAGCGCGAGCAGCACCGCGCGCCACCGCTCGTCGCCCGTCGCCGCGGCGCGTTGCGTCGAGGCGACCATGTCGGTGAACAACACGGTGCGCAGGGCGCGATGTGACGGCACCGGTGCGGCATGGCTGCCGGTGAGGAACTCCTCGATCTCGGTCAGGATCCTGGCGGGCTCGGTCAACCAGAGTGCTGCGTGGTCCACGCCGTCGACCTCGAGGTACCGCGCGCCGGGGATGTGGTCGGCGAGATACCGGCCGAACTGCACCGGAACGGGGTCCTCGCGGGCATGGATGACCAGGGTGGGCGCGGTGATCGTCGACAGGATCGGCCGGACGTCGATCCGGAACGATCGCTTCGAATGACGCTCGCGACCATGCCCGGGCTGGCGCACATGCGCTCAAACATGGCGAGCTCGCGTAATCGACCGGACACTGACGGCCAGCACATCCTGCGCTGCCGCACCGCTGCCCCACTCCGAGCGGACGGCGCGGTGAATTTCCTGGAGGCGGGCGATCTGCTCCACCGACGGCGTGTAGTCTTCACCCAGCTCGGGAAGGAGGCGCGCCCGCAGCTCGGCCGGGTCGCGCTCCAGGTCGTCCCACCCGGCGTAGGCGGCGTACGAGAAGGTGCCGGTGAGGATCAACGCCTGCGTTCGCTCCGGCCGTGTTGCCGCGAACATCATGGCGGGCGGGCCGCGCGTCGCTCACACCCGAATACGACGGCCTTTCCGAAGCCGACGGCGTCCATGACGGCCTCGATCTCGGCCGCTCGATCATCGAGCGTGCGAACCTTGCGGGACCGGGTCCGACAGCCCGACCCCGGCCTTGTCGAACATCACGACGCGACAGAACGTGGCGAGCTGGTCGAAGAAGGCCATGAACTTCGGGGATGGGCACGGTCCAGAACAGCTCGACGTGGCTGACCATCGGCCCGACGAAGACCAGCTCGACCGGCCCGTCGCCGAACACCTGATACGCCAGGCTCAGATCGCCACACTTGGCGTATAACGTTTCCGCCACGGCATTGACCATACGGATCCCGGATGCTATGAATACCGACTTCGGCGCAGTTGCGTGCCGCTAGCGCCTATCGCACTGAGGCCGCGCCGTGCAGCATGCGACACTCAGCACCGACCGGCGGCGCGTACACCGTTGCGCCACAACGGCAGGTCCAACTCGTGTGCCCACAGAGGACGAAGAGATCGCCGAGTTGCCAGGACGGCGACTACCCGGCCGAACAATGAGTTTCCAGTGCTTCGGTGCGTGCGCTCGTCGAACGGCCCAGCGCGGCGACCTCGGCATCCAGCTTCGGCAGAAGTTCGGGCGCGGCCTTGCGAAGGTCGCGCTCTGCGACCGGTGTGGCCACAAGTGGCCGCAACCACCGCGAGAGACCGACCCAGTCGGGGCAGTAGATGCGGCTCTTGCGGCCTTCGATGCCCTTGACAAACGCCGCGCCACACTTGTCCACCGTGGTGGTCTTGCCCAGCGGGCCCGGCAGTCTGCTCAGCAGCTCGTGGAGTGACGATAGATCGGACTTGGCATCTTGCATCATGGGGGTGTCGATCCAGCTCATGTGCGCCGAGCCGACGTCGACGCCGAGGTGGGCAACCTCGAGCCGCAGGGTGTTGGCAAAATACTCCGCTCCGGCCTTTGAGGCGTGGTAAGCGGCCCCGCCCGGCGTCGAGGTAAAGGCCGCCATGGACGACACCACCAGCACGTAGCCGCGCCGCTCAATTACCGCCGGCAGGGCGGCCCGCACGGTGTTGAAAACCCCGACGATGTTGACGTCGATAACCCGCTTGAACGTTTCCGGATCGACCGCGAGCACCGACCCGTAGCTGACGATGCCAGCGTTGGCCATCACGATATCGATGCCGCCGAAGAGCTGCACGGCTGAGTCGGCCGCGGCCTGCATCGCCGCGAGATCGCGCACGTCGGCGATCACCGCAAACACCCGAGCGTCTCCCAGTTCGTCGACAAGCTCGTTGAGCGGCGCCTTGTCGAGGTCAATCAGGACGAGCTTGGCGCCTTTGGCATGCAGTCGGCGGGCGACTTCGGCGCCGATTCCGCGGGCACCACCGGTGATGAATACGACTTTTCCGTTCACAGACCCCATAGGCGCAAAACGTACCCCACCCGGATTGAATTTTCTGAGCATCGGAATTGGCTGAAAACGATTCGCAATATGACGCGGTGTGAGCAAATAATATGGCCGACAGGCTGGCTTGCTGTCCGCGCGAACCTGGACGAGTGTAGGCTCTATTTTCTGTAACTTGTCGGCGAAACTAGCAAACTGTTAAAGCTTCGCGAAAATAGCGCGTTGTGTGCTCAATTGCTCACCCGCGGAAAATATGGGTTCCGCGGGGTTCATTGGGGCGTCTACTGATAATGCTCATCAGGTCCGCAATTTTGGCAAAACGACCATCGAGGGGTCGAGATGTGCCTGCCGGCATCCGACACGTGGCTGGCAGTGAGCCATGCACCGAGCAGGAGCGGGAGCATCACGCAGAACCCCGGGGACTTTCTGACTGGACCAAGCCTGTGGTCGGCCCCGGCTCACTGAGCCGGAGCGAGGACGTGGTGCGAGACCAAGAACAGGATGTGGCCGCCAAGCGGCACCTCATCGAGCCGACAAGAATCCGCCTGCAGCGTGCGAGCAAAGTAGGCCGCGGTGGGAGCCGAGCGCCGACGATGAGCGCAGTCGTTGCGCGAAACATCCTGGACGGCGTCCTCTACGTCGACAAGCTTTGATTCCCAGACGTTGCGGTCAACGTGCCAGCCAGTATATGCGCCCGAATCGCGCGGCGTCCAAGCGCCCGGACTAGGGGCCTACGATGCCCCGTCAATTTGCGGGCACGTTAAAAAGCAGCGAAGTCGAGGCATCGGCTGGTCACGGGTACGACTCCGGGCTTGCGGCCACGAGCCGGATGCCGCGGCGGGTCGGGCTACAGCTGCACGCCCAGCAATGCGTCGCGACCGTCGCCGCCGAGTGGCCCCTCGCCCAGATCCTCAATTCCAGGCGGTTCGGTATGCCCGGGTGTCCGGCGTTCTACAGCACGCACTGTCTGTCAACGGCCGGGTGGCGGGCCGGTCATGCGCTGACTCCCTGCTCTTCCCTGAAGGGGTTGGGTGGAATCGGGTCGTAGGCCACGACGCCGTCTTCGAGGATTTTTCCGCCGCGCGGGCGATCACGATGGATCCGATCGTGCTCGTCGGCAGCCCACTGGTCATGACGCTGCTGCGCCGAGCTGATCGAGTGCAGCTTGAGGATGGTCTGAAAGAAGGGACTGGACCGGTGACCGGTGTCGGGACGGCGGAACAGCGAGCTGTCGGCGAGCAACCCGCCGTCGCAGGCCATCAACGCGCGATCGTCGAGCAGGTGCACATGACCGGCGGTGAATTCCTTGATCTGTGGGAACGTGGCCGTCGGCCTGCTGCCGAATTGGCTCGCCACATTCGCGATCGCGGTGATGGCCGCGATGTGCCCGCCGAGATCGTTCCAGGCTTCGACGAGGCCGGATTCGCCCGTCGCGACGAGGTGCTCCAAAGTGGACTCACTGTTGATCCCGACACTTTTCGCGTGGGCGATCTGTTCGGCGTGCCGGTTGAATTCCGACCTCATCGAACTGATGACCTGGTCTGCCGCGCCGGCTTTCAACGTCCGATACCACCGCTGGACGAGCATGCGTTCGGCGCGGGATGCCAGCTCCTGGCGGCACTGATTGGCCATTGTGGCGGCGGCAGCGACCGGCAACAGTTTGGCAAGAAGCTTTTCGTCGAGCGTGCCGTCGGCCGCCGCGTCCAGGATGGCGTTCGCCGGGTCGTCCGCGGCCCGTGGACTGGCCAGAAGCTCATGGCCGCGTAGCAGGTGCCCGAGCGAGTCTGGCGGCGCCGAACCGGGCGCCAGCGGCTCAAGACTGACGACTACAAGCGCGCCGCCCAGGTGTACCGGGACAACTTCGACGACACGCCGACGCAGGCTGTCGCCGACGCATTCGGCGTCCAGATCCGCCAGGGCGGAAACATCGTCAGCGAGTGCAGGCGGCGAGGCTTCCTCCCGCCGACCAAACAAGGAAAGAAACAGGCATGACCAAGCGACAGCAACTGCCGCCCAGATTCGCAAGATTGAGGTTAGGGACCGCAGCACAGGCAGACCTGTTGTGCGCTACCAGGTTACGGTCGACGCTGGGATCAGCCCGGACACCGGTAAGCGGCGCCAGATCGAGGCGGCGATTCGTCACCGAGGCGGCGGCCCGCGACTACCTGTCGGCCACGCAGGCCGCGGTAGCTGTGGGAACCTACGTCGCCCGCAGCAAGCGAACCGTGCGCCAGGTCGTCGACGAATGGGTGGCGTCGAAACACAACCTGAAGCCCTCGACGCTGCTCGGGCACAAATCCAAGCTGTCGGCCGTCGCCGACGAGCTCGGCGAGGTCGAGGTCCAGAAGCTGTCGAAGGCTCACCTTGACGATCTCGTGAAGCGGTTGCGAGCCGGCGAGGTCGAAGGTCGTTCTGCGTGGTCTCCCCGATCGGTGAACTACCTGCTGTCGATTTTCACGTCGGCGCTGGAGTCCGAGTTGAGGCAGGGCAACGTCGTTCGTAACGTCGCGGCGCTCGTCGAGCGCATGGACGAGTCGGGGCGTGCCGAGATGAAGACGCTGACGCAGGAGCAGATGTTCCGCATCCTCGACCATGAATGCCGGGACCGGCACCTGTGGACGCTCGCCCTGTACGGACTGCGCCGGGGTGAGATTGCGGGTCTGAAGTGGTCGGCTGTCGACCTGAGCGCCGGGACCGTGACGATCGAGCAGAACCGTGTGGTCGTCGAGCGCCAAGTGCTGACCGGGACGCCGAAGTCGAAGACGCTCGAAGCGGACCCTTCCGATGCCCACGGAGGTCGTCGACGTGCTGAAGTCCGCGCGCAAGCGTCAGATCGAGGATCGCCTTGTTGCGGGTTCGCAGTATCGCGGCGGCGAGTATGTGGCCAGCGACCAGCTTGGCGAGCCTTTGCATCCTGACGCGATTACGTCGCGGTGGGAGAAGCTGCTCAAGGATCTAGGCGTCCCGGCCGTGCGGCTGCACGACGCCAGGCATTCGTGCGCGACGTTGATGCATCTGCGCGGGGTGCCGATCGCGGTGATCGCGGCGTGGCTAGGGCACGCGTCGGCGGCGTTCACGATGGCGACCTACGCGCACAGCCAGGACGACGCGTTGAAGGCGGCGGCGAGCAGTTTCGGGCGAGTTGTGACAACTCGTGACACCGAGACCGGGGCCACCTGACGGGCCGCGGTCAAAATAGCTCGTTTACCTGGGCTTTCTGAGTGGGGCGGGCGGGGCTCGAACCCGCGACCAACGGATTATGAGTCCGCGGCTCTAACCAACTGAGCTACCGCCCCGATGCACGGGCTTAGAGACTAGCGCTCGCCGCCAGCGCACGAGTATCAGGTGCTCGACCACGACAATCTCGCCGTTGGGCCGGCGAAGCTCAATGCGTATTCGTAGGTCGAGATGTTGTCGGTCGAAATCTTGTTGTGGACGCGCCGTTCCAAAAGCGCGCGAAGCACCGGGTTATAGGCGTGATAGATCTCGTGGAACGTCAGACGGGTTGTGCCGTCTAGCTGTTCGTCGAGGCGGTGGTAGCCCTCGGCGCGCGACCACAACGGCTTGGCGATCGCAACGTAACGAGACAGTTCGTTCACCCGAGCCTCGGTGACCGTCTCCCACGACCTGGCCTTGCCGCCCGACAGCAAATAGCGAGGCACATTGAAAACACAGGTCCGGACCAGGCCCTGGCCCGCTTCGTCGCCTTCGTTGAGGATCTCGATGCGGCCCGCCGGGTACTCGATGATGCGCGGAAGGGTCGCCCCCGGCGGGGGTGGCGGGTGCAACACCCGCCACACTTTGCGCGGCGGTGCGTCGACGGCGAATGTCACGGTGAAGGAGCTCATCAGCGAGCGTCCCAGGTGTTCCATGAGGTGATGGTCTCGACGGGCGGCCTCGCTGCCGGTTTGAAGTCGGTCCCCAGCGTGTAGGCGACCGGCAGCAACGCAGCCTGCGTCACGTTGTCCGGAATGCCCAGCAGTTCGGCGACCTCGTCGGCCTTCATGAGATGCAGCGTGGTCCACACCGACCCGAGGCCGCGTGCCCGCAACGCGAGCATGAAACTCCAAGCCGCCGGGATGATCGACGCCCACGCCGATGCCGCCTCGACCAAGGGGCTGTTGGCCAACCGAGCTTCGATACACGGGATCACGTGGACCGGAACCTGAGCGAGCGTTGTACTGAGCGCGTGCGCACTCTCATAGACCCTTCTGGTCTGCGGGTCCTCCGTGGTGCGGGCGGCGTGCGCCAGGTAGGCCTCTCCGCAGTTGCGGTATATCTCGGCGATGGCGGCTCGCTTATCCGGATCGGTGACAACTAGCCAGCGCCAATTTTGGCCGTTGCTTGCCGTCGGCGCCTGCACCGCCAGACGCAGGCATTCGAGAATCACTTCGCGCTCGACCGGACGGGCGAGGTCGAGGCGGCGCCGGACCGCCCTCGTCGTCGAAAGCACCTCGTCGACCGCTGCGATGTCCACGGCGGTCAATCCTGCCTTCTTCGCCATGGGGTGTCACCCAGTAGTTGCCGACGGGCCGACCAACGTCGATCTACGATCAAACGGCCATGGCGTCGCGAACCAACACTGAAGCCTCAACGTCGGCTCATGCGGCCGGCAGCGCGCATCCAGTCCGAGCGGCTGTCGTGCTCGCCGCTCTCGGCGTGGTGTTCGGCGACATCGGAACGAGTCCGATCTACACCGTGCAGACGGTTTTCAGCCCGAACGATCCGCACCCCGTGCCGCTCAACGCCCACAACGTCTATGGTGTGGTGTCGCTGATCTTCTGGTCGATCATGCTCATCGTCACGCTCACCTACGTGAGCCTCGTGCTGCGTGCGGACAACGACGGCGAGGGCGGCATCATGGCCCTCATCACCCTGCTGCGCCGATGGGCATCTGACACGCGTCACCGCACGGCACTGATGTTGGCGGCGCTGGGCGTCTTCGGAGCCTCACTGTTCTTCGGTGACAGCATGATCACTCCGGCGATCTCCGTGCTTTCCGCCATCGAGGGCATCGAGGTCGTCGACCCGGATTTCGAGCAGTGGGTTGTGCCTATCACCGTGGTCATCATTCTCGCGTTGTTCTACGTGCAGCGGCACGGCACCGCCAAGGTCGGGCGGGCATTCGGCCCGGTGATGGTCGCGTGGTTCCTCGCGATCGGAGCGTGCGGAGTCACCGGGATCGTCGCTCACCCGGAGATCCTCAAAGCGCTGTCCCCGATGTATGCGCTGACATTCATGGTGGGGCACTTCGGGATTGCCTTTTTCGCGTTGACCGCGGTCGTGCTCGCTGTCACTGGCGCGGAGGCACTCTATGCCGACATGGGCCACTTCGGACGAAAGGCGATCACCCGGGCCTGGTTGTTCCTGGTGCTGCCTGCGCTCGCGCTCAACTACCTCGGCCAGGGCGCGTTGCTGATCGGCAACCCACGCACGATGCGCGCACCGTTCTTCCTGCTGATTCCCGGCTGGGCAATATGGCCCATGGTCATATTGGCCACCGCCGCAACGGTAATCGCGTCACAAGCCGTGATCACCGGGGCGTTCTCGCTGGCATCCCAGGCCGCTCGCATCGGATATCTACCGCGGATACGTGTGATTCACACATCCGCGGCGCGCGAGGGCCAGATTTACGTGCCCTGGATCAACGGCCTGCTGACGATCGGGGTCCTCACTCTGGTGCTCGCATTCCGCAGCTCGGAACGCTTGGCGTATGCCTACGGCATGGCGGTGACCGGCACGATCACGATCACCCTCCTGCTGTTCTTGTACTACGCCCGGAGAAGGTGGGGTGCCCCGTTGTGGCTCGTGCTCGTCGGTGGCGGCGCCCTGGTGCTTATCGATCTGCTGTTCGTCGCCGCCAACCTGACCAAGGTTGTACACGGCGCATGGCTGCCACTGACCATCGGCATCGTGGCGTTCACCGTAATGGTCACCTGGCACCGCGGGCGCGAGATCGTCACCGCCGCGCGGGAAAAGGTCGAAGGACCGCTCGACGAATTCATCAACGAAATCAGAAATTGTCAGCCGCCATTGGTGCGCGTTCCCGGTGCAGCGGTTTTCCTGAACCGTGGGAAAGAGACCGCGCCGCTGGCACTGCGCACATGTGTCGAACACACTCACGTACTCCATAAACACGTCGTGATCGTCTCCATCGAAACGCTTCCGATGCCGCGTGCGCCGGAACCCGAACGCATCCAGGTGGACGCGCTCGGCTACAAGCGCGACGGAATCGTCTTCGTCACAGCGAATTACGGCTATATGGAGAAGACCCACGTCTTGGATGCGCTTCGCAGCCTCACCCCGAAGCAAGCCGAAGGCAAGATCGTGATCGACGACGCGTCCTACTTCCTGTCCAAACTCGAACTCGTCCGGGGTCACGAGAAGACGATGGCGCAGTGGCGGAAGCGGCTCTTCATCGCCACGTCGTACATCACCGCCGATGCGGCAGAACGCTTCGGCTTACCGCGCGACAGGACGGTCATCATGGGTTCGCGCATCGAGGTGTGACTGTCGCCCCGCGAGCTGGGGCACCTCCCCGTGTCACAAGGGCGAGCGCAGAATGCCAGATTTCCGCGGCGGGTCGCGTGCAAACACCTTCGCACGCTCGCCGCGCAACGGCGATCAGGCGGAGACCGTCTGCCCGTCCTCGTCGACGAGGAAAAGCTCGGTACCGCTTTCTACTCGCGGCGCATCGGCGCCCAGAGAGACGGCAATCTTGTTGGCCGCGTTGCGCATAACGTCCACGGTCAGCTCGAGGGCTTGTGCCTCGGTGAAATGTTCGCGCACCCCGGCGGCCACTTCGGCAGCGATGTGCGCGGGTGACCAGATCAGCGCGTCGGTGTACCGCAGCGCCGCCTTGTGCCGATCGGTCAACGCGTCCGAGATCTCGTACCACGCGATCTGGTCGTAGAGCGACTCCGTGCCGCCCGCGTCCAACGCGCTCCCCTCGCGCAACGATTTGCACAACCTGCAGTTGTGCTGCCTCGCGCCGCGCAGCCGAACGATTTCAGTCGTGACAGGGTCCAGCCCGCGCAACCGGGCCACGCTAGGAAGAAACGTGTTGAACAGCACGTCTCCCGGATCACTGTCGTGATCCCATGCGACGTCGTCGGTCCACGGCACCGGCATGCCCAGTGCCTGGAAGCCGGCCCGTACCCGGGGCAGAAAATCCGCGAAGTACGTCAGCATCACCGCGGGAAACGCCGAACCGCCGAGCGCGGACGTGAACCGGCTCCGCAGATCGTCGTCGACGCAGGACACGTCGACGCTGAACTGTTCGGCGAACTCAACGAGAACCGACTCGGCCTTGTCGGCCGGACCGTCGACGGTGACTTCGGCCGGCAGTGGCGACAGTGACAGCGTCGTCGCGCACGTCTGGCGCACCAGCGCGTTAATCCGCCCGAGTTCAGGCGGCGCGAGGGCGACCAGTCGGCCCAGTTCGCCGTTCAGCGGATCGTGCACCATCAGCTCCAATAGCCTTGCTGAGATTTTGCTGCTTCGTCTTCGAGCTGCCCACGCGCAACACTCTGCTTGGCTTGCTCGGCCACCGCGAAGGCCGCGGTACTGGCGCTGTTGATCATTGCGCCCGGCTGACCGACGACATGTGGAAGTCGGGGATCCGCAGCGACGGCATCGCCGCCCGGGTCGCCCAGTCACCCCATTCGCGCGGAAGCGTGACCTCGCTGGCGCCCGCTTGGCTGACGCGGGTCAACAGGTCCAACGGGCTCTCATTGAACCGGAAGTTGTTGACCGCTCCCCTGACCTGCCCGTCCTCGACCAGGTAGACCCCGTCGCGGGTCAGCCCCGTCAACAGCAGTACGGCCGGGTCGACCACCCGGATGTACCACAACGTTGTCAGCAGCAGCCCACGCTCCGTGCCCGCGATCATCTCGGCCAGGCTGGCGGTGCCGCCCGTCATCAACAGGTTGTCCGCCGCGACCGCGACCGGAACGTCGAATTCGGCGGCGGCCGCCCGTGGATACGCCAGCGCATTGATCGAGCCGTCGCGAATCCAGTCGACGCGGTCAATACCCATGCCGTTGTCGAACACCGAGGCCCGCTCCGAGGAACTGGCAACCGCGACGAACGGCAGGCATTCCAAGGCGGCCGCCGCAGGATCCGAGTACAGCGTCAGCGGCAGGTCGGTGAGCTTCTCCCCCACGCGCGTGCCGCCGCCCGGCGCCGACAACGCGGTGCGCCCCTCCTGCGCTCCACGGCCGTCCATCGACCACGACAGGTAGATCATCAGGTCGGCGACGGCCGACGACGGCAGGATCGTCTCATAACGTCCCGCAGGCAGCTCGACCGTGCGCTGCGCCCAACCCAGCCGCGTCGAGAGCTGCTCGAGCATGGAATCGGTTGGCACATCGACGAAGTCGGGCGTGCTCGTGCCCGCCCACGCGCTGCCGCCATCGCGTTTGGCGTTGATCTCGACCGATCCGGTCGGCTGGGTGTAGCGCCGGCGCAGCCCGCTCGAGGTGGCGACGAACGTGGTCTCCACGATGTGTCGCGCGTATCCGTACAGCGTGTCGGAGCGGCCGAAGCCACGCGTCAGCGCTTCGGCGACGCCGGCGAAGACCTCGACACCGGTACCGGGAATCGGCGCGTCCCAATCGCTTGCCGCATCCGTCGCCGGCAGTGGCGGCGCACTGTCGCGGGCTTTCGGTGCCGCAAGCGCCGCCTCCTGCGACGCCGCCACCAGTGCCGGGATGACCGATGGATCGACCTCGCTGGACGTCAGGGACGCCACATGACCGCGATCGCCTCGGCGCACCACGGAGATCACCGTCGTCTTGCGCTGCATCGAAACACCGTTGGTGGTCATCGAATTGTTCGCCCACCGCAGCGCGGCGTCGCTGCGGTCGGCGACTGTCACGATCGTCTCGTCGGCCTTGCCAAGCCGCGCGGCTTCCGCCAAGGCGATCTCCACGACTTGCTGTGCTCCGATCATCGTCACCGCCCGCCTTCGGCGCGGGTGTTGAGCACGTTGACGCCGCGGAACAATGCGGACGGGCAGCCGTGGCTGACGGGGGCGACCTGCCCGGGTTGCGCCTTGCCGCAGTTGAATGCACCCCCCAGCCGCCAGGTCGACGGTCCGCCAACGGCTTCCATCGCACCCCAGAAGTCGGTGGTGGTGGCCTGATACGCCACGTCACGCAGCTGGCCATCCAGTTTCCCGTCGCGGATCCGGAAAAATCTCTGGCCGGTGAACTGAAAGTTGTACCGCTGCATGTCGATTGACCATGACTTGTCGCCGATGATGTAGATCCCGTCCTCGACGCGCGCGATCAGGTCGTCGGTGGACACGTTGTCGGTGCTTGGCTGTAGCGAAACGTTGGCCATCCGCTGGATCGGCACGTGGTGCGGCGAATCGGCATACGAACAACCGTTGGATCGCACCATTCCCAAGCGCGGCGCGAACACCCGGTCAAGCTGGTAGCCGACGAAGACGCCGTCGCGCACCAGATCCCAGCGCTGCGCCTGCACACCCTCGTCGTCCCACCCGACGGTGGCCAGCCCGAAATTCTCTGTGCGGTCGGCGGTCACGTTCATCACCGGCGAGCCGTACCGCATCGCGCCCAGCCTGTCAGGCGTAGCGAACGACGTGCCCGCGTAGGCGGCCTCGTAGCCGATCGCGCGGTCGTATTCGGTGGCATGCCCGATCGATTCGTGGATGGTCAACCACAGATTCGACGGGTCGATGACGAGGTCGGTGGGTCTCGGCGTGACGCTCGACGCCTTGACCTTCTCCGCGAGCAGCGTCGGCAGTTCCGCGAGCTCCCCCGACCAGTCCCACACGTCGTCGCCGTCGACGGCCTCCCACCCCCGCGCGGTCGGCGGCGCCAGCGTGCGCATGGTCTCGAAGGATCCAGCCGCGGCGTCGACCGCAACGGCCTCCAGCATCGGCTGGACCCGAACCCGCTGTTGCGTGATCGATGAACCGGCCGTGTCGGCATAGAACGTCTGCTCCTTGACCGCGTGCAAGCTGGCCGACACGTGGTTGACGCCGTCGGCAGCCAGCAGTCGCCCGGAATACTCGGCGAGCCGCTCGATCTTGTCGGCCGTCGGGATCGAGAACGGGTCGATCCGGTAGTCCGACACCCAGCTGGCGTCGGCGTACACCGGTTCGGGCGCCAGCGCGATCGTCTCCGCGTTGAGCGGTGCCAACGCCCGTGCCACCGCAACCGCACGCCGGGCGGTCTCCGCCGCGACGTCGGCATCGAGCTCGGCGTGCGATGCGAAGCCCCAGGTGCCGCCCACGATCACCCGCACCGCAAGCCCGACCTCGCGGTCGACGACGGAGGTCTCCAGCCCACCGTCGCGAAGCGACACGACCTCGTTGACGATACGGTGGATGCGCAGGTCGGCGTGGTCGGCGCCGGCCGCCACGGCCGCCGAGAGTGCAGCGTCGGCAATCTGTCGGCGCGGCAGCTCGAGGAAGTCGGGATCGACTTGACGGGGTGCTGTCACGGCTAACACCGTAGTTCGACCGCGTCGCGCCCGCTTTAATGGCTCGGTGGCCGGCAACAGGGTTCGATCAACGGCGCTGGGATACGCGCTGCTGGCGCCAAGCCTGTTCGGCGTCGTGACGTTCCTGCTGCTGCCGATGCTGGTGGTCGGCTGGCTCAGCCTCCACCGGTGGGATCTGCTTGGGCCGATTCGATATGTCGGACTGGATAATTGGCGCTCGGTGCTGACCGACCCGTCATTCGCCACGTCCCTGGTGGTGACGGCGCTGTTCATCCTGATCGTCGTGTCCGCGCAGTCGATGCTCGGCCTCGTCGCTGCGGCGATGCTGGCCCGCGGACTGCCCGGCAGCGGATTCTTCCGCACGCTGTACGTACTGCCGTGGATCTGCTCGCCGCTGGCGATCGCTGTGCTGTGGCGGTGGATCCTCGCTCCGACTGACGGCGCGGTCAGCACCTTGCTGGGACACCGGATCGAATGGCTGACCGATCCACACCTCGCGCTGCCGGTGGTCTCGGCGGTGACGATCTGGACCAACGTCGGCTACGTCACGCTGTTCTTCCTCGCGGGCATCCTCGCCATCCCCGGTGACATCCACGACGCCGCCCGCACCGACGGCGCCAACGGGTGGCAGCGGTTTCGGCGCATCACCTTGCCGATGCTGCGGCCGACGCTGTTCTTCGTTCTCGTCACTGGGGTTATCAGCGCGGCGCAAGTGTTCGACACCGTGTACGCACTCACCGCGGGCGGTCCACAGGGCCGCACCGACCTGATCGCCCATCGCATCTACGCCGAGGCGTTCGGGGCGGCGGCGGTCGGGCGGGCGGCGGTGATGGCCGCGGTGCTGTTCGTCCTGCTGGTCGGTGTGACGATCGTCCAGCACCTCTACTTCCGCAGGCGGATCACTTATGACGTCGTTTAGCCGCGCGGTGTCGGCGCCCGTCATCTACGCCGTGCTGGCCGCCGGCGCGCTCATCACGCTGGCGCCACTCGCCGTCGGGTTGATGACGTCGTTCACGTCGGCCGAGCAGTTCAACACCGGAAAGCCGCTGTCGCTGCCTGCGCCGCCGACGCTGCAGAACTACGCCGGGCTGGCAGACGCGGGGTTCGGTCGTGCGCTCGTGGTGACCGCGCTGATGACCTCCGTCATCCTGGTCGGCCAACTGACGTTCTCGGTGTTCGCGGCATATGCGTTCGCACGACTGCAGTTCCCCGGCCGCGACGCGTTGTTCTGGGTGTACCTCGCGACGTTGATGGTGCCCGCGACTGTGACGGTGGTGCCGCTGTACCTGATGATGGCGCAGGCCGGTCTGCGCAATACGTTCTGGGCGTTGGTTTTGCCGTTCATGTTCGGTTCGCCGTATGCCGTCTTCCTGTTGCGTGAGTACTTCCGCGGGATCCCCGCAGATCTCATCAAGGCCGCGCGCATCGACGGCGCCAACACCCTCGACGTTCTCGTCCACGTCGTAATTCCTGCCAGCAAGCCGATCCTGGTGACGCTGGCGCTGATCACCGTTGTCAGCCAATGGAACAGCTTCATGTGGCCGCTGGTGATCACCAGCGGCGGCAAGTGGCAGGTGCTGACGGTGGCGACGGCCGGCCTGCAGTCTCGCTACAACGCGCAGTGGGCGTTGGTGATGGCGGCGACGACGGTGGCGATCGTTCCGCTCATCCTGCTGTTCATCGCGTTCGGCAGGCACATCGTCCGATCCATCGTGGTGACGGGGCTCAAATGAGGCGGCGGCCCGCCGGAGCCGCGAGGGCGGCGACATGAAGCCAAAGGTCTCCACGGTCGTCGCTACCGCGCTGGCCCTGACCATGACCGTGCTGCTCGTCGCAGCGGTGCTGCTCGGCCGATCGGGGGAGCCCGCAGGGCGGACCGTGGTCACTGTGCGGCTGTGGGACGAGCAGGTCGCCGCCGCATACCGCGAGTCGTTCGACGAGTTCACCCGCATCCACCCCGATATCGAGGTACGGGTCAACGTGGTGGCGTATGCCACCTACTTCGACACGTTGCGCACCGATGCCGCCGGCGGCAGCGCCGACGATGTTTTCTGGCTGTCCAACGCGTACTTCGCCCGATATGCCGACAGCGGCCGGCTCATGGACGTCGGAAAAGCGTTGGGGCCCAAAGTGGCGACGGATTGGGAGCTCTCCGTCGTGGACCAGTTCACCCGTGACGGCGTGCTGTGGGCGGTGCCGCAGTTGACCGACGCCGGCATTGCGGTGTACTTCAACGCCGACCTCATCGAAGCGGCGGGCGTCGACCCGCGACAGCTGGTAGCGATGCGCTGGTCCCTCGGCGATGTCGACACGCTACGACCCCTGCTGGCCCGGCTGACGGTCGACGCCGACGGACACCACGCCGACGAACCGGGCTTCAACGCGAAGCGGATACGGCAGTGGGGATACAACGCCGCCAATGACCTCCAGGGCATCTACCTGAACTACATCGGCTCCGCCGGGGGCAAGTTCTCCGACGGCGACCGGTTCGCCTTCGATAACCCGGGAGCCGTCGCCGCGTTCGACTACCTCGTGCGGCTGATCAACGACGACCACGTCGCCCCGCCCGCGTCGGACACCAATGGCAACGGCGACTTCTCCCGCAACCAGTTCCTGCAGGGCAGGATGGCGCTGTTCCAGTCCGGCACCTACAACCTGGCGTCGATCGCCGAGCAGAGTCGGTTCCGGTGGGGCGTCGTCCCCATGCCCGTCGGGCCTGTCGGCCGAGTCAGTGTCACCAACGGCATTGCCGCTGCGGGTAATTCGGCGACCAGGCATCCGGAGGCGGTGCGACAGGTACTGGCCTGGATGGGCAGCACCCGTGGCAACCAGTACCTGGGCGCCCGCAGCGCTGCCATTCCCGCCGTGCGCTCGGCGCAACACGTCTACTTCGACTACTGGGAGCGGCGTGGCGTCGACGTCGGACCGTTCTTCACCGTGCTCGACGGACCGCGGATACCCGCGCCGGGCGGACCTGGGTTCCCCGCGGGTTACCAGGCACTTCAGCCGTACTTCGACGAGATGTTCCTCGGACGGACCGATGTGGCCACCACGCTTGGCGATGCGCAGGCCGCCGCGAACGCCGCCGCCGAGCGCTAACTCGTGCCCAGCACCGTGAGTTCCAGCGTCACCGCCGCGCCGCACACCAACAGCAAGATCGAAAGAGCAACCCAGTCACGCAGTTTGGGTCCCGACGGCACCGCCGAGATCTGACCCGCACCGCCGCGTGCGGTGATCGCATCGCCCATCTCGTCGGCACGCCGAAGCGCCACGATGACGGCCGCGGCGAGCAGGTCGACGACCTCCAATGTCCAGCGGCGCCAGTGCACCCGCCGCGTGGTCCGCACAGGTTTGGGACGCAGGCTGCGCGCCGCGTACAGAATCCGGAATTCGTCGATCAGCATCGGGAATGCACGCAGCGCCAAAGCCAGCGCGACCGCCCAATCGTCGACCGGTATCCGTAGCGCTCGCAACGGCCTGCCGAGTTTCGCTACCGCAGGCGCGATCTCGGCCACATTGGTGGTCCACGACACCATGCCACCGAGTGCGAGCAGCACGATCGACAGGGCCGTGATTCGCAGGAACTTGAGCAGGCCGCCCAGCCCGAGGTGGAGGCCGAAGAGTTCGATGACAGGACTGCCGCCTGCCAACGCGGCGGTCACGCCGCCGAGCATCAGCAGGATCCACAGCCAGCGTGGTATCGACGGCAGAACGCCGCGCGGAATTCGGGCCAACCACGCCGCGAACATCACGAGAGCGGTGACCATCCCGATCGGCACCCAGCCCGGATAGAAGGTCAGCAGCACACCGATCCCTGCCACCGTGATGAGCTTGGTGCCCGCCCACAGTTCATGGACGACCGTGCGGCCGGGAACCGGACGCAGCAAGACCACCGGCTTACGCGCTTGCCTGCGGGCGGGCGCGGTCATGACACGCCTCCGGCCGCCGTCGGCGCCGTGGCGAGCACGCCGTCCTCCAGGTGCAGGATGCGCGGGCACAGGTCATCCAATCCGGAGAAGTCGTGCGAGATCACGATGACGGTCAACCCGGCGTGGCGCCGCAGATCCTCGAGCAGCCGCAACAGTCCGCGCGCGGAGGCGGCATCGAGTCCGGCCAGCGGTTCGTCGAGTATCAACGCCCGCGGTGATCGCGCCAGCAGTCCGGCCAGCACCAGCCGACGCATCTGCCCGCCGCTGAGTTGGTCGATCCGGCGGTCCGCGAGCGTAGCATCCAAACCGACTGTGGCCAGTGCCTCGACGACCCGCGCACGGTCACGCGGCGAAAACCCGGCCGCCGACGCGACTTCCAGGTCTACGCGACTGCGCAGCAGTTGCAGCCGGGCGGCCTGGAACGAGAGGGCCACCGCACCCACCTGATCGGACACCGGCGCGCCATCGAGCAGACAGCTGCCGCTCGTCGGGACCGTCAAACCGGCCATGATCCAGGCCAGTGTCGACTTCCCCGAACCATTCAGGCCGTGTATCAGGACACCGTCGCCCTCATGTACCGCGAAGTTGATGTCGTGCAATGCCGTTGTCGCCCAGGGTGTTTCGCTCCCGTATTCGTGGTTCACATTGACGAGCTCGATGACCGGGTCGGCGCGACGCGGCCTGACAGGCGTCGTGGCGGCCGGCGCGGCGGTGGTCTCGACCATCTCGGTGTTATCGGCGGCTCCCTGATCTCCGGTGAGACCTATTGTGCGGTCGGCGGAGTCCGCCTCGTTGTTGTAGTGGGTGATGTGCACCAGCGACATGCGATGGTGCTTGGTCAACGCCGACAGAACGGCGATCAGCCCGTCGCGGCCATCCTGATCGACCATGGTGGTTACTTCGTCGGCGATCAGCAGCGACGGCTCGCGAGCCAGGGCCGCGGCGACCGCCAGCCGCTGCAATTCGCCGCCGGAGAGACCTCCGGTGTCGCGTTCGGCCAGACCGTCGAGGCCGACCTCGACCAGCAGTTGATGGACGTCGGTGGTCGCGCCCGGGGGAAGTCCCCACACCACGTCGTCGGCGACGCGCGTGCCAAGCACCTGGCTTTCCGGGTGCTGCATGATGACCGCGGTGCCACCGAGCCGGCCAAGTCCCACGGAGCCGGGACGCTCGATAGTGCCCGAGGACGGGTCGCGACCGGCGAGCATCAGCATCAGCGTGGTCTTGCCCGAGCCGTTGGGCCCGGTGATCGCGACGTGTTCGCCGGGTTCGACGTTCATCGACACCGGGCCGAGCGCGTCGTGGTCGCTCGCCGGATAGCGGAACCTCACGTCGGCGAGCCGCACCGGAACGGGCGCCACCGGTCCGGCGTCGGGTGTCGGCTCGAGCTTGTGCACGTCGGGAATCACCACCAGCCGCGCGATCACCTGCGACAGCGCCCACCACCCGATCAGCGTGACGATGGTGATGCTGACTATCGACGACGCGCCGAACAGGTATGGCCAGTAATGCAGCGCTGTCGCGAAGCCGCCGCGCAGCTGCTCGGCGAACCCGTTCATGTCGGGCAGCAGCCACCAGTTGGAGATGCGCGACAGGAACGCGGCGACACCGTCCACGTTGGCGGTCATCGATTCGAAGAGCAGATGGCGCAACCGGACCAGGACCGAAAGCGCAGCGATCGTGAAGGCGCCGAACACCGCGCCGGCCGCCACGCCCCCGACCAAGACCGTCGGCGTACCTCGGCCGCGCCGCTTGATGGTGCCGATGAGCCAGCCGATGTAGGCGCAGTGGACCACTGTCATGAACCCGCCCATCCCGGCGATCAGGAACGCGATCGTCGCACCTGCGACCGTCGCCGCGATCAGCACCCGGAGCCGGTAGCGGTAGACCAGCAGACCCATGGGGACGTTGCCCAGAAGGGATACACCCGCCGCAAACGGTACGACGACCGCGACAATCGCCGTGGCCGCGCACAACGCCGCCATCACCGACGCCTGCGCCAACTCGACCGGCTGTAGCGAACCCGCTCGCCGCGCTGTGCTCGTGGCGCGGGTCGCAGGCATTTCACGATTCTGCCAGGCGTGACTAAACAAACCTGTGGCGGCGCTGTGAGCAGTGACACGCCTCCGCACGTTTGATACGCATAGCAAAACTATGTAATTATGGTGTGGTGACACGGACCCTTGGCGCAGACCTGCTCGCCGTGGTGGCGCGACTCAACCGCCTGGCGTCGCAGCGGGCCCGCATACCGCTGCCGTTCGCGCAGGGCCGCCTGCTGTCCACCATCGAGGACCAGGGCGCGGCGAGGATCTCCGATCTGGCCGCGCTCGATCACTGTTCGCAACCGACGATGACCATGCAGGTGCGCCGGTTGGAGGACGCGGGGCTGGTGTCGCGCACCGTCGATCCCGACGATGCACGGGCGGTGCTTATCCGCATCACTCCCAAGGGTGTCGACATGCTGCGGCAGGTCCGCGTCGATCGCGGCGCCGCCATCGACCCGTATTTGGAGCGCCTCGATGACGCCGACCGGCAGACGCTGGAAGACGCCGTCCGCGTGATGCGCAAGCTCCTCAATGACGCGGCAGCCCCGAAACCAACCGTCAAATAGCTCAATAGTCAGTTAGGAGCAGCCGCACCGTATGTGGCGCCAACCCAAGGCCGTCTGGGCCGTCGCGTTCGCCTGTGTCGTCGCCTTCATGGGAATCGGCCTCGTCGATCCGATACTCAAACCGATCGCCGACAACCTCGACGCCTCGCCGTCGCAGGTCTCTCTGCTTTTCACCAGCTACATGGCCGTGATGGGCGTGGCCATGCTCATCACGGGCGTGGTCGCCAGCCGGATCGGACCCAAGCGGACCCTGCTGCTCGGCCTGGTGGTCATCATCGCCGGCGCCGGGCTGGCCGGCATGTCCGACACCGTGATGGGCATCGTCGGCTGGCGCGCACTGTGGGGACTGGGCAACGCCCTGTTCATCGCTACCGCATTGGCCACCATCGTCAGCTCGGCACGTGGCTCGGTCGCGCAGGCGATCATCCTGTACGAGGCGGCGCTCGGGCTGGGAATCGCCGTCGGCCCACTGGTGGGTGGTGTGCTCGGATCGATCTCGTGGCGCGGCCCGTTCTTCGGGGTGTCCGCGTTGATGGCGATCGCACTCGTCGTGACGGCGTTTTTGCTTCCTTCGACACCGCGCGCCGAACGCGCCACCACGCTCGCCGACCCGTTCCGCGCGCTGCGCCACCGCGGCCTGCTCGGCGTCGGCATCACCGCGCTGCTGTACAACTTCGGGTTCTTCACCCTGCTGGCCTTCACGCCGTTCCCCCTCGACATGAGCGCCCATCAGATCGGGCTGATCTTCTTCGGCTGGGGCGTCGCGCTGGCCTTCACATCCGTGGTGGTCGCGCCCCGGCTGCAGCGCCGGTTCGGCACGGTGCCAACGCTTTTGGTCAACCTGCTGGCGATGAGCACGACGTTGGTCGTGATGGCACTCGGCACGGACAGCAAGGCGGTGCTGGCGACGGGTGTGGTCGTCTCCGGCTTGTTCATCGGCATCAACAACACACTGATCACCGAAACGGTGATGAAGGCGGCGCCGGTGGAACGTGGAGTGGCCTCGGCGGCATACAGTTTCGTGCGATTCTCCGGGGCGGCGGTCGCGCCGTGGCTAGCAGGCGTTCTGGGCGAGCAGGTCGACGTGCACCTGCCGTTCTGGGTGGGCGCCGCGGCCGTGTTGCTCGCGGCCGGTGTGCTCGCGATGACTCGTCCTCATCTCGTCGGCATCGATGTCGAGGAGACGGAGCTCGACGAGATCACCGACCGCGCCGAGTCGATCACCGTCGGCAGCGACAGCTGATCGGTCTAGAGCACCGAGTCGACGAGGGTGCCGACCAGGTAGGTGGCCGCGATCGCGATCCCGCCGAAAGCCAGCTGCCGCAGTGACGCCCACCAGAAGGGTCTGCTGGTGAACCTGGCGGCGACGCCGCCGGCGATCAACAGGCCGACGCCGCCGCAGATCAGTCCAGCCGACAGGTATTCGAAGCCGAGCAGGTACGGAATGAGCGGCACGATCGCGCCGATCGCGAACATGGCGAACGACGAGATGGCTGCAATCCATGGCGACGGTTTCTCAGTCGGATCGACCCCGAGCTCCTGAACAAGATGGAAGTTGACCGCTCGGTTCTCGTCCTGGTGGATCTCGTCGGTCGCCCGCGTGGCGGTCTCACGGCTCATGCCCAGATTGACGAGCATCGCCACCAGCTCGGCCCGCTCCGCCTTGGGATGCCGCTCGAAGGCCGTGCGCTCCACCCGCACTTCGGAGTCGATCTGTTCGTTGGCAGTCGTCACGGACGTGTACTCGCCCAGCGCCATGGAAAAGGCCCCGGCGAGCAGGCCCGCCACACCGCTGATGACGACGGTGTGGGCGCTGGCGGCGGCCGCGACCCCCGCGATCAGCGCGGTGTTGCTGACCAAACCGTCCATCGCCCCGAAGGTCGCCGCGCGCAACCAACCGCCGGACACATCGGAATGTCGGTGTCCCGCGACATGGGGCATCCCGGTCGGCGAGAGCGCCGCTTCGTGTGACTCGGCCATGACACGAGATTCAACGCCATGGCTTTGCCCTGGTCTAGCCAGGTTTGCCTATGTTTGGCCCTTGACAGTTTCCGCGCAGCGGCGACCGGCTACCGTCTGGGTATGACCACCACTGCGGAGCATCTACGCAACACGCTTGACGGCCGTTGGCGCGACGTGAAGAACAAAATGCGGCAGGAACTCTCCACCGAGATCTTCAAGCCGCACTACACCCCCAACACCGTCATCGCCCGCACGAAGGTGGCAGAGCAGCTGAAGATCATGGCCGCACAGGGGGCCGCCGAGGACGGCTTCAAGAAAGAGCACGGCGGCAACGGCGACGTCGGGGGCGCGGTCACGCAGATCGAGATGCTCGCGATGTCCGATCTCTCGCTGATGGTCAAGGCCGGGGTGCAATGGGGCCTGTTCGGCGGGGCCGTCGAGAATCTCGGCACCGAGCGGCATCACAAGGAGTACGTCCAGAAGATCATCGACCTGGACCTTCTCGGTTGCTTCGCGATGACCGAGACCGGTCACGGCAGCGACGTGCAGTCGATCGAGACCACGGCGACCTATGACGCGTCGACGCAGGAGTTCGTGATCGACTCCCCTACCCGCACATCGCGCAAGGATTACATCGGTGGGGCCGCCGAAACCGCCCGGGTGGCAGCCGTTTTCGCGCAATTGTTCACGCCGGATGGCGAGGGCCAGGGCGTGCACTGTCTGCTGGTACCGATCCGTGACGACGAAGGTAACGATCTACCCGGCGTGACCACCTCGGACTGCCATTACAAAGGTGGCCTACCCGGCGTCGACAACGGCCGCATCCAGTTCGATCACGTCCGCGTGCCCCGGGAGAACCTGCTCAACAAGTACGCCGACGTCGCCGAGGACGGGACATATTCGTCGCCGATCGAAAACCCGAATCGCCGCTTCTTCACGATGCTCGGCACGCTGATCCGCGGTCGAGTCACCGTCGGTGGCAGCGCGGGTGCGGCCGCCCGCGTGGCCCTGGACATCGCGACCCGATATGCGTTGGGGCGCAGACAGTTCTCGGCCCCGGACGACGAGGACGAGGTGTTGATCATGGACTACCTGGCGCATCAGCGCCGGTTGTTCCCGTTGATCGCCAAGTCCTACGCGCTGCAGTTCGCGCAGAATGAGCTCGTCGCCAAATGCCATGAGCTGCAAACGTCGGATGATCCCGACGCGGAGGAGCAGCGCGAGCTGGAGTCGCGCGCGGCGGGGCTCAAGGCCGCCAACACATGGCATGCGACGCGCGCGATCCAGGAGGCCCGCGAAGCCTGTGGCGGCGCAGGCTATCTCGCAGAGAACCGGTTGATCGCGCTCAAGGCCGACACCGACGTGTTCACCACATTCGAGGGTGACAACCACGTACTGGTCCAGTTGGTCGCCAAGGAGCTGCTGACCGCCTACGCCGACGACATCAAGGGCATGAGCCCTGTCGAGTGGGTGCGGTTCGCCGCCAACTTCGCCGGCGAACGAGTGCTGAAACGCACTGCGGCCGAGACGATTATGCAGACCATCCTCGACACGCGGCAGGACAACGAGGAGGAAGGCAGCCTCTTCAACCGCGGCACCCAGGTCAAGATGTTCGAGGACCGCGAGGAATACATGCTCGCCACCGTGGCCCGCAGGCTGCAGGGCAAGTCGAAGGAAATGAGCGCGTTCGACGCCTTCAACGCGGTTCAAGATCACGTGTTGCACGCCGCGCGGGTCCACATCGAGCGGATCATCCTGGAGGCGTTCGTGGCAGGCATCGACTCCTGCGCTGATGACGAGGCCCGCAAGATACTCAACATGGTCTGCGACCTGTACGCGCTGTCGGTCATCGAGCAAGACAGGGCGTGGTTCATGGAACATCGCTTCCTGTCCACCGAGCGCGCCAAGGCCGTAACCCGTGGCATCAACGAACGCTGCCGCAACCTGCGGCCGCACGCCGAGCTACTGGTGGACGGCTTCGGGATCCCTGAGCAGCTGCGCTACGCCGAGATGCTCCATCCGGAAAACATCCCGGAAGCCGACGAACAAAAAGAGAAGGACGCCATCAGCGCCGGCACCATCGAGCCCAAGTAGCGCTTTCGCCGGCTACGGGTTGGGGATCGGGTCGAGAGACTTGATCTTGCCGTCGTCGCCGATCTGGAACCGGACGGTTCCGATGCCGGTGGGACAGCACGCCGCGTCCTGGCCCTGACGCCATTGGTACTGCACAACGGCGGTGTTGTTGCCCATCGAGATGACGTTGATGTACGCCCGCGGCTCGGGTGTGGCCGGGCCGAGCGAGTTGTTGCGGTCGAAGAACAGCACCTGCATCGGGCTGTCGGACGCATCGCCCGCCTTCACCACCACCCAGTGCAGGCGGCAGTCGGGTGTGTTGCCTTTTGCGGTGTCGCGCCACTGCGGGCCCTGCGGGAGATCCGCGATCGCCTGCTGGACGGTGTCGCTGCCTGGCGCGTCGGACGGGCCGCAGGCCTGCGTGCTGGTCGGCGGTGCGGACGGCGGGCTCCAGCCGCAGCCGACGCTGACAACGCCCAGTGTCATCAAAACGGCGATCAGGCGAGACAGTCGCATGGCCACGAGCCTACGGGCGCGCTGCGGCAGCCACGATGCGCGCACCATTCTCGACGTGCTGGCCGCACGGGCCACGGCAGAAGAAATCGCGTATCTCTTTCTGCCAGAGAGCACTTCGAGCAATCAGACACAGTGGACTTTCCGCGACGTCGCGGCGCGCTCCGCGGCGTTCGCCGCCCACCTGAGTCTTCGCGGAATCCGTCGCGGCTCTCGCGTCGTCCTTGCCGTCATCAAGGATCTCCTCATCGTCGACGGACGTAACCACTTTCCCGACGATATCGAGGCAACCGTCGGCGAGATCATCGAGGGTCGTGCCGCTGCGATCTCGGTTACCCAGGATGAGCGCGAAAAGCTGGTTGTCATAGCCGAATTCATGCCGGCCGCGATCGCACCGGCCGAGGTGGACCGAGAAATGGCGACGGTCAGGTCCGGCGTCACCGCCGCGATCTCGAAGGCGCACAGCATCCGGTTGGCCGAGCTTGTGCTTGTCGCGCCCGCCTCTCTCCCAGTCACGACAAGCGGGAAGGTCAAGCGTTCGGCGTGTGCGCAACTGTACCGCCGCGGAGAGTTGATGCTGTCCGACGGCTAGCTTAGCTACCTGCCGATGGTCGAGCGGGTCCAACCCGATCAGGTGTTCCAGCTTGCCGCAGCAAGAAGCCGGTCCGGGCCGGACTAAGTCAGCCGGCGGCGAGTGCCTTCTTGCCGTAGACACGCTCCAGTATTGACGTGTCCCCGTGCACCTCCATGCGGATGGCCTTGCCGTCGCGAACGGTGAACACGTCGGCGTCTTCACCGGTCTCACCGGCGACAGTCACCTCGGTGATAGCGATGACCGTATCGCCCTCGGCAATGAGCCTCTTGACCGTCACCGTCGGCGATTTCTCGGCCAATCGACTCATGAACTCCATGACCTCTGATTTTCCATGGAAGGTGCCGCTGATGGCGCTTTGTCCCGGCTGCACCCATTCAATGTCGTCATCGAACAAATCCATCACCGCTTGGACATCACCCGCTGCGAAGGCTGCATAACCCTTCTTGATGAGTTCCTTGTTTTCCTGCTCGGACACTGTGGAGACCCCCTTCGTACGCATCCGATAATCCGGCCGCGAGAGGAGAGGCCGGTCTGGGGAGTCGCGTCGCTCAGCGGGCCAGTCAGACCGTTCGCCGCCGTACACATTGTCGACCCGATTTGGTCGCGCTTTAGAGCAATTCGCACAACTGATTTCGGCACTGTTGCACACGCAAGGAGGTCTTAGGTGGGCCTTGGCGGCCACATCTACTTGCGTGGCCGATAGCTAAACCTTCCCTCTCAGAAGGCAAATCTGGCTTTTGGGCGATTACAGATGCACCGCTTGGCCATGGAGCATTTTTCCACCAGACCAAGTGAGGATCACCATGATCGACTCGACCCGCCCCAGACTGAATCGCTTCAAGTACACGGCGATGCTCGCCGGCGCCCTAGCCGTCGTCGCGGCTCCGCTCGCCTATCCCGCCGTTGCATCCGCCGAACGAGTATGGGACATCGAGTACTTCGACACCTGTCGGGATGCATGGCTTGCGGAATATCAGAAGGGCAAGATCACATTCCAGGATTTTCACGAAGGAGTGCGTGGCTGCTGCAAGCTAAGCGACGGAGTCTGGAACGCTGCCGAGCAGGAGTGCCAGGCCCCACCCGGTGACACCCAGGGCTCACGGCAGCTTCCGGGCAATGTTCACATTCCATCCGACATCGCCACCGCACCCCAAGTGACGAAAGCACGCGCCGCGGCCGATCCAGGTCGCATCCGACATCGCGACTGCACAGGCAGTGGCCCAAGCGCCTGGGTGATGGCCCTGCGAAAGTAGTTGCTCCCCCGGCTGGACTCGAACCAGCAACCCTTCGGTTAACAGCCGAATGCTCTGCCAATTGAGCTACAGGGGATTGCCCTGCCCACGGGCTTCTGCCGCGGGCCGAGGGTTGACTTTAGCTTACCTGCGGGTCGGGCCGCCATTAGTCTCGCGGCTCGGCACGGACCCCTGCCCGTGAGGCAGGATGGACACCGTCACACCGTCGTCCGGGAGGAGCCCTGTGTTCGGGTACGTCGTCGTATTGGGCGTCGGCTATGTGTTGGGTACAAAAGCCGGCCGACGCCGATATGAGCAGATCGCGGGCACCTATCGCGCCGTCACGGAGAGCCCGGCTGCCAAGGCCGTGATCACCGCAGGACGCCGCAAGATAGCCAACCGGGTCTCACCGGACCCCAAGATGGTGACGCTCACGCCGATCGACGCCGAGACGGCCGTGCTCAAGCCGGATCAGGCGCCGACGGCGGCCGAAAGAAGGCGTTAACCCACGGACTGATTGATGGTGGTCCCCGCGGGGATCAACGGCCCGGTACTGACTCCGATGCCGTTCCCATTTGGACCGTAAATGCCCACGTCCGGGGTGCCGGCGTTGATCGGCGTGCCGTTCGAGTAAGACAGGCACTTGCCGTCGTCTCTGTTGCCGAACCATGCGAGGCATTCGCCCGGGGAAGCCTGGTTTTGAGGCTCAGAGGCCGAGATCGCGGTCGCGGCGATAACCGGTCCAGCCACGGCAGCCGCGAAAGCGCTGAGAGCGATCACCCGACGGGTCATTTTCGAAGCCACGAAATTGCCTTTCACCAGTGGGCCTAGTGCGACTACACCATAACGTGTGCCGTCAGATTATGCAGTCAGGTCGTCGCCACTGGCCTGTTCCAGCAGGCTGCGACGATAAGCCTCCATCGCGACCAGATCGCCGAACAGTGCGTGATACTCGTCGCCCTGCTCCACCGGTGACATGCGCTGCAACTTGGATTTGACCTCGGCGATCTGCCGACCGACCGCCACTTCCTGGAGCCGGGCGAGCACGCCGCTGATGTACCGCGGCAGCTTCTCGTCGTCGTCGACGCTGATGGACTCCACGCCGAGTTCGTTGATCAGGCTCGCCGCCGCCTCCGAGCCCGTCTGCAGGCGGACCGCCTCGATCCACTCCGCGCCCGAGGCACCCGCCGCGGTGCCGCCTGCGGCCGCAATGGCGGCCCGCACCGCTACATAGCCCGGATGGGTGAAGCTTTCCACTGTCAGCGCATCGAATACCGGACCCGCGAGCGCCGCGTACTGCAGTGCGGACTTCAGCGCCTCCCGCTGCGGCCACAGCGTCGGATCCCGCGGATCGGGCCGGGCAACCGAGGCGGCGGCGGTAGCAGTCGTTGACGCCCGAACCCGGGTCTGCGCCGCTGCCTGCCTGCCGCCCTTCGACTGGTCCCGGACCCGGCCCACGACCTGGGCCACGTCATCCCAGCCCACCCAGCCGGCCAGCTGACGCGCATACTCATCGCGCAGCGTCGGGTCCTTGATCCGCGCCACCATCGGCACGCATCGCCGCAACGCGGCGACCCGGCCCTCGGCGTTGTCCAGGTCGTGGTCGGCTAGCGCGGTGCGAATTGCGAACTCGAACAACGGGGTTCGGCGCGCGACGAGATCGCGAAGCGCTCCGTCGCCCGACTTCAGGCGCAGGTCGCACGGATCCATGCCATCGGAGGCCACTGCGACGAACGACTGCCCGGCCAGGTTCTGTTCGCCGCCGAACGCCTTGACCGCCGCCGCACGTCCGGCGGCGTCCCCGTCGAAGACATAGATCAGTTCGCCGCGAAAGAAGTTGTCGTCCATCATGAGTCGCCGCAGCATCGCCAGGTGCTCGTCACCGAAAGCCGTCCCGCACGACGCGACCGCGGTGGTCACTCCGGCCAGATGCATCGCCATCACGTCGGTGTAGCCCTCGACGACGACCGCCTGATGGGCCTTGGCGATGTCGCGCTTGGCGTGGTCGAGGCCGAACAGCACCGACGACTTCTTGTACAGCACGGTCTCGGGTGTGTTGACGTACTTCGCCTGGTTCTGGTCGTCGTCGAACAGCCTGCGGGCACCGAACCCGATGACTTCTCCGCTGGACACCCTGATCGGCCACAGCAGCCGGCGGTGGAAGCGGTCCATCGGCCCGCGCCTGCCCTCGCGTGACAGCCCGGCGGCTTCGAGCTCCTTGAACTCAAACCCCTTGCGCAGCAAGTGTTTTGTCAACGCGTCCCAGCCCGACGGGGCGAACCCACAGCCGAATCGGGCCGCGGTCTCCGCATCGAAGTTCCGGTCGAGCAGATACTGACGTGCGGGCGCCGCCTCGTCTGCCTTCAGCGCCTCGGCGTAGAACTCCTGGGCGGCGTTGTTGGCGGCGAGTAACCTGCTGCGACTCCCCCGGTCGCGCTGCACGCTGGTCGCCGAACCGGTGTAGGTGACCGTATAGCCGATACGATCGGCGAGCAGCTCAACGGCCTCGACGAAGTTGACGTGCTCGATCTTCTGGACAAACGCGTAGACGTCGCCGCCCTCGCCGCAGCCAAAACAGTGGAAGTGGCCGTGGTTGGGCCGCACATGGAACGACGGGGACTTCTCGTCGTGGAACGGACACAGGCCCTTCAGCGAGTCGACACCGGCGCGGCGGAGCTGCACATGGTCGCCGACCACGTCTTCGATCCGAACCCGTTCACGGATGGCCGCGATATCGCGATCAGGGATACGGCCGGGCACCGGATCAGTCTAGAGCGGGTTCCAACCGCTCCAATCGGCCTTCGGTGAACGACGCGATCTGGTCGATGACCACCCGCAACCGTCCGCCGTCGTCGGTCGCCGCGTTGAATGCGGGCACGAAGATCGGGTCGAGCGAGGCGGGCGCACCGGCCAGCAACCAGTCCGCGACGCGGTGGATGCGTTCACGCTGGCGGGCCTGAAGCGCCAGGTGGCGAGGGTCAGACATGATGAACTGCAGCGCGAGCACCTTGAGCACCGCAACCTCGGCGCGCAACAACGCCGGAACCCGCAGGTCGACGGTGTAGCGGACGAGGGGGCCAGGGCCGCCTTCGGCCCGGGTGGCGGCGATCGCGGCAGAAGCGAACCGCCCCACCAGCTCACTGGTCAGCTTCTTCAACTCCACCGACGCGGCGAGCGTGGCGTCATATTTGCCGATGGCCGCGACCACCGGCAGCTCGGAAAGACGCACGGCCGCAGACATCAGGTCGTCGGCGGACAGGCCGCCACCCATTCCGTGTGACTCCCCCAGCAGCCCCAGCTCGGCGCCGGCGTCGTCGTCGGCGAGCACACGCATGTCGATCCGGCCCGACACCACTCCGTCCTCGACGTCATGCACCGAGTACGCCACGTCGTCGGCCCAATCCATCACCTGCGCCTCCAGGCACGGGCGGAACCCCGGCGCGCGGTCGCGCATCCAGTCGGCGGCCGCCGAGTCATCGCGGTAGAAACCGAACTTGCTGCGCTCGGTGCTCCGCTGCCACGGGTACTTCGTGACAGCGTCCAGCGCCGCGCGGGTCAGGTTCAGACCTGCGCTACGGCCCTGTCCGTCAAGGACTTTGGGTTCGAGGCGCGTCAGGATTCGGAAGTTCTGCGCATTGCCCTCGAACCCGCCGCACGCATCCGAGATGTCGTTCAGCGCGCGTTCACCGTTGTGGCCGTACGGCGGGTGCCCGATGTCGTGGGCGAGGCCGGCCAAGTCGACGAGATCGGGATCGCAACCAAGCCCGATCGCCATCCCGCGGCCGATCTGCGCCACCTCCAACGAATGCGTCAGCCGCGTGCGCGGGGTGTCACTCTGGCGAGGCCCGACGACCTGCGTCTTGTCGGCCAACCGACGCAGCGCCGCACAGTGCAGGACCCGGGCGCGGTCACGGGCGAAATCGGTGCGGTGTTGGGAGTCGGTCCCGGGCAGCGCGGCGCCCTTCGGCGGCTCGACCACCAGGCGCTGCCGGTCGAACTCGTTGTATGCGTCCCTGTTCTTCGCCACCGACGCACAGTCTGCCAGGACTCTTCGCCGGTACCGGGTCTCTCGGACTGCCAGCGCACTACATTGGCGATCATGCGCATCGCCCGCCTGCTCAGCCTGGTCCTTGCGATTCTCACCGCCGCAGTCCTGCTGGCACCGACCGCAGGCAGCACGCCACCGTTCCGGTTGCCCGGCTACGTCACCGATCAGGCGCAGGCGCTCAGCGACTCGGGGCTCACGAACGTCGAACAGGCCGTCGACAAGCTCTACACCGATCGCAGGGTCAGGCTGTGGGTGGTCTACGTCGACAGCTTCAGCGGCCTCGACGCGGAGACGTGGGCCGAAAGAACCGGGCGAACAAGTGACTTGGACGCCCACGACGCCATCCTTGCCGTCGCGACCCGCGACCGCTCCCACGCGTTTCTGGTGCCGACGGACTTCGTCAGCGACTCCGCCTCGAACGACATCCGCCGCAACGCCATCGAACCACGGCTGCGCGCCAACGACTGGGCCGGTGCCGCGGTGGCCGCCGCGGAGGGACTCAACACCGCCAGCGCGCCCGGCCCGGGAATCTCCCCGTTGGCCGTGCTCGTCGTGGTGGCCGTCCTCGTCATCTTGGTCCTGCTGTTGTGGCTATGGACCCGGCGACGGCGGCGCAAGCGCCGCGAGGCCGAATTCGCCGCTGCGCGCCGGGTCGATCCATCCGACCCCGACGCGTTGGCGTCCGTTCAGATCGACGCGCTCGACGACCTGTCCAAATCGATTGTCGTCGACGTTGACAACGCCGTACGCACGAGCGACAACGAATTGGCGTTAGCCGTCGAAGAGTTCGGAAATAAGGACACTGCGCCGTTCAGCAAGGCCGTCACAGACGCGAAAACGACACTGGCACAAGCGTTCAACGTCCGTCAGATCCTCGACGACACCGTCCCGGAGACGATTGCGCAGCGGCGCGACCTGCTGACGCGCGTGGTGGTGGCGGCGGCCAGAGCGGACCGGGAACTGGACGCCCAAAGGGAGGCATTCCTACAGCTGCGGGACCTGGTCATCAACGCGCCGAGCCGGCTGGACGCGATGACCCAGCAGATGGTCGACCTGACCGCCCGCCTCGACCCGTCTCAACAGGCGCTCACGGCTCTGCACAAGCAATTCGCCGATGCCGCCCTTGCTTCCGTCGCCGGCAATGTCGAAACCGCCAAGCAGCGACTGACGTTCGCCGATCAGAACATCACCAACGCGCGCAACCTGCTCGCGCGGCCTGCCGACCGCCAGATTGGGCTCGTCGACGCCGTGCGTGCCGCCGAGTCGGCGCTCGGCCAGGCGCGCACGCTGCTGGACGCGGTGGACAGCGCGGCAACCGATATCAACCGCGCGATCTCGACCCTGCCCGCGGCGATCGCCGACATCCAGAACGGCATCAAGGCCGCAGGCGATCAGCTGGCGCAGGGCATCAGCGCGCAAGCCAACGAACTCAGCGCCGCACGGGACGTCGCGGTCAGGGCCGTCGCCGACGCACAGAGCACCGGGACAGCCGATCCGCTTGGCGCGTTCACGAACTTGACCCAGGCCGACGCCGAACTGGACCGGCTGCTGGCCAGCGTCGCCGAAGAACGCGAGGCGGCCGAGCGGCTCAGCCGCGCCTACGACCAGGCGCTCTTCTCCGCACAGTCCAAGGTGCGGGCGGTCTCGGACTACATCGACGTGCGCCGAGGCAGCATCGGCCCGGAAGCGCGCACCCGGCTGGCCGAAGCGGTGCGCCAGCTGCAGGCGGCGCAGGACAAGAGGGAGACCAACCTCACCGAGGCGATCGCCCACGCCAACGGCGCGGCAATGCTTGCGTCGCAGGCCCAATCGATGGCGACCTCCGACGCCCACGCAGCGCAGCGCGCGTATACCGGGCGTTACGGCGGCAGCAGCGGATCCAATATGGGTGCGGTGCTCGGCGGCATCATCCTCGGGAACATCCTGTCCGGCGGGCTCGGCGGAGGCATGGGCGGCGGCATGGGCGGCGGCTGGAGCTCGACGTCCTACGGAGGCTCCGGCTGGGGCGGCGGCCTCGGCGGTGGTGGCGGCCGCTTCTAAAGGTCCCGCCTTCCCCCGCGAGCAGACGCATAAGTACCCCAAAACCGGTCGCTGAGGGTACTTTTGCGTCTGCTCGCGCTGATTAGGCGCCCTTGAGGCGCACCGCCAGATAGTCCGACACGGCGCCGAGAGCGATGCGCTCCTGCGACATCGCGTCGCGTTCGCGGATCGTGACGGCTTGGTCGTCGAGGGTGTCGAAATCGACCGTCACACAGAACGGCGTACCGATCTCGTCCTGGCGACGATAGCGCCGACCGATCGCACCCGCGTCGTCGAATTCGACATTCCAGGCCTTGCGCAGTTCGGCGGCGAGGTCGCGCGCCTTCGGTGACAGGTCCTCATTTCGCGACAACGGCAGCACCGCCGCCTTGACCGGCGCCAGCCGCGGATCCAGCCGCAGCACCGTGCGCTTGTCGACGCCGCCCTTGGCATTCGGCGCCTCGTCCTCGGCGTAGGCGTCGACAAGGAACGCCATGAACGACCGGGTCAGGCCGGCTGCGGGTTCGATGACGTATGGCACATACCTGGTGTCGCTGGCCTGGTCGTAGAACGACAGGTCGACGCCGGAATGCTTTGAGTGCGTTGACAAGTCGAAGTCAGTGCGGTTGGCGACGCCTTCCAGCTCGCCCCACGGGTTGCCCTGGAAGCCGAACTTGTACTCGATGTCGACGGTGCGATCCGAGTAATGCGACAGCTTGTCTTTCGGATGTTCGAACAGCCGCAGGTTGTCGCGTGCGATACCGAGATCGACGTACCACTCGAGCCGGGTATCGATCCAGTACTGGTGCCATTCCCTGGCGCTGTCCGGCTCGACGAAGAACTCCATCTCCATCTGCTCGAACTCGCGGGTGCGAAAGATGAAGTTGCCCGGCGTGATCTCGTTGCGAAAGCTCTTGCCGATCTGGCCGATGCCGAACGGCGGCTTCTTCCGAGAGGTCGTGACGACGTTGGCGAAGTTGACGAAGATGCCCTGCGCAGTCTCCGGTCGTAGATAGTGCAGACCCTCTTCGGTCTCGATCGGGCCGAGGTGGGTCTTGAGCATCATGTTGAAGTCGCGCGGCTCCGTCCACTGACCTTTGGTACCGCAGTCAGGGCAGGCGATCTCCGACATCGCAACGGACTCCGGCTCCTTGATGCCCTTCTTCTCCGCGTAGGCCTCCTGCATGTGGTCCTGCCGATGGCGATGGTGGCAATTCAGGCATTCCACCAGTGGGTCGTGGAACACGTCGACATGGCCGGAGGCAACCCACACCTCGCGTGGCAGGATGATCGCGCTGTCGAGGCCGACGACGTCGTCGCGGCTGGTGACCACTGACCGCCACCACTGCCGTTTGATGTTCTCCTTGAGCTCGACGCCCAAAGGGCCGTAGTCCCAAGCGGACTTGGTGCCGCCGTAGATTTCGCCGGACTGGTAGACCAGACCACGGCGCTTGGCCAGGTTCGCAACGGTGTCGATGATGGACGCCACGGGTGACCAGAGTAACGATGCGATTGTCGCGGGAGGCACGCGACGCCTTTGACATGCGTAATCACGCATGTATCGTGGCGGACATAGTGAAAACGGTTTCCACCTTCTCGCCGGGGGCGGCGCCGCAGGCCGACGATCACCACCAGCACAGCGACGCCCCGCTGCCAGACCTGCCTCCCCGGCAGGTTCTCGACACCGCGGGCGACCTGCTGCGTGCGCTCGCCGCGCCGGTGCGCATCGCTATCGTGCTGCAGCTGCATGAGTCGTCGCGCTGCGTGCACGAACTCGTCGACGCGCTCGGCGTGCCGCAGCCGTTGGTCAGCCAGCACCTGCGCATCCTCAAGGCCGCGGGTGTCGTGGCGGGCGAGCGCTCCGGCCGTGAGGTGCTCTACCGCCTGGTCGATCACCACCTCGCCCACATTGTGGTCGCCGCCGTGACGCACGCCGCGGAGGACAGCGAGTGAGCGCCCCGCCAGGTGTGCGGGCCACCAGGCAACGCGCGGCGATCTCGGCGCTGCTGGAGAACCTCGACGACTTCCACTCCGCCCAGGACCTGCACGACGAACTGCGTCGCCGCGGCGAAGGGATCGGCCTGACCACCGTGTACCGCACGCTTCAGTCGATGGCCGCGGCCGGGTTGGTCGACACATTGCGGACCGACACTGGCGAGTCGGTGTACCGGCGCTGCTCCGAGCATCACCACCATCACCTCGTGTGCCGGGTATGCGGCTGCACGGTCGAGGTGCAGGGCGGCCACGTCGAGACGTGGGCCGCCGACGTCGCACGCGAGCACGGCTTCTCCGACGTCAGCCACACCATCGAGATCTTCGGCGTCTGCGGCAGCTGCGCGTCGGGTGTCTAGGCGTTGCGGACCTACCAGAGCTTCAACAGCGACGGCGTCAGTGTGCTGGTCACCGACGACGATCTCGACGCGGCGGCCCACACCACCGAACCGCTGAGCGCGGAACTCGCCGACGCGGCCGCTCAAGCCGGCCGCACCGACCTCATCGCAAGCCTGCGCAAGAGCCTCGAGGGAGACGACCGCGCCCGCAAGCTTGCCGCCGCCAAAGCCCTTCTCGCACTGCAGGATCACGGTGCCAACGGCCTTCTCGAGTACCTGGTTCCGGCCGAGGACGACGCCGTCGTCGCAAAAAGCTATACCGCAGTGGCGACCCGGCTGCGCGGACCACAGGCCGCGCTCGACAAGTTCTGCGCAGTCGACACCGATCCACAACTCGCGCGACTGCTGGTGTCCAACTACAACAGCCACCTCCGGCTGGAAAGCGGCGATCTGACCTTTCTCGTCACCGCCCTGCAGCACTACCGCGACCGGCGGCTGCCGTGGCTGAACAAACTGCGCGCCGACCGGTGGGACAACGGCGTCTACATCATGTTGGTCGCACTGACCGGCGAGACCGCGATCGCGCTTCTCCGCAACCCCGCACACGACACAGAGCGCTCGGTGTTGCTGCGGCTGCTGCCCGACCTGATCGAGCTCACGAACGACAACGACGTCGTCGAAGAGGCGCAGACGCTGCGGGCCGAACTGGAAGCCGGTTAGGCGTCGGCGTCGCCGACCAACTCACGGCGCACATCGGCGCCCGCGCTGAGCACCATCACGATCAACGTCCGCAGCGCCTCGCCGGTGAGGCCTGCCGCCGGGAAGTTGTAGCGCAGAGTGACGTCAGCGACGCCACCGCGCGCGGCCTGCTCGGCAAGTGACACCGTGCCCAGCACAGTGTCGTGCGCCAGTTGGGCCACCTTGTCCCGAATCTCGTTGTCCAGCGGCAGATCCCACATCAGGATCTGGGTCAGCGACACCATGTCGAGGTCCTCGGCGATCGTCACCACCCGCAGCGAGGCGAACGTGTGGTCATGGTGAACGGTGATCGCGCCGTCATCCTCCACCTCGTACGGCAGCACGTCGTCGAGGACGGTCCGGAGCCGGTCGGCAAGCTCCATCAGGCCCTACCGAAGCGACGGTTGCGATTCACGTACTCTTCGCACGCCTCCCACAGGTCGCGGCGGTCATAATCCGGCCACAGCTTGTCCTGGAAGACATATTCGGCGTATGCCGCCTGCCACAGCAGAAAATTGCTTGCGCGCTGCTCCCCCGACGTCCTGATGAACAGGTCGACGTCTGGGATGTCGGAGCGGTGCAGATGCTTGGCGAACACCGCCTCAGAAATTCGGCTCGGGTTGACCTTTCCGTCCGCCGCTTCCTGCGCGAGCTCGCGTGCGGCCTCGACGATTTCGGTGCGGCCGCCATAGTTGACGCAGTAGTTGATGGTGATGACGTCGTTGCCGACCGTCATCTGCTCGGCGATGTCGAACTCCTTGATGACGCTGCGCCACATCCGAGGACGAGAGCCCACCCATCGCATTCTCACGCCCATGTCGTTCAGGTTTTCCCGCCTGCGCCGGACCACTTCGCGGTTGAACCCCATCAGGAAGCGGACCTCCTCGGTGCTGCGCTTCCAGTTCTCGGTCGAGAAGGCGTAGACGGTGAGATGCTTGATGCCGATTTCGATGGCGCCGCAAGTGATGTCGATGAGCACCGCCTCGCCCATCTTGTGGCCCTCGGTGCGGTTCAGTCCGCGCTGCGTGGCCCAGCGCCCGTTGCCGTCCATGACGACCGCGACGTGGTGGGGCACCTGGTCGGCCGGGATTTGGGGTGCGGCGGCCTTCGACGTGTGCTGAGGAGGGCGGGCGAACCTGCCGTTGGTGTGCGGCGGCAACTCGGGAAAGACGACCGGCCAATTCGACTTGTCGGGAAAGGTCGGATAGTCGTCAGGCGCCGGAGGCAGCTGTGGGTGGGTAGCTGTCGAAGCCAGCCGTCCCTTCCGAATCACTGCCACGGGTGACATCCTGCCTGAACAGCGCGACGCGGTGTTCAGCGACCGCGCGATCGACCCGGTACACACGCTCGACCAGTGGCAACGTGCGGAGTTGGCGCTCGAGGTGCCACTGCAGGTGCGCGGCCACCAGCCCGCTGGCCTGGTTGCGGTGCGACTGCTGGGACGCCTGCGCGACGTCCCAGTCGCCGTCGTAGAGCGCCGACATCAGATCGAGCACGGCCTGCGGCGGTGTGGTCGACCCGGACGGCCTGCAGTGCACGCACACGCTGCCGCCTGCGGCGATGTGAAACGCCCGGTGCGGACCGGGCGCGGCGCAGCGGGCGCACTCGGTGAGCGAGGGTGCCCATCCGGCGATTCCCATGGCGCGCAGCAGGTACGCGTCCAGCACGAGTTCCCACGGACGGCTGCCGTCGGCCACCGCCCGCAAGGCACCGACCGTCAGCCGATGCAACGCGGGCGCCGGCGCGCGCTCCTCGCCGGCCAGCCGCTCCGCGGTTTCCAGCACGGCGCACGCACAGGTGTAGCGGCCGTAGTCGTTGACGATGTCGGTGGCGAATGCGTCGATGGCCTGTACCTGGGTGACGATGTCGAGATTGCGGCCGGGGTGCAGTTGAACGTCGATGTATGCGAACGGCTCCAGCCGGGATCCGAACTTGCTGCGGGTGCGCCGGACTCCCTTGGCCACGGCGCGGACCAACCCGTGCTCATGGGTGAGCAGGGTGACGATCCGGTCGGCCTCGCCGAGCTTATGCTGACGAAGCACCACCGCCCGATCCCGGTACAGGCGCATCCGCCTAGTTTTCCATCGTGTTTCGACAGGGGCGGTAGGCAGCGCCGGATATCCTCAATATTGATGGTTGCACCTCCCCTCACCTCCGCATCTTCTGCGTCGACGTCCCCCTTCCCCACCCTGACCGGCCTGCTGTACCGGCTGGCCAGTGGCAGCGTGACGTCGGTTGAGCTGACGCGGCAGTCGCTGGACGCCATCGAGGCAAGCCAGCCGACACTCAACGCGTTTCGCGTGGTGCTGCGTAAACAGGCACTCGCCGACGCCGCAAGGGCCGACCGCCGACGAGCCGCCGGACAGCACGGCCCACTGCTCGGGGTGCCGATCGCGGTCAAGGACGACGTCGACCTCGCGGGGACATCGACGATGTTCGGTGCGGCGGGCCGGGTGCGATCGGCGGTGGCCGACTCCGAGGTCGTGCGCAGGCTGCGCACCGCGGGCGCGGTCATCGTCGGCAAGACCAATACGTGCGAGCTCGGTCAGTGGCCGTTCACCAGCGGACCCGCCTTCGGACACACCCGAAACCCGTGGTCGCCTCGCCACACTCCGGGCGGTTCGTCCGGCGGCAGTGCGGCCGCGGTGGCCGCGGGACTGGTCACCGGGGCGATCGGGTCGGACGGCGCGGGCAGCGTGCGAATTCCCGCCGCGTGGACGCATCTGGTCGGCATCAAACCGCAGCGCGGCCGCATCTCGACGTGGCCGCTGCCGGAGGCCTTCAACGGCATCACCGTCAACGGGGTGCTGGCCCGCACCGTCACCGATGCGGCGCTGCTGCTCGACGCCGCGTCGGGCAACGTCGACGGCGACCGGCACAAGCCAGCCCCGATTCAGGCGGCCGAGGCCGTCGGACGTGCGCCGGGACCGCTCAAGATCGCACTGTCGACCAAGTTCCCGTTCAACGTCTTCCGGCCCAAGCTCAACCCCCAGATCCGGGCCGCGCTGCACGCCGTCGGTGGGCAGCTCACCGAACTCGGGCACACAATCGTCGGGGCCGAGCCCGACTACAAGGTGGGGATGTCGTGGAATTTCCTGTCCCGGTCGACCTCCGGCCTGATGGACTGGGCGGACCGGCTCGGCCACGACGTCGAGTTGGACCGGCGCACCGTCGACAATCTGCGCATGGGTCGGCTGCTGTCGCAGAGCGTGCTGCGCAAGGCCCGCGCTAAGGAAGCCGCGGCACAGCGCCGCGTCGGCTACATCTTCAATCTCGTCGATGTGATCCTTGCCCCGACCACCGCCATGCCGCCGCCAACGGTGCACCACTTCGACAACCGCGGGGGGTTCTCCACCGATCGAGCGATGATCCGCGCCTGTCCCGCGACGTGGCCGTGGAACCTGCTGGGCTGGCCGTCGATCAATGTGCCCGCCGGCTTCACGTCCGAGGGACTACCGATCGGCGTGCAATTAATGGGTCCTGCCGACAGCGAACCGCTGCTGATCTCGCTTGCCGCCGAGCTGGAGGCGGTAAACGGCTGGGTGACCAAACAGCCGCAGCCGTGGTGGACCGAATCTTTCGGGGAAGACGGCAGCGGCGCACTGGCGTAAGGTGCCGCGGCGTGAACGTGTGGCGCTGCGCAGGCGTGCTCTCGGCGGTTGCCGTGCTGAGTGGCGCGATAGCGGGGACGCCGACCGCGGCCGCAGACAACAAGCGGCTCAACGACGGAGTGGTCGCCAACGTCTACACCATCCAGCACCAGCACGGCTGCGACAACGACGTCAAGATCAACCCGCAGCTGCAGTTGGCGGCGGAGTGGCACGCAGGCGATGTGCTCAACAACCGTGCGCTCGACGGTGACCTTGGGTCGGATGGCTCGACGCCGCAGACACGCGCCGACGCCGCCGGCTTCAAGGGCGTCGTCGCCGAGACCGTCGCGATCAACCCGGCCCTGGCGATCAACGGCGTTGAGATCATGACCCAGTGGTACTACCGGCCCGACTACCTGGCGATCATGTCGGACTGCGCCAACACCCAAATGGGCGTGTGGTCGGAGAACAGCCTGGACCGCTCGGTCGTCGTCGCGGTCTACGGCAAGCCCGCGTAAAAGCCCCGTTGACCAGCTGCTGAGAGCGGCCTTTACTCCGCCTTGACCGTGCGTTGAATCTCGTTTCTGACGATGGCAACGTGACTACGCTGCAAAAGGTGGAGCTGGACGTTCTCGGGCCCATGCAGGTCAGGCAGTACGGCCTGCCGGTCGCGATACCGGGCGCGAAGCCACGCGCGATCCTCACCATGCTTGGGTTGCACGACGGGTCGGTGGTAGCGGCCGACGCGCTCATCGAACTGCTGTGGGGCGATGAGCCACCGCGGACCGCAGTCAAAGCCATGCAGACCCACATCTCCGCCTTGCGTCGCGCGCTCGGCGACGGATTCGTGTTGACGGAGGGCACGGGGTGGATCCTGACCCCCACCGTGATTGACGCCACCCGCTACAAGTCGGCCGCCCGGCTCGGCCGCGACGCCATCGCCACCGGAGACGCGAGACAGGCGGTGACCCATTTCGACGAGGCGCTGGCCCTCTGGCGCGGTATCCCCGAACTGCCGGACGGGCGACGTGGAGTTTCAGAGAAGACCCGCTGGATCGAGGGCCACGCCGCGCTCGTGGAGGACCGGGCCGACGCGCTGCTGGCGACGGGTCGTGCCGCGGAGATCATCGGCGAGCTCGAGGCAGCCATCGCTGATTCCCCGCTACGCGAAAGACGTTGGGGCCATTTGATGCTCGCCTTATACCGGGCAGGCAGACAAGGCGAAGCCCTCGGCGCTTATCAACGGGCCCGATCGCTGCTCGCCGAGGAGCTGGGCGTGGATCCAGGTCCAGATCTACGCAGGCTCGAATCCGCGATCGTTGCACAGGACGTATCCCTGGAATTGCCTGTATCGCATCAACTTTCGGCAGTTACACGCGCAGTGACGTTCCTACTCACCGATATCGAAGGATCGACTGCCGCGTGGGAGGCGGATGCGGACGCGATGGCCGCGGCACTCGCGCGTCACGACGAGATCGTCGAACAGGTCGTCACGTTCCGCGGAGGGCGGCTCATCAAGACTCGAGGCGAGGGCGACGCGACGTTCTCGGTCTTCGACCGACCGTCCGGAGCGGCCGCCGCCGCCATCGAGCTCCAGGAAGCGATCCGGCGGGAGCCGTGGCCCTTGGCGGACCCGATGCGCATCCGCGTTGCTCTGCACACCGGCGAGGTGGAGTTCCGCGACGGCGACTACTTCGGCAGGGCGGTCAACCGGGCCGCACGCCTGCGGTCGCTGGCCACTGGCGGTCAGATCCTGTGCTCGGGCGCGACTGCTGAACTCGTGATCGACACGCTCGCCGACGATGTCGTGCTGGCCGATTTGGGGACGCGCCAACTGAAGAACCTCGCGCGACCTGAGCACGTGTTCGAACTTCGCGTCGAGACCGAGGAGTCCCGGCCGCCGGTAGTCGAATCGCCGGTGGAGCGTCCCCCGCTGCCCGCCGTGCTCGGCGGATCCGGACCGTTTGTCGGACGCGGACGCGAACTCGAGCGGCTATTGGCCGCCTGGCAGACGACGCAGGTCGCAGGCAGCCACGCCGTGCTGATCTCCGGCGAACCAGGTGTGGGCAAGACGCGACTGGCCGGCGAATGGTCCCGCGAGGCATACGAACAGGGCGCCATCGTCCTCTACGGGCGCTGCGACGAGGATCTGGGCGCGCCGTATCAGCCGTTTTCAGAGGCGCTGCGGTCACTGGCGCCGGGCTTCGGGACCGGCCGGTTGCGCGGGATTCGCGGTATCGAAGCGCTGATACCTCTGGTGCCGGAGCTGACCGAGGTGCTGCCGGAACTGGCGCCGCCGCCCCGAGCCGACCCGGACACCGAGCGTTATGCACTTTTCGACGCGGTCGGTGCACTGCTCGGCACCGCCGCCTCCAGTGCACCCGTGGTCCTGGTCCTAGACGACCTGCATTGGGCGGCCAAGCCGACACTGTTGTTGTTGCGGCATCTCCTTCGCTTCGGCGAGCACGCGCGCATTCAGGTCGTCGGCACATATCGCAGTACTGATCTCGATCGCTCGCACCCGCTCGCGGCCATGCTCGCCGATCTTCACCGCGACGGTTCGGTCAGTCGCCTCACACTTGGCGGCCTTGACGAAGACGACGTCACCGCCTACGTCGCCGAAGCCGGCTACGACGATGAAGAGCTTGCTCGCGCATTGGCTTCAGTCACCGGTGGCAATCCGTTCTTCCTCATCGAGGCACTCCGTCACGTCGATGAGAGCGGTGGCCGCTGGGATCCGACGACCCTGCCGCAGGGCGTTCGGGAAGCCGTGAGTCGCAGGCTTTCTCGGCTTCCAGAGGAAACGAACACCGCACTCGCAACCGCCGCCGTCGTGGGAAGCCGGTTCGAGCTGGCGCTGGTCGAGCGCGTGGTCGGTCACGACCTCGTCGATGCGTTCGACGAATCGGCCAAGGCGGGCATCGTGATCGAAGAGCCCGGCGGTCGCTACCGGTTCAACCACGCAATCGTCCGCCAGTCGCTGTTGGCCGAGCTTGCATCCGTCCGGCGCATGCGCCTCCATCAGCGCATAGCAACGACTTTGGAGTCCGAACCGGGCGCCGACGACGAACTTCTGGCCGAACTGGCCTACCACTATTTCGAATGCGCGTGGGCCGGAAATGCGGCCAAGGCGGTCGATTACTGCAGGCGTGCGGCCGACCAGGCAATGGCGCGCCTGGCTTACGAAGGCGCCGCCGACCTCTACAACAAGGCCGTTCACGCGCTCGAAGACCTAGACGACGAGCTACCCGACCGCGACCAACAGCGAGCGGAACTGCTGGTCGCTCGCTGTGAGGCGTTACTGGCCGCAGGCGATGTCGCCGCAGCGAAGGGTGCCGTCTCCCAATTACAGTCGAGTACAGCTCATTCCGGTCGACTCGCAGCGTGGGGAGTGTGCTTTGACGGACAGCTGTCAATGCTCACAGATCCGGAGCGGCTGGACGAGATCGAGGCCGCGGTGACGGCCGCCGCCACGAGCCTGGCGCAGTTCGAGGATGCGGCGGGAGAGGCCAAAGCCCATACTGTCCGCGCTGGGGTCCTGGCCCGGCTCGGCCGAATCGGCGATGCCGAGACCGCCTTGGATCAGGCATTGACGGCAGCGCGGCGGGCGCGTGAACACCGCCGTGTCAACGCCGTGCTGGCCGGGGCGCCCCTCGCCGCGCTGTGGGGTCCCAATCCGGTGCCCCGCGCAGGCGGACGGTGTCTTGATGTCGTTCGCCTGCTGCGCATCACGACCGGCTCACCGGTTGTCGAGGCAACATCGACGAGGTGTCAGGGAGTGCTGGACGCGTTTCGCGGGCGTGCGGCCGCGGGGCGCCAGCTGATCGAGTCCGCCAGACGATCACTCACCGAACTCGGTATGCGGCACGCCTTGCTCGAGGTCGACCAGTTCGCAGGCATCGTCGAGTTGGTCGCTGACGATCCCGCGGCTGCAGAGCCACTTCTTCGCCGGGCGTACAACGGCTTTCGACGCATGGGCCTCGAAGCGGACACGGCGGAGACCGCCGCGTTATTGGCGCGGGCATGCCTGGCACTCGACAGAGAGACCGAGGCCGATGAATTATGCACCGAGAGTGAGCGTCTCGCCGGGCACGCACTGAAGGCCGCGATCGCCTGGCGGACGGTTCGGGCACAACTCCTGGCGCGCGGCGGAGCTCACGACAGCGCCCGAAGGATCGCCGAGGAAGCTGTGGCCATTGCTGAGCGCACCGACCTGTTGGTTGATCACGGTGACGCTTGCCTTGCGCTGGCGACGGTGCTGAGCGCCGCGGGGCAGACTGCAGGCGCATGGGCTGCAGCCGAGAAAGCGGTCAGCCTGTACGAGTTGAAAGGCGCTACGGCACTTGCAGAAAAGGCGCGCGCTCTGGTTTCCGTAGACGTCCCGGCTGCCCGGTCTGTAGGCGAGAAACCCAGCGCTGAACCGGACAACCTATGCACACAGGTCGTGCGACGGGCGGAGTCGGCGTTCGACCGCAAAGACTGGCACGCAATCGAGGGGATGTACGCGCCGGATCTATTCTTCGAGAGTCGTCGGAAGATCGTCGGTTTCACACAGAGTGACCTTCCGTCGAGCAACTGGCCACGGGAGGCAGCGCGCCTGCTCGAAGTCGGCGGCAGTCACCAAATGTTGTTCATTGCCATACGTGGCGAGCGTCTTGCTGTCGCCCGATTGAAGCTCGGTACCGAAGACACCACCCCTGGCGCACCATGCGACGAGTCGCTAAATCTATTCGGCCTCGACGAACAGGGACGATTGGCAGTGCAAATGGTCTTCGAGCCCGATGACATCGACGCTGCGATGGCTGAACTCGACGTCCAGCACGCGCGGTTCCAACAAGAAGAACCCTCGGCGCCGACAAGCGAAGCTCAAAATGCCTGCGTGCGCGCCGTTCGCCGCATGGAGTCGGCTTGGCGTAACGAGGACTGGCATGAGGGCGATAAGCTGGTCGCTCCGATCGTTCACGTGGAGAACCGCAGGAAGATCGTAGGAATCACACGCGGCAACCTTTCGTCGGCCGAATGGATAGCAGAGGCACGGCAGTTTCGTGAACCAGGCATGGTGCGGCACCGCAGTTCAGTAGTCGCGGTCCGAGGCGAGCGTTTGGCTCTCACGAAAGTGCGAGTCAGCACAGTGGATATGAGCTCAGGCGCACCGCAAGATGAAATGCTCATCCTCTACGGCATCGATGATCGCGGTCGCATCGCGCTGCAGGTGACATTCGACGTCGGCGACCTCGCCGGCGCGATCACCGAACTAGACGTGCGCTACCTCGACGGCGAAGCGGCGCCGTTTGCGCTGACGTGGTCAACAGTTGTAGATGCCGTTGCGGCACTCAACCGGCACGACCTTCCCGCGGTGACGGACGACTACATCATTGTCGACCACCAGCTTCAACACGAAACAGTCGGTACGAGCGGGCTGGCCGAATATCTCCGGGCCTCATGGGAACTCACACCTGACACCTACATGTACTTCGAAACCGTGCATCGCCTCACCAACCTCGGCGCGGTCGTCACGCTCGCGGTGCGAGGATCATCGTCCGAAGGCTTCGACGCACTGTGGCGCATACGCGAGATTCTGACGCATGAGGGCGGTGTGGGCCGCCGCTGCGAGGTGTTCAGCGAGGCAGACCTCGATGCAGCACTCGCGAGGTTCGACGAACTCAACTGCCCGGGCAAACCTGTCGCGAACTCGGCCAGCCACTTGTACGCACACTTCAACCGGTACTACGCTGCCCGCGACTGGGACGCGATTTCGGAGTTGATTGCCGACGATGTGCTGTTGGACGATCGGCGGCGGGTCGTCAATGGAGGTGTCAGACGCGGTCGCGAAGCCGCTATGGCCGAAACACGATCCGTCGCAGCCATCGGCACGCAGAGAATGTATACCGATGTGGTTGCGACCCGGGGCGATCGCCTCGCTCTGCTTCGCACCCGAGCAGCTGGTCACGATGCTGCGTCTTTCCACACTGAAGCTCTCCACATCCTCGAGATCGCACAGGGTCGCATCGCGGCGTACGTCGCATTCGATCCGGATGATCTTGACGCCGCATACGCCGAACTCGACGCAAGATATCTAGCCCGCGAGGCCGCGCCACACGCGCATACATGGACAGTCATCGCGGGAGCCTATGCCGCACTTGACCGTCACGAAATGCCTCCGACAACACCCGATTGGGTCAACATCGACCGTCAACGGCTGGCAATGATGGAGCCAGGCGACGCCGCAGCACACCTTCGGGCGGCCTGGGAGGTGCTGCCAGACTTTGGTATTCACCTCGTAGCGGTGCACCGGCTGACCGACCTCGGCGCGGTTGTCACCTGGTTTGCGAGTGGAACTTCACAACAGGGCTTCGATACCGAACAGCAAGGCATCGGTGTCCTGACGGTGCAGGGTGATTTGATCAATCACTTCGAGTTGTTCGACGACGTGGACCTCGAAGCCGCGCTCGCCACGTTCGACGAACTCAGCCGACCGCCGCGGCTGGACAACGCGGCAAGCCGCGTGCTGCAGCGGTTCCACGCCAACTTCGAGGCGCAGAACTGGGCAGCGATGGCCGAGATGATCGCCGATGAGCACTACGGCGACGATCGTCGGCGTGTGATAGGCGCGGGCATACGTCGCGGTCGAGATTCCCAGATCGAAGATCTGCAGGGAATGAGCGTGGAGTCATGGACGCTGACTCCAGACGTCATCGCAATTCGCGGAGAACGTCTTCTTCTATATCACGGCCGGGTGTCAGGATACGGCGAGCAGACCGAGGCACTGCAGTGGGAACTGCTCGTCATCGTCGAAACCAACGCCGACGAACGAATCACGGCGTGGCTCGTGTTCGACCCTGACGACATCGCGGCCGCCTTCGAGGAGCTCGACACCCGTTACGCCGCAGGCGAAGCCGCCGAATTCGCACAGACTTGGTCGGTGATTGCAGAGGTTTACGCCGCTTTTAACCGGCGCGAACTTCCGGCGACGCCGCCCACATGGACCTACATTGACCATCGCTCACTGATATCTACCAAGGCGAGGGACTTGGGCACATACATCGATTCCGCGTGGGAGGCGACGCCGGATCTCAGCATCTATGTGGAGGCTGTGCATCGCCTCGACGGCAACGGGGCAGTCGTGACCCATACGGCGTCTGGCACAACCGCGGAAGGCTTCGGTGTCGAGTGGCGAATGATCCACATCTACACAGTCGATGGCACCCTGATCAACCGCTGCGAGATGTTCGACGAGCAGGATCTCGACGCCGCATTGGCGAGATTCGACGAGCTGCATCCGTCGGGGCTCCGGCTGGAAAATGCGGCAACAAGGGTATACCGCCGCTACCACGCGCATTTCGCTGCCCGCGAGTGGGATGCACTGATGTCGTTGCTTTCCGAAAAACACCGCATTGACGATAGGCGACGAGTCGCCAACGAAGGGGTTCGACGTGGCCCTGACGCCGAAATCAGGAGCCTGCGGACAATCGCAGACCTCGGAGTCATCATCACGGCCGCTTGTATTGCCACCCGGGGAGATCGCCTCGCGCTGTATCGCAATCGGGGCGCGACAGGCGAGGAGTTTCAGCTAGAGGTTCTCCGTATCGTCGAAATCGACGCCGATGAACAGATCGTGGCACGTGTGGTGTTCGACCACGACGACCTCGACGCAGCGTTCGCCGAACTCGACGCGCGCTACCTCGCCGGCGAAGCGGCGCCGCACGCGCGCACCTGGCGGGTCATCACGCAGGCCTACGGCGGAATGACCCGAGGTGAGCTTCCGCCCACGACTGCGGACCTCGTGAACATCGACCATCGTCATGTGACCCCCATGGAGCCAGACGACGGGATCGCCTACTTCCGTGCCGCTTGGGACCTTGCAAAGGGCTTCAGGCTCTATATCGAAGCTGTGCACCGGCTCAATGACCTCGGGGCGGTCTTTACGCGATCGGCCGACGCGACCTCAAATGCAGGATTTGAGGCAGAGTGGCGGGCGATCGATCTCGTCATGGTCGACGGCGACCTGATCAACCGCGGCGAAGTCTTCGACGAATCAGACCTCGACGCTGCACTCGCAAGGTTCGACGAACTCACCCGTCCGGTGCCACGCCTTGAGAACTCCGAAAGCCAGTTTTCCAAAGACTTCCTAGCTCTATTCGCTGACCGTGACTGGACGGCGATGGCAGAACGCTTGGCCGACGACTGCATTACAGATGATCGGCGTCGAATCGTTGGAGTTGGAGTCCAACAGGGCCGAGACCGCATCATGGCGGATTGGCGTGCGGTTGCTGAAGTTGGGGTCAAGCACATCGCGTCGTCAGTTGTCGCGACACGCGGGGACCGCCTCGGCCTCTATCAGCTAACGTTCGGGGGCCGAGATCAGCGGCCTGAGGCGTTTAAATCATTGGTGGTTGGCGTCGGCGAGATCGATGCCAACAGCCGAATCACGGCATCAATCATGTTCGACGCTGATCAGATCGACGCAGCATTCGCCGAACTCGACGCGCGCTACCTCGCCGGCGAAGCGGCAACGTACGCACACACGTGGTCAGCCATTACGAGCGCCAACGCTGCGTTCAATCGGCGCGAGATGTTTGCAACAACTGCGGACTGGGTCAATATCGACCACAGGCGCCTTACCGGTTTCACCCCCGGCGACCAAGAGGCATACGTCCGTGCCACGTGGGATCTTGCTCCCGATGTCAAGAACCGCATTGTGGCGGTGCATCGCATGGGCGACATCGGCGCCGTTTTCACTCAGGCTTTGAGCGCGACCTCGCGCGAAAGCTTTGAGGCCGAATGGCGTGACGTCGTCCTCCTGACATTCAGAGGCGATTCAATGAGCCGCTGCGAGGTCTTCGAAGAGTCCGACCTGGACGCAGCGCTCGCGCGATTCGAGGAGCTCAATCGCCAGGTGCCGGAACTTCAGAATGCTGCAACCCGTACGAATGCGCCTATTTCTCGTGCGTTCAACCGTCGCGATCTGGAGGGTTATCTCGGGACCGTCACGGCAGACGCACGATGCGACGATCGGCGCAAAGGCATTCGGCATGAGGATGCTTTCAACGCCGAATTCGTGCGCGGACTGTTGGGCGCTGCGGAGGGCTGGCGGCTGGCAATCGACCCGATCGCCATTCGGGGCCAACGCTTGGCACTGAGTCGCCATACCTACCGCGACACCGACGAGGCCGACGAGCCGACCGTGGTCGAGGCCTTGGTACTCACGGAAGTCGATGAAGCCCAATTGCTTTATCACGCTGTGGTGTTCGACACCGATGACCTCGACGATGCGTTCGCGGAACTCGATTCACGTTACGCCGCAGGCGAAGCTGCCCCGCACGCGCACACGTGGTCGCTGGTCACCAAGACGTACGCAGGGTTCAACCGCCGCGAGTTGTTTGGGCCTGCTCCGAACTGGGAGAGCGTCGATCACCGCCGCGGGATAACCTCCGCACAGTTCGACGCGATCGACTATGTCCACGCGTCGTGGGACGTCACGCCCGACGTCGAGGCCTACGTCCAGGCCGTGCACCGACTGAGTGACCTCGGAACAGTCGTCACCGTCCGGGCGTACGGCGCCTCTCGGGACGGATTCAAGGCCGAGTGGGTAGACGTCCACCTTGTGACATTCGAGGGCGACTTGCCCAATCGTTTCGAGCTGTTCGACGAGGCGGACCTTGATGCGGCGCTTGCGCGATTCGACGAGCTCGACCGTCCCTGAACTCAGAAGCCCAGCCGGCCAAGCTGTTTGGGATCGCGCTGCCAGTTCTTGGCGATCTTGACCCGCAGGTCCAGATACACCTTGGTGCCCAGCAGCTTCTCGATCTGAGTGCGCGCCGCCGTGCCCACCTCGCGCAGCCTGGCACCGCCCTTCCCGATGACGATGCCCTTCTGGCTGTCGCGCTCGACGAACAGGATGGCGTGCACGTCGATCAGGTCGTCGCGGCCCTCGCGCGGGCTGACCTCATCGATCACCACGGCCAGCGAATGCGGTAGCTCGTCGCGCACGCCTTCCAGCGCGGCTTCGCGAATCAGCTCGGCCATCAAGACCTCTTCTGGCTCGTCGGTCAGCTCCCCGTCGGGGTAGAACGCGGGCCCGGGCGGCAGTCGGCTCGACAACACGTCGGTCAAGACGTCGAGCTTCTCGCCCGTCGTTGCCGATACCGGCACGATCTCGGCGTCAGGCCCGACCAGCTCGCTGACCGCGACCAGCTGCGCCGCCACCAGATCCCTTGCCACCTTGTCGATCTTGGTGACGATCGCCACCAGCGTGGTCCTGGGTGCGACGGCCTTGATCTGGTCGTGTATCCACCGATCGCCAGGGCCGATCTTCTCGTCGGCGGGGATGCACCAACCAATGATGTCGACCTCTGAATAGGTGTCCTTCACCAGGTCGTTCAGCCGCTGCCCCAACAGAGTCCGCGGCCGGTGCAGTCCCGGAGTGTCGACGAGGACGATCTGGAAATCCTCGCGGTGCACGATCCCGCGAATGGTGTGCCGCGTCGTCTGCGGACGGTTCGACGTGATCGCCACCTTCGTGCCGACCAGCGCGTTCGTCAACGTCGACTTACCGGTGTTCGGCCTGCCGACGAAACAGACAAAGCCGGAACGGAATTCGCTCATGTCTCCTCGAGCCTGCGGGGAGATCGCGAAATTCGCCGGTCCGGCGATCTGTGCGCAGTCTCGGCGATCACAATGGCGTGCCCGACCGATCCGTCACGATGATGGAGGCGTCGGCGGACAGCTCGAGCACTGCGGCGACTCCCGCGTCGTCGGCCGATCCGCCGACAAGCACGGCCGCCTCGAAACCCGTTGCGCCACTTGATACCGCCGCGGCTACCGCGGCCTGCAGCGCCGTCAGCGCCAGCGCGTCGAGAGCCACCGGCGCGCCAGCGTAAGTTCGACCGTCCTGATCACGCACGGCAGCACCGCTGCCTGCCTCGGCCCGCCCCATCGCACCGCGGGCCAGCGTCACCAGCTTGGCGTCCTCGGGGTCCAGCTCAGTCATCGTCGTCCTTCTGCTCGGGCGATGAAGGCCTGACCAGCACGGTGCCGATCCGCACCCGCCCCCTGTGGTCGCGGCCGCCCTCGGCACGCAGTTGCAGCCCATCCCAGGTCACCTCGGCGCCGGGCAGCGGGACACGGCCGAGCTCGAGCGCCAGCAGGCCACCGACCGTGTCGACGTCGAGGTCCTCGTCGAACTCCATGTCGTACAGGTCGCCGAGGTCCTCGATCGGCAACCGGGCCGATACCCGGAAGCGCTGGTCTCCGAGTTTCTCGACCGGGGCGACCTCGTCGGTGTCGTACTCGTCGGCGATCTCGCCGACGATCTCCTCGAGCACGTCCTCGATGGTGACCAGGCCTGCGATCGCGCCGTACTCGTCGACGAGCAGCGCCATGTGGTTGCGGTCGCGCTGCATTTCCCGCAGCAACGCGTCCAACGGCTTGGAGTCCGGCACGAAGACCGCCGGTCGCATCACCGCCGACACCTTCGTGTCACGGCCGCCGTTGTTCGAGTAGTAGGTGCGCTCGACAAGATCCTTGAGGTATACGACGCCGACCACGTCGTCGACGTTCTCCCCGATCACCGGGATCCGTGAATGCCCGCTGCGCACCGCGAGCGAAGTGGCCTGCCCAGCCGTCTTGTCGCTTTCGATCCAGACCATCTCGGTGCGCGGCACCATCACTTCGCGCGCGGGGGTGTCGCCGAGCTCGAACACCGACTGGATCATGCGTCGCTCGTCGTCGGCCACCACGCCGCGCTGCTGGGCGAGATCAACGACCTCGCGCAGCTCGATTTCCGACGCGAACGGCCCGTTGCGGAAGCCTCGACCGGGCGTCACCGCGTTGCCGAGGAGAACGAGCAGACGGCTGATCGGGGTCAGCAGAATTGAAATCGCTTGAAGGGGAACGGCTGCTGCGAGCGCGATCGTGTAGGCGTGTTGTCTGCCGAGGGTACGCGGGCCGACGCCGATCAGCACGAAGCTGGTGACGACCATGATCGCGGCCGCCGCGATCAGGCCCCAATCCAGGCCGAGGTGTTCATACAGGTAATCGACGAGCAGCGCCGTCGCGGTGATCTCGCACGCGATCCGCAGCAGCACAACAAGATTGATGTAGCGCGGCCGTTCGTTGATGACACGGGCCAGCCGGACCGCGCCGGGCCGTTCGTCGCGGACCATCTCTTCGACGCGGGCGATCGACACCGTGCTGATGGCGGCGTCGAGGGCCGCGAACAGTCCACCGAAACCGACCAGCGCGATGGCGCCGAGCAGCGAACCTATGCCCGTCACGGTTCGTCGAAGTAGCGAGACTTGTCCAGCAGGCGCCGATCCTTCTCGGTCTGGCGGTCCTGGTGATAAGCCTCGACCTGGTCGGCCACCCACTCCTCGAGCAGTTGGCTTTGAAGCGCGAACATCTCTTTCTCTTCGTCGGGTTCGGCATGGTCGTAGCCGAGCAGATGGAGCACACCGTGAATGGTCAGCAGCCCCAGCTCATGGCCCAGCGAATGGCCGGCCGACTTGGCCTGCTCGGCGGCGAACTGCGGACACAGCACGATGTCACCGAGCATCGACGGCCCAGGCTCCGGCGCGTCGGGCCTGCCGCCGGGCTCGAGTTCGTCCATCGGGAAGCTCATCACGTCGGTCGGACCGGGCAGGTCCATCCACCGCATGTGCAGGTCGGCCATCGCCGCGGTGTCGAGCAACACCATCGAAAGCTCGGCAGCGGGATGGACTTTCATCTTCTTGATAACGAAACGGGCGACGCTGACCAATTCCTCTTCGGAGACGTCGAGGCCCGACTCGTTGGAAACCTCAATACTCATGCCTTGACTCTCGCTCGCTGCGGTCCTCGCTCGTACCTCGCTGCGATCCTCACTCGCGTTGGTCTTCGGGAACTCATTACCGGCCCCTGCTATCGCCGCGGCCGATTGCCCGAGGCACGGCGTTGCGCCCGGTTCATCAGGCCGGGCTCCTCGAATTTGGCGTAGGCGTCCACGATTTCGGAGACAAGCCGGTGCCGGACGACGTCGGAGCTGGTGAGTTCCGCGACGTGGATATCTTCGACGCCGTCGAGGATCTGAACCGCCGCACGGAGGCCGGAGTTCGCGCCGCCGGGTAGGTCGATTTGTGTGACGTCGCCGGTGACAACCATTTTCGAGCCGAAGCCGAGGCGGGTGAGAAACATCTTCATCTGCTCGCCCGTGGTGTTCTGTGCCTCGTCGAGAATGATGAACGCATCATTCAGCGTGTTGTGAGTGAGCAGGAAGTCCTCTGTGACGTAAAGCGAATCTTCAGCGGCAACCTGAATGCAGACGGATTCCTCCGTACCTGCAGACTCTATGCGGTCGATAAAGCGCATTGGTCGGCCACCGCCCGAAGCGTCGTACTTCGCGACCTTCCGGGCGAGCCTGAAGGGAATAACACTCTCGGGCAGACGAATATCGAGAATGTGAGCGTCTGAGCGATGATGCACCGAACGACCGCGAGCTAGGCCTGGCTTGCGGCCCTCCGCCTTTCCAGTACGTGCATAGGCCAGTCCCCCGAGCGACTGGACCAGGAAGGTGACATCGTCACGGAGTCGGTCGGAAACGGTCGTAAATTCGATGCGACACGTCCGGCCGGCTCGGGTTACGGCACCGCCATCTGAATCTAGTAACCCTTGAAGGACAGCAAGACGCACGTCAGGCGAATTGAATAAATAATCTGTCGGTACAAATTTGTCTTTCGACTTCGCACCCGCAAGGCCAAGCATCCGGAGGGCCCCCGTTACGGGGTTTTCAATAGCGCCAAGCATTAAACCCAACGCGTACGGATCCATCGGGACCGATCGTGGATTGAACATCACCGGTGCGTCCAGCATCGGCAGTTCGTAGCGGTGATAGTGCGCCGCCCGCAGATTGCCGATCATCTCCTTCGTCGCCAGAACCCGAGCTGGTTTCCCTCGATGGCGGTCAGCGCGCGTGTAAACCGACCACAGATGGTCTTCGGAGGCAAGCGTCGAAGAACCGTCCTGGGTATAGACGCGATAAATGTCCTTGAACCCCTGCGGAAATACGCCCTGTACCTCGGTCGGGCGCCCATGCGATCCGATCACGAAGTCTCCGACCTTCAGATCACCGATCGGGCGAAACCCATTGGGCGTGAGAACCTTAGTGAAGAGCGGTTGCGCGCGGCCCCGCATGTAGCCCAACGGGGCGACCTCGATGACGCCGGCGCTCATCAGCTTCGGGATCAGCTCAGGATCCATCATGTCGTGCAGCGCGTCATAGAGCGGGCGCAGATACGGATCGATCTTCTCGCTCAGCGTGCCGGGCAGAAAGCCAAGGCGCTCACCGGCTTCCACCGCCGGGCGGGTGAGAATGATCCGGGACACCTGTTTGATCTGCAACGCGCGGACAGCCTTGGCCATCGCGAGATACGTCTTGCCGGTGCCCGCAGGCCCGATGGCGAACACGATGGTGTGCGCATCGATCGCGTCCACATAGCGCTTCTGGTTCAGCGTCTTCGGTCGAATTGTCTTGCCGCGCCGCGACAGGATGTCCAGCGTCAGCACCTCTGCGGGTGACTCTTCTTCGGTGCCGGTGAGCATCGCGACGCTGTGCCGCACGACTTCCGGGGTCAACGGCTGGCCGCTGGCCGCGATCGCTATCAGTTCGGAGATGGCTCGCTCGGCCAGCGCCACGTCGGCGGGCTCGCCGGTCAGCGTGAGTGCGTTGCCGCGCGCGTGGATGTCGGCCGCCAGCAGGCGCTCGAGTGCGCGCAGGTTCTCGTCGGCGGAACCTAGCAGGCCCACGACGAGGTCGGGCGGAACATTGATGCCGCTACGGACGGGATCATCCGAGTCAGCGTTAGTCTCGCTGGGCGTCACGTGGGGTTTTCTGCCTGCTTTCTGGTTTCCGAGCTGGTGCTTCGCTTCTAAATACCTAGTTTACCGCCGGGTCCGGACCCATCCCAATGCTTAACGACGCCGTTTGAGCAGCTCATTGGCAGGCAGATCGTCGTCGAGCATCTTTTGGCCCGCCATCAGTCCCAGCGTGACGTCAACGCACCGAGCGCACCCAGCGCGACGGCCGCCGCCGTCGAGGTCCTCAGCACCGTCGGCCCGAGACGGACCACCTTCGCTCCCGCTTCGGAGAGTGCGGCGATCTCGTCGTCGGCGATGCCGCCCTCCGGTCCGACCACCAACATCAGCGAATCGATTTGCCCCAGAGCAAGTTTCGTCAGCGCTTCGGTGCCGGACTCGTGCATCACCAGCACCGCTGTGCCCGCGGAGACGACCGCCCGAACGTCGGTCGCCAGCTCGCCCGTGTTGACCACGCCGGTGACGGACGGGATGTGCGGCCTGCGGGACTGACGGGCGGCCGCACGGGCCACCGCGCGCCACCGGCGCAGGCCCTTGTCGGCCCGGGCGCCGTCCCAGCGTGCTACGCAGCGCGCGGACTGCCAGGCCACGAAGGCGTCGGCGCCGGCCTCGGTCGCCAGCTCGATGGCCAGCTCGGAGCGGTCGGACTTGGGCACAGCTTGCACGACGGTGACCGTCGGCCTCACCGGTTCGACAGTCCAGCGCTCCAGCACGCGCGCGGACAACCGGGCCTTGGCGACCTCTTCGATGACGCAGTGCGCCATCGCTCCCGCGCCGTCGCCGAGGTCGAGCTCCTCACCGACCCTGATCCGCCGCACGTTGGCGGCGTGGAAGCCTTCGTCACCGTCGACGACGGCCAGCTCACCGGGTTCCGGCAGGGTGTCGACATAGAACACCGCGTCGGTCATCGCCGGGCGCTATCGGCCGGTGAACGTCTCGCGCAGCCTGCTGAACAGCCCGCCGCCGGAGGTGTTCGTCTGGGTCGACTTCACCTCGGCGGCATCCCTTGTGCGGTGTTCCTTGAACGTGCGCAGCAGGTCGATGTCCTCGTGGTCGAGCCGTGACGGGACGACCACCTCGATGTGGGCGTGCAGGTCCCCTCGCACTCCGGACCTCAGATGCGGCATCCCGTGGCCGCGCAGCGTGGTCACCGAGCCGGGCTGGGTGCCCGGGGCGATGGTGATCTCGGTCGGCCCGTCCAGGATCGCGTCGACGGCGACGGTGGTGCCGAGCGCCGCGTCGACCATCGGGACCGAGATGGTGCAGTGCAGGTCGTCGCCGTCCCGAACGAACGTGTCGTGCTGCTGCTCGTGGACCTCGACGTACAGGTCGCCCGCCGGCCCGCCGCCGGGTCCGACCTCACCCTGGGCGGCCAGCCGCACCCGCATGCCGTCGCCGACGCCGGCCGGGATCTTGACGCTGATCTCGCGGCGGGCGCGCACCCTGCCGTCGCCGCCGCAGCGGTGGCACGGGTCGAGAATGACCTCGCCGACCCCGCCGCACACCGGGCACGGCCGCGACGTCATGACCTGGCCGAGCAGCGAGCGCTGCACGGTCTGGATCTCGCCCTGCCCGCCGCAGGTATCGCAGGTAGCCGGAGTAGTGCGGCCGTGCGTGCCCTTGCCCTGACACAGGTCGCACAACACCGCGGTGTCGACAGTGACCTGCTTGGTGACACCGGTCGCGCAGCTTTCCAGGTCCAGCCGCAGCCGCAGCAGCGAATCGGCGCCGGGCCGGACACGGCCGATCGGGCCACGAGACGTGGAGCCGCCGCCGAAGAAGGCTTCGAACACGTCGCCGAGGCCGCCGAAGCCGCCGAAGCCGTTGCCTGCCGCTCCCGCAGTCTCCAGCGGATCGCCGCCGAGGTCCACGATGCGACGCTTCTCCGGATCGCTGAGCACCTCGTAGGCGACGCTGATTTCCTGGAAGCGCGCCTGCGCCTGCTGGTCGGGGTTGACGTCGGGATGCAGTTCGCGGGCCAACTTCCGGTAGGCGCGCTTGATCTCCGAATCACTCGCGCCCTTGCTCACCCCGAGCATGGCGTAATAGTCGCGTGCCACTCCCTGACCTTCCCTGCCGCCGCGGAAAGCTTTTCATGCTCCTCGCGTGCGCTGTGCTCTATCGATTGCCTAAGACTTCACCTATGTAGAGAGCAACCGCAGCGACATTAGCGATCGTTCCCGGATAGTCCATTCGAGTGGGCCCGAGCACACCCATGCCGCCGTATACCTTTCCCATACTGCCGTAAGCCGTGGTGACCACCGAAGTGCCCGCCATCTCCTCGGCCTCCGTCTCGTGCCCGATGCGCACGGTGACCTTGCCCGCCTCCTGCTGCGCGGCCAGCAGCCGCAGCACCACGACCTGCTCCTCCAGCGCCTCGAGCACCGACCGCAGCGAACCGCCGAAGTCTGCGGTGTTGCGGGTCAGATTGGCGGTGCCGCCCAGCAGCAGCCGTTCCTCGGTGTGCTCGACGAGCGATTCCAGCAGCACCGTCGCCGACCGGCCGATCGCGTCGCTGAGGCCGCCTGTGCCGTCCATGTGGGCGGCCAGATCCGATACCGCGACCGACGCCGCCGACAGCCGCTTGCCCTCCAGCGCCTGACCCAGCATCTCACGCAGCTGCCCGACCTGATGGTCGTCGATGGTGTCGCCCAGCTCGACCATGCGCTGATCAACGCGGCCCGAGTCGGTGATGACCACCAACAGAAGACGCGCGGGCGTCAGCGCCACAACCTCGAGATGGCGAACGGAGGAGGTGGACAGCGTCGGGTACTGCACGACGGCGACCTGGCGGGTGAGCTGCGCCAGCAGCCGAACCGCGCGGCGCAGCACGTCGTCGAGGTCGACGCCGGACTCGAGGAACTTGAGAATCGCGGCCCGCTCCGACGTCGACAGCGGCTTGATGACCTCGAGCCGGTCGACGAACTCGCGGTAGCCCTTCTCGGTCGGCACCCGCCCCGAGCTGGTGTGCGGCTGGGCGATGTACCCCTCGGCCTCCAGCACGGCCATGTCGTTGCGCACGGTGGCGCTGGACACTCCGAGGTTGTGCCGTTCGACGAGACTCTTCGAGCCGATCGGCTCCTTGGTCGCAACGAAGTCGGCGACGATGGCGCGCAACACCTCGAACCGACGGTCGTCGGCACTACCCATTTGTTTCACCTCCCAATAAAATCCATTTTACGGTGACCAGCAGGGTCAACGCCCGTTCGCGTGGCGATCGGCCGGTTGGGTCTAGCCTCTGATCATGGTGAAGCCATCGCCACGCGGCACGAGTCGGAGGATTTCGGGCAGGTGATCTTCAAGGGCGTTCGCGATGGCAAGCCGTACCCCAATCACGGGCTGACGTATCGACAATGGTCACAGATACCGCCACGGCAGATCCGCCTCGACGAACTGGTCACGACGACGACCGTGCTCCAGCTGGATCGCCTGCTGTCGGAAGACTCGACGTTCTACGGAGACCTGTTCCCGCATGCGGTGCGGTGGCGAGGCGTGATCTACCTGGAGGACGGGCTGCACCGCGCGGTGCGGGCGGCGCTGCGCAACCGGACGGTGCTGCACGCCCGGGTGTTCGACATGGACCTGCCGGTCGCCCAGCAGGTGTAGCACCACGCGGCTAAGTTGTGCCGCGCGGCGGCGGTTGCGAACCGGCGGATTCGGGATCGACCTCGACCGCATACGAGGTGATGGCGGCGATCTCCTCGCCGGTGAACTCGTAGATGTCGCAGCTGGCGACCGCGGTGAGACCGGAGGGGCCGCGGTAGCGCGCGAACGTGTCGACGGCAACCACGTCGGAGCCCGCCGCGACGACGCAGCGGTCGTAGGTGGTCGTGGTGTCCTCGAGGCTGGCGGCCGTCTGTGTGCATGTCTGCCGAACCGCATCGGCTCCTTCCAGCACCATGTAGCCGACGATCGTCCATCGCACGTTCTTGGCGAGGTACCCCAGCGCCTCGTCGAACCGATGCTCCGAGAACGCGCGGCCGATGGCGGCTGGGTCAAATGCCATGAGCCGACGGTACTTCTACCGCAACGTGGTGATGGCCAATGCCTCGTGTTCAACGATGCGTGAGTCAGTCGAGCACCGTGCGCACGACCGCGTCGGCCAGAAGGCGGCCGCGGTCGGTGAGTACCAGCCGACCTGCTTCGACTTCCAGCAAGCCGTCGTCGACGGCGATTTGGGCTCGTTCGCGCTCTCGATCACTGAGGGAGCCGACGGCAAGGCCTCGTCGCAGCCGTAGCCGCAGCATCACGTCCTCGGTGTGCGACGCGCGGTCATCGAGCTGTTCGAAGTCGGCGACCGGCAGCCGTCCTTCGGCCAGGGCTTGCGCATATGCGTTGGGGTGCTTGACATTCCACCAGCGTGTGGATCCGACATAGCCGTGCGCACCGGGCCCGGCGCCCCACCACTCGCCGCCGCCCCAGTAGCCCATGTTGTGCTTGCACTCGCCGCCTGGTCTGCTCCAGTTGGAGACCTCGTACCAATCGAAGCCCGCCGCGCGCAGCAGGCGGTCGGCAATCTCGTAGCGATGCGCGAGCACGTCGTCGTCCGTCGGCGGCGATCTCGCCGCGACGCAGCCTGCGGCCCATCGCGGTGTTCTCCTCGATGGTCAGCGCGTAGGCCGAGATGTGATCAACGCCTCCCCCGACGGCGGCGTCGATCGACCGGATGAGGTCGTCATCGGACTCCCCCGGCGTGCCGTAGATGAGGTCGATGTTGACGTGTTCGAACCCGGCCGCGATGGCCTCGCGCGCCGCGGCGGGCGCCCGACCCGGCGAATGCACCCGGTCCAGCGTGGCCAGCACGTGCGGGGCGATCGACTGCATGCCTAGTGACACCCGTGTGTAGCCGGCATCGCGCAGTTGCGCGAACAGCGCAGGCGACGTGGACTCCGGGTTGGCCTCGGTGGTCACTTCCGCACCGCGGGCCAGGACGAAGTGCTCGCGGACGGCGTCGAGCAGCCGGCTCAGGCCTACCCCGCCGAGCAGCGACGGCGTCCCCCCTCCGACGAACACCGTCTGCACATCGGGAGGTGACCCCAGCGCGACCGCCGCCTTCTCCAACTCGCTCCTCACGGCGAGCAGCCATCGATCTGGGTTCGCACCGCCGAGTTCGGCGGGCGTGTACGTGTTGAAATCGCAGTACCCGCAGCGGGTGGCGCAGAACGGGACGTGAATATAGAGGCCGAACGGACCGCCCGGCCTCGGCGCAAGGCCGGGCAGTTCGAGGTGCTGCGTTCGGACCGTCACACTCCTAGTTTCCCAGAGGGCTTTTGCTCACCCTGAGCGCAAATCTCCCCCGGTTAGGGCATATGTCGGCGCTCATGGCACAATTGGCCCCGTGACCTCCGCCCGCATCTTCCCCCAGCGCATCTCGCTGGTGGCGCGGCGGCATGTCGACTTCAAGCGCGTTTGTACCTGTTGTTGTCTGCCTTGATGCGCCTGATCTAGGACCCAGCCCACCCTCGTACTTTCAGCTGGCCGCCGGATCTGCGCCGCCGGACCAGCCACCGGTGAACAGCGCGCCCGAAGGCCGGCTCTGTGAAGGAGCCACACAACATGACCATCGCACCAAAGACACGTGCCGGCTCGCCGGCGGCGGTCAAGCGCCCACGCGGCGAGGGTCAGTGGGCGCTCGGCTATCGCGAGCCGCTCAATCCGAACGAGCAGTTCAAGAAGGACGACGACGCGCTCAACGTGCGGGCCCGCATCGTCGACATCTACTCCAAGCAGGGCTTTGACAGCATCGACAAGCAGGACCTGCGCGGTCGGATGCGCTGGATGGGCCTCTACACCCAGCGGGAGCAGGGCTATGACGGCACCTGGACCGGCGACGAGAACGCCGACATCCTGGAGGCCAAATACTTCATGATGCGGGTGCGCTGCGACGGCGGGGCACTGAGCGCGCAGGCCCTGCGCACCCTCGGCGAGATCTCCACCGAGTTCGCCCGCGACACCGCCGACATCTCCGACCGCGAGAACATCCAGTATCACTGGATCCAGATCGAGAACGTCCCTGAAATCTGGGACCGCCTCACCGCCGTCGGCCTGCAGACCACAGAGGCCTGCGGCGACTGCCCGCGCGTCGTGCTGGGGTCGCCGCTGGCCGGTGAGTCGCTCGACGAGGTGCTCGATCCGTCCTGGGCGGTCGACGAGATCGTGCGCCGCTTCGTCGGAAACCCGTCGTTCTCCAACCTGCCACGCAAGTACAAGACCGCGATCTCTGGTCTGCAGGACATCGCCCACGAGGTCAACGACATCGCGTTCGTCGGCGTCAACCACCCCGAGCACGGCCCCGGCCTCGATGTCTGGGTCGGCGGCGGCCTGTCCACCAACCCGATGCTGGCCCAGCGCCTCGGCGCGTGGGTGCCGTTGGACGAGGTGCCCGAGGTGTGGGAGGCCGTGACGTCGGTGTTCCGCGACTACGGCTACCGGCGACTGCGGTCGAAGGCGCGGCTGAAGTTCCTGATCAAGGACTGGGGCATTGAAAAATTCCGTGAAGTTCTCGAACAGGAATACCTGGGCCGCAAGCTGATCGACGGACCCGCTCCCGAGCCGGTCAAGCACCCGATCGACCACGTCGGCGTCCAAAAGCTCAAGAACGGAAAGAACGCCATCGGCGTCGCCCCCATCGCGGGCCGCGTCTCGGGCACGATCTTGACCAAGGTCGCCGATCTCGTCGACGCGGCGGGTTCCGATCGCGTCCGCCTCACCCCGTATCAGAAGCTGATCATTCTCGACGTGCCCGATGACAAGGTCGACGAGGTGGTCGCGGGTCTGGATGCGCTCGGTCTGCCTTCGACTCCGACGGCGTGGCGCCGCAATCTGATGGCCTGCACGGGTATCGAATTCTGCAAGCTGTCCTTCGCCGATACGAAAGGGCGGGCGCAGCTGCTGGTGCCGGATCTGGAGAAACGACTCGAGGACATCAACGCTCAGCTCGACGTGCCGATCACGGTGAACATCAACGGCTGCCCGAACTCCTGTGCGCGCATCCAGGTCGCCGACATCGGATTCAAAGGTCAGATGGTCGACGACGGAAACGGTCCCGTCGAGGGCTTCCAGGTCCACCTCGGTGGCAGCCTCGGCTTGGACAGCGGGTTCGGCCGCAAGCTGCGCCAGCACAAGGTGCTCTCCACTGAGCTGGGCGACTACATCGAGCGGGTAGTTCGCAACTTCGTGAAACAACGCGAGCAGGGAGAGCGTTTCGCTACCTGGGCGGTACGAGCAGACGAGGCGGACCTGAGGTGACGGCGATGAGTGCTTGCGCGAAGTGGGGAGGATGATGACCGAGACGGACCTGCAACAGCTGGCCGAGCGTGGCGCGGCGGACCTCCAGGGCGCCAGCGCGAACGACCTTCTGCGCTGGACCGACGAAAACTTCGGCGACAGTTACGTGGTGGCGTCGAACATGCAGGACGCGGTGCTCGTCGACATGGTGGCGAAGGTGCGGCCCGGTGTCGACATACTGTTCCTCGACACCGGCTACCACTTCGTTGAGACCATCGGCACCCGCGACGCCGTCGAGGCGGTCTACGACGTCAACATCGTCAACGTGACACCCGAGAACAGCGTCGCCGAGCAGGACAAGTTCTTCGGCAAGGACCTGTTCGCCCGCGAGCCCAACGAATGCTGCCGGATGCGCAAGGTGGAGCCGTTGGGCAAGGCCCTGGCGGGATACTCCGCGTGGGTAACCGGAATCCGTCGGGTCGAGGCGCCGACGAGGGCCAACGCGCCGTTGATCAGCTGGGACAGAGCCTTCGAACTGGTCAAGATCAACCCCATCGCGGCGTGGACGGATGAGGAGATACAGGCCTACATCGACGCCAACGACATCCTGGTCAATCCCCTTGTGTTCGAAGGCTATCCGTCGATCGGATGCGCGCCCTGCACGTCAAAGCCCGCCGATGGGCGCGGACCCCCGCAGTGGCCGCTGGGCCGGCTCGGCGAAGACCGAATGTGGGTTGCACGCTTCGTGACACTCGTCCTGACGGCGCACGGTAGCGCGGATCCGAGATCCGCGGATACGACGCGCGCCATCGCCGCCTGCGTACGCAGATTACGTCCGTCGCTCGATGTTCGAGTCGCGTTCTGCGAGCACAACTTTCCCAACCTGAGCGACGTGCTGCCGACTGTGCCGAGAGGTGGAGTCGTCGTCCCCCTTCTTCTCGCCGACGCCTATCACGCGCGCGTCGATATCCCGGCCATGATCGCCGAATCCGGCGCCGTCGTGCGCCAGGCCAACGTCCTTGGCGAAGACGATCGGCTGATCCATGTGCTGCGCCAGCGACTCGAACACGCCGGCGTCGCGCGGCTCGACCCCACGGTCGGGGTGCTGGTCACGGCGGTCGGGTCGTCGAACCCGGTGGCCAACGCGCGCACCGAGTCGGTGGCACGCGAGCTCACCCTGACTACGCGTTGGACCGCCACCACCGCGTTCGCCACAGGCCCCCAACCGGACCTCGAAGAGGCGGTGAGACTGCTGAAGAACCGAGGTGCCCATCGGCTGGTGATCGCACCGTGGTTCCTGGCGCACGGCACGATTCTCGATCGCATTGCGACATTTGCTCGCGCACAACGGATTTCGATGGCCGCTCCCCTCGGCGCGCACCGTCAGGTCGCTGAGACGGTGCTGGACCGCTTCGACGCCGCAGTCGGCGCCCAAATCGCGGCTTAGGGCTCTTTCGCCGAGCGCGCATTGCGAGATTTTGGTCAGAATTTCGCAGTCACTGCACGTTCGGTGATCAGATGTGGCCCATCTGTGTTTCGCACCCGACAATAAATTCGCGCTGAGCCTAGATCTCCACCGGGCATCTTTCAGCCGGTACCAATACCCCTGTGACCACCGCGCTGTCCGACGATTCGTGCTGTCGCTGAATCGTCTTCGCCCTATCTCAGCTACAGGAGTCGTTCACAGTGTCGGTGTTCGTAGATATCGCCCCCGACGAGTCGCAGCCCGACTCGCCGGCAGCGGCCACACCCTCGGGCAAATGGCGAGGCAGGCTCGCCCGCGCGGCGCTGCCGGTGCTCTCGCTGATCGTCTTCTTCATCGTCTGGCAGATCGGCGCGGCAAGCGGGATCTGGAATCAGACGTTCGTGCCGTACCCGAGCACGGTGTGGCGCTCGTTCGTCAACATTTCGACGACACACGACGGCGTCCGCGGATACGCGGGCTACCTGCTGTGGGAGCACCTTTACATGACGCTGCGCCGCGTCCTCGCAGGCGTCGTGATCGGCGTGGTGCTCGGTGTGCTGCTCGGCCTTGTCATGGGTTCGGTGAGCTGGGTGCGCAGCGTGCTCGAACCATGGCTGACGTTCCTGCGCGCGTTGCCGCCGCTGGCTTACTTCTTTCTGCTCGTCATCTGGCTCGGTATCGACGAGGCGCCGAAGATCACGCTGCTGGCATTGGCCGCGCTGCCGCCCTGCCGCCGTCGCGACCACCGCCGCCGTCGTCGCCGCACCGGTCGGCCTACAGGAAGCCGCCCGCGCACTTGGCGCGTCGCGACGCGAGGTCATCCGCGACGTCGTGGTCCCGTCTGCACTGCCCGAGACATTCACCGGTATCCGTCTTGCGGTGGGCATGGCGTACTCATCGGTGGTCGCCGCCGAGCTGTTCAACGGCATCCCCGGCATCGGCGGCTTGGTGAAAGACGCCAGTAACTACAACAACACCCCGGTCGTGCTGGTCGGCATCTTCGCCATCGGCATCTCCGGCCTGATCATCGACGGTCTGCTTCGCGCCATCGAACGGCGTGCGGTCCCCTGGAGAGGAAAAATCTAGATGAAATTCACTGGAGCCGCTGCGACGGCGACATTCAGACGCGCCGTGCTTGTGGCGCTGGCGGCGAGCTCGTTGACGTTGGCAGGTTGCTCTGTCGATCAGCCGGGCCAGCAGGCCGACAAGCCGACCATCCGCGTCGGCTACCAGAGCTTCCCGAGCGGCGACCTGATCGTGAAGAACAACAAGTGGCTGGAAGAAGCGCTGCCCGACTACAACATCAAGTGGACGAAGTTCGACTCGGGCGCCGACGTCAACACCGCGTTCATCGCCAAGGAACTCGACTTCGGCGCGCTCGGATCGAGCCCGGTCGCGCGTGGTCTTTCGGCACCGCTGAACATTCCCTACAAGGTCGCGTTCGTACTCGATGTGGCCGGCGACAACGAGGCGTTGGTGGCCCGCAACGGCACGAACATCAACTCGATTCCCGAACTGCGCGGCAAGCGTATCGCCACGCCGTTCGCTTCTACGGCGCACTACAGCCTGCTCGCGGCATTGGCACAGAACAAGTTGTCCCCCAGCGATGTTCAGCTCGTCGATCTACAGCCGCAGGCCATCCTCGCGGCATGGGAACGTGGTGATGTCGACGCCGCGTACACCTGGTTGCCGACACTGGATCAGCTGCGTAAGTCGGGCAAGGACCTGATCACCAGCCGGCAGCTCGCCAAGGACGGCAAGCCCACACTTGACCTGGGCGCTGTCGCCGACGATTTCGCGTCCGCACATCCCGAGGTCGTCGACATCTGGCGTCAGCAGGAAGCGCGCGCGCTCGGCGTCATCAAGGACGACCCCGACGCCGCCGCCAAGGCCATCGCCGCCGAGATAGGACTGTCACCCGACGAGGTCGCCGGGCAGCTCAAGCAGGGTGTCTACCTGACCCCCGAAGAGGTGGCATCACCGGAATGGCTTGGTTCCGAGGGTAAGCCGGGCAACATCGCGGTCAATCTGCAGAGCGCCTCGCAGTTCCTCGCCGACCAGAAGCAGATCCCGGCGGCCTCCCCGCTGACGACGTTCCAGGATGCGATCTACACCAAGGGACTGCCTGGTGTCCTCAGTCAGTGACATCAGAGACGCTGTGGCTCAGCGTCATGCGGGTGCCATCCGGATCAGCGATGTGTCGCATCGGTACGGACGCGGACGAGACGAGGTCACCGCGCTCGGACCGGTCGACCTGACCGTCGAACCAGGCTCGTTTTTGGTGCTCGTCGGCGCATCGGGTTGCGGTAAGAGCACGCTGCTGCGTCTGCTCGCCGGATTCGAATCCCCCAGCGAGGGCACGGTTCAGGTATCCGGAACCGCGCCGACCCCTGGCGTGACGGCCGGCGTCGTCTTCCAGCAGCCGCGGCTGTTCCCGTGGCGCACCGTGGGCGGGAACATCGACCTGGCGTTGAAGTACGCCAGGGTGCCGCGGGAGCGACGCACCGAACGCCGTGCGCAATTGCTCGAACGCGTCGGCTTGGAAGGCACTGCGGGCCGCCGGATCTGGGAGATCAGCGGCGGGCAGCAGCAACGGGTCGCGATCGCACGTGCGCTGGCCGCCGAGACACCGCTGTTCCTGCTCGACGAGCCGTTCGCGGCCCTCGACGCGTTGACCCGCGAACGGCTGCAGGAGGACGTCCGCCAGGTCAGTGCGGAATCCGGACGCACAACGATTTTCGTGACACACAGCGCCGACGAGGCCGCCTTCCTCGGGTCGCGGATCGTGGTGTTGACCCGTCGGCCCGGACAGGTGGCGCTGGACATCCCTGTCGACTTGCCGCGCGGTGCCGTCGACGCGGACGAAATCCGCCGCTCCCCCGAATACGCCGAGCTGCGCACGGAAGTCGGCCGTGCCGTCAAGGCGGCCGCGGCCTGATAAGACTCATCATGACTCCAGATGTGGTCCTGTACCGCTATTCAGTTTTACGGTGCCCGTAACCAATCGTCTCCCATCGAAGGATGGTTCCCATGTCCGAAATCACCGCAGCCCCTGATGCTTTGAGAGACGAGCCGCCAGGTCCGATACGCAAGTTGCGCGGCAACCTCGGTGTGGCCTCGATTGTTTTCATGGTGGTGGCCGCCGCCGCGCCGCTGGGCGTGATCGGTGGCGTCGTTCCGCTCGGCATCGCTGCGGGCAACGGCGCCGGCTTCCCGGCCACGTTCGTGGTCTCCACGGTCATCCTGCTGTTCTTCGCGGTCGGGTTCACCGCGCTGACACCGTATGTCGAGGACGCGGGCGCGTTCTTCTCCTACGTTCGTACGGCGCTGGGCTTTCCGGCCGGTATCGGGATCGCGTTCGTCGCCCTCGTCAGCTATGTGGCGATCGAGGCGGGCGTCTACGGCCTGCTCGGCCCTGCGGGCGGGGTGATCGTCGAGTTGTTCGGCGGTCCAGCCCTGCCATGGTGGGTATTCGCGGCGGTGGCCTTCGCCATCACGACGTTCCTGGGCTACCGCAACATCGAACTGTCCAGCCGCGTATTGGCCGTGCTGCTGACCGCCGAGATCGCTATCGTCGTGGTGCTGGATGCCGTCATCGTCTTCCAGGGTGGCGACCACGGCTTGTCGAACGGCATCGTCAACCCGAGCGCCATTTTCTCCGGCTCGCTTGGTATCGGTCTGTTGTTTGCCCTCATCAGCTACGTAGGGTTCGAGGCCACCGCGATCTTCCGGGACGAGGCCCGCACGCCCGATAGGACCATACCGCGGGCCACCTATGTGGCGCTGATCCTGATCGGTGTGTTCTACGCGGTGACCAGCTGGGCATTGATCTCGGGCTGGGGTGACGAGCAAGCCGTAAGCCGGGCAACGGATTCCGGCTCCACTTTCCTCGCCGATACCGCGCAGCGCTACATCGGCGTGGTGGGCACCGACATCATCACTGTGCTGTACTTCACGAGCTTGTTCGCCTGCATCCTGTCATTCCACAACGTGGCGTCGCGGTACGTTTTCGCGCTGTCACAGCGAGATGTGCTGCCCGAGTCGCTGAGTCGCCCGCATGACCGGCACGGCTCGCCCCATTCAGCGTCGCTGTGGATCTCGCTCGTAGTAGCGGTGAGCGTCGTCGCGGCCGTGGTGTTCAAGCTCGATCCGGCGGCGCAGTTCTACACCTGGTTCGCCGGTGCCACCACGGTTGGGTTCGTCGTACTCCTGATCGCCACATCGGTGGCGGTGCTGGTGTACTTCGCCCGCGACCGTCGTGGCCACTCGCAGTGGCGGGTGCGTATCGCGCCCGCTCTCGGACTGGTCGGCCTGGCCATCGGGCTGATCTTGATCGTGGCCAACCTGGAGGATCTGGTGGGCGGGTCGACCGTCCTGGGCTGGGCCATTGTCGGACTTCTTGTCATCGCGTTCATCGCAGGTGTGGTCGTCGGCAAGCGGGTCGGTGACAAGACGGTGTCGCAACCATGACGCAAACCGTCAATTCGGCGTCGACCGCGGGTCGGGTGCAATCGAACCCCGAACGGGAGCTGCGTAACGGGCTCGACGACGGATCGCTGACCGAGGTCGAGATCGCCTGGAGCGACCCGTTCGGCCACGCGCAGGGCAAACGGATCCCGGCATCGCAGTTTCTCAGCCGTGCCACCGGTACCGGGTTCGCTTTCTGCGAAGCATCTTTGGGCTGGGACACCGCGGGCGCGGTGATCGACTCGCTGCGGCTGACCAACTGGAGCGGCGGCTACCCGGACGTGTACGCCGTTCCGGACTTTTCTACCTACCGGCCGCTGCCGTGGCGTCCGCGGGTCGGCCACGTCATCTCCGATATCGTTGCCCACGACCGCAGTCCGTCGCTGCTCGATCCCCGCGCCGTGCTGAAGAAGGTGCTGGCGCGCCTCGCCTCACTGGGTTTCACCGCCAAGATCGGCGTCGAATTCGAGCTCTATCTCCTCAATCCGGACGGGTCAACGTTCCAGGACGACATCCACGCCTACTCGCTCGAGAACGCCAACGCCCTCGACCCGATCCTCACCGATCTCTACGAAACGTTCAGCGCCTTCACGGCATTGGAAGGCATTCAAACCGAGTACGGCCCGGGCCAGATCGAGACGAACCTGGTCTACACCGACGCGCTGGAGGCCGCCGACGACGCCGCCCGGCTCAAATACGCCGCCAAGGAGGTGGCACGCAAGCACGGCAAGATCGCCAGTTTCATGCCCAAGCCGTTCACCGAGCATTCGGGAAGCTCGCAGCACCTGCATATCTCTCTGTGGCGCGGCGACGAGCCTGCCTTCGCGCCGGACGACGGTGCCGAAAACCAACTGACCCTCCACGCGATCGCGGGACTGCTCGAGCACTTGCCGTCGATCACGCTGTTCGGTGCGCACTCGGTCAACGCATATCGGCGGTTCACCCCGGACTCGTTCGCGCCGGCGACCGTGACGTGGAGCCGTGACAACCGCAGCGCCGCAGTCCGTTCGCTGATCGAACACGACCCTGCCGCCACCCGGATCGAACTGCGCAGCGGCGCGTCCGACGCCAATCCGTACTGGTTGATCGCGTCGGCCCTCGCCGCGGTCGTGGCGGGGCTGGAGGCCAAGCACAATGCGCCGCCAGCACTGGGTGGCAACCTCTACACCGAGGGTGTCCCGTTGCCCGAGTCACTCGGTGTGGCAATCGAACTCGCCACTCGCGACGACACGATCCTGGAGATACTGGGTGCCGACTCGGTTCTCGACTTCGCGTCGTTGGCCCGCAGCGAGTGGGCGGAGTATTCCACCGAGGTCAGCGACTGGGAACGACGGCGCTACCTGAGCCGCTCGTGACCGCGACTTCTGCCGATGTCGCCGCCCGGGCGGCTCCGAGGTTCGGGGTGTGGGCGCCGGTATACGGCAATCACGGCGCCCGCCATCACCCGGACGACGCGCCTGACGCCAGCTACCGGCGCACCCGCGACCTGCTGTTGCGGGCCGAGCGGGCGGGCTTCGACTCGACCTTGTTGGCCGAGCATGTCATCCACCCGAGCAATACCGAAGACGACGTGCTCGAAACCTGGTCGACGATCGCGGCGCTGGCGGAGGCCACATCGCGCATCGAGTTGATAGGCGCGGTCAAGCCACTGCTGTTCAACCCGTTGGTCTTCGCGAAGATCGCCGCCAATATCGCCGACATCGCCGACGGCCGGCTCGCGGTCAACCTCGTCACCGGGTGGTTCCTGCCCGAACTGGAGGGCCTCGGGCTGGACCCGCTCGATCACGACGACCGGTACGCCTACTCCAGGGAATGGATCGGAATCGTCACCGAGCTGTGGACAGGCAAGCATGTTTCGATCGGCGATCGGGGCGGCCACCCCGCGCTGGTTCGGCCGGTACCGGCCAGCCCTCCGCTGCTGTATGTCGGCGGCGAATCGGAGCCTGGGCGCGCCCTGGCCGCCGAAACCGCCGATGTCTTCTTCATCAACGGCCGCCCGTTGGCCGATACGGTCGAGGTGATCGAGGACCTGCGTTCGAGGCCGCGAGACGGTGCACCGCTGCGATTCGGCCTGTCCGCCTTCGTGATCGCCCGCGAAACCGAGGACGAGGCCACCTCCGAGCTGGGCTACCTACAGTCGCTGTCGGACGCCGAGAGCAGGCCCGAGATCTCCGGCGGCACCGATCCGAAGACCCAGATGTACAAGGTGCTTTCGGGCACCAAACGCATCGGTTCCAACGGCGGTACGCTCGCCGGCCTCGTCGGCAGCTACGAACAGGTGATCGAGCGCATCGAGGCGTTCCACGATGCCGGAGTCGAACTGTTCATGCTGCAGTTCCAGCCCATCGAAGCCGAGGTCGACCGGTTCGCCGACAAGATCATTCCGCATTTCCGATAACGCCATGGAGCCGACATGACAGTGACACGCGAAGCCGTTGCGCCGCGCAACCCGTTCGCCGACGAGCCACGGGGCGGGTCCGTCGATGAGCGTCTCGCGCGGTTGCCCGAAGTGGTGGCCATGCTGCGCCGCGAGGATCCTGCTGCAGAGCGCGATCGGGTTCTGCAGTACGAGGCCGTCGGGTTGCTCCGGCGAACCGGTGTGCTCAACCTCCGTGTGCCCACCGAATTCGGCGGGCCCGGCGGAAAGGTTCGTGACGTCCTGTCGGCCGTTATCCAGATCGGTCGCGGCAGTTCGAATGTGGCACAGGCTCTTCGGTCCCACTTCGGGTTTTCCGAGAGGCTGCTCAGCAACCGGGCCACGCGACGGGAAGCGCAGGAGTGGTTCCCGCGCCTCCATGCCGGGATCATCGTCGGCAACGCCATCACCGATGCGGCGGGCCGGGCCCCGTCGAGCGCCGATACCAAGGTGCTGCCCGACACCGATGGAGTGCTGCGGCTCAACGGCTACAAGTTCTATTCCACCGGCACGTTGTTCGCCGACGTCATCGCGGTGTCCGCGCTCGACGCCGAAGGCCGCGATGTGCAGACGATCATTCCGGCAGGCCGCGGCGGTGTCGAATTGTTCGACGACTGGGACGGATTCGGCCAGCGGACGACTGCAAGCGGTGGGACGCGTTTCACCGATGTCGAAGTCAAGCCGCACGAGGTCGTCACCGTGTCCGACGGCAACACACTAGGGCATGCGACCGCCTTCCTTCAGCTGTATCTGGCCTCGGTGGCGGTGGGCATCACCCACGCGGTCTTCGACGATGCGGTCGAATATGTCCGCACGAAGGCACGTCCGGCATCGCATTCGGTGGCAGACAGCGCAGCCACCGACCCGTTCGTGCTGGAAGCCGTCGGAGAGATTTCGGCTGCAGCGACATCGGCCGAGGCCATCGTGTTGACGGCGGCCGACGCCATCGACCGCCTTGTCGACGAGGGGCGGCAGCACGACGAGGAAGCGGTCGCGGACGTCGCCGTCACGGTGGCCCGCGCGCAGCTGATCGCGGAGCGGTTGACCATCGCGGCCGCCGAGCGACTCTTCGACACCGGCGGGGCGTCGGCGACCGCCCGTGCGCTCAACCTTGACCGGCATTGGCGCAATGCGCGCACGATCGCGGGGCACAGCCCGCTGGCCTACAAGGCCTATGCGGCAGGCAATTACGCCGTCAACGGGACGTGGCCGCCTGCCAACGGCTACTTCTGATCACTCCCCGATATTTGTGCGAGTCTGCGTCTTCTCGCCTGAGGAAGTCAGGCCTTCGTCAGCGCCTCGGCCTCGTCGGCCTCGGTGGACTTGGGTACGTCGGTGCCCCCGGGCAGCGAAGGCACCCGCGTGGCCCGCACATAGACGGTGTCGCCCTCTTTGAGGCCCAGCGCCTCGGCGTCGCCGCGGGTGATCTGCGCGGTGAACGGAACACCGTTCGATGCCGCGGTCAGCTCGACGCGGACCTCGAAGCCCAGCATGACGATCCGGTCGATGGTGGCCTTGAGCACGCCGGTCGCCTGTACCGAATCCTCGGCGGTGGCGATCGCCATATCGGGGTTACGGCCGACGCGAATGTCGTGCGGCCGCACCAATATCCCGTTCAGCGAGGAGACCGCGCCGAGGAATGACATCACGAACGCGTTGGCCGGCGTGTCGTAAACGTCTGTCGGCGAACCGACTTGCTCGATACGGCCCTTGTTGAGCACCGCGATCCGGTCGGCCACATCAAGCGCCTCGGCCTGGTCGTGTGTCACCAGCACGGTGGTGACATGCACCTCGTCGTGCAGCCTGCGCAGCCATGCGCGCAGGTCCTCGCGGACCTTCGCATCCAGCGCGCCGAACGGCTCGTCGAGCAGCAACACCTGCGGGTCGACGGCGAGCGCGCGCGCCAGCGCCATGCGCTGCCGCTGTCCACCGGACAGCTGATTCGGATAACGGGCCTGGAAACCGCTGAGGCCGACCACCTCGAGAAGGTTGTCGACCTTCTCCTTGATCTCCGCCTTCGGCCGCTTGCGGATGCGCAGACCGAAGCCGACGTTGTCGCGAACGGTCAGGTGCTTGAACGCCGCATAGTGCTGGAACACAAAGCCGATACCGCGTCGCTGCGGCGGAACGTGCGTCACGTCGCTGCCGTTGATGGTGATGGTTCCGGTGTCGGGCTCGTCGAGGCCTGCGATGGCACGCAGCAGTGTCGACTTGCCCGATCCGCTCGGGCCGAGCAGCGCCGTGAGGGAGCCGGACGGCACGTCGAAGTCGACATTGTCGAGGGCGGCGAAGTCGCCATAGTGCTTGTTGGCGCCCCGCACCGTGATCGCATTCGTCATGTCAGCGTCTCCTCAAGCCCTAATTGTCCGTTTTCGCGCGGCGCGCGTCGAGAATTACCTGAACGACCAGCACGAGCACCGCGACGGTCATCAGCAGCGTCGAGATGGCGTACGCGCCGTACTCGGAACCCCGGTTGTAGCGGTCTGCCACCAGAAGTGTCAGCGTCTGCGAGGAACCCGGCAGGTTCGCGGCGACAATCGTCACCGCCCCGAATTCCCCGAGCGTGCGCGCGATGGTCAGCACGATGCCGTACATCAGGCCCCACCTGATGGACGGCAGGGTGATTCGCCAGAACGTCTGCCACCAGCTGGAACCAAGGGTCGCGGCGGCTTCCTCCTGATCGGTACCGAGCTCATGCAGCACCGGTTCGACCTCGCGGATCACGAACGGGACCGTGACGAAAATGCTCGCGAGCACGATCGCCGGGAAACTGAAGATGATCTTGAATCCCAGGTCGTTCTGCACGAACCCGAAGACGCCGTTGGCACCCCACAGCAGGATCAGCGCCACGCCGACGACGACCGGTGACACCGCGAACGGCAGATCGATGACGGCCTGCAACAGACTCTTGCCGCGAAACTTGTTGCGTGCCAGTACCAATGCGGTCGGCACTCCGAAGAGCACATTGAGCGGCACCACGATCGCCACCACGAGCAGCGACAGCTGAAGCGCCGAGATCGCCGCGGGGGTGGTGACCGACTCGAAAAAGGCGCCGACTCCCGGCGCGAAGGTGCGCCACAGGATCAGGCCAACCGGAACGATGAGCAGCAACAGGAGGTAGCCCAGCGCGACGTAGCGCAAGAGATAGCGCGTCGGAGTCGACAGGTTCACTGCGCCAGCTCCTCGCGCTTTGCCGCGCGCGAACCGACGGTGCGGAGGATGAACAAGATGACGAACGAGATCGCGAGCAGCACAATCGATATGGCGGCAGCGCCGGTACGGTCGTCGTTTTCAATCAGCGTCCGGATCCACTGCGACGAGACTTCTGTCTCGCCGGGCACGGCCCCGCCGATCAACACCACCGACCCGTACTCCCCGATCGCACGCGAAAACGCCAGCCCCGCACCGGAAAGCAGCGACGGCAACAGCGCAGGAAGGATCACGAGGGTGAAGATCGTCCAGTTGTTCGCACCGAGTGACGCCGCAGCCTCTTCGGTCTCGCGGTCCAGCTCCAACAGCACCGGCTGCACCGAGCGCACGACGAACGGCAGCGTGACGAACAGCAGCGCCACGCTCACACCCCATTTGGTGTGCTGGATATGGATTCCGATGGGGCTGTTAGGGCCGTACAGCGCGAGCATCACCAGGCTGGCCACGATCGTCGGCAGTGCGAACGGCAGGTCGATGATCGCGTCCACCAACCGCTTGCCCGGGAAGTGATCCCGCGTCAGCACCCAGGCGATCAGCAGCCCAAAGAACAGGTTGATCACCGCGACCGAAACCGAAATCGTCAGCGTCACCCGAAACGACGCGACCGCCGAATTCGACGTCACGGCGGCCCAGAACGCCTCCCAGCCGCCACCCGCTGACTGCCAAACGATCGCGGCAAGCGGAAGCAGCACGATGATGGACAGCCATGTCGTGGCCACACCGACGCGCAGCGATGTGCTGCCGTACCGGCTCTTGAAGAAGCCCCGAGGCGGCCCGGCCTCACCGTCGCCGGTGAGTTCTGGCCGGGTTGCCCCAGGGTCGAGGGCAGCTGTCATCCGGTGGCCTGCTTGTAGATCTTGGTGATGGTCCCGTTGTCCTTGTCGAACAACGCCGGATCAACCGCGCTCCATCCACCCAGGTCATCGATCGTCCACAGCTGCTGCGGAGCCGGGAAGTCGGTCGCGAAATCCTCGGCGACAGACGGGTCGACCGGCCGGAAGCCCGCCTGCGCCCAGATCTTCTGTCCCTCCGGGGTGTACAGGAAGTTCTTCAAGGCGTTGGCCTGGTCCACATGGGTGCTGGACGTGACGACCGCAACGGGGTTCTCGATCTTGAAGGTCTGCGGCGGGTTGACGTGCTCGACCGGCTTGCCCTGCCGCTCGATGTTGATCGCCTCGTTCTCGTAGCTGATCAACACGTCACCGGTGCCCTGAAGGAACACGTCGGTGGCTTCCCTACCGGAACCCGGCCGCGTCTTGACGTGCTCGGAAACGAGCTTGGTGACGTAGTCGATGCCTGCCTGCTCGTTCTTGCCGCCCTCGCTCTTCGCGGCGTACGGCGCCAACAGGTTCCACTTCGCCGAACCGGAACTCAACGGGCTCGGTGTGACGACCTCGAGACCGGGCTGCAGCAGGTCATCCCAGTCCTTGATGTTCTTCGGGTTGCCCTTGCGGACCACGAGCGACACCACCGAACCGAACGGGATGCCCTTGGTGGCGTCGGCGTTCCAGTCCTTGGCCACCTTGTCGGCCTTGACCAGCCGGGTGACGTCCGGTTCGACCGAGAAGTTGACGATATCGGCGGGCTTGCCGTCGACGACGGACCGCGACTGGTCGCCCGAGGCGCCGTAGGACGTGGTCACGGCGACGCCCTTGCCCTCCTCGGTGGCCGTGAAGGCCGGAATGATCTTGCTCCAGCCGGGCTCGGGGACCGCGTAGGCGACCAGCGTGAGCGTGGTGTCGGCTCCCCCGCCCTGATCGTTTTCACCGGCGACGTCGCTCGACCCGCCGCCGCACGCCGCAAGCAAAGACACGGTGGTGGCGAGAGCGGCCGCGGTGAGCCATGTTCTGCGGATGTTCATTGATGACCTTTCCTGGCTTGCACGAGACGAACGGGCGGGTTCCGCCACGGCGGCAAGGTGAAGGATCAGTAACTGGGCACAGCGATAGCCACTACCGACACCAGACCGCGGACGGGTATGGAATCAGGGACAACAACAGACGTCAGCGACAGCACTGAATCCCACGGCAATGAGGACCAGGATGTGGCCGCTCTTGTTGCCGGACGCTGTCTGCATGGCGCGAAGAATAACAGAGTCCGGCTAATTGCTCAGTTTCAGGCTTTCGCGGGCGTCAACGGGTCAACAACCACGTGACGATCACCAGCACCACCAGGATGACCAGGACCAACGTCACCCGGGACCGTGGCATCGGTGTCACTGCGGATCCTCGTCCTGATGGCGAGCCCTGCGCAGTAGCCGGATCCCGTTGCCCAGCGCCCCATCGAGCAGGATCGCGATGCCGTAGGCCAGCGCCAGCACCACGGGCATCACGACGACGGTCTGGGCGACGAATCCGAGCCCGGATAGCCACAGCTCAACGCCGTCCCACCAGTTGAGGAAGCCGCCCACCCGGCAAGCCTACGGTGCGAAGATGGCCTGGTGTCCGGCGACAGTGAGCGAACAGGCTGCATCGTCTCCGGGGGCGGCCCGGCAGGCATGATGCTGGGCCTGCTGCTCGCCCGCGCGGGCGTGGACGTCACCGTCATGGAGAAGCACGCCGATTTCCTTCGCGACTTTCGCGGTGACACCGTTCATGCCAGCACCCTGCGGCTACTCGACGAGCTCGGCCTCGGCGACCGGTTCGCCGAGCTGCCGCACCGGGAGATCGAGACGCTGGGGATGAGTGTTCAAGGCACTCAGGTCGGTATCGACCTCACTCGGCTGCCCGGTCGGCACAAACACATCGCCTTGGTCCCACAGTGGGATTTCCTCGAACTGCTCGCGCGCGCCGCCGAGGCCGAGCCGACGTTCCGGCTGCTGCGCAGCACCGAGGTGCTGGCGCCGATTCGCAAGGGCAACAAGGTGATCGGCGTCACCTACCGCACCGCCGCGGGCGAGACCAAGACACTGCACGCCGACCTGACGGTGGCATGTGACGGTCGCTCCTCGACGTTGCGCACCGCCAGCGGCCTGAGGCCGCGCAGTTTCGGCGCACCCATGGACGTGTGGTGGTTCCGGCTGGCCCGCCGTCCCGACGACCCCCAGGGCTTGGCGGGGGTCCTCGGCGTCGGACATGCCTGCATCGTCATCGATCGCGGTGATTACTACCAGTGCGCGTACGTGATCCCGAAAGGACACGACGCCGAGCTGCGCGCGCGAGGCATTGACGAACTGCGACGCGGAGTCGTCTCGCTGGTGCCGTGGCTGTCCGGCCACGTCGAGGCATTGACGACGTTCGACGACGTCAAACTGCTCGATGTGCAGCTGAACCGATTGCGGCGCTGGTACTGCGACGGGCTGCTGCTGATCGGCGACGCAGCGCACGCCATGTCACCGGTCGGCGGGGTCGGCATCAACCTGGCCGTCGCCGACGCCGTCGCGGCGGCACGGATTCTGGCTGGACCGCTGCGCGCGGGCAACGTCGACCGCCGGCAACTGGCGCGTGTGCAGGCCCGCCGGTGGGTTCCGGCCGTCCTGATCCAGGCCGCCCAACGCCTGGTGCACGCCAAGATCATTGCGGTCGCCGTTTCCGCTGATCAGAACGCCAAGCCGCCGCTCGCGGTGCGGCTTGTGACCAGAAGCCCTGCGCTGCGGCGCCTGCTCGGATACGCGATCGCGATCGGACCGCTGCCCGAGCACGTGCCCGCCTACGCCAGGCGCTGAGCCAGCAACGCTGAACACGCCTCCACAAGTAGACGGCGAGCAGGTTGGGAGTCGATGATGTCCGCATGGTTCTGCACCACAGTGACAACGCTGAAGCGGCCACCGAGGCGCAGGGCCCTCCGCCGTTGACCGTGACGGCCCCGGTGCCGTACACGCCGGGCGGACCGTTGCGGAACCCGTTCCCGCCGATCGCCGACTACGCGTTCCTCTCCGACTGTGAGAACACCTGCCTGATCTCGTCGGCCGGCACTGTCGAGTGGCTGTGCGTGCCGAGGCCGGACTCGCCGAGCGTGTTCGGCGCGGTCCTGGACCGCGGTGCCGGGCATTTCCGGCTCGGGCCGTATGGCGTATCGGTTCCCGCGGCGCGCCGCTACCTGCCGGGCAGCCTGATCCTCGAGACGACATGGCAGACCCACACCGGCTGGATCATCGTCCGCGACGCGCTGGTGATGGGCCCGTGGCACGACATCGAGTCGCGGTCACGTACGCACCGCCGCACACCGATGGACTGGGATGCCGAGCACATCCTGTTGCGCACGGTGCGCTGCGTGAGCGGCACGGTCGAACTGATGTTGAACTGCGAGCCGTCGTTCGATTACCACCGGACCAACGCCACGTGGGAGTACTCGGCGCAGGCGTACGGCGAGGCGATCGCGCGAGGGGTGAAGAATCCGGACTCGCATCCGACGCTGCGGATCACCACGAACCTGCGCATCGGCCTCGAGGGGCGTGAGGCGCGAGCCCGCACCCGCATGAAGGAAGGCGACAATGTCTTCGTCGCGTTGAGCTGGTCGAAGCATCCCTCGCCGCAGACCTATGACGAAGCCGCCGACAAGATGTGGCAGACCAGTGAGTGCTGGCGGCAGTGGATCAACGTCGGTAACTTCCCCGACCATCCGTGGCGGTCCTACCTTCAACGCAGCGCGCTGACGCTGAAGGGCCTGACGTACTCGCCGACCGGCGCGCTGCTCGCCGCGCCGACGACATCCCTGCCGGAAACCCCTCAGGGCGAACGCAACTGGGACTACCGCTATGCGTGGGTGCGCGATTCGACGTTTGCGCTGTGGGGTCTGTACACCCTCGGCCTTGACCGCGAGGCCGACGACTTCTTCGCGTTCATCGCGGATGTGTCGGGTGCGAACAACGGTGAACGACACCCGCTTCAGGTGATGTACGCAGTCGGGGGTGAACGCAGCCTCGTCGAGGAAGAGCTGCACCACCTGTCCGGCTACGACAACGCGCGTCCGGTGCGGATCGGCAACGGCGCCTACAACCAGATGCAGCACGACATCTGGGGCACGATGCTGGATTCGGTGTATCTGCACACCAAGTCGCGAGAGCAGATTCCCGAAACACTGTGGCCGGTGCTCAAGGAACAAGTGGAACAGGCCATCAAGCACTGGCGCGAGCCAGACCGCGGAATCTGGGAGGTGCGCGGCGAGCCGCAACACTTCACGTCGAGCAAGATCATGTGCTGGGTGGCGCTTGACCGAGGTTCCAAGCTCGCGGAGATCGAGGGCGAACGCTCGTACGCGCAGCAGTGGCGCGCGACCGCCGAAGAGATCAAGGCCGACATCCTGGCCAATGGCGTCGACTCTCGCGGGGTGCTCACCCAGCGCTACGGCGACGACGCGCTCGACGCCTCCCTGCTGCTGGCGGTCCTCACCCGCTTCCTGCCGCCCGACGACCCGAGGATCCGGGCCACCGTGCTGGCGATCGCCGACGAGCTGACCGATGAAGGCTTGGTGCTGCGCTACCGCGTCGAGGAGACCGACGACGGGCTGTCCGGCGAGGAGGGCACGTTCACGATCTGCTCGTTCTGGCTGGTGTCGGCGCTTGTCGAGATCGGAGAGTTCCACCGGGCCAAGCACCTGTGCGAGCGGCTGCTTTCCTTCGCCAGCCCGCTGCATCTGTACGCCGAAGAGATCGAGCCCCGAACCGGACGGCATCTGGGCAACTTCCCGCAGGCGTTCACCCACCTGGCGCTGATCAACGCGGTGGTGCACGTCATCCGCGCCGAGGATGAGTCCGACAGCTCAGGCGTATTCCAACCGGCCAACGCGCCGATGTGATCAACCAGCGGTGAGTTGAGCGCGCAGCACTTGAAGCTGACGCTCCAGCCCCGGCTCGCCCATGTACGCGGCGACGGCCATTCCGGCTGAGATCTGTTCGGCACGCACCCAATAGCGACGGAATCGCCGCCATGACTCTGCGAAATCGAACATGCGCTCACGTTAAGTTCGGCGGTGCAACAGTCAGCCGGTTCAGATCAGCGTGATGCAATGCCTCGTAGCGGAGTCCTCGCGGCGGGACCGGCGTCAGTCGGCTGAAAATCGCGGTGATTGTTTGGCTTGTCGGCGCGCGAAGACGGTGGAAGAGTCCACGACTCGATGACTGTCCACCTGCACTGGTACCTACCGACAAACGGCGATAGCCGGGAGATCGTCGGCTCCGGCGACGATTCCCACCTCGCCGTCGGCCCCTCGGCGAGCCGCATACGACCGCCGACCATCGCCTATCTTGGCGAGATCGCCCGCACCGCTGAACTTCTCGGATTCGAAGCGGTGCTGACGCCGACGGGAACGTGGTGTGAAGACGCGTGGATCACCACCGCGGCCCTGAGCCAGACGACCTCTCGGTTGAAGTTCCTGGTTGCCTTCAGACCGGGCTTCATCTCGCCCACTCTTGCCGCGCACCAGGCGGCGACGTTCCAGCGCGTCTCGGGTGGCCGGCTGCTGCTGAACATCGTGACCGGCGGCGACCCGATCGAGCAGGCACGGTTCGGTGACCACCTCAACCATGACGAGCGTTACCACCGGACCAAGGAGTTTCTTGCAGTTCTTCGCGGCGTTGGGTCGGCTCCGGCCGACTCGACGTTCGACTTCGACGGTGCCTACTACAACATCGCCGGTGCACGCATCGACTACGGCGATTGGGACCCGCCGCAAGTCTTTTTCGGCGGAGCATCGCCTGCCGCTGAGGAGGTGGCCGCGCAACACGTGGACACCTACCTGGCATGGGGCGAAACCCCCGCGCAGATCACAGAGCGGCTTCACCGGATTCGAGCCCGCGCGGCGGGCCACAACAGGGCCCTGCAGTTCGGCATCCGGCTGCACGTCATCAGCAGGGACACCTCCGCCGAGGCATGGGCACACGCCGAACGACTGCTCGCCGCGATCAGCGACGAGCGGATCGCGTCGGCTCAAAAAGTGCTGGCCCGAACAGAATCCGTCGGACAGCAACGCATGACCGCCCTGCACGACGGTCGAACCTCGGATCTGGAGATCTCCCCAAATCTCTGGGCCGGCTACGGGCTGGTGCGCGGTGGGGCAGGTACCGCGTTGGTCGGAAGTCACACCGAAGTCGCCGACCGCATCGCGGAGTACCACGCTCTGGGCATCGACCACTTCATCCTGTCTGGACAGCCGCACATCGAGGAGGCGTACTGGTTCGCCGAGGGCGCCGGAGCGGTCCTACGCCAGCGAGGGCTGGTGTGACCGCCTAGCGGCGTGATCAGTTGCCTTGGCCCCCGCGGCCCAGCGCCGTCAGATCGGGTACGGGGTCATTTCCGTTGATGAGCCAGTCCCCGATGATGCGCGCTTTGTACACGCGCGGATTGTGCGACGCCAGCGTGCGTGCGTTGCGCCAATGCCGGTCCAGCGCTAGCTCTTCCGAAACGCCTGAGGCGCCGAGCGCATCAAATATCGACGCCGTGGCCTTGAGAGCGGAGGCAATGATCACCAACTGGGCCTGCGATACCGCGACCTCCGCGTCGATCAGGCGTCGCCGTGAGTGCTCCTCGTCGCCGGCGATGCGTCCGGCGACGACGTCGTCCAGCGTGCGGCTGCTCTGCGCGAGCGCGGCGTCAGCGGCGAACCCCTCAGCCGATACCTCGCCGATCACCTGCAGAAGTTGTGCATCCTGCGTGGGCGCCTCGGTGAGTCCCTGCGGGTAGTTCCGCTTTCGCGCGGTCAATGCCGCCGACCCGTCACGCAGCGCCGCGCGGGTAATGCCGGTCAGCACCGAAAGCATCGCGATCTGATAAAAGTGCGGTTGATAGGAGAAGCGCTCAGCGGCCGGGAACACGTCGCCGGACTCGGCCCGCGCATTGTCGTAGCGTGCCGAGCCACTCGCCGTGGTGCGTTGCCCGTGGCGACACCCCGAAAGGCGGATGGCTTCGTCGGCCCCGCCGCGACGGCGACAGCTGGGTGACCGCCGCCTCGTCCGGCGGGTATCGCTTTGGCGGAGGGCTGCATCAAGGATGCACGCAGTGGGTCGTCGTTCCGGTCGTCACGACTCGAACTCGATGCCACAGATATCGTTGCCACAGAAGAGAACATCGATGACATCGTGTTGCGGCTGCACTCACAGCGAGCTGTGACCGCGCGGGGTATGGCACGGCTTCGCTTCTACTCGCCGATGGAGGGGGCCGCTCTACCGATATGGGAGGCGATCTCCAAGGAGGGCTGGTTGCGGCGTTCGCCGCGCTTTGAAGGGCTCAACCCGAATCGCGCGTTAAATTCAGTTCCTCGGCCTTGCCGAACTCGTCGTCGATGAGCACGACGTCGCGCTCATCCCTGTCGAGAATCGATGCCGCGATAGACGCGCGGTAGCCGGATGCGCAGTGCACCCAGACCTCACCGATAGGCAGCTCGCCGACATGGTCGACCAGTTCGTGGAGCGGAATGTTCACCGCGCCATCGATGTGCGAGTCGGCGAATTCGTCGGACTGACGCACGTCGAGAACCGTCATCTCGCCGCGGTCGACGGCCTCGACGAGCGCGTCGAAGTCGGCCACCCGGTAGGTCTTTGCGTCGGCCGCATCCCTGACGACCTCGATGTCGGCTGCACCGGCGATATCGTCAACGCCGATACGCGCGAGTTCACGCCGCGCGTCGGCGATTTGCTCTTCGTCCTCGCCGATGAGCGTCAGCGGTGTTCCCCAGGGGTGCAGCCATCCCAAATACGTCACGAATGACCCGGACAACTCGAATCCGAGACTGCCCTTGAGATGTTCGGCGGCGAACGCCACCCGATGGCGAAGGTCGACGACCCACTCCCCCGCCTCCAACCGACGACGGAGCTCGTCGGGTTCGATGGGCTTGGGAGGGGAAAGGTCCACGGCCGCAGGGCCTTCGCTGTTGATCACGCCCATGTGCGCGTAGTAGGCGGGGTATGCCGAGAGTCCTGCCAACAGCTCGTCGACGAAATCCTGCTCGTCCTTGGTCAACGCTGGATTGCTCTGGCGCTGCTGCCCGATCGTCGACGAATCTTCGTCGACGGACGAGGCGGAGCAGAAACTGCCGAACCCGTGTGTCGGGTACACCTCCGCCCGATCGGGCAGCGCATCCGCGAGGTACCGGACGGAGCGGTACTGCGCGCGTGTCAGCGCCTCCGTCTCCGCATCGTCGACCAGGTCGGTGCGCCCGGTGCTGCCGAACAGCAGCGACCCGCCGGTGAAGACACCGACGGTATCTCCGGACTCGTCGCGCAGTTCATAGCTGACGTGGTGCTGTGTGTGGCCGGGCGTGTGAATGACCTTCAGCAGGATCGACCCGGTCTCGACGGTGTCGCCGTCGACGACCCTGTGTGCCGGATAGCCGAGGTCCTCGCCGTCGGGCACCACGTATTCGGCGTCGACCACCCGTGACAGCTCCAGACCGCCGGTGACGTAGTCATTGTGGATGTGCGTTTCCAGCACGTGGGTGATGCGGGCGTCGCCAACCCCGTTCAGCACTCGGTCGATGTCGCGCTGCGGATCGATGACCACGGCGATGCTGCCGTCGGTGACGATGTAGCTGCGATCGCCCAGCCCTGACGTCTCGATGATGATTACCTTCATGGTGCTACCGGGTTACCCGAAATCGCCGTAGCCTGCACCTTCGCCCACGAGTTGTTCGCGTAGCCCTTCGGATTCCACAGCGCCTCAGCCGACTCGGGTTGGAGCGCACCGGTGTTGTCCCAAGCTCGCGCCGTAATGTGCAGTGGCCCAGGTGCGACGTCGACGTTTAGCGTCCAGAATCGCCACGACCACGGACTGCGTTGCGGCGACAGGTCGGCCTGGCGCCACGTCGCTCCGCCGTCGAGAGACACGTCGACCCTGGCGATGCCGCGGTCATCCCCGGCGAAGGCGTATCCGCGGATTGTGAACGGTCCCGCGGGAATTGAAGTGCCGTCATCTGGCACAAGGATCTCGGAATTGACGGCGACGGATGACAGCGGGATGCCCGTGCTCGGGTCGGCGGTGTCGGGATCGGCATCGGCGGGCAGGAGGTGATACACCTGCGCCTGAAAATAGTTGTCGGACGGCTCATCCTGCACGGTGACAAAGGTGATCCATTTGACGCTGCGGGCTCCGATGAAACCAGGCACCACGACGCGGACCGGACCTCCGTGCAGGCTGGGCAGCGGGCCGCCGTTCATCTCCCACGCCAGCAGTACCTCGGACGACAGTGCCTTCGAAAGCGGAATCGAGCTACCGTAGGGCTGCGGCGGCGATGCATCCTCGGCGATGTCCGGCCCCTCGAAGGCAACGTACAGGCCCTCGCCGTGTCGCACGCCGGCGCTCTCCAGCACGTCGGCAAGGCGCGCGCCGCGCCACTCGGCGGTCGACGTCGCACCCGCTCCCCACGGATCCTCACCTTCGATCGGGCGGATCTCGTTGAATCCGGCCCGGCGGTTGCCCGCGCACTGCAGCGTCGCCACCACGGTGTGGGCCGAAAATCGGTTGGTCAACTCGTGGAAAGTGATCGTCTGTCGCCGCTCGACGAGACCGCCGACGCTCAACAGCCAATCTCGTTCTGCGATGCGCGGAATCTCACCGTGATTGCGCGTGTAGAACGTGTCCACCGGGGTGATATCGGCTTCTACCAGTGCGGACCGGGGTGGCTCGGAGTTGAATGGCGTGCTGCCGTGCACGATCATGTCCGCGCGCTTGCCCCACACCCTGCTCAATGTAACGGCGTGAACAAACCCGCGCGCGTTGAACTCTGGCCATCGGAAGTCTTGCTGCGCTACTTCTCGGAGGCGTTGTTGACGATGCCGATGGCCATCGTCGCCGCTTCGTCGGCGCGGTTGTATGCACAGACCCAGGTCTCGGCAGTCATATTGGACGCCGCCGCAAGGGCGTGTTGACAACCCCAGCCGTCGGCGTCTTGCTGCGTCGCCACCTGGGTGATCAGACCGTCACCGTCGGAGACGTCGCCGAACTCCCACAGTGAGCTGGTGTCCGCGGTGTCGACGGCCAGCGACGAATCGGCGCACTTCTGCCACATCGACCGCGACCTCTCGAGGAACCGGTTGGCGTTTCCGGATTCCGGGTAGATCACCACGGTCTGCTCGATCCAGTGGTCATTGTCGTCCTCGGGCTCGCGGGCGACGACGTCGCGCACGGCCGTCCACCCGCTGTCCTTGTAGACGGGTTCCTCGCCCCCGAACATCGCCCCGAGGCAATCCGGGTCCGATACCTTGTCCGACGAATCGGTCATGTGGTCGATGTCGCTGGTGACCTCGAGGTCCCTCGTCCCCATGATGGCGTTGATCTCGTCGATCGGAAGCAAAACCTTTTCTACGGCTGAGTCGTCAAGCTTCGGCACGTTTGTCGGCACCGTGTTCGCGTTGCGCACCGCGGTACCAGAAACGGTGCTCACGCAGCCGGATAACACCATCGCGGTCGCGACGATGGTGGCTATGAACAGAACCCGCGTCATTTCTTCGGCTTGTCGCCCGCGGCGTCGGTCGACAGCGCAGCGACGAAGGCTTCCTGCGGGACGTCGACGCGCCCGATGGTCTTCATCCGCTTCTTGCCTTCCTTCTGCTTCTCCAGCAGCTTGCGCTTGCGGGTGATGTCGCCGCCGTAGCACTTCGACAGCACGTCCTTGCGGATCGCGCGGATGTTCTCGCGGGCAATGATTTTCGAGCCGATGGCGGCCTGCACAGGAACCTCGAACTGCTGGCGCGGGATGAGTTCCTTGAGCTTGGTCGTCATCTTGTTGCCGTAGGCCGCCGCGGAATCCTTGTGCACAATCGCGCTGAACGCGTCGACGGCCTCACCTTGCAGCAGGATATCGACCTTGACAAGATCGGCTTCCTGTTCGCCGGCGTCCTCGTAGTCGAGGCTGGCGTAGCCGCGGGTGCGCGACTTCAGCGAGTCGAAGAAATCGAAGATGATCTCGCCGAGCGGCATCGTGTAGCGAAGCTCGACGCGCTCCGGCGACAGATAGTCCATGCCGCCGAGCTCGCCGCGGCGCGACTGACACAGCTCCATGATGGTGCCGATGAACTCGCTCGGCGCGATGATCGTGGTCTTGACCACCGGCTCAAAGACCGTGCGCACCTTGCCTTCCGGCCAGTCCGACGGGTTGGTGACGACGATCTCGGTTTCGTCGTCCTTCACTACGCGGTACACCACGTTCGGCGATGTGGAGATGAGGTCGAGATCGAACTCGCGCTCCAGTCGCTCCCTGGTGATCTCCATGTGCAAGAGCCCGAGGAAGCCACAGCGGAAACCGAAGCCCAGTGCCACCGACGTCTCCGGCTCCCAGACCAGAGCCGCGTCGTTGAGCTGCAGTCTGTCCAGCGCGTCCCGCAGATCCGGATAATCCGATCCGTCGACGGGATACAGCCCCGAGTACACCATCGGCTTCGGTTCGCGATAGCCGGTGAGCGCCTGGGTGGCACCGTGGCGCGCCGTCGTCACGGTGTCGCCGACCTTCGACTGACGGACGTCCTTCACACCGGTGATGAGGTAGCCCACCTCGCCGACTCCAAGGCCCGCGGACGGCTTGGGATCCGGTGACACGATGCCGACCTCGAGCAGTTCGTGGTGCGCGCCGGTGGACATCATCTTGATCCGTTCGCGGGGCTGGATCTTGCCGTCGACGACGCGCACATAGGTCACCACGCCGCGGTAGATGTCGTAGACGGAGTCGAAGATCATCGCGCGGGTCGGCGCGTCGGCGTCACCCTGGGGCGGCGGCACCTCGCGAACGACGTGGTCGAGCAGATCGGCCACGCCGTCCCCCGTCTTGCCGGACACCCGCAGCACGTCGCTGGGCTCACAGCCGATGATGTGGGCGATCTCGCCTGCGTAGCGGTCGGGATCGGCGGCGGGCAGGTCGATCTTGTTCAGCACGGGGATGATGTGCAGGTCGCGATCCAGCGCCAGGTAGAGGTTGGCCAACGTCTGCGCCTCGATGCCCTGGGCGGCGTCGACTAACAGGACCGCACCCTCGCACGCCTCCAGCGCCCGCGACACCTCGTAGGTGAAGTCGACATGGCCGGGAGTGTCGATCAGGTGGAGCACGTAATCGCCGGCGCCGGCTCCTTCCTTCAAAGTCCACGGCAGCCGGACGTTCTGGGCCTTGATGGTGATGCCGCGCTCCCGCTCGATGTCCATCCGGTCCAGGTACTGCGCGCGCATATCGCGATCCGCGACGACGCCGGTCAGCTGCAGCATTCGATCGGCCAGCGTCGACTTGCCGTGGTCGATGTGGGCGATGATGCAGAAGTTCCGAATCTGCGCCGGCGCGGTGAAGGTCTGGTCGGCGAAACTGCTTATGGGAATCTCCTGGTCAGGGGTCCGATAGCGGGCGTGCTATCGACCTCCAGGGTATCGAGCAACAGGCATCGCGACACAATCGCGCGCGTTCCGCTTCACCTATGCTGCGAATATGGCCTCGCAGTGGAAGACCTTCCAGCGCTTAGCTGAGCACCTGGTGTTCAACGAGGCGCCCAGGTTCATCCGTCAGCTGCAGCGGCCCGAGACCCTGCCCCGCAGCATTCAGCAGGGCATCAGGGCGGGCATCGACGCCCTCATCGGCTACGACGATGAGTCGGCACCGGCCATCACGGCGGGCCGCCCGATCACCAAGGACAGCGTTCCGACCGCGCAACGGGCCCGCAAGCTGGTGTACGCGCCCGACCTCGACGGTCAGGCCGATCCCGGCGAGGTGGTCTGGACGTGGGTGGTCTACGAGGACGACCCGTCGCGGGGTAAAGATCGCCCGGTGTTGGTCGTTGGGCGCGACCGCCGCACCCTGCTCGGCCTGATGCTGTCCAGCCAGGAGCACCACAACGACCGCGAATGGGTCGGTATCGGCTCAGGCCCTTGGGATTACGAAGCGCGGCCCAGTTGGGTGCGGCTGGACCGGGTGCTCGACGTGCCCGAGGAGAGCATTCGCCGCGAGGGCGCGATCCTGGAACGCGCGACGTTCGAGATCGTCGCGGCGAGGCTGCGCCGCGACTACTCGTGGAGCTGACCTAACGCGGCGCACGCCACATCGGAATCATCGTCGGACCGCCGGGAATGTCGATCTCGCCGATCTGCTCGAACGAGAACCGGTTGTAGTACGGGACCAGCGCTTCGTCACTCGCTTCCAGGTAGGCCGGAGCGTGCTCGCCGTCGCAGCGGTCGAGGCGCGAGTGCATCAGCGCCTGCCCGAAGCCTTTGCCACGGACGGACGGATCGCTGCCGATGACCATCAGATACCAGTGCGGTTCCTCGGGGTGAGCCTCCTCCATCAGCCTGCCGAGGGTCTTGGTCTGCTCGGCCCGCGAACGGAAATGCCACGCCAGCGTTGGCATCATCCGCAACTCTTCCCACCGCGACGACTTCCGCTGACCGGGCGGATCCCACAGTGTGGCCGCGCCGATGACCCCGCCGCGGCTGGCCACCTCGGATCCGCCGCGGGAGATGAAATGGTTCCTGGTGAGCGTCGCGAACATCGGCGGCAACGCCTTCGCCCTTGCCTTGTCGTCCGGCAGCATGTACTTCATCACCGGGTCGTCATAGAAGGCCCTGGCCAGCACTTTGGACTGCGAACGAACGTCGGCCCGCGCGATGGGCCGCAGTTCGATCTCAGCCACGGGTGATGTAGTCCTGCAGCGCCCGCTGCTCGCTCTCCAGCTCCTCCATCCGCTGCTTGACGATGTCGCCGATGCTGACGATCCCGACAAGGCGGTCGTTCTCAACCACCGGGATGTGCCGGACCCGCTTGGTGGTCATCACCGCGGTGAGGTGATCGACCGTGTCGGTCGGCGAACACGTCGCGACCATTGTCGTCATGATCTGCGAGACCGGCAGTTTCAGCAGCTCGACACCGTGTTCGTGCAGTTTGCGCACCACGTCGCGCTCCGACACGATGCCCACGACACCGTCGACGGATACCACGACCATGGCGCCGATGTTGTGCAGGGAGAGTTCGTTCAGCAGCCCGGACACCGAGGTCTCGGGGGTGATCGTCGCAACAGCGGACCCCTTGGTCCGCAGCACGTCCGCGATTCGCATCGTCGCCTCCATCGTGACCGGTGTCACACCAGGTTAGGTCGAACTTGGTCGCGGGGAAAGCACCTTCGGCGGAACAGCCGCGCAATGTCGTGCCCGTCCGGTCGGCCGCCGCTCGGTGAGGCGGCAAATGCGACGGCCGCCCAGGTCGCGTTGGCGTGGTTGCGGTATCGCGCCGGGGCGCTCGGCATCGCGTCGGTGCCGATCCTGGCACCCGGCCGGCGTCGCGGGTCGAGGAGAACCTCGGACTGTTGTCCGTGACGCTGAGCGAGGATCGACTCAATACCCTGAATTCGGTCGCAGATGCGGTGTCCGGGAACAGCTTCCGCGATATGAGCTGAGTGTCAGGGGGCCGCGAGTAGCGCGCCGGCGCCGCGACATTGACATCGTTCCGGCCGGATCCGCGTCCACAGATGTCACGTTAGGGTAGGGATGACTCATGATCGAGGTCACCCTGCTCGGTACAGGCAGCCCGATTCCCGACCCGAACCGGGCAGGCCCGTCAACGCTCGTCCGCGCGGGTGGGCAGACATTCCTGGTCGACTGCGGGCGCGGCGTGCAGCAGCGCTTGGCGGCGGCGGGTACCGGCGCAAATGCGTTGACCGCACTGCTGCTCACCCATTTGCACAGTGACCACATCGCCGACCTCGGAGATGTGATCATCACGCGCTGGGTCACGACGTTCGCGCCTGATCCGGCCCCGCTGCCGATCATCGGGCCGCCAGGCACGGCGGAGGTCGTCGACGCCACGCTCAAGGCGTTCGGACACGACATGGGCTACCGGATCGCACACCATGCCGACATCACGGGCCCCCCGCGTGTCGAGGTCGAGGAAGTCACCGCGGGCGTGGTGTGGGGCCGGGACGGCGTGCGGATTCGGGTGGCACCCACCGATCACCGGCCGGTCACGCCGACCGTCGGCTTCCGGATCGAACACGGTGACGCGTCGGTGGTGCTGGCAGGCGACACTGTGCCGTGCGCCGGCCTGGACCAGCTGGCGGCAGGCGCGGGCGCGCTCGTACACACCGTGATCCGCAAGGACCTGATTTCTCAGATGTCGATGCAGCGGATCCGCGACATCTGCGACTACCACTCGTCCGTCGAGGAGGCCGCTGCCACCGCCGAACGAGCCGGCGTCGGGATCCTCGTGCTCACCCACTACGTGCCGGGCATCGCGGCCGGGCAGGAGGACGACTGGCGCGCGCTGGCTGCAGCCGTGTTCAGCAGGCAGATCGAACTGGGCGACGACCTGCACCGGATCGAGGTTCATCCCGGCGTGTGTGGCGGACGCGGCGACGGTTGATTCACAAGGGCGCGTAGCGCTTCCGCGGCCCCGGCTGGCGCTCCGCGCGCTAAGCCAGCCGGGTGATCTCCACGACCACGTCGAGGTCGGTCGAACCCTCCCCCGAGTAAACGCCCTTCAGCGGTGAGACATCCGAATAGTCCCGGCCCACACCGACACTCACATACTGCTCGTTGATGTCGCTGTCGTTGGTCGGGTCGTAGTTCCACCAGCCGCCCGTCCACGCCTGAACCCAGGCGTGGCTCTGACCGTCGATGGTGTCGCCAACCGGCGCCTTGGGCTTCGGATGCAGATAACCCGAGACATAGCGGGCCGGAATACCCATGCTGCGCACCAGGATCAGCGTGAGGTGGGCGAAATCCTGGCAGACTCCCTTGCCCTCCCGCAGCGCGTCGATGCCAGACGAGTGCACACCAGTGGTGCCCGGCACGTAGTCAAGTTCGCTGTGCACCCAATTGGCAGCGGCGACAACGGCTTCGAGAGGATCGTGCTCCTTGGCGATGTTCTGCCCCACCCTGCCGATGCGCTTGCTGGCCGGTGTGTAATGGGTCGCGCTGAGCACTTCGTCGAAACGGTCGATCACCGCCTCGGACGCCAGGTCGTCCCAGCTGACCTTCTCATCGGGTAATTCGCCCTTGTCGGTTTCGACGACCGACGACGACGTGACCTCGAGTTCGGTGTGCGGGGCGTGCAGGTCGAACGCCGTCACCGCCGTGCCCCAGTAGTCGACATAGCGGTAGGACCGTGTCGCCGGAACGGTCTCGACCCGGTTGAGGATGACATTCTGGCGGGAGTCCGACCGCGGCGTCAGGCGTACCTCATTGAACGACGCCGTCACCGGCGACTTGTACGCATAGCCGGTCGAGTGCACCACCCGCATGCGCCACATCATCTGCCCCTCTCCATTGTTGGCTCTTCGCCCGAGGGCTCATCGCAAGGGCAGCGACTCATCGTTAGATCTCGCCTTCCTCGATGACCAACGATCCCTGCTGTCCCGCGTCGGTCCAGGCCACCCACGGCGCGGAGTGGAAGTACTCCAGTGCCAACGCTTCTCCGACGTCGTGGCACATCTTCTGCAGACTGGCGAGGCGCCTATCGAGCGATTCCAGCAGCACCCCAGGACGCAGGAACTCCAACTCGCTTCGTGCCCGGCCGAGCAGGCGTTGCGCCTCCGCGGTGGCGCCGACCCGGTTGTCCGCGCGATGGTGCAGCTCGTCGAGGCTGTGCTCGGCCAGCCGCAGCGAGTGGAACACCGAACGCGGGAAAAGCCGGTCAAGCAGCATGAACTCGACGACGCGGCCGGCATCGAGCACGCCGCGATACGTGCGGAGGTACGTGTCGTGCGCACCGGCCGAGCGCAGCACGGTCACCCAGGCAGGCGACGACGCGCTGTCCCCGACCCGCGACAGCAGAAGCCGCACCATCATGTCCACCCGTTCGATCGCACGACCGAGCACCATGAACCGGTAACCGTCATCGCGGGACAGCGTCGAGTCGGCAAGCCCGGCGAACATCGCGGCGCGCCGCTCGACATAGGACAGAAACTCCGCGGGCCCAAGACGTTTGGCTGCGCGTTCGCGATCGGCAAGCGCATTGTAGGTGGTGTTGAGGCACTCCCAGATCTCTGTGGACGTCACTTCTCTTGCGCCCCTTGCATTCTCACGCGCGGCAGAAATCGAGTCCACGATGGAACCCCCGTGCGTGTCACGGCTGAAGGCGACGATGTCGGTCAGCGACCACACATCAAGCTGCTCCTCGGGCGCTTCGATACCGAGCACCCGAAGCAGCGTGCGCGAAGCCAGGTCGGGGTCGACGCTGGAGTCCTCGAGAAGCTGGTGGACGGTGACGTCGAGGATGCGTGCGGTGTCGTCGGCGCGTTCGACGTAGCGGCCGATCCAGTACAGCGACTCGGCGTTTCGGGCCAGCATCATCGCCCTCGCTTCGCGCGAGCGCTCATCGGAAGCGCACAGGCCTGCTGTTGTTGTTGCTGCTGCTGCTGGCCCTGTCCGGGATTCGAGGACTGCTGTTGTTGCTGCGACTGAGAAGCCGATGCGCCGTTCACGTCCGCCCTCTGCCCCTTGGGCGGTTTGGGCAGCTTGCGGACCACCTCGGCGGCGGCCAGTTCACGGTCGGCGACCGAGGCCCGAGACGCCAGCACCCAGGTGTCCTTCGATCCGCCGCCCTGACTGGAGTTGACCACCAGCGACCCCTCCGGCAGCGCAACACGCGTCAGCCCACCGGGCAGCACCCAGACGTCGTCACCGTCGTTGACCGCGAACGGGCGCAGGTCGACGTGGCGCGGCGCGAGCTTGTCGTCGATCTGGGTCGGCACCGTCGACAGCTGCACGACCGGCTGAGCGATCCACCCGCGCGGGTCGTTGCGAATCTTCTTGCTGACCGTTGCGAGTTCCTTCTGCGACGCGTCGGGGCCGAAGACGATGCCGTAGCCACCCGAGCCTTCCACGGGTTTGATCACGAGTTCGTCGACGCGGTCGAGCACTTCCTCGCGTTCGTCGTCGAGCCAGCACCGGTAGGTGTCGACGTTGGCGACCAACGGCTTCTCGCCGAGGTAATACTCGATGATCGTCGGCACGTAGGTGTAGACGAGTTTGTCGTCGCCGACGCCGTTGCCGACCGCGCTCGAGATGACGACGTTGCCTGCCCGGGCCGCGTTCAGAACGCCTGCGACGCCGAGCACGGAGCCGGGGTTGAACTGCATGGGGTCGAGGAAGGCATCGTCGATGCGGCGATAGATGACATCGACCTGACGCTCACCCTCCGTGGTTCGCATGTACACGGTGTTGTCGCGGCAGAACAGGTCGCGTCCCTCGACGAGCTCGACGCCCATCTGCCGGGCGAGCAGGGAGTGTTCGAAGTACGCGGAGTTGTACACGCCGGGCGTCAGCACCACCACCGTCGGATCGGCCTCGTTAGGGGCGGCGGCGTTGCGCAGCGCCCGCAGCAGATGCGACGAGTAGTCGCCGACGGCCCGCACGCGGTGGGTGGCGAACAGGTTCGGGAAGACGCGCGCCATGGTGCGGCGGTTCTCCATCACATAGGAGACACCCGACGGGGAGCGCAGGTTGTCCTCCAGCACCCGGAAATTTCCCTGCGCATCGCGCACCAGATCGATGCCTGCCACGTGAATGCGTACACCGTTGGGCGGGACGATGCCTGCGGCCTCGCGGTGGAAGTGCTCGCACGAGGTGACGAGCCGGCGCGGGATCACGCCGTCGCGCAGGATCTCCTGCTCGCCGTAAATGTCGTCGAGATACATCTCCAGCGCCTTGACGCGTTGCCGGATGCCCTTCTCCAGACGGGACCACTCGGCCGCGGAGATCACCCGCGGAACCAGGTCCAGCGGGAAGGGACGCTCCTGGCCGGACAGCGAGAACGTGATGCCCTGATCGATGAAGGCGCGGCCGAGCGCGTCGTTGCGGGCTTCCAGCTCAGAGGCGTCGGAGGGTGCGAGTTCGGTGAAGATGCCCTTATAGGGCCCGCGGACGTTGCCCTGCGTGTCGAACATCTCGTCGAAGGCTTTGGAATAGCTGCCCAGCTGGTTGTAGCCGTCGAAGATCCCGTCGTGGCGGGCGTTCGAGCGTGAGGACTTGGCGGTCTCGGCAGGCAATGTGCGAAGGCTCACCGTAGTCATGTTGCCCCAACCGCCCCGTTTGCGCAGGCCAGTGGCTTCTACTGAGTGCCCACTTTGGGCATTTACCCGCCGCGCTGGTAATCTGAACCCTCGCTGCCCGCACATCGGGCGCCAAGACTTTCCATCCCCTACCGAGATTTACGAAGGAACTAGCGCGTGGCCAACATCAAGTCGAAGGTAAAGCGCATCCACACCAACGAGCTTGCCCGACTGCGTAACCAGTCGGTGAAGTCGTCGCTGCGCACGGCCGTCCGCTCGTTCCGCGAAGCTGCCGAGGCCGGCGACAAGGAAAAAGCCGCCGAGTTGCTCGATGCGACCAGCCGCAAGCTGGACAAGGCTGCCAGCAAGGGCGTGATCCACAAGAACCAGGCGGCAAACAAGAAGTCCGCGCTGGCGCGCGCCTTCAACAAGATTTGATTCGACCTCGGTCGGCTCATTCGGCTCACCCCTCGACGAGTTCCGCCACCTTCCGCACCGCCGCTTCCAGCGCATAGTCGGCGTCCGCCGCTGCGCCCTTGACGTCGGCATTCAGCGTCGCCACCAACTGCATCGCCTTCGCGACCGACTCCCGCGACCAGCGGCGCGCCTGCTTCTGCGCCTTCTGCACCCGCCACGGCGGCATGCCCAGCTCGGAGGCCAGCCGGTACGGGTCGCCCGACAACGGCCCGACCCGAGCGATCGTGTGCACCGCCTCGGCGAGCGCGTCGGCCAGCACAACGTGCGGCTCGCCGCTCATCATCGCCCAGCGCAGCGCTTCCGCGGCGCCTGCGACATCACCGACCACCGCCTTGTCGGCGATGTCGAAGCCCTTCACCTCGGCCTTGCCGCTGTAGTAGCGCCGCACCGCGGCCGCGTCCACGGTTCCGTCGGTATCGGCGACCAGTTGAGAGCACACCGACGCGAGCTCGCGGATGTCGGAGCCCACCGCGTCAAGCACCGCGGTGACGGTGTCGTCGGAGACCTTGATCTTCAAAGCGCGGAACTCGCCGCGCACGAAGTCGGCGCGCTCGGATGCCTTGGAGATGCGGGCACACGGATGGACCTGCGCGCCGAGGTCCTTCAGTTGACCGGCCAGCGATTTAGCGCGCCCTCCGCCGGAATGCACGACGATGAGCAGCGTGCCGTCGGGCAGATCGGCGGCCGCGGTCTCGATGAGCGCCACCGCCTCCTTGCCCGCCTCGGCCGCGGATTCCAGCACCACCACCCGCTCGTCGGCGAACAGCGACGGGCTCAGCAGCTCGGCGAGCTCGGCCGTGCTGACCTCACCGGCACGCATGCGGTTCACTGGGACGTCGTCGGTGCCTGCCTGCTTGCGGGCGGCGCGCAGGACGGCCGCCACCGCACGCTCGACGAGAAGCTCCTCGTCCCCGAGAACCAGATGCAATCCCGGGACCGATTCACTCATGTGTCGATGGTGTCATGCCGACCCGACAGCCGCCTGAAGCACCACCGCGAGAGCATGACCCCCGCTACCGCGGCGACGGCGACGGTGAATGCGCCGAGCGGGCCCGCGGGCACGGGCACCGATGCACCGGGCACAGCTGACGCCCATCGGGCGACACTCAGCAGCCACCACAGCTCGGGTTCGGTAAACCGGATCAGCAGACCTGCAGCCGCGGGCCACAACACCGACAGCGCCGCTGCCGCCGTGCCGATCACGGTTATCGGCGTGATCACGGCTGCCGCCGCGAGGTTGGCCGCCACTGCCACGACGCTGAACGTGCCCGAGATGGCCGCCACAAGTGGCGCGGTCACGAGTTGGGCGGCGACGGCGACGCTCACGGCGTCGGCCATCGGCTTGGGCCAACCGCGGTTGACCAGGCGTCGCGACCATGCAGGTGCGATGACGACCAGCGCGGCTGTCGCCGACACCGAGAGCGCGAAACCGATATCGACGGTGAGTTCGGGCGCCGCAATCGTCAGTGCGATGACCGATGCCGAGAGGACCGGAATCGCCTGTCTGCGGCGGTGTGTCACAAGAGCAAGCAGCGTGATGGCGGCCATCACCGCGGCCCGCAACACGCTCGCCGACGGTTGGACGACGATGACGAACGACACCAAGGCCACGACGGCAACGGCGACTGCGATCCGAGGGCCGACCAACGATGCCGACAGCAGCACCGCCCCGCACACGATCGTCACATTCGCGCCCGAGACCGCAGTGAGATGCGTTAACCCCGAAGCGCGGAACTGGGCTGTCGTATCCGCCGACAGCGTGGAGGTGTCACCCAGGACGAGGGCGGGAAGCATCGCCGCCTGATCGGCGGGCAGGACCGAGCGCGCCGCGGTCGCGAAGGAACTTCGTACCCGCTGCCCCGCCCGCTGGATCGGTGCGGCCTCACCGAGCGTCGGCTCTCCAGTTGCCGACAGGACTGCGACGGTGAGATCGCGCCGGCTCGGTCTCGCGACCCTGGCCTTGAATGCGGCGGGCCGGCCCGCAGTCAACTCGGCGAAACCGGCCATCGACGCGAAAACGACTACCCGGCCCGACATTTCGTCGCTGCCGACGGTCTGAAGCGATCCCCGGAACATCAGCCGGCCGCCGCCGAGCGACCGCGGCGTCTCGTTAGGCGTGACGATGACGAACACGACCGTGCCGTAACGGTCGACGAGCGGATGGTGCCTCGCCTGCTCGACGCGAAGCTGCACCGCGATGGCAAACCCCAGCCCGATTAACGCGATCGCGGCCACACCCGCCGCCGTCATCCGCGCGCCGCCTCGCGTCTCGCCGCGGCGGGAACTCCCCCACGCCGCCGAAGCCGACAGTGCGACCGCCGCCGACAGCACCACGACGACACCGCTGATCGACCACAGGATCCCGGCGGCCGTTACCGCCCAGCACGTCAACGCTGCGGGCACCAGGCGCAGGTCCAGGTGGACCTCGCGACCATCCACGGCGCTCACACATGGACCTGTGCACGCAGCTTCTCCAGGCGTGCCGGACCGATGCCGTCGACGTCGGCAAGCTGGTCGACGCTGGTGAACGAGCCGTTGGCATCACGCCAGGCGACGATGGCGGCCGCCATCACCGGTCCCACACCGGGCAAGCCATCGAGTTGCTCTTCAGTCGCGGTGTTCAGGTCGACCGAAGACGTTGGCGCCGAGGCAGTTCCGGACGCGGCCGGGCCGGCCGTCGCCGGGGGTACGCTCGGCTCGCTCGCCACCGAACTGCCCATTGTCGTCGGCTCACCGGGCGGCGCGGCGATGCCGACGATGATCTGCTCGCCGTCGGTGACCCGGCGGGCCATGTTCAGCCCGATGAGATCCGCGCCGTCCAGTGCACCCCCGGCCGCGGTGAGCGCGTCGGCGATGCGGGCGCCGGAAGACAACGTCACGAGACCCGGCTTGTTCACGAGCCCGACGACGCTCACGATGACCGGCCCATCCGGCCGGGGCGCGTCGGGCGCGCGTTGCGCCGTCGAAACCATCTCCACCGGAGGCAGTTTGGCCGAGACCACCGGTGGGGTTTTGTCGCGAAGCAGCGTGAACACGGTGACGAGCACGGCTATTACACCGACGACTGCCAGCGCGATCGCTCCGGCGCGACCGGGGTCGGCGCGGGCAGTCGCGAGCCAACCCGGCGATCCACCGCTGTCGGCGTCGGGCAGCCACCGCGACAGGGCGGCATCCGATCTGAGGTTGTCGTCGTCCGACTCGGACTCGGCATCGGCCTCGGCCTCGGCGCCGAGCCTGCGGTGAAGCCGCTCGGTGGGCAGTTCGGTTCCCATGTGCCCGACGGTAGGTGTGGCGGGTGACGGAGCCGCCCGGGTGACGTCGCGATCGGTGGCGACTGTGAACGAAGTGCCATCTGTGGAGCAATCGGGGCTGACCGAGGAGGGCCCTCCCCGGAGTTGACCGCGCCGGGGAGGGCCTCTGTTGGAGGTGGACCTATTCAATTGCTCACTGGTTGAACATCGCGAGACGGCCGATGCCGTGGTGGTGGTACGAGCCCGGAATCACCGTCGGCGCCGGCTTGGCGTACGTGTCGGGCGACGTCACGATCGCGACGCTGCCGCCGTTCTGGGTGACCGTGGTTGCCGCGTTTGCCATTCCGGCCAGGCCGACGGCTGCGCCGCCGATCACGCCGGCCGAGACGATGGGCAGGGCGAGGTAGCGGGCGAAGCGGCGGGCGATATTGGTGGCCATGTTGAATCTCCTTGTGCTGGTTGGTTTTTCAGATCTCCTGCCGGTTGCTTCCGGCGATGAGATAACTGTGCCTGAGCACGAAGGAGATGTATGTCGACCGATCGGCGGTCAGACTGGTTGAACCGGATGTCCCCCGATCGGGGGAAGCACAAAGCTGTGGGCGTTACGGCAGCGCTGCGCGCGCCTTGAGCGCGAGCCAGAGGCCCATCCGGTCATCACCGTCGTCCATTCGCCTGCCGGTCAGTCGCGCGATCCGTTCGATCCGGTTGCGCACGGTGTTGCGGTGCAGCGACAACCGGGCCGCCGCGGGATCCCAGGCCCCGTTCACGCTGAGCCATTGATCGAGCGTGCGCAGCAGTTCCAGGCGCTCTTTGGGGTCGAGTTGGTCCAGTGGCGCCAACACAGCGTCGGAGAATCCCCGCACCGCGTCGTCGCTGCCCAGCGACAGCAGCAGGGATACCGTTTCGCCTTCGCTCGCCGTGACGATGCGACCCAGCCGCGCACTGACCGGCAGCAGTGACCGTGCCTGCATGGCCGAAAGCGCGAAACCATCGAAACCAACGGGTGCGCCGATTCCGGTGTGCAGCCCGAGAGCATGGTTCTTCAGGGTTTCGGTCAGCGCACCGAGATCGGGGTGGGCGACCTCGACGACATCGCCCCGCATCAGCATCAGCGCGTCCGGCAGGCTCACCTCCAACCGCAGCACCAGCGATTCCGCGGTCTCCGAATCTCCCGCGTCGACAACGGCCACCTGGTACTGCGTGCCGGCCAGACCGATCCCTGAGGCGAGCTGTCTGGCCCGTTCCGCCCTGATTCCCGGGCGCAGCATCTGCGCGAATACCTGTGAGCGGCGTTGACGTTCGGCACGCCCGGAAAGGTTGCGCCGTTCGACATCGAGTGCGACGAGTGCAACGAGCACGGTGGATGAGGCCCGCGTTCTGGTGTCCATCGTGGCACCGAGCACGATGTAGGCCGACGGAACGGGCGCACCGACGGTGTGCACCTCGAATTCACCGTGCATCGACCAGCCAGTCCCCGTCGTCGTTACCGCGCCGACGGCAGCTACCGCGCGCTCGACCACCGACGCCGATGTGCCCGGGGTCGCCGCGATCAGCTTGGCCGCGCCATCGCAGACGACGCACGGCGTATCGCTGGTCGCCGACCATGCCGACAGCAGCGCAGGTAGTGCGGCCGAGCGGGTGGCCACCGCGGTGAGTTTCTTGTTGATTTCCATCGCCGCCTGCAGTTCCCCGTGTTCCTGACTGGCGATGACATCGAACACCCACTTTGTGATGGCGATGAACGGCGTCTCGTCGGGCACCGTCAACAACGGCACCTCACATCGCTGCGCGGCGATTCGCAACGGCTCGGGGCAGTCCTGATAGGGCAGTCCGTGACCGAGTCCCAGCGCGACCGCCGAAACCCCGGCGCGCGCGCATTCGGCCAGATAGTCCTCGCAGTCGGCGAGGTTCATCGGCAACAGCAGACCTACGGTCATGAGTAATTCGCCGCCGCGCAGCCAGTCCCCTGGCGACGTCAACTCGGAGACGTGGGCCGATGTCACCTGCCGATCCAGGCGGTCACTTCCAGTCACGACCTGCAGGTTCAGGGTGGTGTCGGCGACGACGTCAGCGACGGTGATCATTGCCGGGTCACCAGAGAACTGTACATTTCATCCAGCCATGATGTGAGGTTTGAACAGTTCTGCTATGGCCCGCGCTGGGCCTATCCCGCAGGGTGATAACGCATCACCGTCATCGCCCACAACGGAGGTCCCGTGACTGCCGCAACGCAATCCACCGATAACGTCGGCCGAACGTCGACGCTCGTCGAAACCCGGTCCATCGACTATGTCCCCGACGATGAACGCCACGGCAAGGTCAACCATCAGGGCCCGTTCTGGTTCGTCGGCAACTTTCAGCCGTTCACTCTTGCGCTCGGCTTCGTCGGCCCGAGCCTGGGCTTGTCCCTCTGGTGGACGATCGTGGCGGGCCTTGCCGGTATCGCGTTCGGCACGCTGTTCATGGCTTTCCATGCCACTCAGGGCCCGGTGCTCGGGCTACCCCAGATGATCCAGTCACGCGCACAGTTCGGCTACCGCGGCGTGCTGCTGCCGCTCATCGGCACCCTCTTCACCTTTGTCGGCTTCAACGTGGTCGACGTCGTGATCATCAAGTCGGGTCTGCAGTCCATCTTCGGCTGGAACCCGGTCGTCGTCGCCGTGGTCATCACCGTGGTCGCAGCACTTGTCGCCATCTTCGGACATGACCTGCTGCACAAGACATTCCGCGTGCTGTTCTGGGTGTCGCTGCCGCTGTGGATCGTCTTGACCTGTGGTGTCCTGTTCGGCGGTGTCACCGGAACGGCCACAGCCACCGGAGGATTCAGCTTCGTCGCGTTCCTGGTGCAGTTCAGCGTCGCGGCCTCCTACAACATCACCTATGCGCCCTACGTTTCCGACTACAGCCGCTATCTGCCGCGGGATACCAAGCCGTCGTCGATCATTTCGTCGGTGTTCGTCGGCGCCTCCGCATCGCCGGCGTGGTTGATCCCGCTTGGCGCGTGGATGGCCACGTATCTCGGCGCCAGCGATGCGTTGGCGGGCATCAACGAGACCGGCAACGACGCGGTGTCGTACCTGGGTTCGGTGCTGGCAATCGTGTCGACGCTGGTGTTGGTGGCCACCATGGGCCTGAATGCCTACAGCGGCATGTTGACCGTGGTGACGGCGATTGATTCGCTCAAGTCGGTCAAGCCGACGCGGCAGCTGCGGGTGGTGACGATCATCGTGCTCGCGGTGGCTTGGCTCGTGATGAGCCTGCTTGCTGACCAATGCCACCAGCGCACTGAATACCACGCTGCTGATCATGCTGTACCTGCTGGCGCCGTGGACGGCGGTGAACCTGACCGATTACTTCTTCGTCCGGCGTGGGCACTATGCGATCGCTGATCTGTTCACGCCGAACGGGATTTACGGCGCATGGTCATGGCGCGGCATCACCGCGTTCATCGCGGGTGTGCTGGCCGAGATCCCGTTCGTCGACCTGCCGTTCTTCGTCGGCCCGGCAGCCAAGGCCATGGGTGAAGTCGACATCGCGTTCATCATCGGTCTCGCGGTGTCCGGGGTGGTCTACATCGCCCTCACGCGCTCGCTAGACGTGTCCCATGAGCTTGCACTGATCGAGTCGCATCCCGAGCTTGCCGATCCGGCCAGCGTTGAGGACATCGTGGAAACCGTTGCGGAGGAGGAGAAGTGACCTCGACCATCACAGGCGCTCCCGTCGGCCCCGTCGATGCCAGCAGGCAGCCGCGCTACACCGAGCCCGCGACCTTCGCCCGCCTTCCCCGTATCGACCAGGTGCAGTCAGCCGATGTCAGCATCGTCGGGGTTCCTTTCGACAGCGGCGTGTCCTACCGGCCCGGCGCCCGGTTCGGCCCCGGGCACGTGCGTGCGGCATCGAAGTTGTTGCGGCCGTTCAACCCCGCGCTGGGCGTCGAGCCGTTCGCCAATCAGCAGGTCGTCGACGCGGGCGACCTGGCGGTCAATCCCTTCGACATCGAGGACGCGATCGCGACCATCGATTCGTCGATCACCGGCCTGCGCCAGGACGGGGCAACCGTGTTGACGATCGGAGGCGACCACACCATCGCATTGCCGATCCTGCGGTCGCTGTCCCGCGACCACGGAAAGATCGCGGTGCTGCATTTCGACGCACATCTGGACACGTGGGACACCTACTTCGGCGCCCCGTACACCCACGGCACGCCGTTTCGCCGCGCAAGCGAGGAGGGCCTGATCGACATGGAGCGCTCCCTGCACATGGGGATCCGCGGGCCGCTCTACAGCAAGTCCGATCTAGAGGACGACGCCGTACTCGGGTTCCAGGTGATCCGGTCCGACGATTACGAAACCGACGGTGTGGCAAGCATTGTCGAACGGATGCGCAAACGTGTCGATGGCGGGCCAGTGTACGTTTCGATAGACATCGACGTGCTGGATCCGGCACACGCGCCGGGCACCGGCACACCCGAGGCCGGCGGACTCACGTCACGCGAACTTCTCAACACATTGCGCGGACTGGTCGGCCTGGACGTGGTGGGCGCCGACATCGTCGAGGTGGCACCGGCCTACGACCACGCCGAGATCACCGGCATCGCCGCGGCGCACGTCGGCTACGAACTGCTCTCGGTCTTGGCGGCCAACCGATGACCACCCGAACCGATCGCGACGCCGATAAAGCCGCAGTGCTCGCCGCCGCGGACTCATTGATCGCGGCCTTCGGGCGACACGACGTCGAGCGGTATTTCTCGGCGTTTCACCCCGACGCGACCTTTGTGTTCTACACCCATCCGCAACGGTTGGAATCCGTGGCCGATTACCGCAAGCTGTGGCGGCAGTGGGAGCGCGACTCCGGATTCCGTGTCGTGGAATGCCGTTCGTCGAATCGCCGGATTGACGTCTACGACACCAGCGCGGTGTTCACCCATGACGTCCTCACCACGGTGGAGAACACCGATAGCAGCTCACCGACGGTGACATCGGAGCGCGAAACAATCGTGTTCGCCAGGTCCGATGGCGGCTGGCTGGCGGTTCACGAGCATCTGTCCGCACGCTGACATTACCCGGGAGGCCTCCCCGGAGTTGACCGCGCCGGGGAGGGCCTCTGTTGGAGGTGGACCTATTCAATTGCTCACTGGTTGAACATCGCGAGGCGGCCGATGCCGTGGTGGTAGTACCGGCCCGGAATCACCGTCGGCGCCGGCTTGGCGTACGTGTCGGGCGAGGTCACGATCGCGACGCTGCCGCCGTTCTGGGTGACCGTGGTCGCGGCGTTGGCCATTCCGGCCAGACCGAGGGCGGCGCCACCGATGACGCCAGCCGAGACGACGGGGAGAGCGATGTAGCGGGCGAACCTGCGGGCGATATTGGTGGTCATGTTGAATCTCCTTGTGCTGAGTCGGTTTTCAGTTCTTCTGCGGTGTTTTCCGGCGATGAGATAACTGTGCCTCAGCGGCAAGGCGATGTATGTCGACCGACCGGCCGTCAGACCGGTTGAAACGGATGTCCCCCGATCGGGGGAACGCGCGCATGCATATCTCGACACGCTCTGAACCGCCTATGGGTTCAAAGTCGCCCGGAGATTCTCGCTATTTGCCCCAGCCGTCGCTTCGCCAACACACCCAGTCGATCTCGACGAGGGCACCGACGGCCAGACCAGTGGTGCCGACGCAGGTCCGGCTCGGCAGCCGGTCGGGGAACCACCGCGCGTAGGCGGCATTGAAGTCCTCGTAGTCGCTCCACTCGAGAAGGAACGCTCGCACGGAAACCACATCGGCCAGCCCGCCACCGCACAGCTGCGTGACGCGCAACAGGTTGCCCATGACTTGGTCGGTCTGTGTGGCGACGTCGTCGCCGACCACGGCGCCGGTAACGTCCGTCGGCATCTGCCCTGTCACATACAGCGTCGGACCCGCCGCCGTGGCGTGGGCGAACGGCGCGACGCCCGGCGGCACACCGTCGTCCGGGGTGAACGTGAAAGCGCGGATCCCGCCGGTGCTCATGGGGCGATCATGGCATCCAATTAATGTCTTGGTGCATGACCACACCAAGGCCGCCCATCCGGGTCATCCAGTGGACGACGGGAAACATCGGGAAGCGTTCCCTGCACGCCATCATCGGCAGGCCCGACATGGAACTGGTCGGGGTTTACGCACACGGCGCCGACAAGGTCGGGCTGGACGCCGCGGAACTGGCGGGCTGGCCCGAACCGACCGGTGTCAGGGCCACCAACGACATCGAGGCGTTGATCGCCCTGCAGCCGGACGCCTGCTGCTACAACCCGCTGTGGCCCAACATCGACGAGCTGACCCGGCTGCTGGAGTCCGGCGTCAACGTCTGTTCCAGCGCGGCCTGGATCACCGGTGGCAAGCAGAGCCCTGATGATCTGGACCGCATCCGAAAGGCTTGCCAGAAGGGCGATTCGACGATCTTCGGCAGCGGCGCGCATCCGGGCATGACCAATATGGTCGGCATGGTGCTCAGCGGATCCTGCGAGCGGGTCGACGAGATCAGGATCACCGAGTCGGTGGACTGTTCCACCTACGAGTCGGCCGGCACCCAGACCGCGATGGGCTTTTCACAGGACCCAGGCACCCCCGGTCTGGCCGAAAGCGTGCGGCGGGAAAGCGAGGTCTTCGCCGAGTCGGCGGCGATGATGGCCGACGCGATCGGGGCGAAGCTCGACCGGATGACTTTCGACGTCACCTTCACCGCAGCCACCGGCGACAGCGATCTCGGTTTCATGCAGATCCCGAAGGGCACCGTCGGCGGCGTCATGGGCTATCACCGCGGCTGGGTCGGCGACAAGAACGTCGTCAGCGTGGGGTTCAACTGGATCATGGGCGATCACGTGACGCCGCCCAAGCCGCTCGAGCACGGGCACGTCATCCAGGTCTTCGGCCTGCCCAACATGCGCACTGTGCTGCACTGCCTGCCGCCGAAGGACTGGACCGAGCCCGGCTTCATGGGCCTCGGCATGATCTACACGGCTCTACCGGTGACCAATGCGGTGCCCGCCGTCGTCGCAGCGCCGCCCGGCATCGTGACGCTCAAGGATCTGCCGCCGGTGACCGGCCGAGCGGCCGTCTAAGACCTCCGACCCGACGTCGGCCGGGCGAGTCTTTCCTTGGCCCAACGGCCGGTGAATGTCCTGCTGATGCACTATTCATCGACTCCTATGCACACACCGACCGCGCCCTCGCCGACGTGCACGGCAAGCACCGGACCCATGTCGGTCACGGCTGGCGGGGCGATCTGCGGCAGTCGCACGGTCAGCGTCTTGGCGACGTCATCGGCGGCATCGCGGTTGTCGACGTGATGGACGACGATCCGCGCGCTCCGGTCGCCGACCACCTCGGCGACCTGATCGATCATCGCTGCGTGCGCCTTGGTGGCGGTCCGGATCCGCTGGCCCAACACCAGCCTGCCGTCGACGTCGAGGCACAACAGCGGCTTGAGCGACAGCGCCGAACCAAGCAACGACGCCCCTCTGCGAATTCGCCCGCTGCGACGCAGGTTGTCAAGCCGGTGCACGACGATGAACGCATGGGCGCGCGAAATGGCCGAACGCGCCGCGGCCTCAACCGCATTCAGGTCGGCGCCGGTGGCGGCCACCTCCGCGGCGGCCAGGGCGACAAACCCGACACCCATCGCGGCTGACCTCGAGTTGACGACACGCACCGCGGGGCCGAACTCACGCGACGCAGACACCGCGGAGCTGTAGGTGCTCGACAACGCCGCCGATATGTGGACGGCCACCACTCCGTCGCCGCCGCTCTGGGCGAGCGCTTCCCGGTAGGCATCGGCGAGTTCGGCGGGCGTGGCGCCCGCGGTGGTGGCATGGCGCTGGTGAACGTCGGCCGGCACGTCGTCGACACCGTCGCGAAAGTCCTGGCCGTCCAACAGGATGTGCAACGGAACCTGGCGGATACCGTACCGCTCCAGATCCTCGGGTTGCAGGCGCGAGGACGAGTCGGTGACCACGATGACGGCCATGGCTACGGGGTCTCCTCTTGAGAGACTCCGGCTTCCTGCAGACCCTTGAGCATCAGTTCGGCAACCGCCTGATGCGCCTCGAAGTTCCAGTGGATGCCGTCGGGATTGCCTCGCCCGCTCATGATGTGCTCAGCAACAGCGGCTTTCAGGTCAACGAGCGGAACATCATGCTGTTCGGCCCATTCGGCGATCGCCTTGACCGTGCCGGACCTGCCGCGGTGAGCCTTCCCGTACGTCTCGGCGATGTGCACCGACGGCAGCGAGGCCACGATCGGGATACCCGGGCGGTTGAAGTCGATTGCACCACGCGTCAATTCGAGATACTCGACCGAGACATGCGGCGGCAAGGCGGCCCGTGCGATCGGCGAGAGCCTCGGCTGCAGCCACCCGTAGCCGTCGCGCGCCCAACGGCGCAGCCATGACGGGCGCACGTAGCGGATGAGTTCTCGCAACGCCGTCGGCAGCGGTGACGGCAGCGAGTCCATCCCGCAGGTCGCGAAGATGACAGCGCCCGCCTTCGGCAGCGCCGCCCATGCGCGCGGGTCCTGCGTCGCCGCCCACCACACGTCCCGGCAGGTCCAGCCGATCCGCCCGATCAGCTCGACATCCCAATCAAGATGAGCGGCAACGATATTGGGCCATATCCTGGGATCATCGGATGGTAACCCGCCGGTCGGCCCGTAATAGGAGAGGGAGTCGCAGAAAATGAGCAGTGTTCGACGGCGGGCTGGAGCGATGCGACCCGGGGAGTGATTTGCGTCAAAGGACATCGTTGGCGACCTGTGCCGATGCGTTCCAGACATCCAGACGCCACCGGATGTCGTCGAACTCCGCGTCGTCCACGGAATGACCGGACAGCTGCACCCAGCTGGCGTTACCCATGCCACCCAGCGCAGGCCAGTTGTCCACGGGCAGCTTCAGCAGCGCCGCCGTCAGCGCTGCGATGAGCCCGCCGTGGGCCACCAGCACCACCGGCCGCTCGGGTGCGTCAGTCCCCCACTCGGTCTGCTCGGCGGTCAGCTCCGCGACCAACGGTCGGGAGCGCGTCGCCACGTCGACTCTGCTCTCTCCGCCATGAGGAGCCCACCGTGCGTCGTTGCGCCACGCCAGCCTCGCCCCCGGCCATTGAGCGTCCACCTCGAAATGCGTCAAGTCCTGCCAATCGCCGAGATGTGTTTCCCGCAACCGGGTGTCGACGCGCACCGACTGCCCCGCCCTTTCGCCGAGCGTCACCGCGGTGTCCCATGCGCGTCGCAGGTCCGAGGAGACCACAAGCACCGGTTGGCGCTTGGCGAGCACTTCGGCTGCGGCGGCCGCCTGTTCGCGGCCGAGGTCGCTCAGATCGGTGTCGAGCTGGCCCTGCATGCGGTTGCCTGCGTTGTGTTCGGTCTGGCCATGTCGCAGCATCACCAGTCGGCGGACTCTCACGGCTCCGCCTCCAGGTCGACCGGAATGACCGGGCAGTCCCGCCAAAGCCGGTCGAGCGCATAGAAATTGCGCTCGTCCTGGTGCTGGATGTGTGCGACGATGTCGACGAAATCCAGCAGTGTCCAACGTCCTTCGCGCTTACCCTCACGGCGTGCCGGTTTGTAACCGGCCAGCCGCATCTTCTCCTCGACCTCGTCGACGATCGCGTTGACCTGGCGCTCATTTGACGCCGACGCGATGACGAAGCAGTCGGTGATCACCAACTGCCCGGACACGTCGATGACGACGACGTCGTCCGCGAGTTTCGACGATGCCGCCCGCGCGGCGACCGTGGCCATCGTGACGGCCTCGTCGGAAGCGGTCACCGCGACTGCTCCTGTGCTGCGACGGCGTGCGAAGGGTAGAGGTGGCGCTTGGACACGTACTGCACGACGCCGTCGGGAACCAGGTACCAGATCGGCCTGTCCTCTTGGGCCCGCTTGCGGCAGTCGGTCGACGAGATCGCCAGGGCAGGCACCTCGACCAGGTTCAGCGCGTCGTCCGGCATCTCCGCGAGCACCTTCTCGATGTGCGCGCCGTCGAGCGCGTAGCCCGGCCTGCTCACGCCGACGAACTTGGCGAGGGCGAACATCTCCTCCCAGTCCTGCCACGTCAGGATCGAGGCCAAGGCGTCGGCGCCGGTGATGAAGTAGAGATCCGCATCCGGGTTCAGCGCCCTCAGATCGCGCAGCGTGTCCCGGGTGTACGTGGGGCCGCCGCGATCGATGTCGACCCGGCTCACGGTGAACCGCGGATTGGATGCGGTCGCGATGACGGTCATCAGGTAGCGGTCCTCGGGCGGCGTGACGCCGCGGTTTTTCTGCCACGGCTGGCCCGTCGGCACGAACACCACTTCATCCAAACCGAACAGATCGGCAACCTCGCTGGCCGCGACCAGGTGTCCGTTGTGCACGGGATCGAATGTCCCGCCCATTACGCCCAGCCTGCGTCGAGATGCCACGTTTAGCCAGCTTACGGCAGTCGTTGCGGCCGCTAGCCGGCCGAGAGCCGATGGGTACCGAGAAGCTGGGACACTTCGAACGAGGCACGGTCGGCGCGGTATACGTCGCGGGCGTATTCCACAAACCGGCCCGTGCTGTCCACGGTAAGGCGGGTGAGCAGCGTGCCCGCCGACCCCGCGCGCACGCCGAGCTGCGCGCTCGAGGCGTCGTCGAGCACGATCGACTCGAGCACGGCGGTCGAGCGGGCCAGGTCCACGCCGTAGCGGCTGCGCAGGATCGCCCACAGCGACCCGTCGTCCGGCTCGTCGAGAATCCCGGGGGTCAGGTCGGCGGGCAGGAACGTCGTCTCGAGGGCGAACGGCACGCCATCCACGGAGCGCAAGCGGTGGAAGACGTTCACCATCGCCTCGTCGTCGAGGCGCAGCGCCCTCCGCACGGCCGGTGTCGGGTGCTGATGTTCGGCCCACAGCAGTCGGGCCGCCGGCCGGAGCCCCAGCCGCGAGACCTCTTCGGAGAAGCTGCCGATGTGGAAACGCACGCGCGGCTCGGCGACGAAGGTTCCGCGGGGTGGCTTCCGGTACACCACCCCTTCGCTCTCCAGCAGCGACAGCGCCTGGCGTGCCGTCATGCGGCTGACCCCATGCTGGTCGGCCAGCTCCCGCTCGGACGGCAGCAACGTGTGCGGTCCGAGCTGCTCGGTGGCGATGCGGTCGCGGACCAGGGCCGCGATCGCGATGTATCGGGGCGTCGCGGGTGGGGGTTTAGCCCGGGTGGTCGGCGGCTGGCTCCGCGCAGCGCGTGGCATCCCTACAAGTTAGCCGCTTCGTCAACCAGCTGGTCTAGGCCACCAGTCGGTAACACTTCGTCATCGGCCGCGTTTGGGCTTGACGGTGGCCTGGATCACACCCATACTACGGTTCGGCCACATGGTCTATACCACGGGAGGAACGATGACGAGTCCGGAACCGCCGACCACCGTCGACGCCGCTGACCTGGCAAAGTTCGGCTACCAGCAGTCCATGGAGCGGCGCACCGGACGATTCGCGTCGTTCGCCGTGGCGTTCGCTTTCGTCTCCATCGCCACCGGCATCTTCACCACCTACGGCGCCGTGCTGAACTCGTCGGGACCGATGGGCATCTGGACGTGGCCCATCGCCACCATCGGCCAGCTGGCGGTGGCGTTCGTGCTCGGCGCGCTTTCCGCACGGATCCCGGTGACCGGTTACCACTACCAATGGATGTCGCGGCTGGCCAACCCCGTCCTGGGCTGGATCCTCGGCTGGATCTCGTTCACCTTCCTGGCCATCGTGGCCGTCGCGGTGGACTACACCATCGCGTCGACGATCTTCCCGGTGCTGCTGAACTACGAAGGCACGGCTTCGATCGCGTGGCTGGTGACCGGACTCGTACTTCTGCTGCAGGCGCTGCTGGTCGGGTTCTCGACGCCATGGGCGGAGCGGGTGAACAACGCGTTCGTCTCACTGGAGCTCGTCGGCATGGTGGCGCTGACGGTGCTGCTGCTCGTCGTGGCCGCCGTGCGCGGGCAGAGTGACGTCTCGAACCTGTTCAGCATGGGCGCCATCCCCGCCGAGGGTTACTGGAGCTTCGGCGACCTGACGACGGCGGGCCCGTGGATGCTCGGCTTCCTGCTGGGCGCGTTCACCATCGTCGGCTTCGAGTCGGCCGCCAACCTGGCCGAGGAGACCAACGACCCCGAACGCGTTGTCCCCCGGGCGATGTGGCAAGCCGTCCTCGCGTCCGGCGTGCTCGGCTTCCTGTTCATCATTGCCGTGACGTTGGCGGCCGGTGACCCCGTCGCGCTCGCCGAATCGGGCACCCCGATTGCCGACGTCATCGACAAGACCCTCGGCTCCGCGGTCGCCACCTTGCTGCTGTTGATGGTGGTGTTGGCGATCTTCGCCTGCGGTCTGGTCATCATGATCACCGGCGTGCGGTTGACCTGGGCGATGTCGCGAGACGAGCGCTTCCCCGGCTGGCAGCAGTGGAGCCAGATCTCGCCGAAGTTCCATACCCCGCTGAAGGCCACGATCCTGTATGTCATTCTCGCCGAACTGATCCTGGCGATCTTCTCGCACTCGGAGACGGCGCTGTTCACATTGTTCGGTGCCGCCACGCTGCTTCCCGCGGTGATGTACGCCTCGACTGTGGCGCTGTATCTGATCAAGCGCAAGTCGCTACCGAGGAGCGACAAGTTCAACCTGGGCGCGTGGGAGATCCCGGTGCTGGTGGTCGCCGTGGTGTGGCTGGTTTTCGAGCTCGCATTGTTCCGCGACTCGAGTTTCAAACAAGCCTGGGCGTACGTCATCGTGATGGTGGCCATCGGCGCCTGCTACCTCGGCTACCTCCTGGCCACCCGGGGTAAGAGCGGACTGACCATGCCGGGCATGGCTTCGATCGACGCCGAGATCGACGCTGAGGCGGCAAAGGGCTGACGATGCACCACTTCCTGGCGATCGACCAGGGTACTTCGGGTACGAAGGCCATCGTGGTCGACGAGGCAGGCCAGGTCGTCTCGACCGCCGAGGTCGCTATCCGGCCGGAGTACCTGGCCGGCGGCGGCGTCGAACAGGATCCGGAGGCGCTGTTCGACTCGGTGGTCAGCGCAGGCCGGAAAGCCTTGGCGCAAGCCGAAGTTCCCGTCGCGGCTGTGGCATTGACGAACCAGGGCGAAACGGTGCTTGCCTGGGACCGCGACTCCGGCCGCCCTCTGACCCCCGCGGTGGTGTGGCAGGACCGGCGGGCCGAGTCGATCTGCGCACCCCTGTCCCGGTCGGCGGACACTGTCGCGCGGCGCACCGGGTTGGTGCTCGACCCGTACTTCTCCGCACCGAAGATGGCGTGGATCCGGGCGAACCTGACGAAGGAGGGCGTGGTCACCACCACCGACACCTGGCTGGTGCACCGGTTGTGCGGTGCGTTCGTGACCGACGCGTCGACGGCCAGCAGGTCGCTGTTGATCGCGCTGGACTCCGTCGAGTGGGACGACGAGCTGATCGGCCTGTTCGGGCTGACCGGTGAGGTACTCCCCGACATCGTCGGCAGCGACCAGATCGTTGGCAGCACAGATGTTTTCGGCCCGACGATTCCCGTCGCAGGCCTGATCGTCGACCAACAGGCCGCACTGTTGGCCGAAAGCTGCTTGGCGCCAGGTGATGCCAAGTGCACATTCGGCACGGGCGCGTTCCTGCTTGCGCAGCTCGGCGCCAACGCGGCGCGGTCGTCGTCGGGCCTGACCACCTCGGTGGCGTGGCGGTTGCGTGACCATACGTCGTACTGCGTCGACGGGCAGGTCTACACGGCGGCCTCGGCGGTGCGCTGGGCTGTCGACCTCGGGCTCGTGCCGGCCGCGAATCAGATCGACGCTGTGGCAGCCGATTCCAGCGAAGGTGTGCTGTGTGTGCCCGCCCTTGCCGGGCTGGCCGCGCCGTGGTGGGACTCCGCGGCGGCGGCGTCGTTCAGCGGCATGACACTCAGCAGCGGTCGTGGCGAGTTGGTGCGTGCGCTGCTCGAGGGCATCGCCGCTCAGGTCACGGCCCTGGCCGACCTGGTGGCCACCGACCTGGGGCAGCCGTTGACGCGGATGCGGGTCGACGGCGGGCTCACCCAGTCGGCGGTCCTCATGCAGGCGCAGGCGGACCTGGCGCGTATCCCCGTCGACGTGTACCCGTCGCTGCACGCCAGCTCACTCGGCGCCGCCGCGTGCGCGCGGCTGGCCCTCGACCCGCGCCTCGGCGTGGCCGATGCTGTCGGCACTTGGACGCCCGACCACACCTACGAACCGGAGTGGTCCGCCGACCGGGCGGCAGAGTTCATGGCGCGATGGGCCCGTGCCGCGGAATCGGTGCTGGCACAGAAGGAGACGACGCCAACATGAGTGACACCTTCGATGACGTCGACGTCATCGTGGTCGGCGGCGGTATCGTCGGATCGGCGATCGCACGCGCGCTGGCAGGCACCCACCTCTCCGTCACCTTGGTCGAGGCGCGCAACGACGTCGGAGACGGCACCAGCAAGGCCAACACCGCGCTGCTGCACACCGGCTACGACGCTAGCCCGGGAACGCTCGAGTCGCGGCTGGTGGCGCGCGGATACGAATTACTCGGCGAATACGCCGAGCAGACCGGTATTCCGGTCGAGCGCACCGGCGCATTACTGGTCGCATGGAGCGATGAAGAACTCGACGCTCTTCCTGGTCTCAAGCAGAAGGCGGAACGAAACTTCTATCACCATTGCGAGATCGTCGATGCCGACGAGGTGTACCGGCGGGTCCCCGACCTCGGCCCCGGGGTGCTGGGTGGGCTGACGGTGCCCGGCGAGTCGATCATCTGCACCTGGACCACCAACCTCGCGCTTGCCACCGATGCCGTGGCGCGCGGCGCGCGACTCGTGCGCGGCGCCCGCGTCACCGGGGCGGTGGTCGGCGACGGGCGCACCACGCTGCAGACGACACGCGGCGACATATCCGGTCGCTGGGTCATCAACGCCGCGGGCCTGGGGGCCGACTACCTCGACGCCGAGTTCGGACATCACCGTTTCACCGTCACGCCTCGACGCGGCGAGCTGTTGGTGTTCGACAAGCTGACCCGGCCGATGGTGCCGTGCATCGTGTTGGCCGTGCCGTCGTCTCGCGGTAAAGGCGTATTGGTCAGCCCGACCATCTACGGCAATGTGATGGTGGGCCCGACATCGGAAAACCTCGAAGACCGAACGGCGACAGGAACTTCGGAGGAGGGCTTCGAGTTCCTGGTGTCCAAGGGTCGCGCGCTGATGCCCTCGCTGTTCGACGAGGAGGTCACTGCCACCTATGCCGGACTGCGCGCCGCGATAGACCGCGACGACTACCTGATCGACGTGGACGCGCAAGCGCGGTACATGCTCGTCGGCGGAATCCGTTCCACCGGGCTGACTTCCGGGATGGCGATCGCCGAGTACGTGACGGGTCTGCTGGCCGAAGCCGGCTTGGATGTCACCGAGCGGTCGGATCTTCCCCCGCTACCGAAGATGCCGAACATCGGCGAGGCCTACATCCGCCCGTTCCAGGACGCCGACCGGATCGCCGCCGATCCCGAATACGGTCGCATCGTCTGCTTCTGCGAGCGGGTCACCGCAGGCGAGATCCGCGATACGTTCGAATCCCCTATCCCGCCGGTTGATCTGGACGGGTTGCGACGCCGCACCCGTGTGATGAACGGTCGCTGCCAGGGCTTCTACTGCGGCGCGCACACCGGGGCGCTGCTGGACGCCGGTGGAGGAACGCGATGACCGATCAGCATGTCGCCGTTGCGGTCGTCGGTGGCGGCCCATCGGGATTGACCGCCGCCGCAGCGCTCGCCAATCAGGTCGACGGCGAGGTCCTCGTCATCGAACGCGAATCCGAGACCGGCGGAATCCCGCGTCACAGCGACCATCTCGGCTATGGCATGCGCGATCTCAAGCGGTTCATCTCGGGGCCCGCCTACGCCAGGCGGCTGACCGCCATGGCGCAGGATGCGGGCGCGGCGCTGGAGACCGAGGCGATGGTCACCGGTTGGGCAGGCGAACGGTGCCTGCAGATCACTTCACCGCGCGGACTACGCACCGTCACCGCTGATGCCGTGGTGCTGGCGACCGGTGCGAGGGAGCGGCCGAGGCCCGCGCGGCTGATACCCGGCGATCGACCCGACGGCGTCTACACCACCGGACAATTGCAGAACCTCGTGCACGTGCACCATGCGAAGGTCGGCAGCCGGGCGTTGGTCGTCGGCGCCGAACTCGTGAGCTGGTCTGCGGTCTTGACCCTGCGGGAAGCCGGTTGCGCCACAGTCGGAATGGTCAGCGGATACCCGCACTCGGAGGCCTACGCGGCCTTCCGGATGCCGGGCCGGGTCATGATGAACGGGCCGGTGCACGTCCGCAGCCGGGTCGTCAGCGTCCTCGGCAAGGACCGCGTGCGTTTCGCGGTCGTCGAGAACATCGACACCGGGAGGCGCACCGCCGTCGAGTGTGACACCGTGGTGTTCACCGGCGACTGGATCCCCGACCACGAACTCGCCCGTACCGGCGGTCTGGCGATGGACCGTGCGACGCGCGGCCCGGTGGTCGACGCCGCCCTGCGGACCAGCAGCCCGGGGGTGTTCGCGGTCGGCAACCTGCTGCACCCCGTCGATACCGCCGACGGTGCCGCGTTGGACGGACGCCATGTGGTGGCTGCGGTGCGCAGTTGGCTGGAACGTCGCGACGAGCCGCCGAAGGCCGTCCGGATCCGCGCCGACGGGCCGTTCAGATGGGTTGCCCCGCAACTTGTCTCATCCGATGGCGGCGTCGCGGCACGTGGTGATCTGCTGTTCTGGGTCGACGAGTACCGCAGGCTTCCGAAGCTGCGGGCGGTGCAGGACGGCAGGACGCTCGCGACCAAGCGCACACCGTGGCCGGCCGCACCCGGCAGGGTGTACCGCGCGCCGTGGTCACTGGTCGCGAACGCCGACCCCGCCGGTGGCGACGTCACCGTCTCCTTCGCCTGATTTCCGCGAAACGAAATTCCAGCAGGCCTCCTCTCGAGATTCCCCTGCTGGAATATCGTTTCGCGGAGACTAGACGGGTAACAGGGCGTCGATGACGCTCGCCAGCTGTTTGGCCGATCGGCATTCGTGCATGGTAATGACATCCTCGTAGCGAGGGACCGCCGAATCGCCGCTGCCCCATAGGTGCTTGGGCTCCGGGTTCAGCCAGTGCGCGTGCCTGCTCGCGTTGACCATGTGCGCCAACAGTTCGGTCTCGGGGTTGCGGTAGTTGTTGCGGCCGTCGCCGAGGACCAGCAGCGAACTGCGCGGCGAGAGCACGTTCGGGTACTTGTCCAAAAATGACACGAACGCGTGCCCGTAGTCGGAGTGGCCGTCGCGGGTGTAGACACCCGCTTCCCTGGTGATGCGCTGCACCGCGACGGCGAGGTCGGCGTCGGGCCCGAACAGCTCGGTGACCTCGTCGGTGGTGTCGATGAAGGCGAAGACGCGGACACGGGAAAACTGTTGCCGCAGAGCGTGAACCAGCAGAAGGGTGAAGTGGCTGAAGCCTGCGACCGAACCCGACACGTCACACAGCACAACCAGCTCAGGGCGGGCCGGGTGCGGCTTCTTCAATACCAGGTCGATCGGTACCCCGCCGGTGGACATCGACTTTCGCAGCGTCTTGCGCAGATCGATCTCCCCCGCCCGCGAGCGCCGCCGACGAGCCGCCAGCCGGGTCGCCAGTGTTCGGGCCAGTGGTTGCACGACCCGACGCATCTGTCGCAGTTGCTCGCCGGAGGCCCGCAGGAACTCGACGTTCTCGGCCAGCTGCGGTACGCCATACATCTGCACGTGGTCGCGGCCCAACTGCTCGGCCGTGCGGCGCTTGGTCTCGCCCTCGACCATCTTGCGCAGCTGCGCGATGCGTTGGGCGGCAAGGGCCTTGGCGATCTGCTCCTGCGTCGGCGTCGGCTCGTCACCGTACGGCGCGAGCAGGCCGGCCAGCAGCCGGCCTTCGAGGTCGTCGAGGTTCATCGCCTTGAGGGCCTGATACGACGAGTACGACGGGCCGCGGCTCGAGTTGTAGCGGCCGTAGGCCTCGACGATCTGCGCGATCATCGCCGCCAGCCGCTCATCCATGTTGGCCAGCTCTTCGTTGTCCGTCAGCATGTCGAGGAGCATCTGCCGCATCGCCTCGACGTCCTCCGGCGGCAGGCCATCGTCGACGGAATCCTCGTCGAGCATGGTTCTGGCGCCCACCGCGGCCGGGAAGTACAGGTCGAACATCGCGTCGTAGGTGTCGCGATGGTCCGGCCGGCGCAGCACCGCGCACGCGATGCCCTCGCGCAGCGCCTCCCGGTTGCCGAGCCCCAACACACCCATCACCCGGCCGGCGTCGACCGTCTCCGACGGTCCGACCGCAATCCCTTGTCCGCGTAGCGCTTCGACGAACTCCACCAGGTGGCCCGGGATGCCATGCGGGGCCAGCGGCTGCGGCGGACGGGTGCGGCGGACGGCCATTAGTGCTCTCCTAGTTCAGGCGGAGCTCGCCGCTTGCCTTGATCTGGTCGGACTGGTGCTTGAGCACCACACCAAGCGTGGCGGCGATCAATTCGTCGTCGATGGTGTCCAGACCCAGCGCGAGAATCGTGCGCCCCCAGTCGATCGTTTCGGCCACCGACGGCAGCTTCTTGAGCTGCATGCCGCGCAGCACCCCGATGATGCGCACCAGCTCCTCGGCCAGGTGCTCGGGCAGCTCGGGCACCCGCGACAACAGGATTCGGCGCTCCAGGTCGGCATCGGGGAAGTCGATGTGCAGGAAAAGGCAGCGGCGCTTGAGCGCCTCGGACAGCTCGCGGGTGGCGTTCGACGTCAACAGCACGAACGGCGCGCGTTCGGCGGTGATCGTGCCGAGTTCGGGCACGGTGACGGCGAAGTCGGACAGCACCTCCAGCAGTAGGCCCTCGATCTCGATGTCGGCCTTGTCGGTCTCGTCGATGAGAAGGACGGTGGGATCGGTGCGGCGGATCGCCGTCAGCAGCGGCCGCGTCAGCAGGAACTCCTCGGAGAACACATCGGTCTTCGTCTGTTCCCAGTCGTCACCGCCGGCCGAGCCGGCGGATGCAAGAGAGCCCGCCTGGATGCGCAGGATCTGCTTGGCGTGGTTCCACTCGTAAAGCGCGCGGGCCTCGTCGACACCCTCGTAGCACTGCAGCCGAACGAGCTCGGATCCGGTCGCCTGCGCGACGGCGCGGGCCAGTTCCGTCTTGCCGACGCCGGCCGGACCCTCGACCAATAACGGCTTGCCCAGCCGGTCGGCGAGGAAAACCGCTGTGGCCGTAGCGGTGTCGGGCAGATAGCCGGTCTCGGCCAACCGTCGCGCGACATCGTCGATATCGGCGAACAACGGTGCCGAGCGTGCGGGGACGCTCACGTGCTGGGTCCAATTCTCTTCGCGCAAGCGCTCATCGTTCTCCTATTAGGCCGGGCGGGTGTGGCCGTCTCCCCACACAATCCACTTGGTCGAGGTCAATTCGGGTAGGCCCATCGGGCCGCGGGCATGCAGCTTCTGGGTGGAGATGCCGATCTCGGCACCGAAGCCGAACTGCTCTCCGTCGGTGAACGCCGTCGACGCGTTCACCATGACGGCGGCGGCATCGACGCGCTCGGTGAACCGTTGCGCGGCAGCGATATCCGTCGCGACGATGGCCTCGGTGTGTCCACTCCCGTATTCGTTGACGTGGGCGATCGCGGCGTCCACACCGTCGACCACCGCCAGCGAGATATCCATCGACAGGAACTCGGCACGCAGTTCCTCCTCGGACGGATCGGTGTGCACCGTCACGCCCGCGTCCTGAAGCGCCCGCGTCAGCCGCGGGACAGCGTGCTCGGCGATGGCCTTGTCGATCAACACCGACTCCGCCGCGTTGCAGACACTGGGCCGCCGCGTCTTGGCGTTGAGCAGGATGCGTTCGGCCACCTCGAGGTCGGCCGATTCATGAACGTAGACGTGGCAATTGCCGACACCGGTCTCGATGGTGGGCACCTGCGCGTCGCGAACCACCGCGTCGATGAGCCCCGCTCCCCCTCGCGGAATCACCAGATCGACGAGCCCGCGGGCCTGGATCAGATGCGTGACGCTGGCGCGGTCCTCGCTGGGCAGCAACTGCACGGCGTCGGGATTGCGGTTCTCGATCTGCAGTGCGTCCCGCAGCGCGGTGACAAGCGCGTGGTTCGACCGCGCAGCAGACGAGCTGCCGCGCAGAAGCGCCGCGCTCCCGGCCTTCAGCGTCAAGCCGAATGCGTCGACGGTCACGTTCGGCCTGCCCTCGTAGACCATTCCGATCACGCCCATCGGTACTCGCTGCTGCCGCAGCTGCAGTCCGTTGGGAAGCGTCTGGCCGCGCAGCACCTCACCGATCGGGTCCGGCAGACCTGCGACCTGCCGCAGCCCTGCGGCGATGCCGTCGATCCGCTGCGGGTTGAGCGCGAGGCGGTCCAGCATCGCGTCGGGTGTGCCTGCGGCCTTCGCGGCGGCCAGGTCCTCTTTGTTCGCCTCCAGCACGCTGGCGGCTTCGCGAAGCACGTTGTCGGCCGCGGCGTGCAATGCCGAGTTCTTGGCTGCTGTGCTCAGCGTCGCCAGTTCGCGGGCGGCCACCCTGGCCCGCCGCGCCGCGTCGTGCACCTGCTGACGCAAGTCAGGCACCGACGGTGCTTGCAGACTCATTACCCCAGCGTATCGGACCTGAATCAAGCCCTTGCGGGCACGCGTGGTCTAACTTCTAGGTCTGTGACTTCTCTGACGTCTTGGGGCGCCAGGTTCTTTTCACGCAGCGTCGGCTGTGTGACGGGCCAGCCCGGCCCGCAGGATGTTGCGTGCGGCGTGTTCGTCGGCCTGGGCGCGATACTCACAGTGGAGACAAGCGAATGCCGCCTGAGTGATGCGATTCTCTTTGGATACATGCCCGCAGGCTTCGCAACGGTTGGAGGTGTGCCGGGGATCGACCTCGACCAATACGCGTCCAGCGTCTTCCGCTTTGGCCCGCAGAATCGAGATGAACTGCCCCCAGCCCGCATCGGAGATACTTCGGTTCAAGCCAGCCTTGGCCGCCGCGCCGTTGGGCAGGAATTGGCCGGGGTTGTTGGGGTCGGGGACTGGTTTGGCCCGATGCACCATATTTGCGATCGCGAGGTCCTCCACGGCGATCAAGTCATAGCTCTCGACGAGCGCCCGCGCAGCTTTGTGGTGGAAGTCGCGGCGGCAATTGGCTATCTTGCGGTGACGCGCAGCCACTGTCTCACGCCGTCGGCGCCGGTTGTTCGACCCCCGCTTGGCGCGGGCCAGCCGCTGATGCGCGGCGGCCAATCCGACCGCCGCGGTGCGAGCCCAGCGCGGATTATGCACATGATCGCCATCGGAGGTGGTCGCGAAACTGGCGATGCCGACATCGACACCGACCTGACGGCCGGTGTCGGGCAGCGGTGTGGCCGGCACGTCATCACAGGACAGGACCAGCAGCCAGCGACGGCCCTCGCGCCGGATCTGAATCGTCTTTACCCGCCCAAGCACCTCGCGATGCGCGGTGACCTTCACCTGACCGACACCTTGCAGATACACCCGGCCGGTATCGGGGTGCCAGCGGGCACCATCACCGTCCTTAGGCCACTCCACGGTGTTAAACCGCGCCACGCCTTTGAAACGCGGATATCCCGGCTTGGCGCCGGCTTTCACCCGCCGAAAGAAACCTTCAAAGGCCCGGTTGAGCCGACGCAGCGTGGCCTGCTGGCTAGAGGACGACCACACCGCCTGATCCGGGCGCAGCGCACGGATCTCACTCAACTGCGCCGACTGATCGCCGTAGCTGATGCGCGTTTGGCTTGCTCGCCAGGCGTCACGGCGTTCCTGCAACGCCGCGTTGTACAACTCCCGATGCGCGTCCACACACGCCGCCAACCCGATGTGCTGACGCGCCGTCGGACGAAGACGAAACTTGTACGCCCGCCTCATGCGACATCGGAACCACGAAAGCGACACTCGGCCATGACGAAACGATACAAACGACCACCGACACCCACGATTACCGCGCGGCCGGGTACCCCGACTCACCCGAGGGCTGACGCCGCCACCACCGACGGGACGCACTGATGGCGGCGCAGGTGTGCGTAGTGGGCAGCGTCAACATGGACCAGGTCTTCACCGTCGAGTCGTTACCGCATCCGGGTGAGACGGTCATGGCGTCGACGGTGCGCCTCATTCCGGGCGGCAAGGGCGGCAACCAGGCGGTCGCGGCCGCACGCGCCGGAGCGGGCGTGCAACTGGTCGCGGCGCTGGGCGACGATCCGGCGGCCGATCGGCTGCGGTCGCATCTGCAGGCCAACGGCGTGGGCCTGGACGGCGTCGTCACCGTCGAGGGCCCCAGCGGCTCGGCGGTCATCGCGGTCGACGCGGCCGGCGAGAACACGATCGTCGTCGCACCCGGCGCGAACGCGCGACTGACCATCGAGTCGGGTGAGGTCCGTTCCGTCATCTCCGACAGTGACGTACTGCTGCTGCAGCTCGAGATCCCGGTCGTCACCGCCGTCCAGGCGGCGCGGTTGGCGCGTGACGCGGGCGCTGTGGTCATCGTCAACGCGTCTCCGACGGGCGCCAAACCGCACGATCTGCTTACGCTCGCCCGGCTGGCCGACGTCGTCGTCGTGAACGAGGCCGAGGCCCGCGACTGGCACTGGCCGGTAACGCATCTGGTGATCACCCGGGGTAGGCGCGGCGCCAGCTACCTCGGCCAGGACGAGCGGTTCGACGTGCCCGCGCCCGCAGTTCGGCCGGTGGACACCACCGGCGCGGGCGACGTGTTCGCCGGTGTGCTGGCCGCCGAATGGCTGGCCGGCCATGAGGAGGCGTTGCGACGCGCGTGCGCGGCGGGCGCGCTGGCCACGCTGGTGGCGGGTGCCGGTGACTGCGCGCCGTTTGCCGAGGCGATTGACGGGGCCGTCGCCACCAGGTAGGCGTAGGTCCCATGTCGACAACTGAAACCGGCCCGCGCCCACCCGACGGAGACTGGCTGGGCACACGCTTTCTCAGCTTCCGTCGCGAGGGGCCGTTCGCGGTCTGCACGCTCGACCGCCCCGAGGCGCGCAACGCGATGACGCCGGCGATGTACTTCGGCATCAAGTATGCGGTCGGCCACGTCGAGGCCGATCCCGATCTCGCGGGGCTGCTCATCACCGGCACCGGCGACGTGTTCGCCCCTGGCGGCGACATGGGCGGAGGCGGCGACGACAACTGGCTGACCTTCGGCGCCGCGCTGGGCATGGACGTCACGCCGTTCGAGAAGCTGCGCCAGTCGACCAAGCCGGTGGTATCGGCGGTCAACGGGCTGTGCCAGGGCGGCGGCCTGCAGATCGCACTGTGCAGCGATATGGCCGTCGTCAGCGACCGGGCCACCTTCCGGGTGCCCGAGCTGTTCCGCGGCATCGCCGACACGTACTACAGCCAGATGCTGGCGCGCCTGATCGGCCCGGTCCGCACCCGCGACCTGATGCTCACGGGCCGCACGCTGAGCGCGGCCGAAGCCGAGGGCTGGGGCATGGTCGCGCGCGTGGTGCCGCACGACGAGCTGATGGGTGCGGCCCGTGACGTGCTCGCGCAGTGCTGCCGGACCGCGCCTGCCGCACGGCGGGTCGTGAAGTCCAGCCTGGACAACTACATGGGGCTGTTCGACCGCATCGGCATGCAGGCCAGCTACAGCGGCGAGGAGGCGATCGAGGGGTTCCGCGCGTTCAAGGAACGGCGCTCGCCGACCTGGGTGCACCCCGATCTGCGGGTGGACGGCCGCATCTGACCCCCGATAGTTCGGTCTCTGTCGCGACTACCTCGCGCGTGTCGGGCGCTTCGTTCCCCGGGTCGGCATCAGCCGTTGACGAGCTTGTCCAGAAACGCAGGCAGTCGGCCCGCGCCGTAGTCGAAGAAGCGCGCCCATTGCGGCTCGATCGAAATGCGCACCATCTGCTTGTAGAGCTTGCGCACCTCGCGCTCGAATTCCGCCTGCTGGGCGAGATCCATCGACTTCGCCGACATCGCGATGTACTCGTCGGCGACGCCGTCGACGGTCTCCATCGACGCGATGCCGCGGATGAGCAGCGACTTCGCTCCGCCTGGTGAATCGCCGCTGTCGATGGCCAGCGCGACATTCGGCCGGGACGACAGTGCCGCGACCTTCGGGGAAGTCGTCGCCGTGCAGACGATGATGCGTTCGCCGTTCCAGAGAAAGCCGACGGGAATCGCGCGCGGGTAGCCATCGGGTCCGTTGTAAGCGAGGTGGGCCGCCGTCCCGTCGAGCAACTCCTGAGCCCCGGTGTGGCCGAGCTCGTCAGCCAATGTCCGTGTGTTCACCACACCCGGTTTCCCCGATCACCGTCGGGGCAACCCCCGGCAGTCAGTCCTCGGGGATCTCGCGTTCGATCTCGTCCAACCACGTCTTGGCCGACATGTCCGACGGCGCCCGCCAGTCACCGCGCGGCGACAGCGACCCGCCGTGGGACACCTTGGGCCCGTTCGGTACTGCCGACCGCTTGAACTGGGCGAACGAGTAGTACCGCTGCACGAAGACCTGCAGCCAGTGCCGAATCTCCTTCAGCGAGTACGTGGGCCGCTTGTCGTGTGGGTAGCCGGCGGGCCAGTCGCCGCGCTCGGGGTCGCTCCACGCATGCCAGGCCAGGTACGCCACCTTTGATGGGCGGAAGCCGTAGCGCAGAACCTGGAAGAGCGAGAAGTCCTGCAGCACATAGGGGCCGACCTTGGCCTCGCTGCTCTGGATCTCCTCGTCCTCGCCCTGCGGCACCAACTCCGGGCTGATCTCGGTGTCCAGTACCGACATCAGCACCTCGTTGACGTGGTAGTCGAACTGATGCGATGAGACGACCCACCGGATCAGGTGCTGGATCAGCGTCTTCGGCACGCCGCCGTTGACGTTGTAATGCGACATCTGGTCACCGACACCGTATGTCGACCACCCGAGGGCCAACTCGGAGAGATCACCGGTGCCGAGCACGATTCCGCCGCGATGGTTGGCGATCCGGAATAGATAGTCGGTGCGCAGACCGGCCTGCACGTTTTCGAAGGTGACGTCGTACACCTTCTCGCCGCGCGAGAACGGGTGGCCCATCTCGCGCAGCATCAGCTCGGCGGTCGCCTTGATGTCGAGCTCCTCGAAGGTGACACCCAGTGCGTCGGCAAGCCTGACGGCGTTGTTCTTGGTGCGGTCGCCGGTGGCGAACCCGGGAAGCGTGAACGCGAGAATGTCACTGCGCGGCCTGCCTTCTCGGTCCATCGCACGGGCGGCGACGATCAACGCGTGCGTGGAGTCCAGGCCTCCCGAGACACCGATCACCACCTTCGGATAGTTCAGCGCGCGCAGCCGCTGCTCCAGTCCCGACACCTGGATGTTGTAGGCCTCGTAGCAATCCTGTTCCAGCCGTGCGGGATCCGACGGGACGAACGGGAACCGCTCTACCTCGCGGAGCAGGCCGATGTCGCCTGCGGGCGGGTCGAGCTCGAACTCGATGCGCCGGAACGACTCCGTGTCGATGTCGTGGTGCGCCCGGTTGTCATCGAACGTGCCCATGCGCAGGCGCTCCGAGCGCAGCAGCTCGAGATCGACGTCGGCGACCGAGCGCCGCGCGCCCTTGGGGAAGCGCTCGGAGCCGGCCAACTGAACGCCGTTCTCCCAGATCATCGTCTGGCCGTCCCACGCCAGGTCAGTGGTCGACTCCCCTTCTCCCGCCGCGGCATACACGTAGGCAGCCAGGCAGCGCGACGACGCCGAGCGGGCCAACAGGCAGCGGTCCTCCGCGCGGCCGATCGTGATCGGGCTGCCGGACAGGTTCGCGAGAACCGTTGCGCCGGCGAGCGCGGCCTCCGAGCTCGGCGGTATCGGCACGAACATGTCCTCGCAGATCTCGACGTGCAGAACGAATCCCGGCACGTCCGCTGCGGAGAACAGCAGGTCGGGCCCGAAGGGAACCTCGGCTTCGCCCATCCGGATGACACCGCGCACGTCGTCGCCCGCGGCCATCTGACGCCGCTCGTAGAACTCGCGGTAGGTCGGCAGATACGACTTCGGCGCCACGCCGAGCACCCGCCCACGGTGGATCACCACGGCGGTGTTGTAGATCCGGTGCCGGTAGCGCAGCGGCGCACCGACCACCAGGACGGGCAACAGATCGGCGGATGCCACCACGATGTCGAGCAAGGCGTCTTCGACGGCATCGAGCAGCGCATCCTGCATCAGGATGTCCTCGATCGAATAGCCCGACAGCGTCAACTCGGGGAATACCGCCAGGCCGACGGCTTCGTCGTGGCACTGCCGCGCCACCTCCAGCACCGACTCGGCGTTGGTCGCGGGCTCGCCGATCGCGGTGTGCGCGGTGCACGCTGCGACGCGGACAAAGCCCTGGCCATAGGCGGAATAGAAGTCCATCACCTTCTATTGTCGCCCGTGAAGTGTCATAAACCTGTTACGGGGTACCAACGATTCGTGAGTGACACCGCTGTGCTCGTCATCGACATGTTCAACGCCTACCGGCACGAGGACGCCGAATTGCTGATACCGAACGTCGCCGAGATCATCGATCCGCTGGCCGGGCTCATCGCAAAGGCGCGGAAACGCGACGATGTCGACCTCATCTACGTCAACGACAACTACGGCGACTTCACCGCCGACCACGACGACATCATTCGGTCCGCGCTGGATGGCGAGCGGCCCGATCTGGTCGAGCCCTTCGTGCCCGATGAGGACGCGCTGTTTTTGGGAAAGGTCCGGCACAGCGCCTTCTACGCCACCTCGCTGGCCTATCTGCTGCGCCAGCTGGAGACCGAGCGGCTGATCCTGACCGGCCAGGTCACCGAACAGTGCATCCTCTACACCGCATTGGACGCCTACGTCCGGCATTTCCCGGTGACCGTGCCGCCAGACGGGGTCGCACATATCGACGCCGACCTCGGCAAGGCGGCACTGCGGATGATGGAGGCGAACATGCGCGCCGAGATCGTCGATGCGGGAAAGTGCCTGAACTGAGCACAGCACGCTGTACGGATGTCCTAGGTTTGAGAGCCGACGCCGGGGGTAGGCGGCGCGAGTGACGACGCGGGACCGCATCGCCCAGCCGTGGGGAACCAGGACGCCGTATGAGCGCGGCGCGAAATGGCCGGAGCGCACCGATCTCCACCTGGCAGCGGGGGCGGTCGTCGAGTCGTTACCGCATGACGCGACATGAAGTTGGGCATCGTGCTGGAAGGCCGGGCCGGCGACGGAGCCGGATCACCTACCCTCGAAGGCGTGGAAGCCCCCGAACTCGTCGCCCTGCTGCAGGGCCGCCGGGTCGCCGTGCTCACCGGCGCGGGGATGTCCACCGATTCGGGTATCCCCGACTACCGCGGACCGGACTCACCGCCGAGCAATCCGATGACGATCCGGCAGTTCACCTCCGACCCGGTGTTTCGGCAGCGCTATTGGGCCCGCAACCACGTGGGCTGGCGACACATGGATGAGACGCTGCCGAATGCCGGCCACCGCGCCCTGGCCGCGCTCGAGCACGCCGGCGTGGTGTCCGGGGTCATCACGCAGAATGTCGACCTGCTGCACACCAAGGCGGGTAGCCGAACCGTGGTGAATCTGCACGGCACCTACGGCGAAGTGATCTGCCTGGACTGCGGACACACCATGACCCGCGCCGCGCTGGCCGACATGCTGGAAGCCGCCAATCCCGGTTTCATCGAACGCGCCGAGTCGGTCGGCGGCATCGCCGTCGCCCCCGATGCCGACGCCGTCGTCGGCGACACGTCCGCGTTCATGATCGTCGACTGCACTATCTGCGGTGGAAAGCTCAAGCCCAACATCGTCTACTTCGGCGAAAATGTTCCGAAAGACCGTGTGGCTCACGCATATACGATGGTCGATGGTGCCGATGCCCTGTTGGTGGCCGGGTCGTCATTGACGGTGTTCTCCGGCTTCCGCTTCGTCCGCCGTGCCGCGGCACTCGGTATACCGATCGCGATCATCAACCGAGGTCGTACTCGCGGAGACGATCTGGCCGCGGTGAAGATCGACGCGGGCTGCTCCCCCATGCTCGCGTTGCTCGCCGACGAGCTGCACGTCGGCGATCGCCAACTCACCTAGACGGCGACGAGATCGTCGGCATGCACTGCGGGACGGCGCATGTCGGCGGGCAGCTCCGACGTCGACCGGCCGAGCATCGCCGCGAGTTCCGCCGCGTCATAGGCGACCACTCCGCGGGCCACCATCGTCTCGTCGGGCGCGCGCAGTTCGACGACGTCGCCGCCGTGAAAGCGCCCCGACACCGCCGTGATGCCTGCGGGCAGCAGCGAGCGACGCTGCTTGACCACCGCGCGCACCGCGCCGTCATCGAGGATCAGCGCACCCGCCGACTCCGCGGCATAACGCACCCAGAAGCGCCGCGCCGACAGGCGTTCGGGTCGCGGCGCGAACACCGTGCCTACCGACGCGTCGACCAGCGCGGTCGCCGCGTCGGACGCAGCGGCCAGCAGCACGGGCACACCGGCATCGGAGGCCAGCAGGGCCGACGACAGCTTCGACGCCATCCCGCCGGTGCCCAGATGGCTGCCCCGACCCGCAACCACACCGTCGAGGTCGGCGGGTCCGCCGACCTCGGGGATGAACTGCGCGTTGCCTTTTCGCGGATCGGAGTCGTACAGGCCGTCGACATCCGACAACAGAATCAGTGCGTCGGCGCCGACGAGGTGGGCCACCAGCGCGGAGAGCCGGTCATTGTCGCCGAACCGAATCTCATTGGTGGCGACGGTGTCGTTCTCGTTGACGATCGCGACGGCGTGTAGCGCCCGCAACCGGTCAAGCGTGCGCTGCGCGTTGGTGTGCTGCACCCGCATCGAGATGTCATGGGCGGTCAGCAGCACCTGTCCCACTGTCCTGTTGTAGCGGGCGAACGCCGTGTTCCACGAGTTGATCAGCGCCACCTGACCGACGCTGGCGGCGGCCTGCTTGGTGGCCAGGTCCGCGGGCCGCTTCGTCAGCCGCAGCGGTTCGATACCCGCGGCGATGGCGCCCGACGACACGATCACGACGTCCGAGCCGGCCTTCATCCGCGTCTCGATCGCGTCGGCCAGTGTGGCCAGCCTGGCCGCGTCGAACACACCGGACGGTGTCGTCAACGCGGTGGTGCCGATCTTCACGACGACGCTGCGTGCGGTCCGGACGGCGTCTCGGTGGATGCTCATGAGTCACCGCCGTGACTGCGGCGCTGCTTGCGCGCGGCCTTGCGTTCGGCCGCGCCGGCCCTGTCGGTCTGTTCCAGTCGGGCGTCGGTGCCGCGACCCGACATCGGCACGTCGACGCCTGCAGGCGTCTGCGGCTCCCAGTCGAAGGTCATGTCGCCGATGGTGACCGCACAGCCGGGTCGAGCGCCGAGCTTCAGCAACTCGTCCTCGACGCCGAGTCGAGCCAGCCGGTCGCCGAGGTAGCCGACGGCCTCGTCGTTGTTGAAATCGGTTTGGGCAACCCAACGTTGGGGACGGACGCCGTGCACGATGAAGCCACCTTCGCCGTCCGGATCGACGGTGAAACCGCTCTCGTCGACCGGTATCGGTCGGATCACCGGGCGCCGCGGCACGATCTCGGGCTGCTCGGCCCGGTAGCGCGACACCACATCCCACAGCGCGAATGTCAACGGCCGCAACCCTTCCCGACTGACGGTGGAGACCTCGAACACCGGCCAGCCGTAACGCCGCTCGATCTCTTCTCGGACGAAGTCGGCCAGTTCGCGGGCTTCTGGCACGTCGATCTTGTTGAGCACCACCGCCCGGGGTCTTTCAGCCAGGTCGCCGAGCGTCGTATCGCCCTGCAGGGTGGGGGTGTACGCGGCCAGCTCGGCCTCCAGCGCGTCGATATCGGAAATCGGATCGCGGCCGGGCTCGAGCGTGGCGCAGTCGACCATGTGCACGAGCACCGCACACCGCTCGATGTGCCGCAGGAAGTCCAGGCCGAGGCCGCGGCCCTCGGACGCGCCGGGAATGAGCCCCGGCACGTCGGCGACGGTGAACGTGTGCTCGCCCGCGGAGACGACGCCCAGGTTCGGTGCCAACGTGGTGAACGGGTAGTCCGCGATCTTCGGTTTGGCCGCCGAGATCGCCGACACGAGTGACGACTTACCCGCAGAAGGGAATCCGATGAGGCCGACGTCGGCGACGGTCTTCAGTTCCAGCGTGAGATCGCGGGCCTGGCCCTTCTCACCGAGAAGTGCGAAGCCGGGGGCCTTGCGGGCCCGCGAGGCCAGCGCGGCGTTGCCGAGGCCGCCCCGTCCGCCTGCGGCTGCCTCGAACCGGGTTCCCGCGCCGACCAGGTCCGCCAGCAGCCTGCCGTTCTCATCGAGGACGACGGTGCCGTCGGGCACCCTCACCTCCAGGTCAGCACCTGCGGCGCCATCGCGATTGCTCCCCGCGCCCTGCTTGCCCGACGGCGCGACGACGTGCGGGTGGAAGTGGAAGTCGAGCAGGGTGTGCACCTGCGGGTCGACAACGAGCACGACGCTGCCGCCGCGTCCGCCATTACCGCCGTCGGGGCCGCCGAGCGGCTTGAATTTCTCGCGATGGACCGATGCGCAGCCGTGACCGCCGTTGCCCGCCCGCGCGTGGATCACGACGCGGTCGACGAAGCGGGGCATTGCCTGTCCTTCCCGAGTGTGAAGCTGTTGCGAATTTTCCCGAGGGAACTCGCAGCAGCTTCACGTTCGCGGAAAGTCCCTGAGGGCTAGGCCTCCGAAGCGGACGGCTCCACGATGTTGACCGTCTTGCGGCCGCGCTTGACGCCGAACTCGACGGCGCCTGCGGCCTTGGCGAACAGCGTGTCGTCGCCGCCGCGGCCGACGTTGACGCCGGGGTGGAAGTGGGTGCCGCGCTGCCGGACGATGATCTCGCCCGCCTTGACGACCTGGCCGCCGAAACGCTTGACGCCGAGCCGCTGGGAGTTGGAGTCCCGACCGTTGCGTGAGCTGGAAGCGCCCTTCTTGTGTGCCATTTATTGACTCCCGCTGATTACGTGGTTCTTCGCCTGACGGCTCATCACTTGATGCCGGTGACCTTCAGGACCGTCAGCTGCTGACGGTGACCCTGGCGCTTGTGATAACCGGTCTTGTTCTTGAACTTGTGGATGCGGATCTTGGGGCCCTTGGTGTGCTCCAGCACCTCGCCGGTGACGGCGACCTTCTCCAGGTCCTTGGCGTCGCTGGTGACCTTCGCGCCGTCGACGACGAGGGCGACGGGCAACGAGACGCTGGCGCCAGGCTCTCCGTCGAGCTTCTCGACCTTGACCACGTCACCGACGGCGACCTTGTACTGCTTGCCGCCGGTCTTGACGATTGCGTACGTCGCCATCGTTCTCTCGCTCCTGAGCTTCTCTCTGGGCGTCGCGCTACCCGTTTGGTTGCGCGAGCGGGTCTGGGGTGCGGAGCCGCGGTGGGCCCGCTGTCATCGGCATCAGCCGACAGACAACCGGTCAAGGGTACGTGAGGCTCCCCTTCAGGGTCAAATCACCGCAGGTCACAACGGGTCAGTCATCGTGGATCGGCGGACCGGCCGGCCGCGCGGCGGCCCGACGACGCGAACGCCTGCCACCGACGGTCGCGGCGGACGCTACTTCGCTGTCATCGCGGGCAGACACGTCGACGTAGGAATCGTCCTCGTCGTCCTCGTCGTCGGAATCGTCCTCGTCGACGTCATCGTCGTCGGATCTTCGTCGACGTCGTCGTCGGACTCTTCGTCGTCCAACTCGTCCTCGTCGTCGTCATCGTCGTCATCGGACTCGTCGGCGTCGATGACCTCGATGTCGTCGTCGAGATCATCGTCCTCGTCCTCGTCGAGATCGATCTCGTCGTCCGAATCCTCGTCGTCGTCCTCATCGGAGTCGTCGTCGGAGTCGTCGTCGGAGTCGTCGTAGTCCTCGTCAAGGTCGTCGTCTTCGAGCTCCTCATCGGCGGAGTCGACGACGGCTTCCTTGATGGTCTCGGTGTCGGCCTCGGCGACTTCCTCGACTGCCTTCTTGTCCTCGTCCTTGATCTCGTCGGACGCGTCCTCGTCGTCGTGTTTACCGTTGGCGGCCGCCATCGCCTTGAACATCGGATGCTCACCGGCAGGGTGTGCAGGCACCTTCGCGACGGCGACGTCGTCACGCCCGCCCTTCTTGCCACGCTTGCCGCGGCGACCGGAGTCGGACTTGCGACCGGTGGCCGATGCCGAGTCGACGGGATCGGTGTGCAGCAGGATGCCACGGCCCGCGCACTGCGGGCATGGTGTGGAGAACGCCTCGACCAGACCGGTGCCCAAGCGCTTGCGGGTCAACTGCACGAGTCCCAGCGACGTCACCTCGGACACCTGGTGGCGGGTGCGGTCGCGGGCCAGCGCCTCGGTGAGCCTGCGCAACACCAGGTCGCGGTTCGACTCGAGCACCATGTCGATGAAGTCGATGACGACGATGCCGCCGATGTCGCGCAGCCGCAGCTGGCGCACGATCTCCTCGGCAGCCTCGAGGTTGTTGCGGGTGACGGTCTGCTCCAGGTTGCCGCCCGAGCCGGTGAACTTTCCGGTGTTGACGTCGACGACCGTCATCGCCTCGGTGCGGTCGATGACCAGCGTGCCGCCCGACGGCAGCCACACCTTTCGGTCCATCGCCTTGGCCAGCTGTTCGTCGATGCGGTGTACCGCGAACACATCAGGCCCGTCAGTACTCGCCGGCGCGTATTTGGTCAATCGCGGAACAAGGTCCGGCGCAACGGAATTCACGTAGTCATTGATCGTGCCCCAGGCCTCCTCGCCGGACACGATCAGGCCGGAGAAGTCCTCGTTGAACAGGTCGCGGATGACCTTCACGAGCACGTCGGGCTCTTCGTAGAGCGCAACCGCTGCGCCGGCCGCCTTCTCCTTGGTCTCGACCGCCTTCGTCTCGATCTGCGACCAGCGCTCCTGCAGCCGGCTCACGTCGGAGCGGATGTCGTCTTCCTTGACCCCCTCGGACGCGGTGCGGATGATCACACCGGCATCCGACGGAACCACTTCGCGCAGAATCTCTTTGAGGCGCTGACGTTCTGTGTCGGGCAGCTTGCGACTGATACCCGTCGACGATGCGCCGGGGACGTACACCAGGTAGCGGCCCGCAAGTGACACCTGGGTGGTCAATCGGGCGCCCTTGTGCCCGACCGGATCCTTGCTGACCTGAACGACGACATAGTCGCCCGGCTTGAGGGCCTGCTCGATCTTGCGGTTGGCACCGCCGAGACCCGCTGCCTCCCAGTTCACTTCGCCTGCATAGAGCACGCCGTTACGGCCTCGGCCGATGTCGACGAACGCCGCCTCCATCGACGGCAGCACGTTCTGCACGATGCCCAGATAGATGTTGCCCACCAACGATGCCGACGCGGCGGACGTCACGAAGTGTTCGACGACGACCCCGTCCTCGAGCACCGCGATCTGCGTGTACCTGGCACCCTCGTGCGGCGGCTCGCTGCGGACCTTGTCGCGTACCACCATCACGCGCTCGACCGCCTCGCGGCGGGCGAGGAATTCGGCTTCGCTCAGGATCGGCGGCCTGCGCCGACCCGCATCGCGGCCGTCGCGGCGGCGCTGGCGTTTGGCCTCCAGCCGCGTCGATCCCGTGATGCCCTGAATCTCGCCGCTGCCGCCGTCGTTGTCGGCCTTGTCCTGCCGACGCCCGGCACGTTCGTGGACGACGGTGTTGGGCGGATCGTCGGGCGAGACGTCATTGTCGCCACCGCTGCCGGACTTGCGACGGCGGCGGCGGCGACGGCGCCGGTTTGCGGTGTCGTCGTCACCGGAGTCGTCGTCGCCACTGTCATCGTCGGAACCGTCGCCGGAGTCGCCGCCCTGGCCGTCGGACTGTCGGTCGTCGGAGTCGTCGCCCGAATCGTCACCGCCCCGGCCACGACCACGACCGCGGCGGCCACGACGGCGACGACGGCTGGGCCGCTCGGCCTGGTCCTCATCAGAATCCTGGCCGTCGTCGGAATCGTCGTAGTCGTCGTCGGACTCCGCGCCGAACTCAACGGGTTGGGGCGCCACGAAAAGCGGCATGTACTCGGCGCGCTCCACCGTGGTCTCCAGGATCGTCCTGGACTCCGGTTCAGCGCCGTCGACACTGTCGGCTGGTTGATCCTCTACGGCCTCGGCGGACCCGGCGGGATCCTCCGTGACGACCGTCAGCCCGTCGGGCTGGGCCTCGGGCTGCTGAGTCTCTTCCGATATGTCTTGAGTAGGTGCATCGTCGGCCACGTATTCTCCTCAAGCCCCCGGGCGCGTCGTGTCGACGCGGCCACGCGAGGGCTTCCGCTGTTGGCCCGGGCTGGTAACTCCCGGGCTTGTTATGGTCTCGCTCCGGGCGGTTCGCTGGGAACCCTCCCGGTGCCTGGCTGAATGATGGCTGGGACGGTCGGCGCCGCACCACGGGTGAGCGGTGGTCGCGCTCGTCTAAGTCTTCATTCGGGCGTCCGGCCCTGGTGTACAGCCGTCTACCCGCAGCCAGTATCCCACACCAGCCGACGTCAACGGACCGGGCTGGACAACTGCGCTATCGGCCGGGGAACCAGAGTTCGATTTCGCGGACGGCCGATTCCGGCGAATCCGAGCCGTGCACGATGTTCTCCTGGGTGACAAGTGCCAGGTCACCGCGAATTGAGCCGGTGGCGGCCTTCTCCACCGGATCGGTGCCGCCGGCGAGCTGACGGAAGGCCGCGACGGCCCGCGGACCTTCCACGATCGCCGCGACGACCGGCCCGGAAGTGATGAACTCCAGCAGCGAGTCGAAGAATGGCTTGCCGTCGTGCTCGGCGTAATGCTTGCGGGCCAGCTCGTCGCCGACGTTGCGCATCTCCAGGGCCGCGATCGACAGTCCCTTGCGCTCGATCCGGCTGACGACCTCGCCGATCAGGCGCCGCTTGACGCCGTCGGGCTTGATCAACACCAGGGTCCGCTCAGTCACGGCCGACAGCGTACCTGCGGAACCATTCCGTCCCGCAATCAATCGCGCGGGGGTTGTTGGCCAGGCAGCAGACCACGCTCTTCCCGGCGCTTCACTTCGCTGCGCAGGTACAGGATCAGCAGCCAGACGCCGGCGAAGACCAGGCCGATGAAGCCGACGGCCCCCGACACGACCCACCCCCCGATGAGCACCAATTGGATGCCGAGATTCACCCAGATCGCCCACGATCGGCCCTGCAGTCCGGCCAGCAGAATCAGCACGACCGCAAGACCGATCAGGTAGGTGCCGGTGACGGCGGTGAGCCCGCCGTCGGCCGTCGCGACGACAGGCAGCGCGAGCAGCACAACGATGGCTTCCAGGATCAGCGTGCCCGCCATCACGCCGCGAAAGCTCTTCCACGGGTCGGGGGGCGCCGGCGTATCGCTCATTGCGGATCCCGCCCGAACAGGGTGCGGGCCGCGCCCGCGGTGACCACCGAACCGGTGATGACGATGCCGCTGCCGGAGAAGCCTTCGCCCTCCCGACCCGCCTCCTCGACGAGCGCGGTCGCGGTCTCGATGGCGTCGGGCAGCGTGGCAGAAGCGATCACGCGCTCCGGGCCGAACCGCTCCTCCGCGTGCAGCGCCAGGCTTTCGACGTCGAGTGCACGCGGCGAACCGTTGTTGGTCACGACGATCTGGTCGAAAACCGGCTCGAGCGCGGCGAGGATACCGTCGACGTCCTTCTCGGCCATCACCGACACGATGCCGACGAGCAGGTGGAAGTCGAACTCCTCGGCCAGTGTCTGCGCCAGCGCCGCTGCGCCTGCCGGGTTGTGCGCGGCGTCGATGAAAACCGTTGGGGCGCTGCGCATCCGCTCCAGCCGCCCTGGACTGACTGCGGCGGCGAACCCCGCACGAACAGCGTCGACATCGAGTTGCCGGTCCGCCCCTGCGCCGAAGAACGCTTCGACGGCGGCCAGCGCGATGACGGCGTTGTGCGCCTGATGGTCGCCATGCAGCGGCAGAAAGATCTCGGAGTACACCCCGCCGAGTCCCTGCAGTTCAAGCATCTGGCCGCCGATCGCCACCTGTCGGCTCAGCACCGCGAACTCGGAGTCCTCCCGAGCCACGGCGGCGTCGGCTCGCACGGCTTGGGCCAACACCACTTCCATCGCCTCGGGCAGCTGCCTGCCGATCACCGCGACGGCGTCGACAGGCGTGAGGTCGTCCTTCTGGTTGGTGATGATTCCCGCCTTCTCCGCGGCGATTTCGGCGATCTCGTTGCCGAGGTACTCGGTGTGGTCGATACCGATCGGGGTGATGACGGCCACCGGTGCGTCGACGACGTTGGTGGCGTCCCAGCGACCGCCCATCCCGACCTCGATGACCGCGACGTCGATCGGCGCGTCGGCGAAGGCCGCGAACGCCATCCCGGTGACCACCTCGAACTTGCTCATCGCGGGCCCGCCAGCCGTTTCGGATTGCTTGTCGACCAATTCGACGAACGGTTCGATCTCCTCGTAGGTCGCGACGTACTGAGCCGGCGTGATCGGCTTGTTGTCGATCGCAATACGCTCGACGGCCGATTGCAGGTGAGGGCTGGTCGTGCGGCCGGTGCGTCGGTGCAGCGCGGTCAACAACGCGTCGACCATGCGGGCCACCGACGTCTTGCCGTTGGTGCCCGCGATGTGGATCGACGGATACCCACGCTGCGGCGAGCCGAGCAGTTCCATCAGCGCCGAGATGCGGGCCGTGCTCGGTTCGAGCTTGGTCTCCGGCCACCGCTGGTCGAGAAGGTGCTCGACCTGGAGCAGCGAGGCGATTTCGTCCGGTGTCGGGACGGGGTCGGTCATCGCAGAGACGCCAGCCTTGCGTTGATCCGCTCGACCTCTTCCTGGGCGACCTGCTGGCGGCCCCGGATCTTATCGACGACGTCGCCGGGCGCCTTGGCAAGGAACGCTTCGTTTTCGAGCTTGGCGGTGGTGCCCTTGAGCTCCTTCTCCGCGGCCGCCAGATCCTTTTCGAGGCGACGCCGCTCGGCAGCCACGTCGACGGTGCCCGACGTGTCGAGCTCGACCACGACGGTGCCGCGGGTCAGCCGCACCTCGACCGATGCTGTCGGAGCGAACCCGTCCGATGCGGGTGTCAGCCACGCGAGCGACGTGACGGCCGGGATCTGCGAGTCGAGATCGGCGGCGGCGACGTCGGACAGCCGCGCGGGCACCTTCTGCCGGTCGGCCAGCCCCTGATCGCTGCGGAACCGCCGCACCTCGGTGACCAGCTTCTGCATGTCGGTGATGCGTTGAGTGGCAACCTGATCCACCGCGTAACCGGATGGGGCCGGCCAATCTGCGACGACCACAGACTCCTTGCCGGTCAATGTCCTCCACAGCGTCTCGGTGACGAACGGCATCACCGGATGAAGCAGCTTCAGCAGCGTGTCCAGCACTGCGGCCAGCACGGCGGTCGTGTGTGTGACTCCGTCGGCCAGTTGTACCTTCGCCAACTCGACGTACCAGTCGCAGAACTCATCCCACGCAAAGTGGTAGAGCGACTCACAGGCGCGGTTGAACTCGTAGTTGTCGAACGCCGAATCCACCTCTGCGCGAACCTCTTCCGTACGGCCCAGAATCCAGCGGTCGGCGTCGGTGAGATCTGCCGCATCGGGCAACGGGGCCGGGCTTGCCCCGTTCATCAACGCAAACCGCGTGGCGTTGAACAGTTTTGTTGCGAAGTTGCGCGACGCGCGGGCGTGGTCCTCACCGATGGAAAGGTCACCGCCGGGGCTTGCGCCGCGCGCTAGCGTGAACCGCAGTGCGTCGGCGCCGAACATCTCCACCCAGTCCAGCGGATCGATGCCATTGCCCCGCGACTTACTCATCTTGCGGCCGAACTCGTCGCGAATCAGCCCGTGCAGGAACACGTTTTCGAACGCCACCTGGGGTCCGCGCTGCCCGTCCAGCGTGATCGCCGGGTCGTCGGCGACGAACTGGCCGAACATCATCATCCTGGCCACCCAGAAGAACAGGATGTCGTAGCCGGTGACCAGAACGCTGGTCGGATAGAACTTGGCCAGCTCCGGGGTGTGGTCGGGCCAGCCCATGGTGGAGAACGGCCACAGCGCCGACGAGAACCAGGTGTCCAGCACGTCGTGGTCTTGTTCCCAGCCCTCGGGCGGAGTTTCGTCCGGGCCGACGCAGACGACCTCGCCGTCCGGCCCGTGCCAGATCGGGATGCGGTGACCCCACCACAGCTGGCGGGATATGCACCAGTCGTGCATGTGGTCGACCCAGCCGAACCAGCGGGGTTCCAGGCTCGGCGGGTGAATCGCGGTGTGCCCGTTGCGCACCGCATCCCCCGCGGCCTTGGCAAGTGAGTCGACCTTGACCCACCACTGCAGCGACAGCCGCGGTTCGATCGGTTCTCCGCTGCGCTCGGAATGTCCGACGCTGTGCAGATACGGCCGTTTCTCCTCGACGATCCTGCCCTCGGCGGCAAGCGCCTCCCGAACCGCGACACGCGCGTCGAAACGGTCCATGCCGTCGAATTGGGTTCCGGTGCCGGCAATCCGGGCCTTGGTGTCCATGATCGAGGGCATCGGCAGCTTGTGCCGCAAGCCGATCTCGAAGTCGTTCGGGTCGTGTGCGGGGGTGACTTTGACCGCGCCCGTGCCGAATTCGGGGTCGACGTGCTCGTCGGCGACGATGGTCATCTGACGGTCGACGAACGGGTGCGGCAGCGTCTTGCCGACCAGGTCGCGGTAGCGGTCGTCGTCGGGATGCACCGCGATCGCGGTGTCGCCGAGCATCGTCTCGACCCGGGTGGTGGCCACGATGATGTGCGGTTCGGCATCGTCGAGAGATCCGTACCGGAACGACACCAGCTCGCCTTCGACGTCGGAGTAGGAGACCTCGAGGTCCGAGATGGCGGTTTCCAGCACCGGCGACCAGTTCACAAGGCGCTCCGCCTGATAGATCAGTCCAGCGTCATAGAGCCGTTTGAAGATGGTTCGCACTGCCCGGGACAGGCCGTCGTCCATGGTGAAGCGGTCGCGGCTCCAGTCGACGCCGTCACCGAGCCGGCGCATCTGCGCGCCGATCGTGCCGCCCGAGTCGTGCTTCCAGTCCCAGACCTTGTCGATGAACAGCTCGCGGCCGAAGTCTTCCTTCGTCTTGCCGTCGACCGCCAGCTGCTTCTCCACCACCGACTGGGTAGCGATGCCCGCGTGGTCCATGCCCGGCAGCCACAGCACCTCGTAGCCCTGCATCCGCTTGCGCCGGGTCAGCGCGTCCATCAGCGTGTGGTCGAGCGCATGCCCCATGTGCAGGCTGCCGGTAACGTTCGGCGGCGGCAGCACAATCGAATACGGCGGCTTATCGCTGGCGGGGTCGGCCTTGAAGTAGCCGGCGTCCACCCAGCCCTGATAGAGCTCGCTTTCTACCGCACCCGGATCCCAGGACTTGGGCAGGGAGTCGGTTGTCGGCTTGGGGCTGGCGGTCACCGCGCCATTCTATGGAGTGCGGTGCGTCGCCCCCTTGACGGCTACTTTCTGCCGCCGAGCAGGCCGCCGAGGATCTCGCCGATGGCGTTGTTCCCGCCGCCGCCCATCACGCTGCCGAGGATGCTGCCCAGCGGGTTGTTCCCGCCAGCGCCGCCACCCGCGCCGCCGCCGAGAATGCTGCCCAGGATGTCGCCGAGGCCGCCTCCGCCAGCCGACTGTGCCTGTGCTTGCGGCTGGGCCGGCGCCGAGGCCGAGCTCCCGGTGAGCTGCTTGCCGATATAGGCCAGCACGATCGGCGCCAGGATCGGCAGCAGCTTCTTGATCAGGCCCCCGTCGCCTGCGCCGGTTCCGGCGAGCGCGGAGGCGACGGCGTTGCTGTCGTTGCCACCGAAGAGCGAGGCGACGAGGTTGTCGCCCTGCCTCTCGTCGACCTGGTCGACGTCGACCCCGCCGTCCAGCAGACCGCTTGCGCCCTGCTCGGCCACTGCCGATTCCAGTTTGCTCGAATCGATCTCCCTGGACTGGACGTTCTCCGCAAGCCCGCCGACGAGCGCGGGCACCAACGTCTTGATGGCGTTGTTTACCTCGCCTTGATCCGCACCGATTTTGCTCGCGATATCCGCTACCGGGATCTGCGCGATGAGTTCGTCGAGACCTGCCATTGTCGTGTCCACCTTCATTGCTGGTTATCGCATGCCGAGACCGACACTAGTCCTATAGATCTTGGTTGACAGGTGTTCTGCGCTGGCAGATCAATTCAGCCGGGAGGTCTCCAATGACACACCGGCAGCGGGGAATCGAGCCAGTAGCGCGTCGCCCATCGCCGCCGCAGGCGTCAATACGCCGCGCAGATCGGAGAGCCGGTCGCGGTCCAACGCAAGCGCCAAACCGCTTTCGCCCAGCAGCACCGAGGTGGCCTTGTAGCCGGGGTCGCCCTTTTGCGACATGGTGGCCCGGTAGCGCGCGCCGGTCGTCGTGGTGGTGTAGGTCTCGACCGTGTAATGACCGCGTTCGCGGGTGCGTTCGCTCGGTCCCGTGCCCGGCTTGGGCAGGACTCGTTCGACGAGCTTCTCCGGCACCTTGCCGGAAAAGCGACTGCCCAGCCCGATGGCAGCTGCTCCAACGCCTGTCGCCATTGCCGACGCGACAGGCGCCGCGACCGAAGAGCCGAGGCTTTGGCACTCCGAGTAACGGAACCGTTGACCGTATGCCCAATCCTGTAAAGCGTTGCTACGCCTGACAACCCGCGTGTTGACCGGCCCCATGAGAAATCCGGTGGTCCATATACCGTCCAGCTCCGGCGCGATGTCGCGGCCTCGCCGCCACGGCATGTCCGACTGCGGACCGAACTCGGGCTCGGCACCGCGATCCGGTGTCAGGGTGTACGGATCCTCGAGCAGCCGCCGCACTTCGGCATTGCTGGACATGGCGCGCATCACCCCGATCATCGACGCGTATGTGCCGCCGGAGAATCCGCCCGCCATCCTGCGCACCACAAAGGTGGTGTCACCCAATTCGCCGGCATCGTCGTCGGTGATACGCCGATACAACGCATACACCGTGAGATCCGAAGGGATGGAGTCGAATCCGCAGGAGTGCACGATTCGCGCGCCGGTATCGACGGCCTGCTTGTGGTGCAGGTCGATGCTCTCCCGGATAAACATCGCCTCGCCGGTGAGATCCGCGTAGTCGGTTCCCGCTGCGGCGCACGCGGCGACAAGCGGCAGCCCGTACTTGGCATACGGCCCGACGGTCGTCAGCACGACTTGAGCTTGCGCGGCCATCGCATTGAGCGTCGACGGCTGCGAGGCGTCCGCGGTGATCAGCGGCCAGGACTGCGCCGTCTCCCCCAGGGTCTCCCGGACCGCCTGCAGCTTGTCCCGCGAACGACCCGCAAGTGCGATTCGTGCGTCGCCGCCCGCTTCGGCAAGGTATTCGGCGGTGAGTTTTCCGACGAACCCGGTCCCCCCATATAGGACGATGTCGAACTCCCGCTGCTCCGTCATTGCTCGGCTCCCATTTGCTCCGGTCCTCGCTCGTTCCTCGCTGCGATCCTCACTCGCGATCGCCTTTGGGCGCTCATTGCTTGCACGCTACCCGAGCGTCTCGGGCAGCTCGACGCCTTCACCGAGCACGCGCGGGGCAAGGAAGGCGATGACGCGCAGCTGCTGCCATGGATCGCGACGGTGAAGCGGCACTATGTTCGGATTCGGCCGATGAGCGTGACCGATCGCGAGTTCACCGCGGTGTGAAAGTCGCCGGGCCTACGAGCCCGTTCAGGCGGAGGCGGCCAGCACCTTCGCGTCCTCGGCGGCGAAGGTGTCCTCGAGTTGTAGCGGCGTGTAGTCGATGTCGATCTCCTCGAGGGGGCGGCCCCTTGCGCTGCTGATCGTGCCGAATCGGCGCATGCCCTTGTCGGCGGCGTACTGCTGGACCTCGTCCTTCTCGAGGCCGAACGGAACCTCCTCGTAGAGGTCATAGGCGTCGTCGGTGTTCTGCAAGGCCATCGGGATCAGCTGGTTCATCCGCTCCTCGAACACCGCCCAGTTGGAGTCGTCTGCGGCGACATGGCGCCGGCAGGTGAAGGTGCCCCAGGCCATGTGGCGGCGCTCGTCGTCGCCGATGCGCCGCACCAGTTCCTGCATGCCCGGCAGGATGTGGTTGTCGACGCAAATCCGGTGCCACGCATAGTATCCCGTCAAGGCCATCATGCCTTCGATGACGTGGTTGTAGGTCACCGATGCGCGCACCTGAGCGGCCGGGGAGAAATCAGTGGCCAACGTGTCGAGGGATTCGGGCAGCTCTTCGTAGAAGATCTTCCGGTAGGTGGGCAGATCGTCGAGGAACACCTGCAGGTCGTCGGTGACGCCGACGGCGTCGAGCCACAGCCGGAACACCTGAGTGTGCTTGGCCTCCTCGAACGCGAACTGCGTCAGGTACATCTCGTCGCCGAGCCGGCCTTCGGCTCGCATCGCCGCCATGAACGGCTGGATGTCCTGAGTGACGGCCTCCTCGCCCGCGATGAACTGTGCGCACAGCCGGGTCGCCCATTCACGCTCCAGGTCCGTGAGCGCTTCCCAGTCGGCCCGGTCGCGCGAGAAGTCGATGTCGGCCGGATTCCAGAACTTGGCGTTTCCGCCGGCGAACAGCTTGAGCGGCAAGCTATCCCACTTGAGGCCACCGGCGGCAAGGGAGGCTGAGCGGGTTCGTGTCGGTGTCATGGTGTGACCTCCTTGATCAGTTGGGCTGGAGTGGAAGAGAATGCGTCCGCAAGGACGGCGACGAGCCTGCGCACCGCGAGTGCGGGCTGCTCCGGTGTCGGGTCGTCGAGTCCGAGGATCGGATCCATGCCGCGCACATACGGCGCCAGCGCCATATGCGGAAAGATCATCAACAGCAGCGACAGCAGCGCGTCGGTATCGCAGTCGGGTCGCAGGTCGCCACGCACGTGAGCATCCCGCACCAGCGGCCGCAGAACTCCCAGATAATGGCGATGGATGACGGTGCGCACACTGACACGGGCCTCGGTGTCGACTTCGAAACTCGACGCGGCGTGTAGCGCGCGGTCCTGCGGGTGGTCGGCGAAGTAAGCGACCCACGTGTCGAGGAGGTCGGTCAGGAACTCGAAGAACGGCCTGCTCGGGTCGAGCTCGCGGATGCGGTCCTCCATGAAGGACCGCACACGCTGGCTGCCGACGTCGGCGATGTATGCAAACAGGTCGCGCTTGTCCGCGAAGTACTGGAACAGGCTTCCCTTCGCGACTCCTGCGCGCCGCGCGATGACGTTCAAGCTGCCTTGCGAGAAACCGTGCGCACCGAACTCCGCCTCCGCGGCCTGGATAACTGCGGCGCGACGGCTCGGATCGACGCGAGCCCATGTCACCGTCGGCATCGGGTCCTCCCAAGGGTCGATGACCACTGGTCATACTACTGTGAGCCGCGTCACGGTCAAGGCAATCGATGCGCCGCGTAGCACACGAGTGAGTTTGATTTTCAAACTCACTGCTGGCACACTGACGCCATGACCACCACGCCGCTGGCAAGCCTGCCAGGAAGGCCCTGCCCTATCGCGGCGGCGCTCGAACTCGTCGGCGAACGTTGGGCGCTGCTCGTCATCCGTGAGATCGCTCTCGGCGCCAGCCGCTTCGGCGACATCGTCGCGGGTACCGGCGCACCACGGGACAGGATCGCGGCCCGATTGAAGGCGTTGGAGAGCGCCGGCGTCGTCGCGAGGACGCCGTACCACGAGGGCCCGGTCCGCTACGAGTACCGGCTCACCGAATCCGGCGACGCACTCATGCCGGTTCTGGATGCCCTTCTCGAATGGGGAAGGCATCACGCCGTCGCGAGCGACGACCCCGATCGACAACGCAGATACCGCCCGATGAGCGAACTGACGGTGAAGGGATCACGATGACCTCAGAACTGGCCGATGCGACCACGCGCGAGGACTGGGGGCCGCAGCGGTCCCGCACCGTCACCTGGCACGAGCCCGGTCCGAGCACCGCCAGGGGCATGACGATGGCCGGAGTCGACTACCTGCGGGCCATCGCGGACGGTGAACTGCCTCAGCCGCCGATCGCGGGCCTGATGCGCTTCGAGATGGTCTCGGCCGACCCGGGACGAGTGGTCTTCACCTGTCTGCCCGACGAATCGGCGTACAACCCGATCGGGGCCGTGCACGGGGGTCTGGTCTGCACGCTGCTGGACTCGGTGACCGGCTGTGCGATCCACAGCACTTTGCCGCAGGGCAAGGGTTACACCTCGGTCGAGATCAAGGTGAACTACCTGAAGGCGGTCCGCATGAACAGCGGAGTGCTGACCGCGACCGGTACCGTCGTCAAGGCCGGGTCGCGCGTCGGCTTCGCCGAGGGCGTCGTCACCGATGCCGGCGGAGCGGTGGTGGCGACGGCCACCAGCACGTTGTTGGTGTTCGACCTGTAGTCCTGCGGGACCGGGGCGCTAGGTTCGACGAGTGACGCAGCAGTTCCTTGTCATCGGTGCAGGCATTGCGGGACTCGCGACGGCCGTCGCGCTTCAGCGTCGCGGTCACGACGTCACGGTCCTGGAGAGCCGCTGCGACACCACGACCGGGGCCGGAATCAGTATCTGGCCCAACGCCCTTGCGGCGCTTGACCACATCGGCCTCGGTGACGCGGTGCGTGCGGCAGGCGGCAGGGTGACGGCGGGCGCGATGCGCTGGCGCGACGGCACCTGGCTACGGCATCCGTCAAGGGAGCGGATCGTCGAGGCGCTCGGCGAGCCGCTCGTCGTGGTTCATCGATCCGCGCTCAACGACGTGCTCGCAGGTGCTCTTACGAGCGGCACCGTGCAGACCGGACTTTCCGCAGAGGACATCGGGCTGAGTTCGGGTCGTGTGCGCGTCACACTGTCGGATTCGACGACGCGACAGGCGGACGCGGTGATCGGCGCCGACGGGACGCACTCGGTGGTGGCGCGTCACCTCAACGGCCCGCTGCACAACCGCTATGCCGGCTATACCGCATGGCGCGGTGTCGCCGACGCCGCGATCGACCCCGACCTCGCCGGGGAGACACTCGGCGCAGGGGTCGAATGCGGGCATGTGCCGCTCGGCGCCCACCACACCTACTGGTTCGCCACCGAGCGCGCGCCAGAGGGCCGGATCGCAAAGCAGGGCGAACTTGCCTACCTGAAGACCAAGTTCGCGTCGTGGGCCGACCCCATGCCTGCGCTGCTGGAGGCGACGGACCCCGACATCGTCCTGCGCAACGATCTGTATGACCGCGACGAAGCGCGGGTGTGGTCGAAGGGGCCGCTCGTTCTGGTCGGGGACGCCGCGCACCCGATGCGCCCCCATCTGGGCCAGGGCGGCTGCCAAGGGCTGGAGGACGCCGCGATCCTCGCCTGCTTCGTCGACCAGAGCGCCGACCTGGCGACGGCGTTCGCCCAGTTCGAGGCGTTCCGCAGGCCACGGGTGCGGGCGTTGGTGCGCGAGTCGGCGATGATCGGAAAGGTCGTCAACCTACGCCCGGCATTCCTGAGCGCCCTTGCCAGCCGCGCGACGGTGCTGGTGCCCGAGGCGGTGCTCACCCGCCATCTGGCGACAGTGGCGGCGCGATCGGCGTTCAGGGCGCCGACAGCGGCGTCAGCCTAGGCCGAACGGGCTGAGGAACGTCGAGCAGAGCTGACGTAGGTCCACGATGCCGAGCAGGGCGCCGCCGCCCATGGCCCCACATCCCCGCAAAGGACTCGACGCGTTCCACACCGCCGGACCCCCTGAGGCCGTGCCGCACTTTGGCCAGGCGCGCAGCCCCTGGGTACGCAGCACGTTCTCGGCGACCCTGATCTGCTCTTCCCGGGAGGCCGTCGCCGGTGAGCCCACACCTCCGTTGGCGGCCCAGGTCGACTGTTTGAATTGCAGACCGCCGTAATGGCCGTTTCCGGTGTTTGTCGACCAGTTACCGCCGGATTCGCACTGGGCGACTGCATCCCAGTCCACGCTGTCGGCGTTCGCGCTGGGCGCTCCGACGGTGAATGGGACAACGGACAGCGCCCCGGCTGTTACGGCGAACCAGGCGGTCTTTTTCGCCGTCTGGATGAACGAGTGACGTTTCTTCATCGCTTTGGTCCTTCCCCGACCCTGTAACTAATGGGACTTTCGGGTTGGGAGTGTCAGGCGTTACAAGGGAGGTATATGCACGTTACCGAGACGGGATAGGACCCAGCTAGCGATGAGATAAATGAGTTAAAAGGGGCAAATGGGTATATAGCGGCAGGTGTTAAAGAAGTGACCAAAGTGAATATTGTGACTCAGATGAATGCAAAAATGCCGAGCCCCCGAAACCGGGACCCGGCACTTCCTCGACGTGTGCTGCGCTTGGAGCTAGCCCCGCCTGCCGCAGACCGGCCAGGCGCCGATGCCCTGGGACCTCAGCACGTTGTTGGCGACCCGGATCTGCTCCGAGCGGATGGCGTTGTGGGGCGATCCACTGCCGCCATTGGCGCGCCAGGTGCCCAAGGTGAACTGCAGGCCGCCGTAGTAGCCGTTACCGGTGTTGGTGGCCCAGTTGCCGCCCGACTCGCAGGCCGCAACGGCGTCCCAGTTCACACCGCTGTCCGCATGCGCGGTACCGGTCGCCAACGCCATCGGTGCCAGGGCGAGCGCCCCCGCGATGGCGGCCAGCCCGAACGTAGTGCGGATGTTCTTCACTTCTTTCCTTTCGCCAAGCGCGCGCCGACGACGCCCGCTGGCGCGGGCGCGGATGCCGATACGGCAGGAGGTTTGGGCCGTGCCGTCTCGGTCAGGCACGGCAGGGGGAGCGACACATCGCCCCACCGGGCGTTCACACCCGGCGGCCGCAGCAGGCGATCCCGCCGCCCGCGGCCCCACTCACACGCCAGGTTCGTGGTTTGAAATTGTTTGCCCGATTTTTGAGCTGTCTGGAACGTACAAACCGTTTCGCGCAAAGTCATGTCGGGTATCCGACCGATCGCGGCAATATCACGTTTAGATCACGACCGACTGAACGGATCTCTTCGCAGGTCACCATGGCGCGTTGGCCGTAATGTCACACATGCACTGGCGCCTCGTTGGCGTGAGCCAAATCACGGGTATTTTGTGACCTGGACCACCGCGAAATTGATTGATACTTCAAGGAATCTTGGCCTATCGCCCAGTTTTGCTCCCTGGCAACGTCTTTCGTCATATAGAGCCGAACTGGTTCGCTGCATCACGTCTCACCGGTGTAGATGCATAAGCGATTGTGACACAACGCTTTTCATGCCCCTGTGGCCAAAGCGCAGACCCACATTGGCCATCACCGATGTGGGCCATGACAATGGCGAGTAGCCACCAACCATCAAGCGGTCAAGGGCTTTTCGCGGATCAGCCCACCGTCCTAGAGGAATCGCTGTCGGTGTACGCCTCTGGAGCTCGGTTTTCCGCTGAACGCTTGCACGCCAAGGACATGACGCTGATCGGTGTCGAGCATCCGCAATCTGCCCAGAAACCTGCGCCTTATGCACGGCCGGCATGGGATTAGGTGTTGCGGCAGGCTGAAACGCCAACGGCCAGAGGAGATCTCGGATTGTTAAGCACGCGCCGTCATACGGAGGCGAATTGCAGAATTATCGTTAATTCATGGCGTTACGATAACGCAAGAATGGCTGGGAATTCGATATATGAGCGATTCAATACAAATACAGCAATTTGCTGAAGATATTAATCGTGCTAATAACTGACGGGGTCAGGTCAGGTCGGCGGTGGTGTTGACGTTGGTCAGCGGCCCGCTGTGTGGGCATGACGATGCGCTGCGTGTCGACACTGTCCACCAGGGCGCGCATGCTGCGCTCCCCCGCCGCGACCAACGCATCGGCCTTATCGGCAAGATCCGTGCGGTACACGCCGGCCAGATAGTGGTCGCGGCCGTCCCATGGCAGGACCACGTCGACGCCAAGCCGGGCGGCGTGTTCGGCCAGTTCGTCGGCGAGCTCGGTGGTCATATGCGGCATGTCGACTGCGCACACGAAGGCCAGCTCACGGCCGGCATCGGCCGCCGCGCGCAGGCCACATGCCGTCGCAAGCAGCGGCCCGACGCCGCGCACCTCGTCGCGCAGGACTTCGGCCTGGAGGTCGGGCAGCGGTTGGCCGGGCGCGGCGATGACGAACACCGGGGAGCATCTGGCGCTCAAGACCGACACGACGATCTCGACCATCGTGGAGCCGTCATAGGGCAGCGTCGCTTTGTCTCGACCCATCCGGCGAGACGCACCGCCCGCCAGTACGACTGCAGCAAGCGGCACAGGCGATGTCACGTCAGAGAGATTAGTCGACGGTCCAGGTGTCTTTACCGCGCAGCAGGGACTGCAACGCCGCGGTGTCGTGCGGCTTCGCGTCGCGGGCCGAGGCGACCTGCTGACGTGCCGCATCGTCATAGGTCGGCTTGCTGACCTGGCGGAAGATACCCATCACCATGTGCTCGAGGTTCTGCTCGGACAACCGCGACAGCGCGAACGCGTACGCCGGGTCCTCGAGCTGCGAGTTGTGGACGACGATCTCGTCGGCCGAGACGTCGGCTGTCTTGGCCACCTCGAGCCCGTAGCCGGACTTGACCACGCAGTACTCGCCATCGGCGCCGAACGTGATCGGTTCACCGTGGCGGACGTTGATCAGCCGCTCCTCCGCGCCCTCCTTGCGGAGCGCGTCGAACGAGCCGTCGTTGAAGATCGGGCAGTCCTGCAGGATCTCGACGATCGCGGCGCCGCGGTGGGCGGCAGCGGCACGCAAGACCTCCGACAGGCCCTTGCGGTCGGAGTCGAGCGCACGACCGACGAACGTCGCGTCGGCGCCCAAAGCCAGCGACACGGGGTTGAACGGGTAGTCCAGCGACCCCATCGGGGTGGACTTGGTGATCTTGCCGGTCTCCGAGGTCGGCGAGTACTGACCCTTCGTCAGACCGTAGATCCGGTTGTTGAACAGCAGGATGGTGATGTTCACGTTGCGGCGCAGCGCATGGATCAGGTGGTTGCCGCCGATGGACAGCGCATCGCCGTCACCGGTGACGACCCAGACCGACAGATCCGGGCGAGCCAGCGCAAGACCGGTGGCGATCGTCGGAGCCCGACCGTGGATGGAGTGGAAGCCGTAGGTCTCCAGGTAGTACGGGAACCGGCTCGAGCAGCCGATGCCGCTGACGAACGCGATGTTCTCGCGGCGAAGACCCAACTCGGGCAGGAAATTGCGGATGGTGTTGAGGATGACGTAGTCACCGCAGCCGGGGCACCACCGGACCTCCTGGTCGCTGGTGAAGTCCTTGGCCTTCTGCGCCTCGTCGGTCGTCGGCACCCCGCCGGTGCCCGGAGTCAGACCGAGGTCGTTTCCGATCAGGTCAGTCATGCGTCAGCTCCCACGCCAGTTTCCACAGTGGCCGCCGCCAACCGCGCGAACTTGGCCTTGTCGCTTTCCTTTTCGCTCAGCGTCCCTTCCAGGGCGGCATCGATGATGCCCTCGACCTCTTCGGCAAGGAACGCCATGCCTTCCACCTTCGTCACCGACTGAACATCGACCAGGAACAGGCCGCGCAGCAGCAGCGCCAGCTGGCCGAGGTTCATCTCGGGCAGGACCACCTTGGGGTAGCGCCGCAGCACCTCACCGAGGTTGGCCGGGAACGGGTTGAGGTTGCGCACGTGCGCATGGGCGACCTTGATGCCCTTGCGCCGCGCCCGCCGGCACGCCTCTCCGATGGGCCCGTACGAGCTACCCCAGCCGAGCATCAGCAGTTCCGCATCGCCGCTCGGGTCGTCGACCTCGAGATCCGGCACGACGATTCCGTCGATCTTGGCCTTGCGCAGACGCACCATCAGGTCGTGGTTCTTCGGCTCGTAGGAGATGTTGCCCGAGCCGTTGGCGGCTTCCAGACCACCGATGCGGTGCTCCAGCCCGGGCGTGCCGGGGATCGCGAACTGTCGGGCCAGCGTCTCGGGATCGCGGGCGTAGGGCTGGAACGGCTCACCCGCCTCGGCGAATGTGTGCGCGATCGGCGCATAGGTGCTGACGTCCGGAATCTGCCACGGCTCAGAGCCATTCGCGATCGCGCCGTCCGACAGGATCATCACCGGCGTGTGATAGGTGATCGCGATGCGAGCCGCCTCGACGGCCACGTCGAAGCAGTCCGACGGCGATCGGGGCGCGATCACCGCGACCGGTGACTCGCCGTTACGGCCGAACATCGCCTGCAGCAGGTCGGCCTGCTCGGTCTTGGTGGGTAGGCCGGTCGACGGTCCGCCGCGCTGCACGTCGATGACGATCAGCGGGAGCTCGGTCATCACCGCCAGACCGATGGCCTCCGACTTCAACGAGATGCCTGGGCCGGACGTGCTGGTGACGCCCAGTGCGCCGCCGTAGGACGCACCAATGGCCGCACCGATGCCCGCGATCTCGTCCTCCGCCTGGAACGTGAGGATGTTGAAGTTCTTGTGCTTGGACAGCTCGTGGAGGATGTCCGACGCCGGCGTGATCGGGTAGGTGCCGAGTACCAGCTGAATGTCGGCGAGCTGGCCGGCGGTGATCAGGCCGTACGCAAGAGCGGTGTTACCCGAGATCTGGCGGTACTCACCGGACTTCAGCTTCGCGGGAGCCACCTCGTAGGTGCTGGCGAACGCCTCTGTGGTCTCGCCGTAGTTCCAGCCTGCCTTCAGCGCCAACACGTTGGCCTCGGCGATGTCGGGCTTGCGGGCGAACTTCTCGCGGATGAACGCCTCGCTGTGCTCGAGCTCGCGGCCGTACATCCAGGACAGCAGGCCGAGCGCGAACATGTTCTTGGCGCGCTGGCCGTCCTTCTTGGACGCGCCGATGGACTCCACCGCACCCAGCGTCAGCGTGGTCATCGCGACGGGCTGCACGACGTAGTCGGAGAGCTCGTCGGTCTCCAGCGGATTGGCCTCGTAGCCGACCTTGGCGAGGTTGCGCTTGGTGAACTCGTCGGAGTTGGCGATTACCAGCCCACCGCGCGGCAAATCGGAGATGTTCGCCTTCAGCGCCGCGGGGTTCATCGCGACCAGAACATCGGGACGGTCGCCTGCGGTCAGGACGTCGTAGTCGGCGATCTGAATCTGGAACGACGAAACGCCGGGCAGAGTGCCTGCTGGTGCGCGGATCTCGGCAGGGTAATTCGGTTGCGTAGCAAGGTCATTGCCGAACAAAGCGGCCTCGGAGGTGAATCGGTCACCGGTGAGCTGCATGCCGTCACCCGAGTCGCCGGCGAATCGAATGACAACCTTCTCGAGCTTCTGGCGTGCAGGCGCGTCAATGGCCGGACTGCCGCCGTTGCCGTTCGGGCTCACAACCCCTGCCTTCCGTGCTCTCTTCGGACGTGCTCCTCAGTCGCGGGATATCGCGGGTTCGACGTCCCAACAAATTGCTGTCACCCGCAGTACCGATTAAACCACTTCTCTTAGGCGGCGCTTTACCCGCGTCGCCGGTTACCCGCGCGTCAACCACTTCGGAAGGCACTGGTCAACGGCGTGTGTGCCCAAGCGATGAGACAAAACTGTGTCGTTCGTCACGTAACTGCGACACATTTATTCTAAGGAAATCGTTACCGACCGGTAGCTCACTGCTAGCACCCTCACGCCCGACAATCCGCGAAACGAAATTCCAGCAGGCCGTTCCTCGCACTTTCGCTGCTGGAATTTCGTTTCGCGGAGTCCATGGGCTAGCCAGGCAGGTTGTACGGAGTGATCACCTGAACCGGCGCCGGACGTGCGGGCTCGACGGGCAGCGCGCCGCGTTCCTGCAGGATCAGCCGCATCGCCAGCCGCGCGTCGGCCCTCAGATCGTTGTGCAGGACGACCGAGATCCGGCCGTCGCGCAGCAGCCGCCGGTTGTCGGCGTCGAGGTCGTGTGCGATGAAGGCACGGCAATTGCGGCCGAGCCGGTCGAATGCCGCGACGGTCGCGGCGTTTCCGCCGCCGACGGAATACACGGCCTCCACCGATGGATTGCGCTCCAGCGCCTCGAGCACCAGCCGCTCGTTGGTCGCATCGATGCCGTCGCTGTCACTGACTTCGACGATCTGGCGGCCGGATCCCCGCAGTGCGGCCCGGAAGCCGACCTCGCGCTCGCCCTCGCCACGGAACACGTTGCGACTGAGCGTGATCAGCACGTCCGACGGAGAAGAGCCCAGCCACTGCCCCATCAGGTAGGCGGCGGTGACTCCGGCGCCGTGGTTGTCGATGCCCACGTAGGAACAGCGGGAGCTGCCCGGAACGTCGGTCGCGTAGGTCACGACGGGGACGCCGCTGCTCACCAGCCCGTCGATGGTCTCGGCGACCTCGGGTTCGTCCTGGGCCTTGAGGATCACTCCGTGACTGCCGCGCAGCCGGGCCAGCGCGTCGGCCATCTGTGCGGTCGAGCCGGTCTCCCATAGGTGGAATCGCGCTCGCAGCATGGCTGGCGCGAACGCGGGCAGTTCAGCCTCGACCGCCGCGCGGAACGCGTCGGAGAACCGCTGCGGGGTCTGCATGACCACGTCGATCAGGTAGCGCCTGCCATTCAGCCGCAGCTGGGCGCGCTGCTTGTCCAGGTCCGCGATCGCCTGCGCGACCTCGGCACGAGTGTTCTCGCGTACGCCGGGCCGCTCGTTCAACACCCGGTCGACGGTGGCCTCGCTGAGCCCGGACTGCTGAGCGATCTCGCGGACCTTGTAGCGGTGCGCCATGTCGATGCCTCTTGAGGTCTTTTTGACGGGTTTTTGGTGTTGATTGCGGTGCGGCCGACTATCAGACTAGCTGCCATGGCAACACCGCTGACCACCGCATACAAGCCGTGGATCGACGAGTCCGATTGCGGGCTTGACGACTTTCGCGCCGAGGTGGCACGAACCACCGACCTCGCCGACTATCCGCACGCCGTCGACGTTCGCGAAAACGTGCTCGTCTACCCCTCCACTCCGCCGTCGGACCGGCGGGCCCTGCAGGCCGAGCTGATCCACGCGCTGACCGACGGGCCCGGCGTCGTCGTCTTCGAGGACGCGTACTCCGCCGACGTCATCGAGCGCGCCAGCGAGGCGTTCTACGCGATCATCGAGGCACAGCGCGCAGCGGGGTCCGCGGCGGGCGATCACTTCGGTAAACCCGGGGCGAACGACCGCATCTGGAACGCCGCGCAGAAGCTCGCGCTGCATGCTCCGGACGTATTTGCGGAGTACTACGCGAACGACACGCTCGCCGTTGTCTCGGAGGCCTGGCTCGGACCGCGCTACCAGATCACTTCACAGGTCAACGTGGTCAATCCCGGCGGCAAGCAGCAGGTTCCGCACCGCGACTACCACCTGGGCTTCGTGGCCCCCGACGAGCTGGCCGCCTACCCCGCGCATGTGCACCGCACATCGCCGGTGCTGACCCTGCAGGGCGCGGTGGCCCACTGCGATATGCCGATCGAGAGCGGGCCCACGATGCTTCTGCCCTACTCTCAGCGGTTCATCGGCGGCTACATCGCGTTCTACCGGCCGGAGTTCATCGAGTACTTCGCCGAACATCACGTGCAAGTGCCGTTGCGCAACGGGGATGCGGTGTTCTTCAACCCCGCGCTGTATCACGGTGCAGGCACCAATTTCTCGGTCGGCATCCGGCGGATGGCCAACCTGTTGCAGGTCTCGTCGCCGTTCGGCCGCGCGATGGAAGCGCTGGACCGCACCGCCATGGTGCGGGCGGTTTATCCGGCGCTACTGGCGATGAAGGCCGCGGGCCGTTCGCAGCGCGAGTTGCACAACGTTGTCGTCGCGACGGCCGAGGGCTACCCCTTCCCCACCAACCTCGACTCAGACCAGCCGATCGGCAGCCTCGCCCCGCTGTCGCAGGTCGACACCGTGTTGGCCGCAATGGCCGACGGCTCCACCCCGGCACAACTCGATGTCGCGCTGCGCGACCAGGATGATCGGAGAATCCCATGACCACCCTCGGCGTGATCGGACTGGGCCGCATCGGCGCATTCCACACCGACACCCTCAGCGGACTGGACAGCGTCGACGGTCTCGTCGTGACCGACGAGCGGCCGGAACTGATCGCCGCCGTCGCCGCGAAACACGATGTGACCCCTGCCGATTCGGTCGACAAGCTACTTTCGTCGGGCATCGACGGCATCGTGATCGCTGCGCCGACCCCTGCCCACGCCGAGCTGACGCTGGCCGCGGTCGAACGCGGAATTCCCACCTTCTGTGAGAAGCCGATCGCCGCAACGGCGGCCGAGAGCGTCCGGGTCGCCGACATCATCAAGCGTTCCGGCGTGCCCGTGCAGGTCGGTTACCAGCGTCGCTTCGATGCCGCGTTCGCAGCAGCGAAACGTGCCGTCGACGACGGTTCACTCGGCCTGCTGCACACGGTCCGCAGCACGACGATGGACCCTGCACCGCCTCCGATGGAATACATCGCAACCTCCGGAGGCATCTTCCGCGACTGCGCGATACACGACTTCGACATCCTGCGGTGGATCACCGGACAGGACGTTGTCGAGGTTTACGCCACCGGCAGCGTGCAGGGCGACCCGCAGTTCGCCGACTTCAATGATGTCGACACCGCAGCCGTCGTCGTGCGATTCGAGTCGGGCACCCTCGGCGTGATCTCCGCCGCCCGCTACAACGGCCACGGCTACGACTGCCGACTCGAAGTGCACGGCTTCCACGACACGGTGGTCGCGGGCTGGGACCAGGGTGCGCCGGTGCGAAATGTCGACCCCCTCAACGATTTTCCCGAAGGACCCGCGCATCACTTCTTCATGGACCGCTTCACCGATGCGTTCCGTGCGGAGCTCGCGGCCTTCGTCGACGTGGCGACGGGCAAAGCAGCTCCCGCCTGCACCGTCGAGGACGCGGTCGAGGTCGCCTGGCTCGCCGAGGCGGCGACCGAGTCGCTGAAGCGCGGTGTTGCGGTACAACTCGCGGAAGTGAGGTCTCGATGAAGATCGCCGGCGCTCCCATCTCCTGGGGCGTGTGCGAAGTCCCCGGATGGGGATATCAGCTCACCCCCGAACGCGTGCTCACCGAGATGTGCGACGTCGGAATGTCGGCGACAGAGCTTGGACCCGAAGGCTTCCTGCCGTCCGACCCGGCGCAGCTGACCACCCTGCTCGACTCGTATGGACTGCGTTGCGTGGGCCAGTTCGCCCCGGTTCTGCTGCACGACGAGGATCACGATCCGCTGGCCGACATCGCCGCGCCACTGGACGCGCTGTTGGCGTGCGAGGCCGACGTGCTCGTGCTGGCCGCAGCGACCGGCGCCGACGGATACGACGTCCGGCCGACGCTCGACGACAGGCAGTGGGCGACACTGCTGGCCAATCTGGATCGGCTCGCCGATGCCGCGGCCGACCGCGGTGTGCTGGTTGTGCTGCACCCGCACGTCGGCACCATGGTAGAAACCCGCGACGAGGTCGAACGAGTGCTGAAAGGCTCGGCGATACGGCTGTGCCTCGACACCGGCCATCTGCTGATCGGCGGAACGGATCCGCTTGCCCTGGCCCGCCAGGTGCCCGAGCGCATCGCTCACGCCCACCTGAAGGACGTCGACGCGAAACTGGCGGCAGAGGTGCAGGCCGGCAATCTGACCTACACCGAGGCCGTCAGGCGCGGTATGTACACGCCGCTCGGAGCGGGCGACGTGGACATCGCGGGCATCGTAACCGCGCTGCGGAGCAACGGATTTGACGGCTGGTTCGTCATGGAGCAGGACACCATCCTCGACGCCGAGCCGACGGACGAAGGCCCCCTGCGCGACGTGCAGGCTAGTGTGACCTTCATGCAGAATGTATGCCGCAGCGTAACGGTATGAGTTTGCGGATCGGGGTGCTCGGTGCATCCCGAATCGCTGACCTCGCCATCATCGGCCCGGCCCAGCAGCTTGGCCATCGGCTGGTTGCGGTCGCCGCGCGCGACCGGGGCCGTGCCGAGCTGTTCGCCGAAAAGCACGGCATCGAGCGCGTTTTGGACTCCTACGTCGACGTCATCGCCGATCCGGAAGTCAACGCCGTCTACAACCCGTTGGCGAATTCACTGCACGCGCCGTGGAATCTCGCGGCGGTGGAAGCGGGCAAGCCGGTGCTCACCGAGAAGCCCTTCGCGCGTAACCGATCCGAGGCTCAGCAAGTCGCCGAGGCCGCGCAGGCCGCAGGTGTCACGGTGGTGGAGGGCTTCCACTATCTCTACCATCCGGTGACCCGTCGAGCGATCGAGCTTGCATCCGAGGGCACCATCGGCGACATGCACCACGTCGAGGTGAGGATGGCGATGCCCGCGCCCGACGCTTCCGACCCGCGCTGGTCTTACGACATGGCCGGCGGGGCGCTGATGGATCTCGGCTGTTACGGGCTGCACATCATGCGCAAGCTGGGGCATCCGTCGATCATCCGTGCGCATGCCAAGGAACGGAGTCCCGGCGTCGACGAATGGTGCGACGTCGAACTCGGCTTCCCCGGCGGTGCGACCGGCCTGAGCGCCAACACGATGGTCGCGCCCGATTATTCGTTCACGCTGCGCATCGTCGGCACAGAGGGAGATGTGCTGGTGCACAACTTCGTCAAGCCGAACGAGGATGACCGGCTGACCATCCGGACGGAGTCGGGGATTCGCGTCGAGCACCACGGCACCAGGACCTCGTACAGCTATCAGCTGGAGGCGTTCGCCGCGCACGTGCTGCACGGCACGCCGCTGCCGATCGACACGACCGACGCCATCGAGAACATGGCGTACGTGGACGCCGCGTATCGGGCCGCAGGTCTGACACCGCGCTGACTTTGTCGTACCGGCCAAAACCGCCCCGACGCCATTGACGTGGGGCGGCATTGTGGCTAGCCGGTGCTATCCCTTGGCGGCGCGCAATTCGTGTGACAGCGCCTCGAGTTCGTCGCCGCCGGCCATCTCCTGGGTGAGGTGTTCCAGCGTGATGTCGTCGTAGGTGCAGTCCAGCTTCTGCTGGCCGCGGTTCAGCAACACGAAATGGTCACCGACCATGTGCGCGTGATGCGGGTTGTGCGTGATGAACACGACGCCGAAGCCGGCCTCCTTGGCCGCGGTGATGTATTTCAGCACCACGCCCGACTGCTTGACGCCGAGGGCGGCGGTCGGCTCGTCGAGGATCAGCACGCGCGCCCCGAAGAACACGGCACGCGCGATCGCGACGCACTGTCGCTGACCACCGGACAGCGAGCCGATCGGCACGTCGACGTCGGGCAGGTCGATGCCCATCTTCGACAGCTCGGTCAACGTGGTGGCCCGCATCGCGTTGGAATCCAACGACCACGGGAAGCGCTTCTGGCGGATCTCCTGGCCGAGGAAGAAGTTGCGCCAGACCGGCATTAACGGCACGACGGCCAGGTTCTGGTAGACCGTCGCGATGCCCTTGCCCAACGCGTCCTTCGGCGACGTGAACCTCATCGACTCGCCGTCGACGAGAAGGTCGCCGTCGGTCTGGGGGTGGTAGCCGGCGATGATCTTGATCAGCGTCGACTTTCCTGCGCCGTTGTCACCGAGGATGCCCGTCACCTCACCGGCATGGACTCGCAGCGAGATGTCCTTGAGCGCAGTGATGTTGCCGTAGGACTTGCCGATGTTCTTCAGCTCGACCAGTGGCACCTTGCCTCCGGATGGAGCCTCTTCCACGGGCTTGTCAACAGTTGCGGTCATGGGTCACCTCTTCGCTGCGTAGTTGCGGAATGCGTTGTTGGCGATCACCGCGAAGAGCAGCATCACGCCCATGAAGAACTTGAACCAGTCGGGATTCCAGCCCGCGTACACGATCCCCTGCTGCACCATGCCGAAGATGAACGCGCCGATCGCGGCGCCGATCGCCGTGCCGTAACCGCCGGTGAGCAGGCAGCCGCCGATCACTGCGGCGATGATGTAGATGAACTCGTTGCCGACACCTTGACCGGACTGCACGGTGTTGAACGCGAACAGCAGATGCATGCCAGCGAACCAGGCCGCGAACCCGACCAGCATGAAGAGACCGATCTTCACCGCGGTGACCGGGACGCCGACCGCTCGCGCGCTCTCTTGGTCCCCACCGACGGCAAAAATCCAATTGCCGATGCGGGTCTTGAACAACACGTATGTAGCGATGGCGGTGAAGAGCAGCCACCAGAACACGGTGATCCGCACGTCGACACCGAATATCGAGAACGACGACGAGAAGACCTTCTGCGCGGAAGCCCAGCCCTGCATGTCGTTCACACTCGGCGTCGCCACCTGCCCTGAAATGAGCTTGGTCGCTGCGAGATTGATACCGGTGAGCATCAGCAGAGTGCCGAGCGTGATCAGGAAGCTGGGGATCTTGGTCTTCATTACCAGGTACCCGTTGAAGAAGCCGACGGCCAAGGCCACGATCAGTGCCAACCCCGCGCCCGCCCAGAGGTTCAGATGCAGGTTGTAGGCCAACATCGACGCGGCCAGTGAACTCGTGGTCACCGCCACGCCCGATGACAGGTCGAATTCCCCGCCGATCATCAGAAGCGCTACCGCGCAAGCCATGATCCCGATCGTCGAGCTGGCATACAGCACCGTCGCCAAGGCTTCGGGCGATCGGAACGGCGGAGCGACGACCAGGAAAAAGATGAAGATGGCGACCGCACCGATCGCCGCGCCCATCTCGGGACGAATGAGCAGGCGCTGCACTCGGTTCCGCTCTTTGACGCGTTCGTCGCGAACGACCTTGTGACTGGCAACGTCCAGATCAGTTTGTGTACTCATAATTCGCTCTCTCCTGCGTGCTTAGCGGGTTCCGGACTTGGCCAACTCCGCGACCGAGTCGATGTTCGTCTCGTCGATGAACGATGGGCCAGTCAGAGTGGCTTGACCGCCACCGATCAGGTTCTTGTTGTTGATGAACAGCCACAGGGAGTCGATCGCCAGATATCCCTGCAGGAACGGCTGCTGGTCCACCGCCCACTTCACGTCGCCCTTCTGGATCGCGTCTACGAGCGCCGCGTTCGTGTCGAAGGTGACCACTTGCGCGGAGCTGCCTGCGTTACCGACGGACTGCACCGCGGCCAAGGCAATCGGCGCGCCAAGTGCGACGACGTGGTCGACGGACTTGTCCTGCTGGAGCTTGGCGGTGATGGTCGACTCGACCGACGGCATGTCCTTGCTGTTGACGTTCAGGATCTCGGACTGCCCTTTGAAGCCCTCTTTCACACCGGCGCAGCGTGATTCGAGTGCGACCTGGCCCTGCTCCTGGATGACGCAGATGACCTTCTTGGCGCCGTCCTTGTTCAGCCGTTCGCCCGCGGCGACGCCGGCAAGCTTCTCGTCCTGGCCGAAGTACTCCTGAACGCCCATCGCCTTCCAGTTGTCGAAGCCCGAGTTGAACGCGACGACGGGAATGTTCTTGTCGAGCGCAGCCTTGACCGCTGGTGCCATGGCGTCCGGCTTGGCCAACGTCAGGGCGATGCCTTTGACGCCACTGTCGATCGCGCTCTGCACCAGGTTCGCCTGGTTCGGCGCCTCGGGGTCGTTGGAGTAGCGCAACTCGATGTTGTCTTTGTCGGCTGCAGCCTGGGCGCCCTTGCGGATCAGGTCCCAGAACGAGTCGCCGGGCACCTCGTGGGTGATCATCGCAACGGTCGCGCGGGGGGTGTTGGCCTGACCGGCGCCCATTCCCCCGCCGGTCTCCTGAGGCTTGCCCCCGGTGGAAGAACATGACGCGATCCCGAATACGAGCACGCTTGCCCCGGCGACCGCCGCGAGCCGACTGAACCTCATTCTTTCTCCTTGCATCGAGTGCTACGTAACACGCCTTGTGGGTCGATGTAATACGGCTCACAGCTGAAAGTCAATATTTTGTTCGGACATTAGGACCACATGTCAAATGGTAGGGTGTATCGGTGCTGGTCCGGATGACGGTGGGGATGATCGATGGCTGACATTCAACTGGCGGTCTGCGCCGAGATGGTGTTCACCGAGTTGCCGCTCACCGAGCGGGTCCGGCGCATCCACGAGCGTGGCTTCGCCGTCGAGATCTGGAGCTGGCACGACAAGGACCTCGACGCCCTTGCCGCCACCGGGGCCAGGTTCTCGTCGATGACCGGCTATCTGCACGGCGATCTGATCGATCCGACGAGCGCTGACGAGGTGGTGCGCACCGCCGAACTGAGCATCAAAGCGGCCGAAACACTTGGTGTTCCGCGGCTCAACCTGCACACCGCCGAGCTCGTCGACGGCAAGGCGGCCCGTCCCCGTCACCGCGCCACCGGTGAGATGTGGGTGACCGCGCAGCGTGCGCTCGAGCGGATCGGTGAACTGGGCGCGGCCGCGGGCGTCACCTTCTGCGTCGAGAACCTCAACACCGTCGTCGACCATCCCGGCGTGCCGCTGGCCAGGGCCAAGGACACGCTGGCGCTCGTCGAGGGCGTCGGACATCCCAACGTCCGGATGATGCTCGACCTGTACCACGCGCAGGTCGGCGAGGGCAATCTCGTCGAGCTGGTCCGGCGCTGCGGGGACGCCATCGGCGAGATACAGGTCGCCGACGTGCCCGGCCGTTGCGAGCCGGGCACCGGCGAGATCAACTACCCCGCTATCGCAAAGGCATTGCGCGACATCGGGTTCACCGGCACCGTCGGCATGGAGGCTGGCTGGGCCTCCGCAGACAGTGAAGCCGCTCTGTCGCGTTCAGGGCGGCGTTCTCAGCTTCTGCGGCCGAGCAGACGTGAAAGCTCCGCGACACGCCGTAAAAAGGGTGCTTTTGCGTCTGCTCGCGCCGGGAGAAGGTGACTCAGCGGTCGACGAGTGTCGTGTCGAAGTAATAGCGCGATGCGCGGTAGCCGTGTCTGCCGAACTCGACGGCGGTACCGGAGTCGTCGAACGCCGTTCGCGCCATGGTCAGCAGCGGCGCACCGGGTTTTTCGTCGAGCAGCTTGGCCTCGGCGCGGGTCGCGCCCCGTGCGCCGATCCGCTGCCGAGCCAGCCGGATGTGCACACCGCGGGCGCGCAGTGACTGATACAGGCCGTTGGTCTCCAATTCGTCGGCGGCCGGCGCGATGTCCACAGGCAGGTGGTTCGTCATCACCGCCAGCGGCTCGCCGTTCGCACAGCGCAGCCGGTGGATTGACACCACGTCGCGGTCGTCCGTCAGGTTCAGCTCGCGTGCGACCTCCTCGTCGGGCGGCCCGACGTGGTAATCGAGCAGCTGAGTGGTCGGTTCCTGACCGGCCCGCGTCAGGTCGTCATACAGGCTCGTTAGCTCGACGCGGCGATGCACCGGGTTCTGCACGACCTGGGTACCGACGCCGCGCTTGCGGACAAGCAGGCCTTTGTCGACGAGCTCCTGGATCGCCCGGCGGGTCGTCGGCCGCGACAACGTCAGCCTTTTGGCGAGCGCCAGTTCGTTTTCGAACCGATCCCCCGGTGTCAATTCGCCGTCGCGGATGGCGGCCTCGATTGCCTGGGCGAGCTGATAGTAGAGGGGGACAGGACTTGACCTGTCGAGCTCCACGGCCAACGGCACGTTGTCTCCGATCTCGGGTCCGACCAGCTAACGGTAGCCGAATAGTAGCACCGCATGACCGAAAGTTAGAATGTCAGGACAAACTATTGACATGCCGGAGTGTCGCAGGGCACAGTCGTATGCAAGCCACCAACAACCTGCCGGAGAGCGATCTTGACTAGCACGCAGCCGTTCGACGTACTCGCCATCGGGCGCAGCGGCGTCGACATCTATCCACTTCAGATCGGCGTGGGCCTCGAGCACGTCGAATCGTTCGGCAAGTTTCTCGGCGGCAGCGCGGCCAACGTCGCAGTGGCGGCGGCCCGGCTCGGGAACCGCTCCGCGCTGATCTCCGGCGTCGGCGCGGACCCGTTCGGCACGTTCGTCCGCAACGAGCTCGCGGGCCTTGGCGTCGACAACCGCTACGTGACGACGCACGACGAGTACCCGACGCCGGTGACATTCTGCGAAATCTTCCCGCCGGACAACTTCCCGCTGTATTTCTACCGTCGCCCGAGCGCACCGGACCTGCAGATCCGCCCCGACGAGCTCGACCTCGATGCCGTGCGGTCCGCCAAGCTCTACTGGTCGACGGTCACCGGCTTGTCCGAAGAGCCAAGCCGCAGCGCGCATTTCGCGGCGTGGGAGGCGCGTCAGCGGGCACCGCTGACGGTGCTGGACCTGGACTACCGGCCGATGTTCTGGGAGACGCCGGCCGCGGCCACCGAGCAGGTGCAGCGAGCCCTGCAGCACGTCACGGTCGCTGTCGGCAACCGCGAGGAATGCGAGATCGCGGTCGGCGAGAGCAACCCGCAGCGCGCAGCCGAGGCACTCCTCGACCTGGGTGTCGAGCTGGCCATCGTCAAGCAGGGTCCACGCGGCGTGCTCGGTAAGACCCGCCACTCCCACGTCAGCGTCCCGCCCAACGACGTCGACGTCGTCAACGGGCTCGGCGCGGGAGATGCCTTCGGCGGCAGCCTGTGTCACGGGCTGCTGCACGGCTGGCCGTTGGAGAAGATCCTTCGGTACGCGAACGCCGCAGGCGCGATCGTCGCGTCGCGGCTGGAGTGCTCGACAGCGATGCCGACGGCCGCAGAGGTCGCCGAGCTCGCCGACCAGACCGCGGTGGAGGCCGTCAATGTCTAACGCCGTGTGCAAGGACTATGCAGAGATCACCGATGTGCGCGCGTCGGACCCGCAGGCCGTCGAGCGCGCATGGCAGACGCGCGCCATCCGGCCCGCAGTGCGCGGCAACGGGCGGCTGATGATCGTTGCGGCCGACCACCCCGCGCGCGGCGCGCTCGGCGTCGGGTCGCGGCCGACCGCCATGAACAGCCGGACCGACCTGCTCGACCGGCTTCGCGCGGCGCTCGCCGACCCCGGCGTCGACGGCGTGCTGGCAACCTCCGACATCCTCGACGATCTGCTGCTGCTCGGCGCACTCGAGGACAAGGTCGTCTTCTCCTCGATGAACCGTGGCGGCCTTGCGGGTGCGCAGTTCGAACTCGACGACCGGATGACGGCGGCCACCGCATCGGCCACCGCGGCTGCGCGGATGAACGGCGGAAAGATGTTGTGCCGCATCGATCTCGACGAGCCCGGCACGGTGTCGACGCTGGAGGCGTGCGCGCGGGCCGTCGACGAGCTCGCCTCGCACGGACTGATCGCGATGATCGAGCCGTTCATGTCGTCGCGGGTGAACGGCAAGGTCCGCAACGACCTGAGCCCCGACGCGGTCATCAAGTCGGTGCACATCGGCCAGGGCCTCGGCTCCACCTCGGCGTACACCTGGATGAAACTTCCGGTCGTCGACGAGATGGACCGTGTCATGGAGTCGACGACGCTGCCGACGCTGCTGCTCGGCGGCGATCCCGCCGATCCGGACGAGGCGTTCGCCAGCTGGGAGAAGGCCTTGGCGCTGCCGTCCGTGCGCGGGCTAATCGTCGGCCGCACCCTGCTCTACCCCGCAGACGACGATGTCAGCGCGGCGGTCGGGACCGCCGTGTCGATGGTGAGGTGACGATGCACAGCAAGTACTACGTTCCAGCGCGCAGCGCGACCCTGCCCTACATCGTCGACATCACGCCCGAATCGGCGGGCTGGTCAGAGGCCAGCCTTCAGGTCGTGGAACTCCAGTCGATGCAGGAACTCGCGTTGGACACCAACGACATCGAGGTGATGATCCTGCCGCTGGCCGGCGGCGGCACGGTCGAATGCGATCACGAGGCGTTCGAACTGTCAACACGAGCATCGGTTTTCGACGGCCCAGCCGACATGGTCTACATCGGCACCGGCCAGAACTACACCCTGTGCGGCGAGGGCAGGATCGCGATCTGCGGTGCCCGCGCCAAGCGCCGGCTGCCCAACCGCAAACTGGCGGCCGCCGACGTGCCGGTGGAGTTGCGCGGTACGGGCAACTGCAGCAGGCAGGTGCACAACTTCGGCACCGCGGGCGTGTTCGAGGCCGACTCGCTGATCGCCTGCGAGGTGATCACCCCAGGCGGCAACTGGTCGAGCTATCCCGCGCACAAACACGACGAGGAGACGCCGGTCGAGTCGGCGCTCGAGGAGATCTACTACTTCGAGATCGCCTCGGGCCCAGACGATTACAAGGATTCTAGAGGCTTCGGCTATCACCGCGTGTACGGCACGCCGAGCCGGCCCATCGAGGTTCTCGAGGAGGTGCGCACCGGCGACGTCGTTCTGGTGCCGCACGGCTATCACGGGCCGTCGGTCGCTGCGCCCGGCTACCACATGTACTACCTCAACGTGATGGCCGGCTCCGGCGAGGAACGAGCCTGGAAGATCGTCGACGACCCCGAGCACGCCTGGTTGCGCGGCACCTGGGACGACCAGGCCGTCGACCCCCGGCTGCCCCTGCATTCACCGCAAGGAGTGTGACGAGTGGTCTCCAAAGTATCCGCGTTCAAGTCACCGCACAACGAGCCGACGGTGCGGCTCACCGTCTCTCAGGCCGTGGTTCGGTTCCTGGCCAACCAGTACGTCGAACGCGACGGAGAGCGCAGCAAGTTCTTCGCTGGCTGCTTCGGCATCTTCGGCCACGGCAACGTGGCCGGAATGGGCCAGGCGCTGCTGCAGGCCGAGGTCGAGGCCGAGCGAACGGGGACCGAGCCCGCGCTGCGATATGTGTTGGGCCGCAACGAGCAGGCAATGGTGCACACCGCCGCCGCGTATGCCAGGCAGAAGGACCGGCTGCAGGCGTGGGCGGTGACCGCGAGCATCGGGCCTGGTTCGACGAACATGCTCACCGGCGCCGCGCTGGCCACCATCAACCGGCTGCCGGTACTGCTGCTGCCGTCGGACACGTTCGCGACCCGGGTCAGCGCCCCTGTGCTGCAGGACCTCGAACAGCCGCACGACAACGAGTTGACCGTCAACGACGCGTTCAAGCCGCTGTCGCGGTTCTTCGACCGGGTGTGGCGGCCCGAACAGCTGCCATCGGCGTTGATCGGCGCAATGCGGGTGCTCACCGACCCGGTGGAAACCGGTGCGGCCACCATCGCGTTGCCTCAGGACGTGCAGGCCGAGGCGTTCGACTGGCCGAAATCACTGTTCGCCGAACGCACTTGGCATATCGCGCGTCCGCTGCCGGAGCGGTCGGCGACGGCACATGCCGCTGAGATCATCCGGTCGGCGAAGCGGCCGCTGATCGTGGCGGGCGGCGGCGTCATCTACTCCGGCGCCAACGACGCATTGACAGCGTTCGTCGAGCAGACAGGCATCCCGGTGTCGGAGACGCAGGCGGGCAAGGGCTCGCTCCCCTACGACCATCCGCAGTCCGTCGGCGCGGTCGGCTCGACCGGGACGACCGCCGCGAACGCCCTCGCCACCGACGCCGATGTCGTCATCGGAATCGGCACCCGGTACAGCGACTTCACCAGCGCGTCGCGGACGGCGTTCAACAACCCCGACGTCCGGTTCGTCAACATCAACGTCGCCTCGTTCGACGCGGTGAAACAGGGCGGCCTTTCGGTCGTCGCCGACGCGCGCGAGACCATCGATGCTCTGTCCGACGCGCTCAGCGGCTATTCCGTGGACAACGATTACCGCACGCGGACAACCGAACTCGCCACCGAGTGGGATGACACCGTCACCGCGGCCTACCGGGTCGACGACGACGGCAGGGCGCTGAACCAGAGTCAGGTCATCGGCCTGGCGAACACCCTGTCCGACCCGCGTGACGTGGTCGTGTGTGCGGCCGGCTCCATGCCGGGCGACCTGCACAAGCTGTGGCGCACTCGCGACCGCAAGGGCTACCACGTCGAGTACGGCTACTCGTGCATGGGCTACGAGGTCGCGGGCGGTATCGGCGTCAGGATGGCCAGCCCCGACCGCGACGTGTTCATCATGGTCGGCGACGGCTCCTACCTGATGATGGCCACCGAGTTGGTCACAGCGGTGCAGGAAGGCGTCAAGGTCATCCTGGTGCTGGTGCAGAACCACGGCTTCGCCTCCATCGGCTCTCTGTCAGAGTCGTTGGGCTCCCAGCGATTCGGCACCTCGTACCGCTACCGTGACGGCTCGGGCCGGCTGGCGGGCGGCAAGCTTCCCGTCGACCTGGCGGCCAATGCCGCAAGCCTCGGCGCCGAGGTGATCAAGGTGACGACGGCTTCGGAGTTCACCGATGCGGTCAAGGTGGCCAAGTCCAACGACCACACCACCGTGATCCATGTCGAAACCGATCCGCTGATCTATGCGCCCGACAGCCAGTCATGGTGGGACGTGCCCGTCAGCCAGACCTCGGAACTGGAGTCCACGCAGCAGGCATACGAGACCTATGCGGAGTGGAAGAAGATTCAGCGCCCGTACACAAAGCCCTACGACGCAAAGGATTGATCGATAGATGAGCAGCATTCGCGTCGGCTCCGCACCGGACTCGTGGGGTGTGTGGTTCCCGGAGGATCCGGGCCAGACGCCGTACACGAGGTTCCTCGATGAGGTCGCGGCGTCGGGCTACAAGTGGATCGAGCTGGGTCCGTTCGGCTACCTGCCCACCGATCCCGAGAAGCTGTCCGACGAATTGGCATCGCGCGACCTGAAATTGTCTGCAGGCACCGTCTTCGAGCACCTGCACCAGTCCGAATCTCGTGGAGATTCGGCATGGAACTCGGTGTGGAAGCAGATCGAGGACGTCGCGAAGCTGACCGCCGCCGTCGGCGGCAAGCACGTCGTCGTCATCCCCGAGATGTGGCGCGACCCGTCGTCCGGCGCCGTGCTGGAGGACCGCAACCTGACCGCCGAGCAGTGGCAGCAGAAGACCAACGGCATGAACGAGCTCGGCAAGGCGATGTTCGAAAACTACGGGGTGCGGGCGCAATACCACCCGCATGCCGACAGCCACGTCGACACCGAGGAGAACGTCTACCGATTCCTCGACGGCACCGACGGCGAGTTCGTCAACCTGTGCCTGGACACCGGGCACATCAGCTACTGCGGCGGCGACAACATCGCGATCATCGAGCGCGCGCCGGAACGCATCGGCTATCTGCACCTCAAGCAGGTCGATCCCGAGGTGCAGGCGAAGGTGATCGCCGAGGACCTCCCGTTCGGTGAGGCGGTCAAGCTCGGCGCGATGACCGAGCCGCCACGAGGGATTCCGGAGATGCCGCCGCTGCTGGCTGCCATCGAAAAGCTCGGCATCGACGTCTTCGCGATCGTCGAACAGGACATGTATCCCTGTGAGGTCGACGCACCCCTGCCGATCGCCAAGCGCACGCGCCAGTACCTCGGCTCGTGCGGTGTACCCTCCGTGAAATTCGCCTAGGAGCAACATGTCTGATCTACGCGTAGCCGTGCTCGGAGTCGGCCTGATGGGCGCCGACCATGTCGCTCGTATCACGAACAGAATCAGCAACGCTCGCGTCGTCGTGGTGAACGACTACCTGTCCGAGAAGGCTGAACAGGTCGCCGCATCCGTGCCGGGCGCCCGTGCCGTCGGCGATCCGCTGGACGCCATCGCCGATCCCGACGTCGACGCCGTGGTGCTGGCCACGCCAGGGCCGACTCACGAGAAGCAACTGCTGGCCTGCCTGGAACATGGCAAGCCGGTGCTGTGCGAGAAGCCGTTGACCACCGATGTGGAAACCTCGCTCGGCGTGGTGAAGCGGGAGGCCGAACTCGGCAAGCGGCTGATCCAGGTCGGGTTCATGCGCCGGTTCGACCACGAGTACGCCCAGCTGAAAACACTGCTCGACGGTGGTGAGTTCGGTGAGCCGCTGGTGCTGCACTGCGCGCACCGCAACCCGGAGGTCCCTCACGGCTTCGACAGTGCCATGGTGGTGCGGGACTCGCTGGTACACGAGGTCGATGTCACCCGGTTCCTGTTCGGCGAGGAGATCGCGTCAATCCAGATCATCACGCCGGCACCGAGTCCCACTGCGCCGCAAGGGCTTGCCGATCCACAGATCGCGATCATGCGGACCGAGTCCGGCAAGTACGTCGACGTCGAGCTTTTCGTCACCACCGGGATCGCCTACGAGGTACGCACCGAACTGGTCGGCGAGAAGGGCAGCGCGATGATCGGTCTGGACGTCGGCCTGGTGCGCAAGGCCGCACCGGGCATGTGGGGTGGCCGCATCACCCCCGGCTTCCGGGAGCGCTTCGGACAGGCCTATGACACCGAGTTTCAACGCTGGGTCGACGCCGTCCATGCAGGACTGAACGTCGATGGTCCGGACGCCTGGGACGGCTACGCGGCCGCCGCCGTCTGCGAGGCCGGCGTCGAATCGCTGCACAGCGGCAGACCCGTAGAGGTCAACATCGTCGACCCCGCTTCGATCAAAGGGGCACGAGCATGAAGATCGCACTCGATCCGACGCCGTTCCACCACGACTACGACCTGCTCGACTTCCCGCGCCTGGTGGCGGAATTGGGCTATGAGTACCTTCAGCTCACACCGCATCGGGACTTCATCCCGTTCTTCAACCACCCGCGCGCCGACGATGACCTCGTCGCGCAGTTCCGCAAGGCGTGCGCGGACGCGGGCGTCGGGATCGCCTCGGTGTTGCCCGTGTTGCGATGGTCTGGCCCCGACGAGGATGCCCGTGAGGCGGCGGTGCGCAACTGGAAGCGCGTCGTGCAGATCACCGTCGACCTCGGCGTGAACGTCATCAACACCGAGTTCTCCGGCCGCCCCGAGCGCGCCGAGGAATCCGAGCGGGCGTTCTTCCGGTCGATGGAGGAGTTGGTGCCGATCTTCGAACGCGAAGGAATCGACGTCCGAATAGACCCGCACCCAGACGATTTCGTCGAGGACGGGCTGGAGGCGCTGCGGATCATCCGTGGCGTCAACTCGCCCAACATCGGCATGGTCTACGTCGCCTGCCACGGCTACCACATGGGCGGCAACATGGGCGAGATCATCCGGGCCGCAGGCAACAAGCTACGGCTGGTGCATGTCGCCGACACCATGGACCACCGCCGCAGCCACGGCCTGCGCTACATCACCAACCCGCCGGGCAGTCCGGCGCGGGTGCACCAGCACCTGAAGATCGGTGACGGCGACGTCGACTGGGACGAGTTCTTCGGCGCCCTCGCCGACATCGATTTCTACCAGCGGCCCGACACCGTCATGGTCTCCTCGGTCTTCGCCGAAGACGAGAACGCCCACGAGGTGTCCCGCTACCAACTGAACACAATGACCGAATACATCTCGAAGCACGGAAGATAACCAAAATGACACAGAGCAAGACCATTTCGCACTGGATCGACAACAAGGCCTACCCGGGCAACAGCGATGCGACCGCGCCGGTGACGAACCCGGCGACCGGCGAGGTGACCGGCCGGGTCGCCCTCGGTAGCGCCGAGGATGCCCGCGCCGTGATCGACGCGGCAGTGGCGGCGTTCCCGGCATGGCGCGACACCTCGCTGACCAAGCGCACCGCGATACTGTTCAAGTTCAGGGAGTTGCTCAACGAGCGCAAGGGTGAGCTTGCCGAGATCATCACCAGCGAGCACGGCAAGGTCGTCTCGGACGCGCTCGGCGAGGTCAGCCGCGGTCAGGAGGTCGTCGAGTTCGCCTGCGGCATACCGCATCTGCTCAAGGGCGGCTTCACCGAGAACGCTTCGACGAAGATCGACGTGTACTCGATCCGCCAGCCGCTGGGACCGGTCGGCATCATCAGCCCGTTCAACTTCCCGGCGATGGTGCCGATGTGGTTCTTCCCCATCGCCATCGCCACCGGCAACACCGTCGTGCTCAAGCCGTCCGAGAAGGATCCGTCGGCGTCGCTGTGGATGGCGCAGCTGTGGGCCGAAGCCGGCCTGCCGCCAGGGGTTTTCAACGTGCTGCAGGGCGACAAGACCGCCGTCGACGAGCTGCTGACCAACAAGGCCATCAAATCGGTGTCCTTCGTGGGCTCCACGCCGATCGCGCAGTACGTCTACTCCACCGGCACCGCGGCCGGCAAGCGGGTGCAGGCCCTCGGCGGCGCCAAGAACCATGCGGTGATCCTGCCCGACGCCGATCTGGATCTGGCCGCCGACGCGATGGTCAACGCCGGCTTCGGCTCTGCCGGCGAACGCTGCATGGCGATTTCGGCTGCCGTCGCGGTCGGGCCGATCGCCGACGACCTGGTCGCCAAGATCGCCGAGCGGGCCCGCACCATCAAGACCGGTGACGGCACCAAGGATGCCGACATGGGTCCGCTGGTGACCAAGGTGCACCGCGACAAGGTCGCGTCCTACATCGACGCGGGCGAGGCCGACGGCGCGAAGATCGTCGTCGACGGACGTGGTGTGGAGGCTGACGGTGGGAAGGATGGCTTCTGGCTGGGCCCGACGCTGATCGACCACGTCACCCCCGAGATGAGTGTCTATACCGACGAGATCTTCGGGCCCGTGTTGTCGGTGGTGCGCGTCGAGTCCTACGACGAGGCAATGGATCTGGTCAACTCCAACCCCTACGGCAACGGCACGGCGATCTTCACCAACGACGGCGGCGCCGCCCGGCGCTTCCAGAACGAGGTGGAGGTCGGCATGATCGGCATCAACGTGCCGATCCCCGTGCCGATGGCCTACTACAGCTTCGGCGGATGGAAGGCGTCGCTGTTCGGCGACACCCACGCCCACGGCATGGACGGTGTGCACTTCTTTACCCGCGGCAAGGCGATCACCAGCCGCTGGCTCGACCCCAGCCACGGCGGGCTGGAACTCGGCTTCCCTCAGAACAAGTAACGAGCCCAGGTCACCCCGCACCGCGAGCGTGCTGGGCCCCGCGAGCGTGCGCGTTTGCACGCGACACGCCGCCGTTTGGTGTGCAACTGCGGCACGCTCGCGCGGATTGAGGAGCCAGGAATGAGCCAGCCCCAACTCGTCGCGACGGCATGGACCAGTGCCGGCGACACGTCGCCGATGCGGGTGCCCGCAACCAGCCCGGTGCCGATCGCCGAACGCGTCGCCGCGGTGGCCGACGCCGGCTACATCGGCATGGGGCTGATCGCCGACGACCTGCTCGCAATCCGGAACTCCATCGGGTTCACCGGATTACGCGATCTGATCGCCGACCACGGACTCACCCACGTCGAGATCGAGCTGATCGAGCGATGGTGGATCCCCCGAGGCGCGCCGGGTAACTCCTACCATGTGCGCGACCTGCTGCTCGACGCAGCTGACGTGCTGACGCCTGCCTTCATCAAGATCGGCTCCGACCTCGGACCCCGCACCTCCGACCCGGTCGCGCTCATCGGCCCGCTGCGCGAAGTCGCCAACCAAGCGGTTCAGCACGGAACCCGCATCGCCATCGAGACGATGCCGTTCTCCTTGATCGAGACGGTGCCGATGGGCGCCGAGATCGTCACGGCCGCCGACCATCCCGGTGTCGGTCTGCTGGTGGACGCCTGGCATGTGTTTCGGGCAGGCACCTCGCTCGACGAACTGCGGGCTGCGCTCACGCCGGAGATGATCTTCGGTGTCGAATTGAACGACGCCGCCACACAGGTCGTCGGCAACCTGTTCGAGGACACCGTCCACCACCGGCTGCTGTGCGGCGACGGGTCTTTCGATCTGAGCGGCCTGATCGCCGCGCTGCGCGACAACGGTTTCGACGGCCCGTGGGGTGTGGAGATCTTGTCGACGTCGTTCCGCACTCTGCCGGTGCGCGAGGCGCTCAAGTCGGCCGCCGACACGGCGCTGGCACTCCTCTAGCTCTATATGTCCCATACGTTAAGACAAAGCCTCTACGGTGTAGCTCCGAGTACCGCGACGCCTGCGGCTTCGGTCAGGCCATGGGCGAGTTCGAGCACCCGGGCGGCCTCCTCGGCCGTCGTTCCCTCCTGCGCCGCGCCGCGCGCATGCCTGGCGAACGCCTCGGCCTGCAACTTCAGGGCGTCCAGCTGGGGTCCTTCCCCAGTCTCCGGCGACACCACGTCGAACCGGGTGTGGTCCCGGGATCCGAACAGTGCGACGGAGACGATGTCGCCGCCCTTGTAGAACCGGCCCAGCGTGATCACCGCCGACGCGCCGCCGGACAGCCTCACCAGGGCCTGGGCACTGTCCACGTCGTTCTGCGCACCGGGATCCTCGGTGGTCGGGAACGACTGCGTGGTGAACCCGGTGACGTCCTGCCCGAGCAGCCAGAGCATCTCGTCGATTTCGTGCACACCCATGTCGATGTAGATACCGCCGCTGTCATTGCGGAAGGACAGCGGCGGCGGCGCCTCGTCCCACTGCGAGCACACCAGAAAGTGCACGGCACCGTACTTGCCGTCGGCGAGGTCCTTGCGCAGCGCCGACAGCGACGGAACGAACCGGCGCCAGTAGGCGATCTGCAGTGCCAGACCCTTGTCGCTCGCCAGCTTGCCCACTGCCCTGGCGTCCTCGGCCACCAATCCGAACGGCTTCTCGCACAACACCGGAAGGCCGGCTTCGAGCGCCGTGCGGGTGGTGTCGATGTGCTGCGGTGTCGGCACGGCGATCAGGACGCCGTCGAGTTCCGACGCGCCGAACATCTCCTCCGCGGACGGAAACACCGACAGCCCCTGTTCGCGCAGCGCCGCTGCCGCGCTCTCGAAAGGTTCAGTGACGGCGACGATCTCGACCTCGGTCGAACCGTCCAGGCCCCGCAGATGGGTACGACCCATCCGGCCGCCCCCGATCAAGCCGAACCGGAACGGTGCGCTCACAGGCCACGCTCCCGCAGGAATTCGCGATTGGCCCGCTGGTCGGCGGCAGCCTGCGCGAACCGCTCCGCGGTCGTCGGGAAGATGTCCTGCTCGACGACCATCCAACCGGCGTAATCGATATCCCGCAGCGCAGCCACGAAGGCATCCACGTCGAGTGCCCCCTCGCCCAGCTTCGGGAACACCTCGCGCTCCCAGATCGCATTCGTCGGCAGACCCTCCTCGACGACCTCCTGGAAACGTGGCAGGTCCGCGGTCTTGATGTGGACGTGGTCGATGCGGTTGGCCCACTTCTTCACGTACTCAACGGGGTCGCCGCCGCCGAGCAGGAAGTGACCCGCGTCCATGCAGAGGCCGATCTCGGAGACCTCGAGCATCCTGCCGACCTCTTCCGGCGCTTCGACGAACGTCCCGGTTTCGTTGTGGAACACCGGTTGGTAACCACGCGAGCGGCACCGGTCGACCACGACGGCCATCCCCCTTGCGAACTCCGCCCACTGCTCCTCGGTGTATCCGCTGGCCGGGTTGCGCGCACCCGAACCCGGGTGGTTGCGACGCACGTCGGCGCCGTCACCGACACCGAGGTCGGCCAGTGTCGGACGCGGATCGGGGCCGAGCCCGAGCGGCTTGATCGCATCGAAGATGTCGAGCATCGCGTCCAGCTCGGGCAGGGTCTTCTCCAGCATCTCCGGATCCGCGTACGGCAGTTCGAGATACGCGCCCGCCAGGCCCAGCCCCCGCTTGGCCAACTTCGAGCCGAGATTGTCGGTGGTGCCCAGATAGCCGACCGGGCCGAGATCGATGCCCGCATACCCCGCCGCGGCGACCTGGTCGAGGATGTCGTCGCCGTCGGGGACGTTGGGGTCGAACCCGATCGTCACCTCGAAGGCGCCGTAGCTGACAGGCGCGTTCGCCACGATGATTCCGCTGTTGCTGCTCATGTTTGGTGTTCCTTCTAGTTAGCGGACGTCAGCGCAGGGATCGCGCTCGGACCGGCGATCGGCCGGGGGTCTTGGACGAACCGGATGATCGCCTCGCACAGCGCGAGGTCGTGGATGGCGTCTTCGGCGCTCGTCGCCGGCGCCTGCCCCGTCACCACGCAGTGGTGGAACGCCTCCAGTTCGAGCTTGAATGCGCTGTCATACGAGGTGATTTCACTGATGCTGCGCGACTTCGTGGTGCCTGTCTCCCCCTCGACGATCTCGACGGTCGCGGGCGCGCTGCGCAGGAACGGCGACGGGAAGGTCAGGGTGACCCGCTGCTCCGGGCCGTAGAGCGCGAATTCCATTCCGTAGCGGGTGATACCGGGCAGGTCCATCCAGTGGATCGACACCGACAGCTCACCGAATTTCAGGATCACGGTCAGCTGTCCCCGCTGCATGTCGACGTACTCAAGGCTGGTCGGTTCACCGAGCACGCCGCGGACGGTGTTGAGCTCGTGCACAAGGGTGTCCAACAGCACCAGGTGATATTCCTCCCGCAGGAATGGAGTCGCCTCACCGATCGCGCGGGTGATGCTGGCCTGGGTCTCCGCGGTGAAGGTCTCGATGGCGTCCTTCGGGATCGGCGCGACGGGTGCCAGCGCGTAGTGGCCGACGTAGGGCAGGAACGGCGACTCGAAGGTGGTGACCCGCATCAGCCGTGGTTCCGCCACATCGATTGCGACGTCGCGGAAGCGTTCGAATGCCGGGTCGTAGCGTTTCGGGTACGCGACCATCAGCGTCACCCCCGCGGCGTCGGCGGCGGCCTTCATCTCCAGCCCCTCGGCGACGGAGAAGCACATCGGTTTCTCCACCAGCACGTGCTTACCCGCATTCGCCGCCGCGATGGCGATCGGCGCATGGCTGCCGGAGGTGAGGATGAAGACCGCGTCGATGCCGGCGTCGTCGAGCATGTCCCGCCAGTCGGTGTACCGCTTCTCGATGTTGTACCGGTCGGCGTTGTTGTCGGCGTTCTCGCCCGAGATATCGCAGAGGGCAACGACTTCGAAGCGATCAGACAGTTCGCGCAAGTAGTTCAGATGCATGACTTGCGCGATCACTCCGGCGCCGATGACACCAACCTTGAGCCGGTCAGACATTGGGTATTGCCTCCTGTATTCGGGTGTACGCGCGTATTCGGGTATACGCGCTCAGTGAGATTCGGCAAGCGCGGACTTGATCAGCAATGCGCTTTCCTTGACCCCGGTTTTCGAGTCGACGAACGGGTCCTCGTGTTCGATGGAGAACGCCCGGACCGCCGAACCGTCGAAGCGGCCGATGAACTGGTGCCACCATGCGGCGTCCTTGCCGTGCCCGGGAACCGAGAAGTTCCACGGCATCTTCTCCGGCGCGGCAGGCCACCGATGGTCGAGCAGACCGTTCAGACCGAGCGCATCCTCGTTGAAGGTGACATCCTTGGCATGCACGTGCCCGATGCGCGGCATGATCCGGTCGACAACCCGATCGGCGTCCATCTGCATCCAGAAGAAGTGGCTGGGATCCAAATTGGCATAGAGGTTTTCACCCAGCGTGATGAACTTCTCGAAGGTCTCCACGTTGTAGACGGTGGTGCCAGGGTGCAGCTCGATGCAGATCTTGACGTCGGGGTTCTCCTTGGTCGCGAACTCCGATAGCCCCGACCAATAGGGAACCACCGAGTCCTGCCACTGGCGGTCGTGCACACCCTCCAGGTACGGAAGCCATCCGCCCGCACCGAACACCGCAGCACTGTCGCCCGCGGCACCGGCAGCGGCGCCCGACATCGCCACGATCGTGTCCGTCCCGAGTTCACCGGCCAACCGCACCGCGCGCCGCAGCGCCGCGTCGTGGTCGTCGGCAATCGCCTTGTCGGGATGCAGCGGGTTGCCCCACACGTTCAGCGCGTCCAACCTGATGCCGTGCCGGTCGAGCTTGTCCAGCCAGGCCTGCCGGGCCGAGTCATCGGAAAGCAGCGCATCGGGATCCAGATGCGGGTGCGGCGCATAGCCGCCCGCGCCCACTTCGACCGCGGTGACCTCGGGCACCTCGGTGCTGAGCCAGGTCAATACCTCATCGAGGGAGAACTCGAGGAACGCCTCGAGAACTACGGAAACGTCAGGCCTGCGCACTAGCTGGTTCTTCCAATCGCTGGGTGGGCTTGGGGACTTCGGAGCCGCCCGACGCGCGACCTCGGACTGACGCCAGCGCCTTCACCAGGCGCAGCGCCCCGAAGGTCACGCCGGCCACCGCCAGCGTGCCGAGAAGCATCAACGTCGCCAGCGCGTTGACCTCCGGCGTGATGCCGAACTTGAGCTGGTTGTAGATGTAGATCGGCAGTGTCTGATCGGCACCGATGATGAAGTTGGTGACGATGAATTCGTCGAGCGAGAGCGTCAGCGCTATCAGCCCTCCGGCGATGATGCCCGGATAGATGAGCGGAAGCACGACGAATAGGATTCGCTGCGCTCCGTTGGCTCCCAGATCGGCGGCGGCGCGTTCCAGATTGCGGTCCAACGCCTCCAGCCGCGACGACACCACCAGGATGACGAACGGCGTCGCGAGCACGGTCTGGCCGATGATCGCGGTTTGTATCGACGGCTGGATATGCAGGACGTTGGTCGCCAGCACGAGGATGGCCACACCGATGAGCAGCCCGGGCATCATGATCGGCAGGGTGATGAAAACCCTCACGCCGCCGCGGTTCTTGATGTTCGCGCGAACCAGTGGGAAGGCCGCCATGGTGCCGATGACGGTGGAGAGCACGGTTACCCAGAACGCGACGATCAGGGACTTCTCCAGCGCACCGAGAATCACGTTGTCGTGTACCAGCCTGGCGTACCAGTCGGTGGTGAACCCCGCCATCGGAAAGCCGACCACGGTGGACGAGTTGAACGACAACAGGATCAGCACGGCGATCGGCGCGAACAGGAAGATGTAGATGCCGATGCCGTAGACCGACAGGATGACCCGGAACAGCCGGGCCCGCGGGTTGACCGCCTGCAGATCGTCAGACATAGATGTCCTTCGTATCGAGGCTGCGCCGGAACACGATCAGCACGATGAAGATCACCATCGCGATCAGCACGCTGGCCGCCGCCCCCAGCGGAAGCAGATAGCCGGAGAAGAAGTTGGCGACCAGGTTGCCCATCATCACGCCGTGTGTACCGCCGATCGCCGCGGGTGCGAGGTACTCGCCGAGAATCGGGATGAACACGAAGATTCCGGCCGTCACGAACGCCAACCGCATCTGCGGGAGAAGGGTATTGGCGATGGCGCGCATCGGGGTCGCACCGAGGTCGACGGCTGCGTGCAGCAGCCGCCAGTCGAACCGCTCAAGTGATGCGTACAACGTCAGCGCCGCAAACGGGAAGTACAGATAGACCAGGACGATGAACACGCCCGGGTTGTCGTACAGGAACAGCCGGATCGGTTCCTTGGTCAGGCCAAGGGCTTTCAGCAATGAGTTGATCGCACCGTTGTCACCGAGAATCGCCACCCAGGAATACACCCGCAGCAGATAGCTGGTCCAGAACGGCAGGATCACCAGGAGCAGCCCCACTCGTTGCAACCTCTTCGGGACATAGCGCACCAGCCAGTAGCAGAACGGGAAGGCCAGCGCCAATGCGGTGAGCGTGGCCAGGAAGGCCATCAGCACTGTCTTGCCGAACGTCCGCACGTAGGTGCCCGTGGTCAGGATCGTCTTGTAGTTGGCCGTGGTGAAGTCCGGGACCAATTCGTAGTTCTTGGTGATCCAGAACGAATAGACGACGATCAGGCACAGCGGAGCGATGAAGAACACTCCGAAAAGGATTGCGGCCGGTCCGAACCCGACGAACTGACGCCAGTCGCGGCGTTCCTTCTTGGCGTCAGCGCGTCGTGGTTGCGTCTCATCCGGCCCCCCGCCCGCTTCGCGGGCATAGGAGGCAGTCGTCATCTCACGCCCCGAATACCCTGTTGAACGCTTCGGTGTAGGCCTGCTGATCCCCGGCCGGTCCCTTGAGCGTCATCTGCAACGCCTTGTCCGGATCGGTCATGTAGAGCCGCTTGGCGTTGTCGGCCGTCTTCGGATCGGCCGTCAGCGCCTCGGCGGCCTTCTGGTTGAACAGCGGACGCCAGTTGGTGGTGAAGTTCGCGACGATCCACTCGGACTGCTGCATCGCATCCATGAACGGCTTGACCAGCGCCTTGTTCGCACCCTTGGCGGTGATCATCTCCGAGTCGATGAACCCGATCGTGCCCTCGGGCGGGTACGCGAACTTCAGCTCCGGGCCGCCGGCATCCTTGACACGCACGTCGGTGCCGAGGTTGGAGATGCCGACCGCCGCTTCCCCGCTCGCCATCATGCTGACGATCTCGTTGTTCTGCGAGGCGAGCTTCACCATGTTCGGCTTCAGGGCGTTCAGGAAGTTGGACGAGGCCGAAATCTGGTCGGGCGACTGCCCGTAGGGCGATCCCTTGGCGCCGGTCGCAATGCCTGCGATCGCCATCAGGTCGGTCGGGATGTTCTCTGCGACGACCAAACCCTTGTACATCGGGTCGGTCAGCGACTCCCATGACGTCGGCGGAGTCTTGACCTTGTCGGGGTTGTAGTAGATCTGCACCGTCGACCACGAGAAGGGGTATCCCAGCGCGCCCTTCGGGTCGTTGAGGAACTCGAACTTCTTGGCCATCGGGAAGAGCTGGGAACTCGACGATACCGACGCCAGGTCGAACGGCTCGATCAGGCCCTCTTCCATGTACTTCTTCACCCACAGCGCGTCGCCGGACACCATGTCGAACTGCGGACCGGTCTGCTTGACCTGCAGCAGGGCATCGGCATTGTCGGAGAACAGCTTTGGCTTGCCGGTGATCTTGGTGGTGTCGGCGACCTTGGCGAGCTGGTCATTGGAGTAGTGGTCCGACCACGTCAGCCAGTTGACGGTGCCACCGCCGCCGGCCTCGCCGCCGCCGGAGTTACTTCCCGACGAACAGGCAGAGAGCAGGAACGGGCTCGCCGCACCGAACATCAGCGCTCCCCCGACGAACGAGCGGCGGCTCAGGTTGATTTCTCCAATTCGGGACATGCGACTTCCTGACTCTCAGTGGGTTACCAGAGGATGGGCTGCTTCTGTCGACCAGGACAACTTCACGAATTCACCTGTATCGAGGTCGATTTCAGCGAGATTTTCGATGTCGTCGTCGTTCAACGACGAAACGACCTGCATTTCGGAATTCTCCAGCTGAAGCACAATGCGGGTAATTGACCCGAGATACCCGTGCGAGAGCACTTGTGCGCCGATGAATCCGTCCTTGCCGATCCGTAGGGCCTCTGGCCGGATCACCAACGAGGTGACGTCCGCCGGCGCTTGTCCTGAGATCGGAACCTTCGCACCGTTTTCCAGTACGAAGGTGCCCCCCTCCTTCTTGCCGTGCAAGATATTCGATTCCCCGATGAAGTCCGCGGCGAACAGGCTGGCAGGCCGGCGGTAGATCTCCTCCGGTGTGCCGATCTGTTCGATGCGGCCTTCGTTGAGAATCACGATGCGGTCGGCGAGGGCCATCGCCTCTTCCTGGTCATGCGTGACGAAGACGAAGGTCGTGCCGACATGACGTTGGATCAGCGACAATTCCGTCTGCAGCCGCTTGCGCAGTTTGAGGTCGAGGGCGCCTAGTGGCTCGTCGAGCAGCAGCACACTGGGCTTGTTGACCAGCGCACGAGCGATGGCGACGCGTTGCGCCTGCCCGCCGGATAGCTGGCTGACCGGTCGCTCGGCGAACGTTCCCAGACCGACGAGTTCGAGGGCTTCGCGCGCCCGGGTGCGCTGCTCGCTCTTTGGTACGCGCGCCATCCGCATCCCGAACGAGACGTTCTCGAGCACGTTGAGGTGTGGGAACAACGCGTAGGACTGGAAGACCGTGTTGACCGGACGCTTGTTCGGCGGCCGCTTGGTCATGTCGTTGCCCGCGATGCGCACCACACCCGCGCTCGGCGCGGTGAAACCTCCGATGATGTTCAGCGTCGTCGTCTTGCCGCAGCCCGACGGCCCGAGCAGGCAGAAGAACTCGCCGTCCCGGATGTCCAGATCCAGAGGGTGTAAGGCCACCGCGTCGCCGAAATTCTTTGTCACGCCGCGCAGTTCGATTGCGTTGCCACGCTCGCTAGCCTCGGCTGCGGGTGCGGGGGTGAGGAGTTCGTCCACTGGGAAACTAGTCAACGTTTACCGCCCTTCGAGCGTGTGCGCTTGCCTGGATCGCCTCGACGAGCACAACCATGTGATAACCATCGGCGAGAGTCGGATAGGAAATATCGGCGCCGCCGATCGCTGAGTAGACGTCGCGGAACAGGTTTCGGAATGCGTCGCCGAAGCCCTCGGCGTGGCCTGCGGGCGAGAACGACAACCGCGCGGCGGCAGGAGCCAGTGCATCGGGGTTGCGGACGATGGTGACCACCGATCCGTCGGCGCGGCGGTGCACGATTTCGTTGGGCCGGTCGACCTTCCACCCGAAGCCGCCTTCGGTGCCGTCGACATTGATGGAACAGCCGTTCGGCTCGCCCGCGGTGACACCCGAGAACGTCGCGGACCCGACCACACCACCGGTGAGCTCGACGAAAACCCGCACATAGTCTTCGGCGTCGATGTGGACCGGCTGTCCGTCGCGGTACCGGGTGGGCCGCAACGTCGAGAACCGCGCATCGACCTCGATGATCCGCCGGCCCGTGACGTACTCCGCGAGGTCCAGCCAATGCACCCCGAGATCGGCTGTGGCATAGGACGTTCCGGCGATCGCCGGGTCGAAACCCCACGCCCAGTCGTCGTGGCTGGAATCCCAGGACAGGAACCCGCCACTGACGGCGTTCACATCGCCGAGCTCGCCCGCCAGGATTCTGGCGCGCATTTCGGTCACCATCGGATACGAGCGCTTGGTGAGACACACCGCGGCGTCGACACCTGCTGCCTCGGCTGCCGCGATCAGTTCGCGGGCGTCGGCCAAGGTGGTCGCCATCGGCTTCTCGATGATCACGTTGATGCCGCGGTTCACCGCTTCGAGGGCATGCCTGACGTGAAGACCGTGGGGGCTGCAGACGTGCAGCACGTCTGGCTTCGTCTGGTCGAGCATGGCCCCGAGATTGTCGAACGCGCCGACCTGTACGTCACCGTATTGGCAGAATTCGTCGGCGAGCGTGTGCGCCTTGGCGATATCGCGCCCACAGAATCCGACCACGGTCGAGCCCAGGTCCTGCAGGCGCCAGCCGTGAGTGCGGGAGATGCCGCCGGTGCCCACGATCGCCGCGCGCAGCCGAGGCGCGTAATAGCGGGTGCCGCTTGCCATTCCCGCGCCTGAATTGATCGTGGGACTGTTTGCTGAGGCGACGGCCAAGTGTTTTCTCCATACGAGTGCTATCACGCCGTTCGATGCGCCAGACGTTGCTCGTTCAGCGTCCCGGCGCGCGGTGTGACTGAAGTCTGGACATGTGTTGACCGATTGTCAATACATTCGGACACATTGGCGAACATGGGTCGAACGCAGGTGTCGAAAGCCCGCGCTGCCTCCCGAACCGGCTTCACGAAACGGTTCTCGTGCCAACGGCGTGACGCCGAACAGTGCTCCCTATGAACCATCCGCGCCCGCGATACGTACTTCGGAAATATGCGGCGGTTCGCGACTTTCATGGCGCTCGTGATGGTCGTCGGAGGTTGCTCGCAACCTCCGGCCGATGTCGGCGCGCCACCCCCTGCGAAGGCACCTTCCTCCCTGCCGATGCCCGGCATACCCAGCCAGGTACCGACCGTGGGCAACCGGCCACCGACCGACAATCTGTCGCAGGCCGCCGAACCACAGTCGGCGCCGCCCCAGGCGGCCCCGATCCCCGGCCGCACCGTGCCCGTCGGGAAATCACCCGAAGGCGTCGCCGTCGACGCGGTGACCCGCATGGCGGCGGTCGCCACCCGCGATCCCGACGAGTTGGTCCTGCTGAACGCCGACACCGGCGAGGTCGTCAACCGCGTCCCATTGCCAGGGGTCGTCCGGCATCTCCGGCTGGCCAACCCCGGCGGACCCGTCCTCGTCCCCGTCGAAAGCGCCAATTCGCTGGTCCGCGTGGAGTTACCGAGCGGCCTGGCGCTGCCGCAGGTGGTCACCGGAACCACACCCCACGATGCGGCGCAGGCCGCGAACGGGACCGTGTTCGTCGCGAACGAGCACGGCGGAACCGTCTCGGTGCTGCGAGGCTTGGACGTCGTGATGGTCTTCGCCGACAGCGCGCAGCCGGCGGGCCTGGCGCCGGTCGGCCAATCGATGGGCCTCATCGACGTCCGCAAGAACGACCTCACGGTCTACGACACGCAGAACCTGCGCATCGTCGGGTCGGCTCCTGCCGGGGACGGCCCGACGCACCTGGTGGCCGACAAGCACGGTCGGATGATCGCCGCCGACACTCGCGGCAACGCGATTCGCGTTTTCGAGCCGCTGCCGACGCCGCATCAGGTCGGTGAGGTCGCCCAGCCCGGCGGACCATATGGAATCGCCTACGACCCGACCCGCGACCTGCTGTGGGTGGCATCGTCGGGCACCAACGAGGTTGTCGGCTATGACATGAGCGAGCCGACGCCCCGCGAGGTGAAGCGCCTGCCGACCGTGCAGAACCCCTACACGCTGGGCGTCGACGCGACCACCGGACGGCTCTTCATCGCGGGCGTAACCGGCGGACTGGTGCAGATCGTGGACCCGCAGGCATGAGTAAGAGGTCGCCGAGCGCGTCGGCGAAGCTGATTGCCGGAGGCACGTACGCCTCAATGCTGTTGATTGCCTGCAAACGCAGGGCATTTCCGCTCAATACGCCGGCGTCAACGGCAGAATGCGGCGCGACAGTCCGGCGAAGTTCTAGATTGGAGCAATGGGACGGGTGACCGCGCGGCGGCGCGCCAGCCACGTCACCGTCGATGACGTGGTGACGCGGCCGGAGACGCTGGTCGTCGAGGAGCCGCTGGAGATCCGCGTGAACGGTAACGCGGTCAGCGTGACGATGCGGACACCGGGCTCGGATGTCGAACTGGCGCAAGGCTTCTTGCTCACCGAGGGGGTCATCGGGCATCGCGATGACCTGGTCACCGTGCGCTACTGCAAGGGCACTGGACCCGACAACTTGAACACCTACAACGTGCTGGACGCGACCCTCTCCCCCGATGTGGAGATGCCGCAGGTGGACATCACCCGCAACTTCTACACGACGTCGTCGTGCGGAGTGTGCGGCAAGGCGTCCCTCGACGCGGTCCGCACGATCAGCCGCTACTCGCCCGGCGATGACGCCTCACAGGTGAAGGCCGAGACGCTGGCCGCGATGCCGAAACAGCTGCGCTCCGAGCAGAAGGTGTTCGCCAGCACCGGCGGGCTGCACGGCGCCGCGCTCTTCGCCGCCGACGGCACCCTGCTGGTGGTTCGCGAGGATATCGGTCGACACAACGCCGTCGACAAGGTCGTCGGCTGGGCCGTCGAGCAGAACATGATCCCGCTGACCGGAACCGTACTGCTGGTCAGCGGCCGCGCGTCGTTCGAGCTCACCCAGAAGGCGGTGATGGCGGGCATCCCCGTGCTCGCGGCGGTGTCGGCGCCGTCGTCGCTCGCCGTCGATCTGGCCAGCCAGTCCGGGGTGACGCTGGTGGCGTTCCTGCGCGGCGAGTCGATGAACGTCTACACCCGCCCGGACCGCATCAAGCGTTAGACGCGCAGGCCCTCTACCTGCGATCTCCCCCAAATCTCCACAAAACCTCCAAGCTTGCGTACCCCGTGATCGCAGACGATCGATTTCCGTCGGAAACAACGATCGAAGGGAGTACGAACGATGGCGGAGATCTTGGTCGCGGCGCTGTCGCCCGTCGGGCACATCGGACCGCTGCTGAACGTCACACGGGGCCTGGTGGAGCGTGGGGATCGGGTCACGGTTCTGTCCGGTGCCGGTCGCGCCGACGAGATCCGGGCGGTGGGCGCGACGCCGGCGACGCTCCCGTCGGAGGGCGACCTCGACCTGACCCTGCTGGAGTCCGACAGCGGGCGCGAAGGAACCAGCGGTATCAAGAGGCTCAACTTCGACATCGTCCGGCTGTTCGTCGCGCCGATGCCGTACCAGACGAAGGCGCTCACGGACCTGCTGGCGCACAAGCGGTTTGACGCGATCCTCGCCGACTACGGCTTCTTCGGCGTCCTGCCGTTCGTGCTCGGAGACCGCGCCGCTCGGCCGCCGGTGCTGCTGTACGGCACCACCCCGCTGATGTTCAGCAGCCGCGACACCGCGCCCGGCGGCCTCGGGCTGCCGCCGTCGATGAGCCGGCTGGGCCGGTTCCGCAACCGCGGCCTGAACCTGTTGTCGCAGAAGGTGTTGCTGCGTGAAGCGCAGAAAGCGGCGAACCATCAACTGCACCGGCTGAACACCCGCGAGCTGCCCGTGTTCCTGCTGGATTCCGGTGCGCTCGCCGACCGTTTCATCGCGCCCACCGTGCCCGAATTCGACTATCCCCGCACCGATCTGCCCGCCAACGTCCGCTACGTCGGCGCCGTGCACCCCGCACCGACGCAGACGTTCCGCCCGCCGACGTGGTGGCAGAAGCTCGACGGCGATCGTCCGGTCGTGCACGTCACCCAGGGCACCGTCGACAACGCCGATCTCGGCCGGCTGCTTCGGCCGACCATCCAGGCGCTGGCAGGCGAGAACGTCATGGTGGTCGCCACCACCGGCGGGCCGGACGTCTCGGGGCTGGGTTTACCGGTGCCGTCCAATACCTATGTCGCCGAGCACATCCCGCACGACCTGCTGCTGCCGAAGGTCGACGTGATGGTGACCAACGGCGGCTACGGCGCCGTGCAGAGGGCGCTGTCGGCGGGCGTGCCGCTGGTGGTGGCGGGCAATACCGAGGACAAGCCCGAGGTGGCGGCGCGGGTCGCATGGTCGGGCGCAGGCATCGACCTGAAGACCGGGACACCCACCGCGAAGGCGGTCCGCCTCGCGGTGCGTGAGGTTCTCGGCAATGGCAGCTACCTACGTCGGGCCCGTGAACTCGAGGCGGCGTACGCGCAGCGCGACGGCGTCGCGGAGATCGCGGCGCTGATCGACGAGGTGGTCGCCGAACGCGGTGCGGCGGTGACGTCATGACATGCGCCGACCCGTTCAACCGGCCGCCGGATTCGAGTAGTCGACTACGCGTGCCCGCCGATCTATGCAAGGAAAGGGTGAACCCATGGTCAGCAACCTGCAGTTCGCCGCGGTCGCGGCCTACCTGCTGTGGTGCCTGTTCGCCTCGCTGAGCGACGTGATCGGGCCCGGGCGGGACGGCGCCGGTTCGGCTATTGACGAAAGCGATAAAAACGTCTCAGTCGGTAGCGCCATGGCGCACCATGGGGGTCATGGGGGCCGGGAAGGAGTCCGATGACCGAACTCAAGACGCCGACGGCGGTCCTGCACGAGGGACCGCGCAGCCTCTCGGAGAACGAGATCGCCGACATCGAGCGGCGCGACCTCAAGGAGATCCGGCAGGTCGATATCGATGACGTGATCGAGCACGTCCATCACGGCCTCCGGAAGCTGCCCGACTTCGTCACCCTCTACCGCAAGTACCTCAAACAGCGGTGGGACGTCTACGAGCTGGACTTCACCCAGGACCGCATCGACTGGACCGAGAAGATGACCGAGGACGAACGGGAGTCCTTCGTCGGGATCGCGTCCGGCTTCCACCACGGCGAGCGGCAGGTCGAGATCGAGTTGCCCGTCTTCATGATCGGCGCGACCGAGGAGGAGAAGCTCCACATCGCCGCGCAGATCGAGGACGAGGCGCGGCACACCGTCTTCTTCGACCGGTTCTACCGGGAGGTCGTCGGCATCGAGGGTGCGGACATCATGGAGGTGCTCGACAAGTCGTTCCCGTGGGTGCAGGAGACGTTCGTCGGCCCGTTCGGTCTGCTCGCCTATCAGGCAGACGAGTTGCGCAGGAACCCGTATGACCAACGCGCGCGGGTGCGGTACGGGACGACGTACTTCCTGTGGATCGAGGGGGTGCTGGCGTTGTCGGTCATGAAAGTGACGCTGTCGTATGCCCGTTGGCGCGGGTTCCTGCCCGCCTACTACACGGGTTTCACCGCGACGTGCCGGGACGAGTCGCGACACGTGCAGGGCGGCATGCGCTACCTGCAGGACGCGGTGCGGCGTGATCCGACGATGCTGGAGGAGATTCACGCCACCCTGCATACCATCCTGACCATCAGCGGGGTGTCCAGCCGCAAGCTGTACTACGAGCCGCTGGGCTGGACAGAGGATGAGGTCCGCGTGCTGTTGATTCAGCAGCTGCGGCGCAAGTGCAACGACGTCGGCATCTCGCTGTCGCAGGAACTCGAGGATCTGCTGGAGCAGATCGAGCCGGTGCTGGCGGGAGGCTGATCATGTCGATGTTCTTCAGCCAGGAGTGGGCCGACGGCGTCAAGGAGGCGTTGAACGCGGGCCCGAGCGAAGAGTCCCTCGCCGGCAAGCTGCAGGAGTATTGGGACTTCTACAACCTGATCCGCTATACATACCCGTCGTCATGGGCGCTCGGTGCGCGTGATCTCCCGGCCGAGATGGGCGGTGGCACAAGGTATCTCGTCGTCGCCTGGAGCGAGGGCTTCGTCAACGAGTGCCGGGTTGTCGACGAGTCCGAACAGGTGGATGCCACGTATGTGCTTGCGGCCGACTATCACGACTGGAAGGCGTTGTTTGAGGGGTACGACGCCCTACGCACCGTGATGTATCGCAAGCTGTTGCTCGAGGACGGAGACCTCCTCGAGTTCTTCAAGGCGATCTACTTCTTCGTCGAGTGCCTTGCGCTGATCGCTACGGTGCCAACGACTTTCCCGGTGAACTCCGGGGTGCCCGTGGCGGTCTGACACCGCGCGGGCAGCTTCCGCGTCTGCTCGCGCGGAGGCGGAAGGCTATGCGCTCTTGTCGCGGCGCTCCGGCCGAGAAGGCTTGCGCGGCACGATCGTCGGAAGCACGTTGTCCTCGACGGTCTCCTTGGTGACGACCACCTTGGCGACGTCGTCGCGGCTCGGGATGTCGTACATCACCGGCAGCAGGACTTCCTCCATGATCGCGCGCAGGCCGCGGGCACCGGTGCCGCGGTGAATGGCTTGGTCCGCAATGGATTCCAACGCCTCGTCGGTGAACTCCAGCTCCACGCCGTCCATATCGAAGAGGCGGGTGTACTGCTTCACCAACGCGTTCTTGGGCTCGGAGAGGATCTTGACGAGCGATTCCTTGTCCAGGTTCGTCACCGACGCCACGACGGGCAGCCGGCCGATGAACTCCGGGATCAGCCCGAACTTGATCAGGTCTTCGGGCATGACGTCGGCGAAGTGGTCCTGGGTGTCGATCTCGGCCTTGGAGTGCACCTCGGCGCCGAAGCCAAGCCCGCGCTTGCCGACGCGGTCGGAGACGATCTTCTCCAGACCGGCGAACGCGCCCGCCACGATGAACAACACATTCGTGGTGTCGATCTGGATGAACTCCTGGTGCGGGTGCTTGCGGCCGCCCTGCGGGGGCACCGACGCCTGCGTGCCCTCGAGGATCTTCAGCAGCGCCTGCTGCACGCCTTCGCCGGACACGTCGCGGGTGATCGACGGGTTCTCGCTCTTGCGGGCGATCTTGTCGACCTCGTCGATGTAGATGATCCCGGTCTCGGCGCGCTTGACGTCATAGTCGGCGGCCTGGATCAGCTTGAGCAGGATGTTCTCGACGTCCTCACCGACATAGCCGGCCTCGGTGAGCGCGGTGGCGTCGGCGATCGCGAACGGGACGTTGAGCATCTTGGCGAGCGTCTGCGCGAGGTAGGTCTTGCCGCAGCCGGTGGGGCCGAGCATCAGGATGTTGGACTTGGCCAGCTCGACGGGCTCGGCGCGCGAGTCGCGCATCTTCTCGCCGGCCTGGATGCGCTTGTAGTGGTTGTAGACGGCCACGGCCAGAGTTCGCTTGGCGGTGTCCTGCCCGATGACATATCCCTCGAGGAAATCGCGAATTTCGGCGGGCTTGGGAAGTTCGTCGAGTTTTACATCGTCGGCGTCTGCGAGTTCTTCTTCGATGATCTCGTTGCAGAGATCAATGCACTCGTCACAGATATACACGCCGGGGCCCGCAATGAGCTTTTTGACCTGCTTTTGACTCTTTCCGCAGAACGAGCACTTCAGCAGGTCACCGCCGTCTCCAATGCGTGCCATGGTGGTGAGGTCCTACTTCCTTCTCGCTGTCGGTAATCGTCGGGCCAGCGGGTCGCCGAGGCTGTAGTTCCCGACGCTACCCGCTCATTCCGGCGCGGTGCGACCGATAAAGCCGAATCGCGTCGGTGGTATTTAGCTGTGTTTCCAGAACATATCGCCTCACGCGCCCCATAACCCCCATGAACGCGCAGCTGTGTCCCTGGCGTGTCGCCGCCGTTATAGGACTGCGCTGCTGTCCCCGAGCTGATCGTAGAGTTGCGACGTGGCGTTCGCAGCCTCCAACGATACCGTGCTGATCAGCGATGGCGGCCTGGCTACCGAACTGGAGGCACGAGGCCATGACCTGTCCGACGACCTGTGGTCGGCGCGGCTACTCTTCGATGCCCCCACCGAGATCATGGCTGCTCACCTCGCGTTTTATCGGGCCGGTTCGGCCATCGCGACGACGGCCAGCTACCAGGCATCCTTCGAGGGTTTCGCGGCCGGCGGAATCGGCCGCGATGACGCCGAACGGCTGATGCGGCGCAGCGTCGAGCTGGCGGCGGCGGCCCGCGACGAGGTCGGCAGCGAGGGTCGGTGGGTGGCCGCGTCGGTAGGACCGTACGGCGCGGCGCTGGCCAACGGCGAGGAGTACGTGGGGCGCTACGGGCTGACCGTCGCCCAGCTGGCCGACTGGCATCTGCCGCGCATGGAGATCCTGGCCGCCGCGGGCGCCGACGTGTTGGCCATCGAAACGCTGCCAGATATCGACGAGGCCGAGGCGCTGGTGGGCCTGGTGCGACGGCTCGGTGTGCCGGCGTGGCTGAGCTACACGATCAGCGGGCCGTACACCCGCGCCGGGCAGCCGCTGGCGGAGGCGTTCGCGCTTGCGGCGGATGTGCCCGAGATCGTCGCGGTGGGCGTGAACTGCTGCGCGCCGGGTGATGTGTTGCCGGCAATCGATATCGCCCGCGGTGTCACCGACAAGCCCGTCATCGTCTACCCCAACAGCGGCGAGGAGTGGGACGGCGAGCGACGAACGTGGATCGGTGAGCCGCGTTGGTCGGCGGACCTGCCGGCGCAGTGGGTGGCCGCGGGCGCACGCATCGTCGGAGGATGCTGCCGCGTGATGCCCGACGACATCGCGGAGCTCGCGTCGACCGTGGGGCCTACGTACTGATTACGGGCAATTGGCGAACATAAGCCACACGCTCGGCGCGATTAGGCCGTCTGCGCCGAAAGCTTGCGGTACTCCAGCACCGTGTCGATCACGCCGTAGTCCTTGGCCTCCTCGGCCGTCAGGATCTTGTCGCGATCGGTGTCCTTGCGGATCTGCGCGGCGTCCTTGCCGGTGTGGTGAGCCAGCGTCGTCTCCATCAGGGTGCGCATCCGCTCGATCTCCTTGGCCTGGATCTCCAGGTCGGAGAACTGGCCCTGGATGACGCCGGACAGCGCGGGCTGGTGGATGAGGATGCGGGCGTTCGGCAGCGCGAGCCGCTTACCGGGGGTGCCCGCGGCGAGCAGCACCGCGGCGGCCGACGCGGCCTGGCCGAGGCAGACCGTCTGGATGTCGGCGCGGACGTACTGCATGGTGTCGTAGATCGCCATCAGCGACGTGAACGAACCGCCGGGCGAGTTGATGTACATGGTGATGTCGCGGTCGGGATCAAGCGACTCGAGCACCAGCAGCTGCGCCATGATGTCGTTGGCCGACGCGTCGTCCACCTGCACGCCGAGGAAGATGATGCGCTCCTCGAACAGCTTGTTGTACGGGTTGGACTCCTTGACGCCGAAGCTCGAGTGCTCGATGAACGACGGCAGTATGTAGCGGGCAGTGGGCGCAGGCCCACGATATGTGAGATCTGTGTGGTCGGTCATTTGTCTAGTCCTGCGGTCGGTCCGGAGCCGTTGAGGCTGGCGCTGGTGATGATGTGGTCGACGAACCCGTACTCGAGGGCTTCCGGCGCGGTGAACCAGCGGTCGCGGTCGGAGTCGGCCTCGATGCGCTCGAGGGTCTGCCCGGTGAATTCCGCGTTGAGGCGGAACATCTCCTTCTTGATCACCGCGAACTGCTCGGCCTGGATGGCGATGTCGGCCGCGCCACCGGTGATGCCGCCGAGCGGCTGGTGCATCAGGATGCGGGCGTGCGGCAGGGCGTAGCGCTTGCCCTTGGTGCCCGCGGCGAGCAGGAACTCACCCATCGAGGCGGCCATGCCCATGGCGTAGGTCGCGACGTCGCACGGCGCCAGCACCATGGTGTCGTAGACGGCCATGCCGGCGCTGATCGAGCCGCCTGGCGAGTTGATGTAGAGGTGGATGTCCTTTGTCGGGTCCTCGGCGGACAGCAGAAGGATCTGCGCGCACAGCTTGTTCGCGATGTCGTCGTCGACCTGTGACCCCAGGAAGATGATGCGCTCGGCGAGCAAGCGCTCATAGACGGAGTCGACGAGGTTGAACCCGCCCTGCCCGTTCGAACGCATGTCAGTCACGACTGGATACCTGCTTTCTCACTCTTGCTTCTCACCGAACACTAACCAACCTGCGCGGCGGCGCACTCCCTGGCAGGCGTGCGTTCGCTCAGAGCGTCACTTCGTGTCGTCGGATACCTCGTCGTCGGCCTCGTCGGCGTCGGTGTCGGCAGTGTCCTCGGCTGCGGGGGCAGCCTGTTCTACCTGCGCGGCGATCTGGGCAGCGACGTCGGCCGGGTCCGTGCTTGCCGGCGGCCCGAAGTACTCGGTGGTGTCGATCACGTTGCCGTTGGTGTCGGTGACGGTGGCGCCATGGACGACGGCGGCGACGGCCAGGCCGCGGCGCACGTCGGCGAACATCACCGGCAGCTGATTGTTCTCCTGGAGGTACTGCAGCAGCTGCTGCGGCTCGAGGCCGTACTGGCGCGACATCAACACCAGGCGCTCGCTCAGGTCGTTCTGGCCGACCTGGACGTTGAGCTTGTCGGCGATCGCGTCCATGACCAGCTGGGTCTTGACGGCGCGCTCGGAGTTCTCGCGGTTGTCCTTGTCGAACTCTTCGCGGCTGCTGCCCTGGGACTCCAGCGCCTTGGCGAAGGCGTCCTCGTCGTGGTCGAGCTGGTGGATCGCGTTGTGGACGGTGTCGTCGATCTGCGCCTGCACGATCTTCTCGGGCAGCGGCACCTCGGTCTGCTCGAGCAGGGTTTCGAGGGCTTTGTCACGGATCTGCTCGGCCTGCTGGATGCGCTTCACCCGCTCGACCTGATCCTTGAGGCTCACCTTCAGTTCGTCGATGGTGTCGAATTCGCTTGCCAGCTGGGCGAATTCGTCGTCGGGCTCGGGCAGCTCGCGTTCCTTGACGGAGTTGACGGTGACGGTCACCTGAGCCTCTTCGCCGGCGTGCTCACCGGCGGCCAGCGTGGTGGTGAAGACCTTGGTCTCCCCCGACTTGAGGCCGACGATCGCCTCGTCGAGGCCGTCGATCAGCTGACCGGAGCCGACCTCGTGGGAGAGGCCCTGAGTGGCGGCGTCGGGCACCTCCTTGCCGTCGACGGAGGCAGACAGGTCGATGGAGACGAAGTCGCCGTCTTCGACAGCGCGCTCCACACCGGTGAGGGTGCCGAAGCGGGCGCGCAGGTTCTGCAGTTCGGTGTCGACGTCCTCGTCGGACACCTCGATGGGGTCGACCTCGATCTTGAGCGCCTCGAGATCGGGAATGGTGATCTCCGGCCTGATGTCGACCTCTGCGGTGAAGACGAGCTCGTCGCCGTCTTCGAGCTTGGTGACTTCGATGTCCGGCTGGCCGAGCGGACGCACCTCGGAGCTGGTGACCGCTTCGCTGTAGCGGCTGGGCAGGGCGTCGTTGACGACCTGCTCGAGCACGGCGCCGCGGCCGATGCGGGCCTCGAGCAGCTTGCGGGGCGCCTTACCTGGGCGGAAGCCGGGGAGCCGGACCTGCTTCGCAAGCTGCTTGAACGCGCGGTCGAAGTCGGGCTCCAGCTCAGCGAAGGGCACCTCCACATTGATGCGAACCCGGGTGGGGCTCAACTGCTCGACGGTGCTCTTCACGGGACGTGCTCCTCATAGATCTCGTTGACGGCTCGGGTGGTGCTTCTGGTCGGGGTGACAGGATTTGAACCTGCGGCCTTCCGCTCCCAAAGCGGATGCGCTACCAAGCTGCGCTACACCCCGCGGACCACCGCAGATACTACGGCCCAGGCACGCCGAACCCTTAATTGGATTTGGTTAGATGGCCGCCGGTACAGTCTCCAGGTGCTGCACTAGCGGGCGTAGCTCAATGGTAGAGCCCTAGTCTTCCAAACTAGCTACGCGGGTTCGATTCCCGTCGCCCGCTCCACAGACCGCCCTGGTAGGTGATTTTGCACGCCAAGAGGGCCCTTCATTCCATGCGCGCCGGTACCCTCCCGTATCCCGACGGCGTGCTACCCCGGGCGGCGTCAGGGGAAGCGCAGGCCACACGGCAGTGCAGCGCCCGGAGACATGACCAGAAAGCGGACCGCGCTAGAAGCCGAGAGCACCTGCGATCCTTGAGAGCAAGCCGCCACCACCACCGCCCAGCTCGATGAACGGAATATCGGGACCAAGACGAATATCGGGACCAAGACCGAGCCCAAGATCGTTGTTGTCGAGTCCGAGCAGCTGGCTCGCGACGGTGGAATCCGTCCTCGGATCGTTATCACCGGTGTCCGCTGAATTCATCTGTGGGACAACGGAATCCTTGGTAGTGACGATCTCGGTCGCTTGTTCCTCTCCTGCAACCTCGGGCGCGGATGAATGAGTTGACGTACGTACGCTCTGCGCGCTGACAGTGGTATGGATCGCAGTCGTCGCTGCGGAACTCCCCGACGACGGCGTGACGCCCGACCCACTGACCGACGCGTTCGTGGCATCTGCTTGCGCAACACCCGACCCAGCGGCAAGGGCGACGCCAAGGCCGAGCGTCATGGCGCCCGTCCCGAGCCATACGTACGCCTCGGGCTGACGCTTCTTCGCCCTGTGCTTACCCGCCATGACTTCCCCGTCTCTTCAGAATGGCTGCGCTTATTGACGCGCCATGAATTATCCCACTGAGACGGTCGAGGCGCTTGGCCTTCGACCACTTAATCCGATGTTCCCGCTGGCAGACTATGCGTCTTGCGGCCGCGCGACGTCTGGTGAATCCAATCAGTTCGAGTAGGTCGATGATAGAACTCTGCGGAGCGATGTTGCGGTCGAGGCGGCGGCGCGCACCGCGGTTCGACGTACCCCGCTGGTACCCCGCACGACGGATCTGCGCCACCAGCGCCTTCGGTTTACCCCGACCGGGCTTCTGCGGCCTGATCCAGACTGGTTAAGGCTGCTCGTCGTCAGCCTCAACCTGGCCCACGAGTTAGCCCGTATCTCGGGGTAAAGGCTTCCAAACTAGCTACGCGGGTTCGATTCCCGTCGCCCGCTCCATTGGGTACCGGCCGAGACGCCCCCGGGCGGTCGTTGGTCCGGGCCCGCCGACGACGAGGTGTGGGCCTCGTTGTCCGCATCGCGGGCAACGCCGTTCTCCGTGGGCTTCACATCGGCGTGCGGTGTTACAAGTAGTCGAATACGCAAGTAAATGGCAGTGATCAGCGAGATGATCCCAGTGTGAGCGGCATATCGGAGTTGAAGCGACGCGATGCGCGGCGGTCGACGCGCAAAGCACTCGTGCTCCCCGCGGCGTTCGGAGCCGCGGTACTGGGGATCGGCATCGGCGGTTGCGGCCAAGAATCTGAAACTGGCCCCACCACGACCCGAGATGTGGCGTTGGTCTCGCTGGAAGCCGCCAACACTCCCGGCTCGTCGCCGTGGATGGATTCCGTCACGTCGGGAGATGCGCCGAGACAGGTGAACCGGGTCGAGACCCCTAATGCGTCGCGCACCGTGTCGGGCGACCAGATCGGGTTGTACGGCGGATCGGCCGATCGCGTGGTGTGCAACCGCGAAAAAATGATCGACTACCTGGAGCAGAATCCGATCAAGGCCGCCGCATGGCGCGCCTCGACCGGCGCACAAGATGTTCGTTCCTACGCATTAGGGCTGACGCCGACCTTCCTGACCTACGACACACTGGTCACCAATCACGGCTTCAAGAACGGCTCGGCGACCTCGTTCCAGTCGGTGCTGCAGACCGGCACCGCAATTTTGACCGACAACCGAGGTCTGCCCCGCGTGCGTTGTGACTCGGGAAGCCCGCTCAGCGAGCCGCAGGGCGACGTCGGCGACGATCAGTTCAGCGGAACAAGTTGGCAGAACCTGGATCTCGATTCGGTTGTGACAGTGGAGAAGTCCGAGGTCCCGCTGGAGCAGCTCGAGCTCATCGAGGTGGGCGGTGAGGCACCGCCGGGGCTTACGCATACAAGCGGCGCGGCGCCGGCACCAACGTTTTTGAGGAGCCTGATCGGTGACGCGATGCCGGAGGCCGCCCCGGACATCGTGCTACCGAAAGACCTGACGGTCGTATCCGTACCGGTGCAACAGGTCTCCGGCACAAGCTCCACGTCCACTACTCCCACTACGGAGCAGACGACGACGTCGGTCACCACGACGACGTCGACGACCACGACGACGACCGAATCGACGACCACGACGACGACGGAGACCATCGTCACCGAGCCCGAGATCACACCCGAGGACCCGAGCCTCCTGCCTCCCGTCGGAGGCGAAGTGGTGCCCACCCCCTGACCGCCCACATTCGCAAGCAGAGAGGCAGCGATGGCACGGGTGTTCATCAGCCACGCCGGTGCCGACGCCGTGTTGGCTCAGCGGCTGCACGCGTGGCTCGACGAAGACGGGCACGACACCTTCCTCGACCAGCACCGCGATGACGGCATCCTGCCCGGCGAGGAATGGGAGACCCGGCTCTACAAGGAACTCAGGAGGGCCGACGCGGTTGTCTGCGTCGTCACCGACGCCTACCTGAAGTCGGTGTGGTGCGCGGCCGAGATCGGAGCGGCACGTGCGCTCGGCGCCGAACTGCTGCCCGTGCAGTTCGCCTCCGATGGTCAGCGGCACACCTTGCTGGAGCCGCTGCAAGGTCTCGACGCCGCCCTCGACCCGCAGGACGCGCGCGAGCGCCTGCGGTCCCGGTTGAGCATCATCGATGGCGGCGGCGGACGTGGTTGGTCCGACGACCGGTCGCCGTACCCGGGTCTGCGCTCGTTCGACCTCGGCGAGCACCGTGTGTTCTTCGGCCGGTCGCGCGAAACCACGCAAATCGCGGAGCGGCTGCGGTCGCCGGAGCGAACTACACCGGCGATCCTCGCCATCGTCGGTCCGTCCGGCTGCGGAAAGTCCTCACTTGTCCGCGCCGGGGTTCTGCCTCGCATTGCCGGTGAACGCTTCTGGTTGACGGTGCCGCCGATCGTGCCGGGCACCGACCCGGTCGGCAACCTGGCGCGCGCGATGGCCGCCGCCATCCGGGAACGGCAGATCCCGTTCGACGTGCGATCGCTGCGCACCGACCTCCATGACGGACTCGGCGCTGTCGCAACGGATCTCCTGATTGCGGCCAAGGCGGACACACAGTGCAAGCTGCTCGTCGTCGTGGACCAGTTCGAAGAACTACTCACCCAGACCGGGGCCGCCGCACGGGCCGAGTTCGTGGACATGCTCGCGCCCGCGCTCGGCGGTTCTGTGCAGATGCTCGCGACGTTGCGCCCCGAGTTCCTCGACCCCCTGGCCAAGGACCCCGACCTGTCGAAGCTCGCGCTGCGGATCCGGCAGGTTCGACCACTGGAGTCCGAGGCGCTTCGCGCGGTCATCGAAAAGCCCGCGCAGATAGCGGGATTCGGAGTGGACGACGATCTCGTCACCCGTCTCGTCGCCGACACCGGCAGCGGCACAGCGCTACCGCTGCTGGCGTTCACGCTCGAGCAACTCGCCGAGGGTGTGACACGGGGCGGACGGCTCTCGCACGAGCGCTACACCGAGATCGGTGGCGTGCAGGGCGCGCTGCGGCGCCAAGCCGACGCCGCGCTGCAGGAGGCATGCGAGAAAGAAGGCGTGACGCGCCAGCACGTGATATCGGCACTACTCGGCCTGGTGAAGATCGACGAGCAGGGCAGGCCGACGAAACGCAGTGTCTCCCTGGACGATACGTCAACCGCACGATCGGAACTCGAGCCGTTCATCTCCCGACGACTGCTGTCCACCTACTCCGAGGGCGACCGCACCCTCGTCGCGGTGGTGCACGAGGCGTTCCTGGCGAACTGGCCGCCGCTCGCAACGGAGATCGACGAGCAGGCGGCCGCGCTGCGGGCCCGTCGTGTGGTGGAGAACGCCGCGAACGATTGGGTCGCCGGAGGCCGCGACGACGGCGCACTCCTTCAGGGCGGCCAACTCGCCAAGGCGACGGTCGACACCGGCGCGGAGTTGACCCCGGTTCCGCGGGATCCTTCGGACGGCGGCCGGCTGTGGAGCGTGGAGCGGTGGACAAAACCGCGACGGTTGGTCACGCGCGTCAAGCTCGACGAGATCGGTCACGAATTTCTCGAGGCGAGCATGCGGACGGACCGGTCCCGCCGCCTCCGTCGGAGGACCCAGGTGGGCGCCGTCATCGTGGTACTCGCCCTGATCGCGGGCGCCGCGGTGGCCGGTTTCTTGAAGGCCACGGACGAACGGAACAACGCGCGCAGAAGCGCTGAGCAGGCGACGGCATCCCGGCTGCAGCAGGAGGCCGGCGAGCTGCTGACCGAGAACAACCCGAACGACGTGCAAGCCTTCCAGAAGCTACTGGCCGCCAATGCCATTGGTGGAGGCAGCGCATCCGGTGGCCTGATCGAAGCCGTCCGAGATCGGTTCTCCACGGCGAAGATCGTCGACACCGGGCTCGTCGTCGTCGACGTGGCGTTCAGCGCCGACGGGGGGCGACTGGTAACTGCAGACGCTAAAGGTGCTGTGCAACAGTGGAATTCAGACACCGGTAAGCCCCTCGGTCCGACCCGCACGGCGCCGATCGGTGCGCGGCTGCTCGCGGTCGCGTTGGGTGACACCGGTCCCCGGGCGGCCGGGTTGACCCGATACAACACGGTGCAGGTGGTGAACGCCGATACCGGGGACGCCGTCGGCCCCGCGTTGGCCGGTCACACCGACCCGGTGGAGGCCGCCGCCTTCAGCGCCGACGGTCACCGCCTGGCCACGGGCAGCGCCGACGGCACCGTGCGCTTGTGGAATGCCGACACCGGCGACCGGCTCGGGGCCGGGGCGCTCAACCACGGTGATCGCGTGCTTTCGTTGGCCTTCAGTCACGACGGGCGGTGGCTCGTCACCGGCGGCACCGACCGCAACGCGAAAGTCTGGAACGTCGACACCGGCGTCCAGATCGCCACCATCCGAAGTACCGACGATCTTCTCAGTCTGGCGATCAGCCCCGACGGACGCACGGTCGCCACCGGCGGCACCGACAAAGCCGTGCATCTGTGGAACGTCACCGGCCAACCTGCGGACCCTCCGCTTGTGGGACATGCGAATTGGGTGCAGGGGCTGTCGTTCAGTTCCGACGGGCGTCGCCTCGCCAGCGGGAGCGCCGACCGAACTCTTCGGCTGTGGAATCTCGACGATCTCCCGGTGACAATCGAGGACCCCGGCAGGCTCCGCGCCGCGACGTTAAGCGCCGACGCGAGCCGACTGGCCACGAGCGACGCCGACGGCACCGTGCGACTGTGGAACGCCAAGACCGGCCAACCCATCGCGCTGCCCGGTGGCATCGATCGGGTCAGCGTTGCCACGCTCAGCGCGGACGGAAAGCTCCTGGCCACCGGCGCTGCGAACGGCACTGTGGATGTGTGGGATGTCGACGCCCGCCGTCGCATCGGTGGGCCGCCGACCGGCGGCGTGCCGATGCGCGGATTCGCCTTCAGTGCCGACGGCCACCGATTGGCCGGTGCCGGCGTCGATGACACGGTGCGGGTGTGGGCCCTCGACGGCGGCCGCGATCCGGTCGGGGTGAGCAACACCGGACGCGTCGTGAGCATGGCACTTAACTCCGATGGCAGCCGCGTGGCCATCGGTGGCGACGACGGGACGGTGAGGATGTGGAACGTCGACAGCGGCGATCCGATCGACATCGGCCCGGCCAAGCACGAAGGAGCGGTGCTGGCCGTGACGTTCAGCGCGGACGGAGAACGACTGGCCAGCAGCCGGCGTGGATTCGACGGTGCAGATGCGGGACGGCGCCACTGGGCAATACCTCGGCGGGATCGAAACGCAACACACCGATTGGGTCACCGCTCTGGCGTTCAGCCCGGACCGGACTCAACTGGCAACGGGCAGCAGAGACAGTTCGGTGCGCTTGTGGGACGCCCGCACGGGTGAACGTATCGGCGAACCGCTGACCGGGCATTTCGGTCCGGTTTCGAGTGTGGCGTTCAGTTCTGACGGAAAGCGCCTCGTCAGCACCGGTGGCGACAAGACGGTGCGAACCTGGCCGGCGGTCGTCAAGCCGGAGATGCTGTGCGACAAGCTGACCGCCGAAATCAACCGCGAGCAGTGGCGCGATTGGATCACCGACGACCAGGACATCGGGTACCGGGGATTGTGCGACAAGCTGCCCGACCCGCCGGCCTAGCTAGGGCGGTCGGCGTCACGTGGTCGATCGTGAGAACCGCATCGGGAGCAGTCGCACCGCAATAGCGGCAGGCGTGGTTGTCGCGGCGAAAGACTTCGAGCGCAACTGCTTGAACACCGCCACTATGCCGCCCCGTCCGCGATTTCCTGCAACACCCAGTAGGGCGGTTTTGTGGCCTTTCGGCGCATGTGCGACGTGGATGTTGTGCAGTTTTCGCCCATTTGCCGACTTGTGTTCCTCGCTGACCGCAAGCAGTAAAGTTTGCCGGTCGGACCGAACGTCCTGATCTTGAAAGCCCAAACCTGAGAAAGAGCTGAAGTTCTCCGAAGCGAAAACTCGGTAGCCCAGCGAACTACCCGGCCGCGCATCCACGAACATGAACCGTCAGCAATGAGCTGTGAGCACTGCGCCTGCCCATTCACATGGAAGACACCAGTGCACAGGCATACCAGCAACGAGCGACGTGAGCCCCGTCATCGGTTACCGGCTGCATGCCTCGCCTCCACCCGACCTGGCGCCGAAGGAGACGTCGGTAGCGAGCAGAGAAGTTAAGTAGGCGGCCTGTCCTGAGGCGACTGTTATCGCCGATGCGGTCGGCTCGCGAGGTGATCCTCAGACTTGACGCGTGTCTGCTACTTGCACAGCTCGCCGAGCTTGGTGTTGGCCGCGTCCGCATCCTTCAATCGCGCCGCCTGATCGGGGTCAGAATCCCCTGCGCCAGCCGTGGCTGCAGCGCCGATATCCGTTAGGACATTTGCGAATCCGCGTATCTCGTCCGCCAACTCCGTCGGTGTCGCAGGCTCCAGACGATCCAGTAAGTAGAGGCCTCCGGCGTAGGTTGCGAGGCGAGCGTTCGCCACCACCGCGAGGGTCCCAGTGAGGTCCTCTGGTCCTCCCGGCGGCTTGATGCTTGTGTTCAGCTTGACCCCCCTGCGCACCACGTCGAACGCCGCGCAGGTCTTCGACTTCGCATCCGCACGCCGCGCGTCGCTGTAGTCCGGATCGGAACCCGGTGCCGGCCGTAGCAGCGCCCAGGCGGCGATGCCTATCGCGGTAAGAGCAATGATCGCCACTACCAATAATGCCCGGTCAGGTGATGTCTTGATGAGGTGGCGACCGGCTGCAGGAGCGGGGTCAGGGGCGGGATCATGCGAGTCCGACATGCGCCGAATAGTAACGGCCGAGCAGGAGCGCGTCGTCGCTTTGGGAGTGGCTACCTGAGAAAAAAATCGACGCGCCTGCAAAATTTTGGGTATTTGCTGTGTTTTGCTCTCAGCCTTTGCTAATGTCCGTAACAAGCTGGTCGAACCAGCGGTGGATTTTGGTATTTGTGGAGTAAGGGGAGATCCAGTGACGATCCATCAGAACAACACCTACGTTCCTCCAGCACTTCGGGCCGCCAGGCCGAAGCACGCGGAGACCAGGAGCCACACGGCTAGGCGAGTTGCGGGCGGCGCCATTGTCAGTGCGGCCCTTGCTACAGGGTTCGCAGGCTTGGGCGCCCTCAGCGGTTTTAACACGGGGACTGCGCACGCCGCATGCCAGCCGAACGACTTCCTCTGCCAGGCCACCGAGGGCGGCGCCGAGCTGTTCGGCGGCGGCGACGGCTCGCTGTTCGGCGCCGGTGTCGGTGCCACGGCTAACGCCCTCGGAACCTTCGACGCCCTTGACCCACTCAATCTTGTCGGCCCGGGCGGCTCGCTCATCGGCAATGGCCTTGACGCAGATCCGCTTACATGCAGCGGCGCTACTTGCAACGGCGGCAATGGCGGCCTGCTATGGGGCAATGGCGGCAAAGGCGCCGATGCCACCGCCACACATGCTGCCGGCAATGGCGGCAATGCCGGGCTGATCGGCAATGGCGGGACAGGTGGCAACGCGCTCGCCGTCACCACGACGGGTACGACCGCAGCAGTTGGTCTTGCCGGCGGCGCCGGAGGCAATGGCGGGACACTCCTCGGCTGGGGCGGCGCCGGCGGACGAGGCGCCGATGCCACGAGCGAAGCAGGCAATGCCGTCGGCGGCGCTGGCGGAAAAGGTGGCACCGGCAGCACACTGTTCGGTGGTGGCGGATCAGGTGGCGCGGGAGGTACTGCTAAGTCGCTGGGTGGCACACCTATTGCACAAAAGTCGGTCGATGGCCCGTTTGTTGTGGATACCGCCACGCTCGGCCACATCATCACTTCCACTGAGTTCATCGCGCCCGCCGGCAGCGCGACCGGCGGCGCCGGCGGCGCCGGCGGCGGCACCGGACTATACGGTGGCGGAGGCGCTGGCGGCGCGGGCGGCCTAGCAACCACGGTGTCAAACACAAACTTGGCCAAAGGTGGCGCTGGTGGCGCCGGTGGAACTGGGGGGAGTTTGGTTGGCGGCGGAGGCACCGGCGGCGCAGGGGGGGCCGGTGACAATGTGGGCCAAACCACCAAGATCACCAATTCTCAGCAGAACTGGAATTACAAGACATTCCTAGGCGTCCCTTTTAAGACTACGAAGAGCGGCGCGGCTATCCCCTTGGCGGATACCCAAGGCTTCGTGGCGGGACCTGCCGAAGGCGGTGCCGGCGGCGCCGGCGGCGCTAGCGGCTTAGGTGGCGGCGGCCTCTTCGGCTTCGGCGGCGGCGGCGACGGCGGCGCGGGCGGCGACGCCACCACGAATTCCACCACCAAAGCCGCCACCGGCGGTGGCGGCGGTGCGGGCGGCTTCGCGACACTCTTTGGCTTCGGCGGAACCGGCGGCGCCGGCGGCGCCGGCACCAATGAGGCAGTTGGGCCCACCTCCATTCCCGTGGTAATAATTCCGGGTGTTCCCGCGATCCCAATCCCCGGCGTCGGAGGCGTGGGCGTCGGACTCGGCGGAGCCGGTGGAGCCGGCGGCGGAGGTGCGCTGTTCGGCGGCAGCGGCGGCGGCGGCGGCGTCGGCACCGGCAGCAAGACAGGAACCGGCGGCAATGGCGGCGCCGGCGCCTTTGGCGCCCTGCTTGGCGGTAGGGGCGGCGTCGGCGGGACCGGAAACGGGACCGGGACCGGGACCGTTGACACGACGTTTCTTGGCACCGCTGTCAAAGCGGACGTGCCCACCGGCACCGGCACCGGCGGACTCGGCGGAGCCGGTGGCGGCGGCCTCTTCGGCGGCGGCGGTGCCAACGGCGGCGAAGGAAACGGCACCCTTGAAGGCATCGGCGGGCTTGGCGGCGCCGGCGGCACGGGGCCAAGCACCCTGTTCGGCGGCGGCGGCGGCAACGGCGGCGACGCGACGGGAACAGGAATTTCGACATTCACAATAGGGAGTGGTGCCCCTCTCGCACTGCCGACGGGCAGCGCTAAAGCCGGCGATGGCGGCGTCGGCGGCAATGGCAGCTTGTTCGGCGGTGGCGGCGGCAATGGCGGCACCAGAACGTATAACGGTCTCGCAGACGGCCTTGTCGCGCTCACCGGTGCACTTGGCGGAGGGCCTACAGGTGACGCCACAGGTGGCAATGGCGGCAGTGGTCTCTTCGGCGGTCCGGGAGGCACCGGCGGCAAGGGCATCTGGACGATCGGCAGCCTGCTCGGTTCCCTGCCCGGCGGGGGCATTCCTGGGCTACCCGACATCGGTGGTTTGCCGATCGATATAGATCTCACGAATGCGACCCTTGAAACCGGCGGACCGGGCGGCAACGGCGGTCCGGGTCAACTGATCGGCGGCCTCGGCGGCGGTGGAGGATGGGCAGGCTCGTTCGGTCCGAACTTCCCCTTCTTGCCCAATGCTCTCGTGGCTGCCGGTGGCCCGGGCGGAACTGGCGGCACGGGTCTGATCGGCGGCCTCGGCGGATTCGGCGGTAACGCTTTTGCCCTCGGACTGGCCAACGGCGGTGATGCTGGTGGCGGTGGCGTGGGCAGCCTGATCGGCGGCTTCGGCGGCTTCGGCGGTTGGGCGGAGGCGCTCGGAATAGCCACCGCTGGCGCAGGGGGCGACGGTGAGGACGGCGGCTTCGCTGGCGGCTTTGGCGGTCCCGGCGGCTGGGCGTTTGGCGGCCTTTCGTCGACCGGGGGTCCGGGCGGAAATGGCGGATTCGGCAGCACATTCGGCGGCTGGGGCGGTCCCGGCGGTCCAGGGTTCGCCTTACTTACCGCGGCCGGTGGTGCGGGTGGTCAAGAAGGGGCCGGTAACCTGTTCGACGGATTCGACGGGCCGGACGCACCCGGCATTTCGCTCCCTGGTTTCTTGCTGCCTGACTTGCCCGCAGCACCAGCACTCGCTGCCGCAAGTGTTAGCGGCGGCGATGAGCCCGACGAAAGTGCCAAGAAGATTACCAACGCGGGTGTCGGCGGTCTAACCGGTGGAGGCAAGGGCCCCCTCGGCACCATTTTGGAGCGGGCCAATGGCAACAAGAGCACGCCCGGAGGCGCTACCGCGAACGGCATCGGAAACGGTCCGATTTCTAAAGCGATCAATCGCGTCATCGATCGCGTGAAGGACAGGTTGGGCGGCGGCACCGACAAGGAAAGCCCCGCTGGCAGTGAACCCGCTGGCGGCGATGAGCCCGCCAGCGGCCCCACACCGTAATCGGCGACTAGTAGTCCACTGCGCGTGGTCGGCCCCATCTGGGGTCGGCCACGCGCAGTGCTCTTTGTCATGCGAGCACCTGTTAGCCGACGCACGTCTGCGCTATTTGCTTGAAACGCAAGCATTCACCCGCTACCGAAGCGCAACCGAATTACCGCCGCGCTGTAGCCGTGTGCTGGAAGCACCTGCCGATTCGGCGCGATAGCTTTCTCAGCGAGCTAGCGCGCAGACACCAGCAGGCCTCCGGGCCTCGGTGTGCAGGATGCGCAAGCCACTGCTCGCCGTCAGGAGGATCCTTGACCGACCCGTCGGGCGTCACCGTCATCGGTTCGTGCACCCCCCGCTTCGCGCGCGTCCGTGACGCATTCGAAAACAACTTCCGCGAACGCGACGAGATCGGTGCCGCCGTCGCCGTCTGGGTCGAAGGCGACCTGGCCGTCAACCTCTGGGGCGGCTCGGCCGACGCCGCCGGCAGACGTCCCTGGCAGGAGGACACGCTCGCCAGCATCTTCTCCGCCTCAAAAGCGTTGACTAGCACCTGCATTCACCTGCTCGCCGATCGCGGCGAACTCGACCTGCACTCCCCCGTCGCCGAATACTGGCCCGAATTCGCCCACGCCGGAAAGCAAGACATCACCGTCGCCACGGTGATGGGCCATCGCTCCGGCGTCATCGGGCCCCAAACCCGTCTCACGCCAACCGAAACCCTCGACTGGAACGCCGTCTGCTCCCACATCGCAAACGCCGAACCGTGGTGGCAGCCCGGCACCGCGCAGGGCTATCACATGGTGTCCTTCGGCTTCATCCTCGGCGAAATCGTCCGCCGCGTCACCTGCCGCACCCTCGGCCAGTATCTGCGCACCGAAATCGCTGAGCCCCTTGGCATTGACGTGCACATCGGCCTGCCCGCCACCGAGCATCACCGCTGCGCCGAAATGGTCAACAAGCCGCACATCCGCGACGTGCTCGCCGACGGCGGCGCTCCGGTCGACCCCACACGGCTTACCGAACACCCGATGGCGGCATTCTCGATCGCGATCGGCTTCCTGCCCGACGACGAGCTGGGGTCCGACGACATCGACGCCTGGCGGTCAGCTGAATTCCCGTCCACCAACGCCCACGTCACCGCACGCGGCCTGGCCACCTTCTACAACGCGCTCGCACACGGCAAAGTCCTCAGCTACGAACACATGGAAAAGTGCCGCATTTCGCAGGGCGGCTTCGACACCGACCTCGTGCTCGGCCAGCGCGTCGCCGACCACGGCTGGGGCCTGGGCTACATGCTCAACCAGCGCGGCGTCAACGGCCCCAACAAGCGCACCTTCGGCCACGGCGGCTCCGGCGGCTCATTCGGATTCGTCGACCTCGAACACCGCATCGGCTACGCCTACGTGATGAACAAGTTCGATGCGACCAAGTGCAACGCCGACCCGCGCAGCGTGGCCCTCTCCAACGAGATCTACTCCGCTCTTGGCGTAATCAGCGAATAGTTCGCAACCCCAAAACAGCGTTTTCCTGTGAGTACGCTGGTCGCATGGACGGCTTCTTGCTGGTGCTCATCATTGTCGTTGTCGGCCTGATCGGCCTGATGGTCTGGCGTGCGTCGAGTAGTTCAGCCAACCGGTCGGCGGTGTCCCTGGCCGACGCGAAGGCCGACGCCCGCAGAACCATCGATCGGCTCGGCGGCCAGGTGATCAACCTGACCGGCACCGACGACGCGTCCAAGCAGGCCCTCGCCGACGCGTCGGAGCGGTTCAACGCCGCGGGCGCACAGATCGAGCAGGCCACCACCGCGAAGCAGGCGCTGCTCGCCAAGGAAACCGGCCTCGAGGGGCTGTACTACGTGCGCGCTGCCCGCACGGCGATGGGCATGGACCCCGGCCCGGAGATCGAGTCGCTCGTCGGCCAAAAATCGGCAGGCACCGTCACCGAGGACCGGCGTGTCAACTTCGACGGCCGCGAGATCGAGGCGTCCCCGAACCCATCGGAGCGCACCCCGAACTACTACCCCGGCGGCCGCGTCGCCGGCCGGCCCGTGCCCGCGGGCTGGTACTCCGAACCGTGGTGGAAGCCGGCACTCGTCGCAGGCGCATGGGGTCTCGGCTCTGTGCTGCTGTTTGACGCCATGTTCTCCGGCATGCACGGTGTCGACTACGGCGCCCAAGGCTTCGAAAGTGGTTACGGCGACGGCTATTCCGACGGCTTCTCCGCCGGACAGGACGCTGGGTCCGACGGCGCCGGATACGACGGCGGCGGCGACATGGGTGGCGGCGACGGCGGCTGGGGTGGCGACAGCTGGGGCGGTGGCGACGGTGGCGGCTGGGGCGGTGGCGATTTCGGCGGCGGCGACTTCGGTGGGGACTTCGGCGGCTTCTAGTTCCGCTGCCGCACAGCACAATTCAGAACCGGCTCTCCATCCGCGCTGACACACCGGCCTCCTGAAGGTCAAGCCGTTCCAGCATGGCGCGCACTGCTTCGTCTTCGATGCGCCCCTCGTCGCGCTCCCCGATCAACGCCTCCCGCTGCGCCGACAGCACATCGCGGTAGAGCTTGGAGAACACCTCGGAGCGCTTGGTATGCGCCTCGGGATCGGGCATCTCGTCGGCATCCTGCGAGTGTCTTGCGACGACAGCGCTGATCTCGGCGGCCACGCCCGGGTCCATATCCTCCGGCGGGTTCGCCCGGAACTCGTCGAGCACTTCGTCGGCGGCGTCGTGCACGACACGTTCGGCCTTGAGTTCCTCCTCGCGATCGGCGGCATGGTCATCGCTGAACCGCGACAAGTGAAGTCGCTTGATCAGCAACGGCAACGTCCAGCCCTGAATCAACAACGTGCCGACGCTCACCACGAACGCGATCGCCTGAATCGTCGCGCGTTCAGGGAAGGGCTCGCCGGTGACGGTCGTCGCGGGGATCGCCGCCGCGGCAGCGAGGGTCACCACGCCACGCATTCCGGTCCATGAGACGACGACGTTCTCCTGCCAGCTCAACGGCCGGCGGTCGATCCGCGAGCGCCACTCGCCCGGCGTTTTCTCGCGCCGCCGCGTGCCCAGCGCCCCGCGGCCGCCAATCACCGGCACACCCACGCTGAACCGGTTCTCTACATGCGACGACAGCTTGTCTCGACCGAACATCGTGAACACCGACAACGGCCGGATCACCAGGACGATCACCAGAACTATCGCCGACGCGACGGCCACCTGGGCCACCGAGTCGTGGGACTCGCGCAGATCCTCGAGCACGAACCGCAGATGCAAACCGATGTAGGCGAACACGAACGCCTCGAGCAGCACATCGACGGAATTCCACACATACCGTTCCTGCAGCCGCGTCTGATATCCGGCGGCGAGCGTTCCGTTGCCCACGACGAAACCCGCTACGACAACAGCCAATACACCCGAAGCGTGCAACTCCTCGGCGCAGATGAACGCCGCGAACGGAACCACCAAGCCCTGCACCGTCTCCAGACCGGGGTTGGCCAGGCTTCGTCGGATCCACAACGTCACGTAGCCGAGCGCTGCACCCACCAGGGGGCCGACGAGGGCGCTGTAACCGAACAACAGGAACGGGTTCTCGATGAACGTCTCGCCGCCGGCGACCTGGACCACCGCAATCGAGAACAGCGTCAACGCCGCGGCGTCGTTGATGAGGCTTTCACCCGTCAGAATGGCCATCACGCGCTTGGGCAGGCCGAGCTTGCGGCCCACCGCCACAGCCGTGACCGCATCGGGGGGCGCCACGATCGCACCGAGCACCAGCGCCGTCCCGAACGTCAGCGGCACCACCACCAGCAAGGACGACGCCAGCGCGACGGCGAACGCGGTGACCACAACCAGGCCGACGCCCAGGCCGAGGATCGGTCTGATGTTGCGCAGAAACGTCGGGAACGAGAAGTCGAGTGCCGCGGAGTACAGCAGCGGCGGCACAACCACCGACAGCAGGATGTGCGAATCGAGTTCCGGCGCCTCGAATCCCGGCAGGAACGACACCGCGATGCCGATGACGACGATGATCAGGGCGGGTTCCAGCCCGCGCCGATGCGCCATGGCAGTGACGACGATGGCTCCGACGACGACGAGGATGAGTTCCACGCGCCTGATTGTCGCTGACCCGTCGGTTTTGCGTTGACACTGCGCTCATGGCGCGTCCTTCTCGCACTTCTTCGCCCCCAGCGCAGCCTCAACGCGGCTACCTCTGACAGGTCGGACACCAGAACAGATTGCGGCCCTCGAGGACGGCAGTGCGCACCTCGGTCCCACACACCCGACACGGATCGGCTGCCCGTCGATACACGTAGGTCCGCGGGCGCCCCTGCCGGTAGGACGGCAACCCGAAGTCGTGCTCGGGCTCGACCACGATGATCTTCCCCCGCCGCAGTCCGACCTTCATCAGCTCGACGAGATCCGTCCACATCGCGTCGAACTCATCGGCATCAACCGCAACGCCCGGCCGGTACGGGTCGATGCGATGACGGAACAGCAGCTCGCACCGATACACGTTGCCCACGCCCGCGATCACCGTCTGGTCCATCAGTAACGCACCGATCGGCCTGCGAGACTTACTGATTCGCGTCCACGCCCGCGAGCCGTCGGCGTCGCGGCGCAACGGGTCCGGACCGAGTCGCGCCACCACGTCGTCGACGTCGGCCTCGTCGATCAGCTCGCACACCGTCGGCCCGCGCAGGTCGGTGCCGAACTCCGTCCCGACCATCCGCATCCGCACCTGCCCCACCGGCAGCGCCATCGGCACCTCGGACTCGCTGAACGTGCCGTACAGACCGAGGTGGACATGCACGACGCGGCCGCCCTCGTAGTGGTGGAACAGATGCTTGCCCCAGGCACTGGCCTTCTTCAACACTCGGCCGTTGACGGACGCCGCCCCGTCGACGAAGCGGCCCTGGGGGCTGGACACGATGACGGGCGCTCGCCCGAACTTGCGCTGATGTAGGCGCGCCAGCCGGTGAAGCGTGTGGCCTTCGGGCATCCCCTAGGCCGGTGCGCCGGGCACGGCGGGTGGAACGTGCGTCTCTTCGTACTTCTTCAAGATGTCGATGCGGCGTTGATGCCGTTCGGCTTTCGACCACTCCGCGCTCAGGAACGCGTCGACGATCTCCAGCGCCTCGGGCACCGAGTGCATGCGACCGCCGATGCCCATCACCTGGGCGTTGTTGTGCTCGCGGGCCAGCTTGGCCGTCTCGACGCTCCACGCCAACGCACACCGCGCGCCGGGCACCTTGTTCGCGGCGATCTGCTCCCCGTTGCCCGACCCGCCGATGACAATGCCGAGGCTTTCGTTGTCGCCGACGGTCTTCAGCGCGGCCGCGATGCAGAATGCCGGATAGTCGTCTTCGGCGTCATAGGTGAACGCGCCGCAGTCGATGGGCTCGTGCCCGTTCTTCTCGAGGTGCTCGATGATCTCGTTCTTGAGTTCGAAGCCCGCATGGTCAGAGCCCAGGTAGACGCGCATGGCGGTCATTCTGGCAGAGCATCCTTGCCGCGCGATGGACAGCCCCGAGTGCGAACTAGCCCGTCAGTCGAACTCCGGCGCCTCGGTGCGGGTGCGCTTGAGCTCCCAGAAGTGCGGGTACGACGCGAACGTCACCGACGCGTCCCACAGCTTGCCCGCTTCCTCGCCGCGCGGGATCTTCGACAGCACCGGACCGAAGAACGCCACGCCGTTGACGTGGATCGTTGGCGTGCCGACGTCCTCGCCGACCGCGTCCATGCCCTCGTGGTGGCTCTTGCGCAGCGCGTCGTCGTACTTGTCGGTCTCGGCGGCTTCCGCCAGTTCGGCCGGCAGCCCGACCTCCTCCAGCGACTCCTTGATGACTTTCTCGAACGCTGGGTCGTCCTCTCGATAGCCCTGGTTGTGGATGCGCGTGCCCATCGCGGTGTACAGCGGCGCGAGGATCTCCGAGCCCTTGGCCTGCTCGGCGGCGATCGCCACCCGCACCGGCCTCCACGCCTGCTTGAGGCCCTCCCGATACTGCTCCGGCAGGTCCTCCTTGTTCTCGTTGAGCACCGCGAGGCTCATCACGTGGAAGTTCACCTCGATGTCGCGGACCTTCTCCACCTCGAGAATCCATCGCGACGTAATCCAGCACCACGGGCACAGCGGGTCGAACCAGAAATCGGCAACGGACTTCTTGGCCATGGGACGTCCTCTCAAGTCGACTCGTGCAGCAGAGCTCTTCACCCTTAACCATGCACCGCGCGGGCCTGTTCCAAACAGTTACCGAAGCGTGTTGTCAATGTGACCCGGGTAAACCACTGTTACCCAAGTGAAACGAATATCTCGTGCCGGCGCGTTGGCTGCCACGGCCGCCGTGGTCGCGGCGGGCATCACCGTCGCCGCGCCCGCCTCCGCCGACCCTGACACAAACCGCGATTCGTTCCTGTCCGCGCTCAACCGCGCCGACATCGCCTACGCGGAGAACAACCCCGACCTCACCGCCCAACTGGGCGAACGGGTGTGCCCCATGCTGATCGAACCGGGCAAGTCGTTCGCCCAGGTCGCGACGACCGTCGCCAACAACGGCATCAACCCCGACGTGGCGGCGTTCTTCACCGGCATCGCGATCTCGATGTACTGCCCGCAGATGATGGCCCAGATCGGCAACGGCACCTTCCTCAAAATGCTGCAGGACGACGAGGGCCTGTCCGGGCTGATCCGCGTCCCCGGACTGTCTGGGCTGCCGCGCTAGCCGAAGCTAGCTGAAGCTCGCCCGCCCCGTCGCGTGCCGGACCACTAAGTTAGACCTGTGGTTCTTCCCAATCTGACGCGCGACCAGGCCGTCGAACGAGCAGCGCTCGTCACCGTCGACCGCTACACAATCGACCTCGACCTGACCGGCGGCGCAGGCGCGCCCGGTGAGAAGACGTTCCGCTCGGTCACCACGGTGGATTTCAGCGCGCTCCCCGGCGCCGACACCTACATCGACATCGCCGGTGACAGCGTGCAGCGCGCCACCCTCAACGGGACCGATCTCGACGTCTCCGGCTACGACGAATCCACCGGCATCGCGCTGCCCGGCCTGCAGGAGCGCAACATGCTCGTCGTCGACGCCGTGTGCCGCTACTCCAACACCGGTGAGGGCCTGCACCGCTTCGTCGACCCTGTCGACGACGAGGTCTACCTCTACTCGCAGTTCGAAACCGCCGACGCCAAAAGGATGTTCGCGTGTTTCGACCAGCCCGATCTGAAGGCGACTTTCGACATCAAAGTCACCGCGCCCGCGCACTGGGAGGTGGTGTCCAACGGCGCCCCGACCGACGCAGAAGTGGCCGGCGGCGCGAAGACGTTGGCTTTCGCGACGACGCCGAAGATGAGCACCTACCTCGTCGCGTTGATCGCCGGGCCGTACACGGTCTGGCGCGACGCCTATACAGACGAGCACGGCGAGATTCCGCTGGGCTTGTTCTGCCGCAAGTCGCTGGCCGAGTTCATGGACGCCGACCGGCTTTTCACCGAAACCAAGCAGGGCTTCGACTTCTACCACCGCAACTTCGGCGAGCCGTATGCGTTCGGCAAATACGACCAGCTGTTCGTTCCGGAGTTCAACGCGGGGGCGATGGAAAACGCCGGGGCCGTAACGTTTTTGGAGGATTACGTCTTCCGCAGCAAGGTCACACGCGCGTCGTATGAGCGTCGCGCCGAGACGGTGCTGCACGAGATGGCGCACATGTGGTTCGGCGACCTCGTCACCATGAAGTGGTGGGACGACCTGTGGCTCAACGAGTCGTTCGCGACGTTCGCGTCGGTGCTGTGCCAGAGCGAAGCCACCGAATACAAAGAGGCGTGGACGACCTTCGCCAACTCCGAAAAGTCATGGGCCTACCGGCAGGACCAACTGCCGTCGACACATCCGGTGGCCGCCGACATCCCCGACCTTCACGCTGTCGAGGTCAACTTCGACGGCATCACCTACGCCAAGGGCGCCAGCGTCCTCAAGCAGTTGGTGGCCTACGTCGGACTCGAGGCGTTCCTTGCCGGGCTGCGGGACTACTTCCGCGACCACGCCTTCGACAACGCCACGTTCGGCGATCTGCTTGGGGCGCTGGAGAAGTCGTCCGGCCGCGACCTGTCGCACTGGGGCCGACAGTGGCTGAAGACCACGGGGCTCAACACGCTGCGCGCCGACTTCGACATCGACGGCGACGGCCGGTTCACGAACTTCGCCATCAGCCAGAGCGGTGCGCAACCCGGTGCGGGCGAAACCCGTGTGCACCGGCTCGCCGTCGGCATCTATGACGACGACGGCTCCGGTAAGCTGGCGCGGGTCCATCGCGAGGAACTCGACATCGAGGGCGATCTCACCGAAGTCCCTGCCCTGCAAGGTGTTCCGCGCGGCAAGCTGATTCTGGTCAACGACGACGACCTGACCTACTGCTCGTTGCGTCTCGACCCCGATTCACTGGAGACGGTGCTGACCCGCATCGCCGACATCGCCGAGCCGCTCCCCCGCACGCTGGCCTGGTCGGCAGCGTGGGAGATGACGCGGGAGGCCGAGCTGAGGGCCCGCGACTTCGTCGCGCTGGTCATGGCGGGCGTGCAAGCCGAGACGGAGGTCGGGGTCGCGCAACGACTGCTGATGCAGGCGCAGACCGCCTTACGTTCGTACGCCGACCCGGACTGGGCCAGTTCGGACGGCTGGCCACCGTTCGGAGACCGGTTACTCGAGTTGGCCCGCACCGCCGAACCGGGGTCGGATCATCAGCTGGCCTACATCAACGCGCTGTGCACGTCGGTGCTGGCGCAGCGGCACGTCACCGTGCTTTCGGCGCTGCTGGACAACGATCCCGCCGACCACGGGCTGCCGGGGTTGGTCGTCGACACCGATCTGCGGTGGCGCATCGTCACCGCGTTGGCGGCGGCGGGCGACGTCGACAACGACGGCGAGCCAACGCCTTTCGTCGACGCGGAGGCGGAAGGGGATCCGACGGCCGCGGGCAAGCGCAACGCAGCGCGCGCGGCGGCGGCTCGTCCGCAGCCGGCGGTGAAGGACACCGCATGGCAGCTCGTCATCGAGGACGACACCCTGCCCAACATCGTCGGGCGCGCGGTCATCGACGGCTTCGTGCAGCCGGGTCAGGAGGCGCTGCTGCAGCCCTTCACCGCGAAGTACTTCGCGGCCATCCCCGGCGTGTGGGAGCGACGCTCCAGCGAGGTGGCGCAGACCGTCGTCATCGGCCTCTACCCGTCATGGGACATCAGCCAGGACGGGCTGGACGCCGCCGACCGCTTCCTGGCGGGCGAGCTGCCGCCGTCGCTGCGGCGGCTGGTGCTGGAAGGCCGCGCAGGCGTCGAACGCGCGCTGCGGGCCCGAGCTTTCGACGTCAGCTAGCACCGCGAGCGTGCACAGTTGCACACAATTTCGCGGCGTGTCGTGTGCAAACACGCGCGCTCGCGCAGTGACGTTCGACGTCAGCTAGGCCGGGCGAACGCCGGCGCTCATCACCTTGACCGCGCTGACGAGGCCGCCGATCAGGTTGTCGTAGTTGAAGGACGCCGCGGCGGCCTTCACTCCGAGCGGTGCGGACTCCTCGATGCCGCGGCCCTGCAGTTCCGAGCCGTAGACGACCTCGATCGCCTTCTGGTTCGGCGACACCGCAAGCAGCACCGCGTTGTTCGGCGTAGGCACGTCGGCCAGGATGTCGCGCGCGGTCGCGGCGGTGTCAGCGCCGAGGTCGCCGATGTACACCGCGAAACGGGCCTTGGCCTTCCGCGACCCGAACTTCAGCGCGTCGTCGAGCCGCACCAGATCCTTCACCGGGAAGGGATAGATGACCGACAACGCCCCCGGCTCGGTGACGCCGGAGACCCGGCCGCTGGAGGTGACGACGAAGCCGCGGGGCAGCTCGGCCGGTTCGCGCGTTACGACTTCACCACTTGCCACTGGCGCCGCCCCCAATCGTCAACGGATGCGCGTGCCCATGCGATGCGGGCTCGTCGGCGGCCCACAGGATCGGCTCGTGCGTCCATTCTTCATCGGACATCTTGTAGCTCGCCGGGTGCGGACCCTTGCGGTTCTTGCCGACGCCCCAAATCAGCACGATCAAGACCAACAGGATTGCCAGCGGCACTCCGCCGAGTAACGAATGTGTCAGTGCGGTGCTCACGCGCAAACCCTATCGTGGCGACCGGTTACGCCGCGCCCTCATCCAGATATCGCATCCACGCCGGGTCGAGTTCCTTCACCGTGGAGAGCAATCGCCAGTGCTGACCCTTGGGCCGCGCAGGCGTCGAGCGCAGGGTCCAGCCCAGTTCGGCCAGCAGCCGGTCGGCCTTACGGTGGTTGCACGTCGAGCAGGCGGCCACGCAGTTCTCCCACGTGTGGTCGCCGCCGCGGCTGCGGGGCACCACGTGGTCGACGGTGTCGGCCTTGCTGCCGCAGTAGGCGCAGCGGAACCGGTCGCGGTGCATGAGGGCGGCCCTGGTCATCGGGATGCGGGCCCGGTACGGCACCCGCACGTAGGACCGCAGCCGGATCACCGACGGCACCGTGACGGACCGGGTGGCCGAGTGGATCACCGGCCCCGACGGGTCGGCGTGCACGACGTCGGCCTTGCCGCACATCAGCATGACCACCGCCCTGCGCATCGGCAGCGCCGTCAGCGGCTCATAGGTCGAGTTCAGCAGGAGTACGCGGCGGCGGCCCCAGATCGAGCCTTCGCGGGAGGTGGGACGAGTCTGGACGCTGTGCAGCAACGTCGGGGTGGGCGCCACCCCGGATAAGCCCGCCGCGGCCCCGGAATGCCGGTGGCCGCGGCTCTTGCGATGCGCCATTCGTCCTCCGCCCGACAGTCCACCATGAATTGGGCTTCATCGCATAACAAATTCCTTCGTGTCTCCTGGTCAGCAGGATGAACTTCACATGACAAACACCGGCCGGCAGGCAGCTTCGAGCGGCTTGGAACAATGGGTGACGTGACACAGCCGCAGCGGTCCTTCTACGACGAGGTGGGTGGCCACGACACGTTCAACGCCATCGTGTCGCGGTTCTATCACCTGGTCCGCGAGGACGAGATCCTGCGTCCGCTGTACCCCGAGGAGGACCTGCAGGCCGCCGAGGTGCGGTTGCGGATGTTCCTCGAGCAGTACTGGGGCGGCCCGCGAACCTACTCCGACCAGCGCGGCCACCCCCGCCTGCGGATGCGGCACAGCCCGTTCAAGATCGGGTTCATCGAGCGCGACGCCTGGCTGCGGTGCATGCACACCGCGGTGGCGTCGATCGACTCGGCGACCCTCGACGACGAGCACCGCACGGCGCTGCTGGATTACCTGGAGATGGCCGCCCACTCCATGGTGAACTCGCCGTTCTGACGAGGGCCACCGCAGCGGTGTAGGTTGCGTGCGTGCCCGATGCCAACGCCACGCCGTGGTGGTCGCACGCGGTGTTCTACCAGGTATATCCGCGCTCGTTCCGCGACAAGAACGGCGACGGCGTGGGTGACCTCGACGGGGTCGCGTCGCGGCTGGACTACCTCGAGACGCTCGGCGTCGATGCCATCTGGCTCAACCCGGTGATGGTGTCGCCGATGGCCGACCACGGCTACGACGTCTCCGATCCACGCGACGTCGACCCGCTGTTCGGCGGGATGGCGGCGCTGGACCGGCTGATCGCGGCGGCCCATGCGCGGGGCATCAAGGTCACGATGGACCTGGTCCCCAACCACACCAGCTCGGCGCATCCGTGGTTTCAGGCTGCGCTGGCCGCAGGCCCCGGCACCGACGCGCGGGAGCGCTACATCTTCCGCGACGGCAGGGGTCCCGGCGGGGTGCATCCGCCCAACAACTGGATGTCGATCTTCGGTGGACCCGCATGGACGCGCATCGTCGAGCCGGACGGCAACCCCGGGCAGTGGTACCTGCATTTGTTCGACGCCGACCAGCCCGATCTCAACTGGGAGAACCGCGAGGTCTACGACGATCTCGAGAAGACGCTGCGGTTCTGGCTCGAACGCGGCGTCGACGGCTTCCGCATCGACGTCGCGCACGGCATGGCCAAGCCGCCCGGGCTGCCCGACATGGCGGTCGTCGAGGCCGAGGTGTTGCTCGCCGACATGGACGACGACCCGAGGTTCAACCACGACGGCGTCCACGAGATACACCGCCACATCCGCACAGTGCTCAACGACTACCCGCACGCGGTCGCGATCGGCGAGGTGTGGGTGTACGACAACGAGCAGTTCGCCCGGTATCTGCGCGCCGACGAGCTGCACCTCGGCTTCAATTTCCGGCTGCTACGAGCGGAGTTCGATGCGGCTGATGTCCGCGGTGCGATCGAGAACTCGTTGGCGGCCGCGGCGATCGAGAACGCGACGCCGACGTGGACGCTGTCCAACCACGACGTCGATCGCGAAGTAACCCGGTACGGAGGCGGCGATGTCGGCCTGGCCCGCGCATGGGCGATGGCGTTGGTGATGCTCGCGCTGCCCGGTGCCGTGTTCATCTACAACGGCGAGGAACTCGGCCTGGCGAACGTGGACCTGCCCGACGAGGCGCTTCGCGATCCGGTGTGGGAGCGCTCGGGGCACACCCGGCGCGGACGCGACGCGTCGCGGGTGCCTGTGCCGTGGGAGGGCGACGCTCCCCCGTTCGGCTTCTCGACCAACCCCGACACATGGCTGCCGCTCCCGCCGGACTGGTCGACGTTGACCGTTGAGAAGCAGCTGAGCGACCCGGACTCGACGCTGTCGTTCTACCGCGAGGCGCTGCGATTGCGTGCAGCCCGAAGCGAATTCGACGGTTCGGCCGTCGAATGGCTGGACTCACCCGACGGCACGCTGGTGTATCGAGTCACCGGTGGCGGTTTGATGTGCGCGTTGAACGCAGGCGACAAGCCCGTCGCCTTGCCTGCCGGCGAGGTGCTACTGGCCAGCGCCGAGTTGGTCGACGGCAAGCTGCCGCCCAACGCCGCCGCCTGGCTGGTCTAGTTCCTCTGGCGAGCGTGCGTGTCTGCGCACGACACGCCGCCGGCAACTGCGGGTCTGCGCACGCTCGCGAGCGATGAGCGTGCGCGAAGTGCCGACAATATTCGGGCGTGTCGCCCTGCAGACACGCACGCTCGCGCAGGAAAGTCAGCGCAGGACTAACGCGGGGTCGCCGCGGCGGCGGTACACCGAGCCGAATCGGGCGTCGATCCGCAACCATGCGGGCAGGGCACGCACCCGAACGATCTCGTCGGCGGCCACCGTCTCGGGATCAAACCCCATGCTGTGCTGCTGACCGTGCTCCTCTCGTCCGCGGTCAGCCGCAGACGACTGCGGCAGGAAACCCATTGCCGTCAAGGCGAATACGCAACGCATCGGGATGCCGACGTCACCCTGCTCGGAGCTGACCGCGAGCACCTCCTGATCGAGCAGCGACACCGGCGGGCCGTGCGAGCTGCCGTGCTCCTTCGCCAAAGCGACGCCGCGCTGCGCGAGGTCGAGCACCACCCGCGCGGGCACGTCGTCGATATGCGCGAAGCCGGTGTCGGGCGGCAGCGCGCCGCGCCACGCCGAATCCATCGGAAAGCTTGGGTCGACGTGGCCGCTGCGGTCCATCGCGCTCAGGCCTTGCGCCAGCGCGTCGGCGCCTGCGCTCAGATCGGCCGGTCGCACCCTGCCCGCCACCACTCGACTGGCCAGCACATCGAATCCTGTTGCCACCCAAGCAACAATCAGACCTCCCGCGCGTTCCCGCAGCCGGATGACGGCGGCATCGTCGAGCCGCACCGCCCGCTCGACGAACGTGGCGAGATCCTCGCGGTGAGTGGCGTCTTCCAGCCAGATGCCGCGCTCCGGACTGCTCATCGAATCCAGCGCTGCAGATACTCTTGCTGGGCGGGTGTGAGCCGTTGCAGTCGTCGCTCTTTGATGTGCACGGTGGCCAGCTGTGTCTCGGCAATGACGGCCGGCTTGGAGTCGGCAGGCTTGTTCACCGACCGCACCTCGTAGCCGATCGTGAAGTCGACAGCGCGTACCCGCTTTGACCACATCGTCACCTGCAGCGGCGAATCCCTCAGCCGCAGTTGCCCTTTGTAGAGAATCTTGACCTCATGAATGAGAAGACCGATCTCCTCGATGACGTCTTCGAACGGCTTACGCAGGAACGGAACTCGAGCCTCTTCGAGGATGGTGACCATCGTGGCGTGGTTGATGTGCTGGTACATGTCGATGTCGGACCAGCGCACGGGAACCGGCGCTACAAAAGCTGTGCTGTCGGCTCTTCGCGCAAGACGCTCATCTTCTGACGCTCTTCGCGCAAGACGCTCATCGCCGCTCACCCAGAAGTCCCCGTTCCACTCGTTCGTGTCATGCTGCGGATCTGACGCGCCGCCACCGACAGCGTCGCGAGGTCACGCTCGTCTGACTCGTAGATCTCGTCCAGCGTGCGCCGCGCCCGCTGCACGCGAGAGCCGTTGGTCAGCTCCCATTCCTCGATCTTCTCCTCGCCGCGCTCCTCGGGCTCGCCGACGGCGAGCACATCGAAGCACAGCGATCGCAGGGAGCCATAGATGTCGTCGCGGATTGCTAACCGCGCCAACGAATGCCAGCGGTCATCGCGCGGCAATCCCGACACCGAGGTCAGCAGCCCGTCGGTGCCAAGGTATTCCATCAACGCAAAGTACGTGTCGGCCACTTCCGCCGGTTCACGGTCGGCGATGTCGGCGATGTCGATGATGTCGAGCAGGCTGTACTGGTACAGGCCGGACGCGACGATGTACGCCAGGTCTTCCGGCACACCGTGTGACGAGAACTGCCCCGTTTCCTTCTCGACGATCGCGCGGTCGTCGCCGCGCAGCCACTCCCGCATGCGCGGGGTCAGCTCGGTCACCTTCTTGGCGAACCGGTTGATCTCGGCGCCGACGGCCAGCGGCTGCGGCCGGTAGTTGAGCAGCCAGCGGCCGGCCCGGTCGATCTGCCGACGCAGATCAAGTGTCAACCGATCCGAGACGTTCACCGCCACGTCGGTCGCGCGGATATCACGCCACACTTCCTCGATGCGGAAGATCGCGTCGGTGGCGACGTAAGAGCGCACCGCGTCTATCGGCCCGACGCCGACGTCCTCCATCACCCGGTACACGTACGAGATACCCGCCGCGTCGACGACGTCGTTCACGAGCATCGTGGTGACGATCTCCCGGCGCAGTTGATGCGACCGGATCTCGTGTCCGAATCCGTCCCGCAGCGCGGTCGGGAAGTATCGCGGCAGCCGAGCGGCGAAAACTTCCTGATCCGGCAGGTCGCTGGCGATCAGCCTGTCCTTGAGATCGAGCTTTACGTGCGCCATCAGCGTGGCGAGTTCCGGTGAGGTCAAACCGATTCCAGCTTCGGCGCGGCGCCGGATCTCCTTCTCGGACGGCAGTGCCTCGAGTTCGCGGTGCAGGCCGCGATCGGCCTCGAGGTCTTTGATCTGCCTGGCGTGTACAGGCAGCAGGCTGGCGGCGTTGGCCCGGCTGGTCCCCAGCAGATCGTTCTGGTCCTTGTTGTCGATGAGGACCAGCTCACCCACTTCGTCGGTCATCGACAGCAGCAGATTCGTCCTGTCCTGTGCCTGCACCTTGCCGGTACTCACCAGCGCGTCGATCAGGATCTTGATGTTGACTTCATGATCGGAGCAGTCGACACCGGCGGAGTTGTCCAGCGCGTCGGTGTTGATCCGGCCGCCGGCGAGGTCGAACTCGACGCGGCCCAGCGAGGTGACACCGAGGTTGCCGCCCTCACCGACCACCTTGGCGCGCACCTGGTTTCCGTTCACCCGGATCATGTCGTTGGCGCGGTCACCGACGTCGGCGTCGGACTCCGTCTCGGCCTTGATGTAGGTGCCGATGCCGCCGTTGAACAACAGGTCCACGGGCGCCTTCAAGATGCGGCGCAGCAGGTCGGGCGGCGGTAGCTCATCGACGTCGTCCTCGATCCCCAGTGCGGTGCGCACCTGCGGGCTGATCGGGATCGACTTCTGCTCGCGGCTGTAGACGCCGCCGCCCTCGCTGATCAGCGATGTGTCGTAGTCGTCCCATGTCGAGCGGGGCAGCTCGAACATCCGCTTCCGCTCATCCCACGACCTTGCCGCATCGGGGTTCGGGTCAAGGAACACGTGCAGGTGGTTGAACGCGGCCACCAGCCGAATGTGCTGGGACAGAAGCATTCCGTTACCGAACACGTCACCGCTCATATCGCCGATGCCGACGACGGTGAAGTCCTCGGACTGGGTGTCCACGCCCATTTCCCGGAAGTGGCGTTTGACGCTCTCCCATGCGCCCTTGGCGGTGATGCCCATTTCCTTGTGGTCGTAGCCGACCGACCCGCCGGATGCGAACGCGTCACCGAGCCAGAAGCCATAGGACTTCGCGAGCTCGTTGGCGATGTCAGAGAACGTCGCCGTGCCCTTGTCGGCGGCAACTACGAGGTAGGCGTCGTCGCCGTCGCGGCGCACCACGTTGGCCGGGGTGACGATCTTGCCGGTGGTCTGCTCGACGTTGTCGGTGAGGTCGAGCAGACCGGAGATGAACAGCTTGTAGCAGGCGATGCCCTCGTCGCGTTGTGCTTCGCGGTCGGCCGCTGCGTCGCCGGTGGGAGGCGGCGGCTGCTTGACGACGAATCCGCCCTTGGCGCCGACGGGAACGATGACGGCGTTCTTCACGGCCTGCGCCTTGACCAGGCCGAGGATCTCGGTGCGGAAGTCCTCCCTGCGATCCGACCACCGCAGGCCGCCACGGGCGACGAAGCCGAACCGCAGATGCACGCCCTCGACGCGCGGCGAGTAGACGAAGATCTCGAACATCGGCCGCGGCAGCGGAAGTTCGTCGATCAGCTGAGAATTCAACTTGACCGACAGCACATTCTGCGCACGGGCCGAATCATCCCGGCTGACAAAGTAGTTGGTGCGCAGCGTGGCCTGAATCATCGACGCGAAGCCGCGCAACACGCGGTCGGTGTCCAGGCTCGTCATCGCGTCGATGTCGGCAGCCACGGATGCGGCAGCGGCCTGCGCGTCGTTGCGCTCCGGATCGGCGGCCGGGTCGAACATCGCTTCGAACAGCTCGACCAGCGACCGGGCCGTGCGGGGGTTGCCGTTGAGTATCGCCTCGATGTGGGACTGACTGTACGGAAAACCGGCCTGCCGCAAGTACTTCGCGTACAGGCGCAGAACGACCACCTGCTCCCACGTCAGGCGTGCGCGCAGCACCAACTCGTTGAACCGGTCAATTTCGGCGCGGCCGTGCCAGATCGCGGTGACCGCGTCTGCGAACCGCACGGCCGTCGCATCCCGTTCGGGCCCTTCGGGCTCGTCGGGGATGTCACTGAACACCGAGATCTTGAACTGATAGATCCAGACCGGAAGTCCGTCGGCCCGGGTCACCGTGAACGGCCGCTCTTCGAGCACGACCACGCCCATGGACTGCAGCATCGGCAACAGCTGGCTCAGTGATGCCGACCGCCCACCCAGATACCACGTCAGCCGCGCAGTGTTGGCTTGGCCCTCGTCAGGCTGATCGGAGAACACCAGCTTGACCGAATTATCCTGCAGCTCTTCGATGATCGCGATGTCGTTGATCGCGTCGTCGGGCGGGATTACCTGCTTGTAGTCCTCGGTGAACGCTTGCGCATAGTGCTCGGCCCTGGCCTGGTCGATCGTTCCGGTCTTGACGGCGCCGAGCAGCCGGTCACCCCAGGTCCGCGCCGCCTCGGTCAGCAGATCCTGGATGCGTGTCTCGTTCTGCAGCGACACGTCGACATCCTGCCGCCGCGAGCCTTCAGGCAGCCGAACAGTGAAATGCACTACTGCCCATGGCGATTCACTGACTCGGGCGGTGTATTCGATGCTCTCGCCGCCGAGCTCGCGCACCAGGATGGCCTGCATCTCGAGGCGCACCGCCGTGGTGTAACGGTCACGCGGCAGGTACACCAGGCAGGAAACGAAGTGCCCAAGCTGGTCGGCGCGCAGGAACAACAACGTGCGCCGGCGCGAACCCAGATCGACCACGGCCATCGCCATGTCCAACAGCTCGCGCGCACTCAACGCGAAAAGCTCCGACCGCGGAATGGTCTGCATGATGTCGAGCAGCAGTTGCGCAGGATGGCTCGGGTCGCGCTGCGCCATCGCGACCGCTTCGCTGACCCGCCGCGAGATCAACGGAATATCCGTCACGTTGGCGTTCATGGCGGCGACGGTGAACAGGCCGACGAAGCGGTGCTCGATGGCCTGATGGCCGGGGTGTTCGCGTACGACGACGATGTAGGGGTAGGCCCCGTGGCGCAGGAAGCTGGGAATCGTGGCCCGCGCGAGCACCAGCAGGTCGTCGCTGTCGGTGAGCTGCGGTAGGACCTCCTCCCTCAACCGAAGGATGCCGAGGCGGCTCGACGGGTCCACCGACGACTGCCCGCCCTGCACCGGACACCGCTGATAGCCGAGCAGCACGAAATGACCGTCGGCCAGCCAGCGCAGCAGCGCCGCGACGTCCCTACGCTCGGGGCCGGGAAAGCGATTCTCAGGGTCGGTGTCGAGTTCGTTGGCCAGACCGAGCAACGTTCCGGTCAACGCCCGCGAGTCGAGCGCAACCTGGCGGGCATCTGCCAGCACCCTGGGGAGCAGCCGCCTGGCCTCCGCGACCGCCTTGGGATCGACCGAACCGGACAGCTGGACGTGGATCCACGCCTCGTCGATGGTCTCATGCGAGCTGTCGGCTTCCGAGGCGGGCCGGATGTCGAGCAGGTCACCGTTCGGGCCGCGCCGCACCCGCAGGATCGGGTTCATGATCGCCTTGTAGGCGACTCCGAGCCGGTGCAGCAGCACGGTAAAGGAGTCCATCAGCATCGTCGCGTAGTCGGTGACGATCTGTATCGCGGGCCCGAACCCGGCGGGGTCGTCCGCCCGATAGATCTCGACGAGTGTCTCGCCGGCCTGCCGGCGCCTGCCCAGCTTGTAGTGGGCGGACAGCAAGTTCGACGACATCAGCTTGCCCGCTGCCGACATGTCGACGGGGCCGGTGGTGACACCCTCGGCGAGAGGTGCGTCGCCATGCGGCCCGTGATACGTCGCGATGTAGGCCCTGGCGAGCTTGTCCAGGACGGCCGGGGCGACGATCAGCTCGGTCTGGCCTTCGATTCCCCCCGCACCTGGATTGACCGCCATGTCGCTCGCTCCTGACTCACCGCTGCGCACCGGCCGTCGTTGGATGTCGCCGCCAATGCGGCTCCGTGGTACGCAGAAGCGACATTAGTCGCGTGTGAGCCTGCGGTGGGTCACCCTGTGCGGACGGGCCGCTTCGATACCAAGTCGTTCCACTTTGTTCTCTTCGTAGGCCGCGAAGTTGCCCTCGAACCAGAACCACTTGGCCTCGTTGTCGTCGTCGCCCTCCCACGCCAGGATGTGGGTGCACGTGCGGTCCAGGAACCAGCGGTCGTGGGAGATCACCACTGCGCAGCCGGGAAATTTCTCCAGCGCGTTCTCCAGCGAGCTGAGCGTTTCGACGTCCAGGTCGTTGGTCGGCTCGTCGAGCAGAATCAGGTTGCCGCCCTCCTTCAGGGTGAGCGCCAGGTTCAGCCGGTTGCGCTCACCGCCGGACAGCACGCCCGCCGGTTTCTGCTGGTCGGGTCCCTTGAAACCGAACGCCGACACGTAGGCCCGCGACGGGATCTCGTTCTGTCCGACCTCGATGTAGTCGAGCTTGTCGGACACCACCTCCCACACCGTCTTCTTCGGGTCGATGCCCGCACGGCTCTGGTCGACATAGCTCAGCTTCACGGTCTCACCGACCTTGACCGTGCCGCTGTCGGGCTGTTCGAGTCCGACGATCGTCTTGAACAGCGTGGTCTTGCCGACCCCGTTGGGGCCGATGACGCCGACGATGCCGTTGCGCGGCAGGGTGAACGACAGATCCTTGATCAGCGGCCTGCCGTCGAAGCCCTTGTCCAGGTGCTCGACCTCGACCACGACGCTTCCCAACCGCGGACCGGTCGGGATCTGGATCTCCTCGAAATCGAGCTTGCGGGTCTTCTCCGCCTCGGTGGCCATCTCCTCGTAGCGCTGCAGGCGCGCCTTGCTCTTGGCCTGACGGGCCTTGGCGCCCGACCGCACCCACGCCAGCTCATCCTGCAGCCGCTTCTGCAGCTTGGCGTCCTTGCGGCCCTGTACCGCAACGCGTTGGGCCTTCTTCTCCAGGTAAGTGGAGTAGTTGCCCTCATAGGGGTAGGCCCGGCCGCGGTCGAGCTCCAGAATCCACTCGGCGACGTTGTCCAGGAAGTACCTGTCGTGCGTGACGGCCAGGATGGCGCCCTTGTACTCGGCGAGGTGCTGTTCTAGCCACATGACGCTCTCGGCGTCGAGGTGGTTCGTCGGCTCGTCGAGCAGCAGCAGGTCAGGCTTGGACAGCAGCAGCTTGCACAATGCCACCCGGCGTCGCTCGCCGCCGGACAGGTGGGTCACCGGCTCGTCGGGTGGCGGGCAGCGCAGCGCGTCCATCGCCTGCTCGAGCTGCGAGTCGATGTCCCATGCGTCGGCAGCGTCGAGCTGCTCCTGCAGATGGCCCATCTCCTCCATCAGCTCGTCGGTGTAGTCGGTGGCCATCAACTCGGCGACCTCGTTGTACCGGTTGAGTTTGGCCTTGATGGCGACACCGTCTTCGACGTTCTCGCGCACCGTCTTCGTCTCGTCGAGCTGGGGCTCCTGCTGCAGGATGCCGACGGTTGCGCCGGGCTGTATGAACGCCTCGCCGTTGTTGGGCTGGTCCAGGCCGGCCATGATCCGCAGGACGCTCGACTTGCCTGCCCCGTTCGGACCGACCACGCCGATCTTCGCGCCGGGCAGGAAGTTCAAGGTGACGTCGTCAAGGATGACCTTGTCGCCGTGCGCCTTGCGGACCTTCCGCATCGTGTAGATGAAATCGGCCATGCCGTTGTAATGCCTCTCTGGTCACGGTATTGCTCGCGGACCATCGTAGGCGTTGACACTGGCCGACCCGACCGCGCCGTCAGCCGCCCAGCCTGCTCATGCCGACACCGGCAGAATCGTTTCTGCGTCGGCGGCGGCGGATTCTCCTGACCCGGCGCCGTCCTCGGACTCGTCATGCCTGGGTGTGGCGGCATCGTCGCTGTTCGTGCCGGTGTTCTTCGGCCGATCGATGTTTGCGATGCTTCGCGCCAGATCCGGTCCCACCGCGGTGGCCCGCACTTCCAGCGATGAACGGCGATTGCCCTCGCGGTCGTCGTACTCGCTGGTGTGCACATATCCAACAACGATGACCGGGTCTCCCTTCCCGAGCGACGCTCCGACGCCCGTCACGAGCCTGTTGCCCCAGCAGTTCACGGACGCGTACAGCGAGTTGCCCGGCTCCCAGGTGCCGTCGGCGGTGCGCCGCCGCGAATTGCTGGCCACCCGGAACTTGTAGACCGATTGATCGCCGACCCTCCGCAATATCGGATCCGTGATGACCGTGCCAACGATGTGAATTGGTGTCTCGAACATTGCCCATCCCTTCGATTCGTGTGACTGAGACACCACCATTGACCCGCTTCGGGGTGACGTATCCGCACTGGCGTGGCGCGCCGTGGCGGCCGCCTGTGGACGAATCGCGAACTGTGGATGTCCGCTCGCGATCTGATCCGCGAAACGAAATTCCAGCAGGCCCTCACTCGCAATTCTTCTGCTGGAATTTCGTTTCGGCGGTAGAGCAGCTAGCGCGCGTCCCGCTTCGCGAGCTCGGCCAGCATCGCGTTGTAGGCGGTCAGCTCCGCGTCGTCGTCGCGGTCGGCGGCCCGGTCGAGCCTCTTGGCCGTGCGCCGGTCGCTGCGCGTCCACTGCACCAACAGGGCGATCATCACGATGACAAGCGGCACTTCGCCTGCAGACCAAGCGATTCCACCGCCCAGCTTCTGATCGCCGAGCAAATCGGTGTGCCAGTACAGCTGCAGCGACTTGTAGAAACTCTCCCCCAGCACGCTGTTGGTGCTCATCAACACCACACCGAAGAACGCGTGCAGCGGCAGGGACGCGAACACCATGCCGACCTTGCCCAGCGGCGGTATCGGGCGCGGGGTCGGGTCGACGCCGATGACGACCCAATAGAACAGATATCCGGTGAGCAGGAAATGCAGGTTCATCGCGAGGTGCGCCGCATGCGTACCGACGGCGGCATCGAAGATCCCACCGAAATACAGGCCGTAGAAACCGGCGACGAACAACACCGTCGCGACGATCGGGTTGGTGAAGAACCGCGACACCCACGAATGCAGTGCAGCCAGAAGCCATTCGCGCGGGCCCGGCGGATCACCCTTGCCTGCGGTCGGCAGCGCCCGCAGCGCCAGCGTCACCGGCGCACCGAGCACGAGCAGGATCGGCGTCAGCATCGACAGCAGCATGTGCGCGGCCATGTGCATGCTGAACATCGCAGGCATGTAGCGGCCGATACCCGATGACGTCGCGAACAACAACACGAGGCAGCCGAGCAACCAGGCCACGATGCGCCCCGGCGGCCACGCATCGCCGCGCCGACGCAGCCGTCGCACCCCGGCGAGATACACCAGCGCCATCACGATCGCCGCCGTGCCGAAGATCAGGTCGAAGCGCCAGTCGAACAGCACCCGGCCGACGGTCAGCGGCCCGGCGAAGTCGTAGCCGATCTCGATCGCGGGTATGGACGGATTGAAGATCGGCGGCGGTGGCGGAGGCGTCCGGCTCAGCGCGACCGCAACGCCGAAGGTGAGGCCGAAGACCACCGCCTCGGTCATCGCCAACCTGAGCAACGGGCCGCGGGCCGCCGGGTCGGATTGCAGTGCGGCGACGCCGCTGCGCCGCTGACGCCAACCGATCACCCCGAGCGTGCACAGCGCCACCACCTTGCCGATCACCAGTAGGCCGTAGCTGCCGTCCAACAACTCGGTTAGACGGATCCGCACCAAGGCGTTGACGATGCCGCTGAGCGCCATCGCGACGAAGCACCACAACGCCACAGCCGAGAAGCGGCGAGCGGCCAGATCAGCGTGCCCGCCGCCGCGCAGCGTATGCACGAGCAGCGCCAGCAGACCACCCGCCCACAGCGCGGCGGCGACCAGGTGGATGAGCAGGCTGTTGGTCGCCAGGTCATGCGAGCCGCCCGTCGACGAATGCCCGGTGAGCGCAAGCGGAATCAGCGTGATGAGCGACCCGGCGAACAGCAGCGGCGCAGGCGACCAGCGCAGCACAGGAATGGCCGCGACCGTGACGATCGCCGCCAGAAACGCCGTCCAACGCCACGCCCCCGCCGTATCGACGAGGCTGGCCACCGACCAGACGTCCGACGGACTCAGCCTGCTCGACAGTGGCTGACCGGTGACGTCAGACACGGTCAGCGGCACCAGCATCGCCGCGCTCACCGTCCAGATGGCCGACGAGACAGTGCCGGCCCGCAGGGCCCGGTACCCGTCAGCGTCGAGCACGCCGTTCTGCTGCGGCGGCACCATGAACGCGGCGAACATGAACGATCCGACGGCGACGACGCCTGCGATCTGGCCCGCGGCCCGGACGAAGGGCAGCCCGTATGTGGTGACGGGTCCCGGATCCGGCAACCCCGTTGCGGTCAGCGCATCGGCCAGAGTCAGCCCGCCGAGAGCCGCCGCGGTCACACCAGCTAACAAAGCCACCCCGAAAAGCACCGGCCACACCGTGCCGGTGCGGGCACCTTGGGCCGCTGGAGCCATGGCTCGACTCACGCTGGCTCCGGTCCTCGCTCGCTCCTCGCTGCGATCCTCACTCGCGTCCGTCTTCGCAAGTCATGTCACCAGCGTATGGCCCGCCCGGCGAGCTATTCAGCCGCGCTGCGCAGGGCACGTCGCTCCGTCTCGCGGACATAGAACTGCTGGCGGGCGATTCCCTCGACCTTGTCCATGTCACGGAGCACATCGCAGAGCTCGTTGCGGAATGCGGTCCGCCGCTCGAGGAGATCGGCCGCGGGCTCCAGCAGATGCTGGTCTGCGACCACCTGGCGGGCCGTCGCGAACAGCAGCGCCGACACCGACTCGGTGCTGCGCACCCGGTTCTGAGCGACGTACTGGTTGCCGACGCCGAGCGCCTTCTTCGTCAGTTCCTTCTCGTCAACCTCGGCGGGTAGGTCGCGCAGCACGTCGGCGACGATTTCGTACGCCTCGAAGTATGGCCGCAGAATCGCCTGGGAGATCAGCGGTCGCTTGGCACGCAACATGGCGTCGATTTCGTCACCGCCGGCCTCGATGTCCGACTCCCAGTCGCCATTCCACGCCATCTCCTCGGCGAGATGCTCGCGGAACGCCGTCGACTCCGCGAAGTAGAAGTCGAACTTCAACAAATCCCGCAAGTGCATTGCCTGAGTCCAGAACGCTTCCAGTCGATTTCCGTTGGCGCGCGCGGCATAGGCCAGCGCGAGCTCGACGATGGAAGTCTCGAGGAACGCGTCGATGATCGTGTTGCGGTAGAACGCCGCCTCGTGCTCCTGCTCCGGCGCGATCCGCCAGACCGGCTCCCGGCCCCCGCTGACGCAGGTGATCGGATGACCGTTGGACAGCGCGTCGAGGGCGGCCCGAACACCGTCGGCCGTCCGCAGCCGCAACACGCTGTTGGTGACCGGAGCCTGCTTGCGCTCAAGGTAATCCAGCGAGTCCTGCAACGTGTGGTGCAGTTGGTCCAGCGTCAGCGCGGTGCCGCGGGTCGTCAGCAGCAGCGCCGACACCAAGCCGGTCGCATTGACCGGTGTGGCGCGCAGGATGCGCCAGGACACCTCGAACGCCATCTTCTGCATGGCGAGGCGTTTCGCGGCGTCGTCCTGCGAGATCGGGCCACCCGGCTCGCCCAGATATTCGCGCATGGACACGGCGTCCGGGAACCGGACATAGATTTTGCCGTAACTGCGCTCGCCTTGCGCCTTGATGTAGTTGTACAGCCAGGAAAGCCCCTCAGGTGTCTTCTCGCCACCGCGGGCGTACGCGGCGTACTCGGCTGTCTCGTGCAACTGGTCGAAGCTGATCGACACCGGTTGAAGAAGGATGTCTTCGCTGCGGCCCTCGAGGTAGGCGTTTGCGACGTAGCTCATCAGACCGAGCTTGGGCGGCAACATCTTTCCGGTGCGGGACCGAGTGCCCTCGATGGACCAGCTGAGGTTGAACCGCTTCTCGACGATGTAGCCGACGAACTGCCGCAGCACGTACTTGTACAACGGGTCGTCGAGTTTGCGCCGAAGGAAGATGACGCCGGAGCGTCGCATGAGCGGCCCCATGAACCCGAACGACAGGTTGATGCCGGCGAACGTGTACACCGGCGGCAGCCGGTTCTCCTGCATCGCAACCGGAACGATGACGCCGTCGAGATAGGACCGGTGCGAGAACAACACCACCGCCGGATGGGTCTCCAACGCGTGCCGCATGTGTTCGATCTCGGCACGGTCGTAATCGATGTTCGGGTCGAACCCTCGGCTGAAGATGGCCCGGCCCGACGACGGGATGAGGTCGACGGAGAACCGGCTCCATCCGGTGGAGAGCTCGTCGAGCATCTCGCCGGCCTTCTCGAGTGTCGCGCCGGGAATCTTCTCGAGGCCCTCCCGGAAGCGACTCGACGCCAACATCTCCGGCTTGATCAGCTTGGGCGATTTGTATTCTGGCCCGAGCAGCCGCAGCTCCACGCGTTCGATTGCAAGGATCGCTCGCCTGATGACGAAATGGGCGAAATCGCGGGGGTTTTCGCCCGCGGTGGTGTCGTTCCACTGCTGACGCAGCTCGGAGACCTTTGCAGGCTCGCCGGCCACCACGCGCGCCCGGGACGGGTCGCGCTTGAGGATGCGGCGCTGCAGGATCTCGGGCGGCCGGTAGGTATCGCGTCCGGAGATCAGCGCAACCACCTTCGAACGCGTCGGCAGGCCGCCGGGCACCCAGAAGACGCGCACGGGAACCACGGTGCGGTCCTCGTCGGCTTCGAGTTCCGCGACGAGCTGGGCCAGCACCCCCGGCGGCGGATCGCCCTCCGGTAGCTCGAGCACCGCCACTTTGGAATCCGGATGCTCGCGCCGCTGCTGTTGTAGCCAGTCGCTCAACAACTCTCGTTCCGCCTGGGATGACACCGATGCCAGTACCAGGGCGTCGTCGGTGGTGGAAAAGCTGGCCATCGGGTCGGCAGCGGTCACGGCCGTCCCTTTTTGGCGGCAGTCTTCTTGGCCGGTGCCTTCTTCGCAGTTGCCTTGGCCGCCTTCTTCACGGGCGCCTTCTTGGCGGGTGCCTTCTTGGCGGCGCTCCTGGACCGCGCGTAGGGCCCGATCTTCGGAACCGATTCGTGCGGCCAGTTTTTCAGCGTGTCGAGGTACAGCTGTCGCACCTCGGCGATCTTGTCCGGCAGGTTTTCCACGGTCCAGTCATCCACCGGGATCGGCGGATAGACGACGACGTCGACGGTTCCCGGATTGAAGGTCGTCGAGTCGCGGGCCGAGATGACCTCCGCATTGCGAATGACCATGGGCACGATCGGGATTCCCGCCGACATCGCGATGCGAAAGGGGCCCTTCTTGAACGGCCCCACCTCGGTGGTGTCGAGCCGCGTGCCCTCGGGTGCGATGAGGATGGAAAGGCCCTTTTTCGCGAGTTCCTCGATCTTCTTCAGGCTTTCCACCGCGGCCTTGGGGTTATCGCGGTCGATGAACGCCGCATCCATCAGCTTGCCCATCGTGCCGACGATCGGATCGTTTTCCAGTTCCTTCTTGCCGACCGAGGTGAAGTTGGAGTTGACGAGCGTGCCTGCGATGACGGGATCGACTTGGTTGCGGTGGTTGAAGATGAACACCGCGGGCCGCTTCTTGTTCAGGTTCTCCTTGCCCAGCAGGTTGATGTTCACGCCGGTGGCGGTCAACAATGTGCGTCCGAATACGGACGTGAAGAAGTTGACGCCGGTGCGCCGGTTACGGGTCAGCAGGCCTAATCCCAACGCACCGGCCGCGATGGGCACCATCGACGCGACACCGGCCGCGGTGCGCAGTTGCGACACCGGGTTGCTGCCGCTGCGGCTGCTGAACCGAAGTACCGGCCAACCCCGTTTGGCCGCAACGGCGGCCAGCTTTCCCGCCGGGTTGGTGGGCCGCGGATTGCCGACCAGATACATCAGCGCGACGTCCTCGTCGCCGTCGGCGTAGAAATAGCTCTTAGAGAGATCGACATTGTTCTCGGCGGCGAACGCCTGCACGGCCCTGGCCTTGCCCGAACCCCAGATGATCGGGGTCGTCACTTCGCCGGTGATGCAGCCGTTCTCGTCGATCTCGAACTTGTTGCTCAGCACGTTCTTGATGCCGAGGAAGCGCGCGACCGGTTCCACTTGCACCGTCAGCGCCGAGGAACTGAGCACGACGGTGTGACCGCGGTCCATGTGGGCGCGAACCAGATCGCGCATCTCCGGATAGATGCGGCCGATGATCTTCTGCATGAAGAGTCGCTCGGCGAGTTCGTCGATATCCCCGAGCGAGCTTCCGCGCAACATGCGGGCGCCCTTACCGATGAGGTCCTCGAACTCGGACCGGCCCAGTTGATGATTGAGACCGGCTTGCACCATACCGATGAACTCGCCGACGCCCATCTGCCCGCGCCGCAACCGATCCCGGGTCATGATCACGCCGGTGAAGCCGGCGACCAGGGTGCCGTCGAGGTCGAAAAAGGCGCCGACCCGTGGTCCCGCGGGACTGCCTTGGATCTCGGCCACCGATCCTGGCAGCCGCATGGTCCGCGGGTTGGCGCGTCGCGTCGTCTGGCCGTCTGTGGCGGTCATTGGGCACTACTCCCGTTCGGTGACGGCGGACGCGGCTCGTCGGCGTCCGGTGCGAATGAGGCTGGGACGGAACGCCCTTCGCCGCCGAGCGCAAGCACCTCGTCGAATCCGGCTTGCAGGCAGCGGGCAAAGAAGTCGCCATCGGTGACAGCGGCGCGGTCGTATCGGGTGGTGACCGTGATATAGCCGGCCCTCGACACCAACACGACCATTATCGCGACTCCCGGCAGCGGGCCGATTCCGTACTGCCGGAGGATCTTCGCCCCCGCAATGAACGTGTCGCCCGCGTACACGGGCACGTTGCTCGCCTGAACATCGGAGTTCACGATGTTTCCGGCCATGGACTCTAACAACGCGTCCGGTACCAAGCTCAACACCGGCGCGATGACCCCGACCAGATTGATGGCGCGCTCGTCGCGCTTGCGTGTCATCTGGCCGCGGATGCTCTTGATCCGTTTCTCGGGGTCGGCGAGGCCGATCGGTGCGGCGAGATTGACTCCGGCGAAACGGTTTCCGCCTGCGGGGTCGTTGTCGGACCGCATGTTGACCGGCACCGCCATCGGCAGAGTGTCGATCGGCACACCCATGTGTTCGTGGTAGAGCCGTAACGCGCCGCACAGGCCGGCCAGGTAAGCGTCGTTGATCGAGCCGCCAGCGGCCTTCGCCGCCCGATGAAGGTCGCCGAACTCGACGTCGACGGCGTCGGTGCGCGACGACAGGCTGCGGCGCAGGAGCACCGGCGACGGTTCGGCCGCCGCGCCCATCACGCGGGCGCCCGACATGGCGTAGTCCACGGCGCTGCCAACCGACGACACCGGATCGCGGATCACGCTTCCGACCGCTTGAGCGGCACCGAAGATCACATCGCGGATACCGCCTGCGATCGCGCCGGGAAGGTGATTAAACCCTTGCCGCATCAGATCGTTGGCCGACAAGTCTTGGGGAATGGGCAACGGTGGCGGCGCTTCGGGCGGCGGATCGCGCTCCAGATCGTAGAGGTTGGCAAACATCTCGACACTTCCGACGCCGTCGGTGACCGCGTGACTGAGATGCACCATCATCGCGGCCCTGCCACCTGCGAGACCTTCGACGAGCGTCGCGGTCCACAACGGCCGGGAGATGTCGAGAGGCGACTGCATGGCGACCTCGGCGAGATCGAGCACCTCGCGCAATGTTCCCGGCTCGGCGACACGCACACGGCGGACGTGGAAGTCGAGGTTGAAGTCCGGGTCGATGACCCAGCGCGGCGCGGCGGTTGGCAGCGTCGGCATCACGACCTTCTGTCGTAGCCGCAGCACCTTGCGCGACGCGTGCTCGAACCGGGTCCGGAATCGTTGCCAGTCGGGAGTGGTGTCGAGGACCTCGAGCGTCATGATCCCCGAGCGCGTACGCGGGTGGGCTTCACCGCGGTGAAGTATCTGATCGACCGGGCTGAGCTCCTCCGGTAGTCCGGCCGCCTCCAGTTCAGGCACGTCGCTCACGGCTGCGGCCATCCTGCCATTGTTGCTGCTCCTCCCGTGCGCTCGCACATTCACCTTCCCACGCTAGTCCGCCGCAACTCGCGGCACGAGTGCCTTGGGTGGTCGGACGGTCGAGGGGCGCGACGCGACACGTCCCTCGGTCTGTGAACTCGGCTAGGGTGAGTCCGCTGCCCCCGTAGCTCAGCGGATAGAGCAACCGCCTTCTAAGCGGTTGGCCGCAGGTTCGAGTCCTGCCGGGGGCACAGGGGCACAGGCGCGGGGTCGTTTTGGCTCGGTCGTTTGAGACCCGCGTGTGGGCTTCCGTCAGCCGCCTGTCCGAGCGGTGACCTCAAGCACCGGTGAAGCGTCGTCCCTTGGCCGAAGCACCGATTCGATTTGGTCGGCCGCGCGTAGTAGATGGTCGACCGCGTGTCTCCCCCTCCTCGGATCCAGCCGCTGCGTGGGACCCGCCACGGTCAGCACGCCAAGGAGTTCGTCGGTCTGCCCGTGGATCGCGGTGGCGACAGCCGAAAGCCCTTCCTCCTCCTCGTCGATGACGAACGCGTACCGGAGTTCGCGTACGCGATCCAACTCCGATCTCAGCGCGTCGACGGTGGTGATCGTCGACTGGGTGAAACGGGCGAGCGGCTCCTGGACAAGGCGCTGCAGGCGGCCCTCGTCATAGGCCAGGAGCACTTTGCCACTCGCACTTGCATGTAGCGGGAACCGCTGACCCAGCCAGGATCGCGGACGTAGCTGGTGCGGCGCGTCGACCTGGTAGACGAGGTCCAGTCCGCCGTCGGCGGCGACAACGCTGAGCGTGATCGTCTCGCGGAGGGTTTCCACGAGGTCGGCGATGACCGGACGGGACACCTCACGCAGCAGCAGCTGCTCGTCGGTGTGCCGAGCCAGGCGCAGCAGCTCCGGCCCGAGCATCACGCGATCGTCGCCGGGGTTCCTCAGCAGGAAGCCCTCTTGCTCGAGCGTCTGAATCATCCGAAGCGCCGTCGCGCGCGGAAGCCCTGCCGCCCTTGCCAATGACGAGACGTTTGCGTTGCGGTCCTCAGCAGTGGCGCGAAGGAGCGTAATCGCCTTTCTGACGGACTGGTTGAGCTTGGATTTGTCTTCCACCGAATCCATCCGGTCACGATACCGGGGGTGGGGACGGGCAGAGACTGCGTGCATGTCCCCGGGGTAGTCCACTCTGGCGCACCTCGCTTCCGGCCGGATCCTGTGCGGGTCGTTGTCTTTCGTCAGCGCGACAGGTGGGCGCTGACCCGGGAGATGTACCAGTTGACGAACGCGTCCACGTCGCCCTCGACCTCGGAGTACGGTCCTGGCTGGTAGCCGGGGTCCTCAACACCCTTCTGCGTGCGCGCGACAAATGCACTGTCCTGCGAATTAGTGGCACTCCAAACGTGAGTCAGGGTCGGCACGTCGTAGTCCACGCCCTCGACGGCGTCCTGGTGGACCAGCCAGGTCGTTCGCACAAGGGTTTTGGTCGGCGCGATGGGCAGCACGGTGAACACCACAGCGTGGTCGGACAACATGTGGAACCACGAGTTCGGCTGGAGGTGCAGGTGCATATCGCCGAATCGGTCGTCCGCGATCGAACCCAGGCGCTTGCGGCATACCGACTCTCCGCCGGCGGTGTATGACTTCCCAGCGCCGTCAAGCGGGGCGTGATGAGTCATGAATCCAGTTGGCCGCGTGTCAAGTTCGCGTATTGCGTGCAACGGAAAGCTTTGCCTGTCGCACGCCGTCTGAAGGTTCGCACTGGCCGTCTCGTAACGCTCCCAGACACGGCGCAGCCGAGGCGGCACGTCGTCTGCGGTGTAGCCGTGCAACGGAAAGTACGCGCTGATCAACTCCGGGTGACCATCGCAGTGGTAGCACTCACGGTTGTTCTCCATGGTGAGCTTCCAGTTGCCTTCTTCGACGATGGCTACTTGGTGCGCGACCTTCGTACGCCCCAGCTCGTAGGGAGCGAGATACGGCTCGATGCGCGCTGCGACCTCGTCGAAGTCGTCGGGGGGTTCGCCTGCGACACAGATGAACACAAGGCCGCCGACGCTGCGCACCTGGACTGGTTTGAGGCCGAAGCGACTGCGGTCGAAAGTAGCCGGCTGGTTATCCGCGTGGCGCAGGCAGCCGTCGACGCCGTAGGTCCAGTGGTGATACGGACACACCAGGTTGCCGACGCTGCCCCTGACGCGGGCGATTGGGCGCCTTCGGACGTCGCGGGTTTCCTGATCAAGACGCTCTTTCACGACCCGGTCACGGGCGACCAGACGATCCTGATGAACGTGGAACCGGGCGCATACGCCGCACCGCACTCACACGACCAGGTCGAGCACGTGTACATCCTCGAAGGGAGCTTCTCCGACGAGTACGGCACGTACCACGCCGGCGACTACCTGGTGCGGACGCCGGGCTCAGACCATTCAGCACAGAGCGAACAGGGCGCCACAGTGCTGTTGACGTACACCCGGCTGTTGACGTACACCCGGCTGTTGACGTACACCCGGCGTTGACACCCGGGACGCCCAGGAGCTACCTAGCGGGCGGGACATGTCTATAGCGCGGCTCGTTCAACCACGGGCCGGTTTGCTTATCCTCGATCAACCCGACGTAGCAAGGCCGGGCGTCGATCAGACGATGTTGGTTTCGCCGGCGACGATGTCGGGGCGCGCGAACCGGTCGAGGGCGAACGAGTCGATGTCGTAGCAGGGTTGCTTGCCGTGGTAGAGGTCGCGGACGATCTCCCCGGTGGCCGGGCCCATCAGGAAGCCGTGTCCCGAGTAGCCGGTGGCAATGAGCAGTCCTTCGACTTCGGTGGAGCGGTCGATGATCTGGTTGCGGTCGGGAGTGATCTCGTATAGCCCAGCCCAGCCCGTACTGATGCCGTAGTCCAGTACGGCCGGGGCGCGGGTTGCGGCGATCTCCCCCAGGCCGAGCAGCCAGTCGTCGAGTTCGAATTTGAGGTTGAAGCCCTCGGGCTCGTTAGGGTCGGACCATCCCAGCAGCAGACCCTTGCCCTCGGCGTGGAAGTAGAAGTTGGAAGGGAAGTCGATAGTCAGCGACGGCGAGGACTCGGGCAGTCCGGTAATCGGCTCAGTGAAGGCGACCTGCCGCCGCACCGGGGTGACGGGGATGTGCACCCCGACCATCTCGCCGATACTGCGCGACCAGGCGCCGGCCGCACACACCACCGTGTCGGTGGCGATGCGGCCGTGTGCGGTCACCACGGCGGTGATGGCGCCACCGCTGCTCTCGATGTCACTGACCTCGCAGTGCCGGATGATGCGGGCACCGTGACGGCGGGCGGCTGCGGCGTAGCCCATCACGACCGCCTCGGGGGTGGCCTTGCCGTCCTGCGGGGACCAGCAAGCGGCCAACATACCTTCGGTGCTGATCAGGGGCGAGATCTCCTTCGCCTCTTCAGGGGTGATCATCCGGCTCGGAACGCCGCAACTATTCTGCAGCGCAACGGATTCGGTGAAGACGTCGACGTTGGGCTGGTCGGACAACAGGTAGAGGTACCCGTCGCGGGTGAAGTCGATTTCCTGGCCGTAGAGCTCTCCGAAACGCGCATACATTTCAAGCCCGCGCAGGCCGATGGCGATGTTGGCGGCGTTGCTGAAGGAGGCCCGCACACCGCCGGCGGCTTTACACGTCGATCCGCATGCCAGTTCGTCCTTCTCGACGAGAACCACGTCGCTGACACCGGATTCGGCGAGGTGGAACGCAATGCTGGTGCCGATCACGCCGCCGCCGATCACCACCACGGCCGCGTGCTCGGGGAGATCCCTGCTCATGTCGTACTGTGCCCTTCTTTTAACTCCGAGGGTAGTGCGTCGGCGTCCCCAGCATCGTGTCGAACTTGCGGACGCGGGTATGCGGTTAAAATCCGACACGCATGTAAGGCGTTTCTCCGAGCCACAATTCGACACTCTTTAGGCTGCTCCCATGCATGAATTCGGCACCCTGCTCCAGGCGTCATCGCCCGCCGTTTTGACGACCTATCGCAAGGACGGGACGGCGGCGACGTCCCCGGTCTGGTTCCGATTCCACGACGGCACCTTCGAGGTCGTCATCGCCGAAAACGACGTGAAGCTCCGCCATCTCGCCGCGCGCCCAGAGTGTGAACTCGTGGTCTTCGAAACGGTGCCGCCGTTCCGCGGTATGCGGGTCCGAACGGATCGGCCGATCCTGACCCAGGACGGCGCGCAGCAGGCCCGGCAAGATATCGCTTCGCGTTACCTCGGCGAAGAGCGCGGGAAGAGGTTCGCCGCCGGACGCACCAGCACTGGCATCTTGTTGCGCCTCCCGGCGGATCACGCAAAGGCCTGGGACCTCGCCGCGATCCTGCCGTCGTAGCACCACACCGTGGTAGTCATCGACCAAAATGTTCTCTAGCTTTACAGCGTCCCTCGATTAACTCCCCTCGAGCCAAGGACCTGCAGTTGCCTCGCTCTGTCGCGCAGGTCGCGTTGACCGACGAGGACTCGCGCTTTCTACGCGGTGAGCGCGGGACCGGCGCTGCCTTGGCGATGCGGGTCGTGCTGGCGGTGGCGGCCTCGATGGGAGCGTCGCGGTTGGTGGACATCGATAGCGCTCACGTCGACGGGTGCCTTTACGTCGGTCCGGTGTCGATCGATTTCGCGCAGGCTCTCGTCGACGGCGGTGCCCGCGTGAGCGTGCCGACGACCTTGAACGTCGGCTCGGTCGATTTGCGGCACCCGCACAACTGGAACGGCACCGATGAGCTGGCCCACAAAGCCCGAACACTGATGAACCTGTACACCGCGCTGGGCTGCCAGCCAACCTGGACCTGCGCCCCGTACTTGTTGACGCCCAGGCCTCGTTTTGGCGCGCACATCGCCTGGGGCGAGTCCAACGCCATCGCCTTTGCCAACAGCGTTCTGGGCGCTCGTACCCAGCGGTATGGGGACTTCGTCGATATCGCTGCCGCGGTGGTCGGACGTGCGCCGTTCGCCGGCCTGCACACCGCCGAGGGACGGCTCGGCGAGGTACTCATCGACGTCACCGGGCTGCCGTCCGAGGCCGTCGGGCGCGACTCGTTCTTCCCGCTGCTCGGCCACCTTGTCGGGCAGTGGTGCGGCGGAAGGATTCCCGTCGTCAGCGGACTGAGTAGCGCCACCGAGGATCAGCTCAAAGCATTCGGCGCCGCGGCCGCGTCCACCGGCTCGGTGGCGCTGTTCCACATGATCGGGGTCACGCCGGAGGCGCACACATCGGCAGAGGCGTTCGGCGGCCGGCCGGCCCAAGCGGTGCACCGGGTCACCATCGAGGACCTTCGCCGTGCCTGGACAGAGCTGTGCACCCGTCGGGGCGGCGCACTGGCCGCGGTGTGCGTTGGAACCCCACATTTTTCGATTGCCGAGTTCCGCACCCTTGCCGGATTGCTCGCCGGGCGGCGCATCCATCCCGCGACGCCGTTGTACGTGAATTCCGGCCGATGGGTGTACCGCGAGATCGAGAACCAGGGCATCGCCCAGGCGCTCGAGTCATCGGGCGTCCGGATCGTCACCGACACTTGCACGTACAACACGCCGATCCTGGGCAAGTTGGACGGGCTGGTGATGACCAACTCGGCCAAGTGGGCGTGGTACGCCCCCGGAAACATCGGCGTCGACGTGCTGTTTGCCGATCTGCAGGCGTGTGTCGAGTCCGCTATCCGAGGCGAGGTGGTTGCGGATGCTCCGTTCTGACGGCACCCTGCCAGTCACGTGCCTGCTGGCGGGGGCCGCTGAGGGACAGGTGCTGAAGCTGACCGAGCCGCTGAACGCGTGGGGCGGACTTGACCCTGACAACGGGGTCATCGTTCATCGCAGTCACCCTCAGCGCGGTCAGTGCGTGGCGGGTCGGGTGCTTGTGATGCCGCAATCCCGGGGATCGGGCACGAACGCCCAAGTATTTGCGCAGGCCTGGGCGAACGGTCGGGGTCCGCTGGCGGTGGTCCTCGGCGCGCCGGATTACGTGCTATGCGTCGGCGCGGTGGTCGGCCGCGAACTCTACAACGTGATGTGTCCCGTGGTGGTCGCCGATCCAGCGTGTTATGACGCGTTGAGCGACGGCGACGCGGTCACCGTTGCTGCGACCGACGATCACGCCACGGTGCGGATCAACGCCCACCGCATCGAGCACGATCGTTAAAGGTCTACCAGATCCTCACGGCTACAAGCGAATTCGTAGCCGCGGCTTCAACACCTACGTCCTCGCCGAGGATGACCCCCAATGCGCACGGATCGAGTGCTACGGAGATGCTACGCTCGTAGCATGCCTGAGGTAGCATCCCGCGATCTGCGCAACGACACCGCTGGCGTGCTGCGCCGTGTACAGGCCGGCGAGGACATCACCATCACCGTCAAGGGCCGCCCGATCGCGGTTCTGACCCCGGTTCGCCCACAGCGCCGCCACTGGCTCACCAGAACGGAGTTCCTGACACGACTGCAGCGTGCCCAGGCCGATCCCGGACTACGCGACGACCTCGCCATCCTCGCCGGCGATACCACCGACGATCTCGGGCCCGTCCGATGAGCGATCCGGTCGCTGCGGGAGTCGTCGATACATCCGTATTCATTGCAACCGAATCCGGTCGACAACTCGACACCACACACATCCCCTCCGAAGTCGCCACCACGGTCGTCACCCTTGCCGAACTCACCGCCGGTGTACTCGCCGCCACCAATTCCGACATCCGCGCGCAACGACTCGCCACCCTCGAAACCGTTGCCGACATGGAAACGCTGCCTGTAGACGAAGACGCAGCCCGAATGTGGGCGCGCCTGCGCGTCCACCTCGCGGAGACCGGCCGACGAGTCCGAGTCAACGACCTTTGGATCGCAGCCATCGCCGCGTCACGAGGACTGCCAGTCATCACCCAGGACGATGACTTCGACGCCCTTGAAGATGCGGCCAAACTAACGATCATCCGAGCCTGACCGCTGGCACCCACAGGCTTGTGAAATGCGGTTGAGCACCATCATCCTGCCCATCTACTCGTGGCGTGACGGACGAACCGTCTGGCGACGAGCCGAGCAACTCGGCTTCCATGGCGCCTACACCTACGACCACTTGTCGTGGCGCACGTTTCGGGACGGCCCGTGGTTCGGGACCATGCCGACGCTCACGGCAGCAGCCACCGCGACGGAAACCATCCGGCTCGGAACCATGGTTACCAATCCGAACTTCCGTCATCCACTCACCTTGGCCAAAGATCTGATGACACTCGATGACATTTCCGGTGGCCGGATAACGCTCGGAATCGGCGCCGGGGGAAGCGGATTCGATGCCACCGTGCTGGGAGACGCGCAGTGGTCACCGCGCGAGAGGGCTGACCGGTTCGGCGAGTTCCTTCCACTGCTGAGCACGCTGCTGCAGCAGGACGTGACGACGTACTACGGCGGCCACTACACCGTCGTCGAGGCGCGAAACATCCCTGGTTGCGTCCAGAAGCCGCGCATTCCGTTCTATGTTGCCGCGACGGGTCCTCGCGGGCTTCGCCTCGCGACGCAGTACGGACAAGGCTGGGCCACCGACTTGGATGCGAGGAGCATCGGCGACATTTCAGTCGACGACGGCCTGCGCATCGTCAAGGCTCGACTGGAGAAACTCACCGCGGCGTGCGACGCCGCAGGGCGAGATGTAGCCGAACTCGACAAGGTCCTCGTCCACGGCTCGTCCCCCAGGTATCCGCTGACGTCCGTCGACGCCTTTGTCGACTGGGCCGGTCGGCACAACGAGTTGGGCCTCACCGAATTGGTACTGCACTGGCCCGTGCCGGATTCCGTATACGCCAGCGATGCAGCGGTGTTCGAGAAGATCGCGACCGAGGGATTGCCGCAGTTGCAGCAGTAGCCGGCTTTAGCGCAGCACGTCTCCTCCGGACAAGACAACGGTTTCGCCAGTCATGAAACCCGCATCCTCGCCGGCGAGAATTACGACCCACTTCGCGACGGCATTGGAGTTGGCGGCGAAGAACATTCGCGTCAACGCTGTCTGTCCGGGAGGTGTCAGCACACCGATGAACGAGAACGAACCCGGCGGTGGCGTCGTCCCGGAAACGCCGCTCGGGCGGCGCGCAGACACCTCAGAGATCGCCGGAGCGATTGCGTTTTTGGCGGGCAGCGATTCGTCGTTCGTCACCGGCACAGAGCTCGTCGTCGACGGCGGATTCCTGGCCCATTGAGCTCCCTCTGCCGCTACGTGCTCAACGGGGTGGACCTCCCGCCCCGGTAGTAGAGCGCGCGGGACGGCGGCAGGGGCGTCTTGCTCCGTATCCGATCGGCGATCTTCTCGGCCATCATCATGACCGGCGCGTTGAGGTTCCCGGTGACGACCTTCGGCATGATCGATGCGTCCACGATCCGGATATTCGCGACGGCGGTCATGCGGCCCTCCGCGTCGACGACCGCGTCAGGGTCGGCCCCCATCCGGCATGTGCCCGACGGATGATACGAGGTGTTGGTCGCGATGCGGACGAAAGCCTCGATCTCCCTGTCGCTGGCGATGTCGGCCCCGGGGGTGAGCTCGCCACGCACAATATTGCGCCAGGCGAGCTGACTCACGATCTCGCGGGTCAGTCTGATGCCGTCGACCATGTCGCGCATGTCCTGCCTGGACTCGTAGTGGTTGAACACGATCGACGGCGGCACCGCCGGATCGCTGGAGCGCAGCGTGACCGCGCCTCGGCTCTCGGGGCGGGAGAGGTCCATCCAGAACTGAAAGCCCGGCACGGGGATCAGTTTGTTGTTCACCAGACGGCGTGTGAGAGGCAGGAATTCGTACTGCATGTTCGGGAAGTCGACGTCGTCGCGGGTCTTCAGAAAAGCTCCCGTCTCGAAGAAATTGGTGGTGCCCAAGCCTTTTCGTCGCAACAGCCAGTCCGCCGCTAGCTTCGCCCGGCCGGCGAGATGAAGCTCGGAAGTCAGTGAGTCCGCATCGTCGGTGGAGAACTGAAGATCGACGCCGGGGTGGTTCTGCAGGTTGCGTCCGTGCCCATCCTTCTGCCGACCTCGAGGCGCTCGCGATGGCCTGCGTCCGTGGTGCCTACGATTACCAGGGACAGAAGTGCGCGGCACCGTCACGGCTGTACGTCCCGCACAGCCTCTGGCCGGCGCTCAGGCAGCGGCTGATCGACCTCACCCGGCAGGTGGTGGTCGGCGACCCGACGCAGCCGGGCACGCACATCGGCGCGGTGATCAACGCGTCCCAGTTCCGCAAGCACGACGACGCACTCGCCAGGGCCCGCGCCGAAGAGCTGGTCGTCGTCGGCGGCAACACCGACGACTCCACCGGCTGGTTCGTCGACCCGACGGTTCTCGAGGTCAGCGACCCTTACTCGCCGTTCATGACCGAGGAACTTTTCGCACCCGTGATAGCTGCCTACGTGTATGACGACATTCATTGGGCGGACACGCTGCAGCTCGTTGACGAGTCCACCGTATACGGACTCACCGGCGCCGTCTTCGCCGCCGACGAGGGCGCGCTCGCCCAGGCCGGGAACGCATTGCGATATACGGCCGGCAACCTTTACATCAACGACAAACCGACCGGTGCCGTGGTGGGGCAACAACCTTTCGGCGGGTCGAGGGCGTCTGGCACGAATGACAAGGTGGGGACCGTCTGGAACCTGATCCGGTTCGTCAGTCCCCTTGCGGTGAAACGGAATACGGCCGCTGGCTAGGTCGGTACCTCTACCTCGCGCAATGCCATCTGATCGTTCCCGCCCAACTCTTCCCCACGACCTCCATGCTGATGGCCGCCGACATCGGCAGCCGAGATGACACACTAGCGCTGTACTTCCGAGGCAGGTTGGTCGACCGGGCGAGCGCGCTCGCTCCTAACGCGGCATGGGTGCCGATGCTGATGGAGGAGGCATACGTGAACACCACCACCGTCACACTGACCGCCGAGGACGTCCGTGCAGCAGTGTCGGTGTCGGAGGCGATCGACGCGGTGCGTCAAGCGTTTCTCGATCTGGATGCCGGTGCGTTCGAACAGCCCACGCGGACCGCACTTCGGGACGGTCAATTCCTCGTGATGTCGGCTCACCACAAGGCGACGGCCTCGGCGATGGTGAAAGCGCTGAGCCTGAATTTCCAGCGGGTGCCCGCAATCAGCGGAACTGTCGTGTGGTCGGAAATTGCCAACCCGAACCATGTGGTCGCCGACGCCATCAGCGTGACGACCCTTCGGACCGGCGCCATCGTGGGGGTGGCAACCGATCTCCTAGCGGATCGGGATGCCGACCGCATGGCTCTCATCGGCACCGGTGGGCAGGCCGCCGATCAGATCCGTGCGGTGCGCGCCGTGCGACCGCTGCGCCGCCTGACGATTGTCGGCCGCGAGATCAGCAAGGCCAGCAGGCTCGCCGAGGAACTCGTCGACGAGCTTGCCGACGTCAACGTCAGCGTTTCGACCGACATTGACGCCGCAGTGTCCGACGTCGACATCGTCTCGTGTGCGACACCAACCCCCACCCCGTTATTCGAAGCCAACGTGTTGCCGGCTCACGTACATGTGAACGCGATCGGCGCGTTTCGTCCGTCAATGCGCGAACTTCCGTCCGAGCTGCTCGGCGACGCCACAGTGCTCATCGACGAAAAGCAGGCGATCCTGGAGGAATCCGGAGAGATTCTGCATGCACTCGCCGCGGGTCTCATCGCCGAAGACGACCTCATCGAGCTGGGTTCGGCGCTGCGCACCGGCGTCTGCGATCGCAAGCAGCGGACCGTCTTCAAGACCGTCGGTGTCGCCGCTCAAGACTGGGCGATCGCACGCCTGCTGGCATCGAAATTTCTGCCGGGCCGAGCGAATTCACGGCTATGAGCGCGGAGCGGCCACTGGCGCACAGAATTGACGCGTCGTCCCTCAGGGCGGCCGGTTACCGCCGTCGCAGCCGGCCCCGCAGCGCGTCCACCGCGTGGGGGCCGTCATGACGCCGATGCTCCCGCAGACGATGCCGACCCAGACGAGTGCCGCGCGCCCCGACGCGATCCCCCACCAGACGACGCCGGCACCCACTGCGATCAAAGCAGCGGCGAGCAGCGGGAAGCGAATCTCGTTGCGGCGGTCGACCTCGCGACCGCTGGAATGCCGCGGCTCGGCGGGGGACGGATCCGCGGCCCGGCGGAACCCGTTGATGATGAGGAAGATGCCGAACGCTACGACCAGCCATCCCGCGAACGGCGACGCGGCCCCTTTGCCCGAATCACTCAACGGCGGACTCAGCCCGATGACCACACCACATACCGTCCACACCACCCCCAACGCCGCCTGAGCTTTCCACGACACGACTCGATTATCGTGGGTCGCGGGAATACCCGACGCGTCCTCGGCGTCGGAACGTCGCAGTAGACGCACTCCGGAGGTGGCCATGAAGTTCGGGATCTCAACGTTCGTCAACGACGACACGATCGACACGGTGTCGTTGGCGCGCGCGATCGAGGAACGGGGTTTCGACTCCCTGGCCGTGGCGGAGCACACGCACATTCCGGCGAGCCGCGAAACTCCCTACCCAATGGGCGGCGACTTGCCGTCGATTTACTACCGGACCCTCGATCCGTTCGTCACGCTCGCGGCTGCGGCCGCGGTGACCTCGAAGATCGAGCTGATCACCGGGATCGCGCTGCTGATCCAGCGCGACCCCATCATCACGGCGAAGGAAGCCGCGAGCATCGACCTCATTTCCGGTGGCCGATTCGTCTTCGGGGTCGGTGCGGGCTGGAACATCGAGGAACTGCGCCACCACGGCACGGACCCGACGACCCGCGGCGCCTTGCTCGACGAGCGAATCGAGGCCATCAAGGCGCTGTGGACCGACGAGCCCGCCGAGTTCCACGGCAAGTACGTCGACTTCGACGCGTCCTACCTCAGGCCCAAGCCCGTGCAGCAGCCGCATCCGCCCATCTACATCGGCGGGGATTCGAATGCCACGGTCAAGCGAATCGTCAGGCACAAGGCGGGATGGATATCGAACCCGAGCCCGGTGGACCACCTGAAGAAACGCATCGACCAGATGCGTGACGGCGCGGGCCACGACGTGCCGCTGGCCACGTTCGGCACCCCCATCGATCCTGACTACTGGCGTTCCCTCGAAGATTTGGGATACGGACAGGTGGCGCTCCTGCTGCCGACGAAACCGAAGGACGAATCGCTGCGACTCCTTGACGAGTACGCCGCGGCGGTCGAAAAGTACCGCGGCTAGACATACGCTTCATGCGGTGAGGGGAAAACGGGGTCTACCGCTGGCCGTCGCCGCGATCGGACTCTCACTCGTCGGCTGCAGCCACACCGAGTCACCGACACCGCCCGCGCCACCTAGCGCAGCCCCCACCAGCGCAGCCGCCTCCGCACCCCCCACCGTGACCTTGCTGGACGAGACGACCGAACCTGTCGGCGCGCAGCCCGGGGTGTCGTCCGATCCCGCGCAGCTTGCCGACGACCTTGTCGCCGACGAGCAGGCTCTCCGCAACCCCTCGACGCCCGAGGCCGAGCTCCAAACCGCGGCGCGCCGCCAGCAGGCCGCCTACCGCGCCATCGGCTACCACAGCGAGTGGGATGCGATCACCCGTCCGCGAATCCCGGCCTCGCTTCTGCAGATCTACGACCTCAATGTCGACGCCCGTCGGCAGCTCACCGCGATGGCGGAGATCAGGGACGCGGTCCCGGCCTGGCGCATCGTCGCCCCGGCACCTGCAGAAGAACTGCTCGCCCATTACCGCGATGCGGAGGCGGCGTCGGGCGTGGGCTGGAATTACTTGGCCGCGATCAACCTGATCGAGACCCGGTTGGGCAGTGTCGTCGGCCCCAGCTCCGCAGGCGCGCAGGGCCCCATGCAGTTCCTGCCCTCGACGTTCGCCGGCTACGGTGACGGAGGCGACATCTACTCGCCGCGTGACAGCATCATGGCGGCCGGCCGCTACCTCGCCGCCAACGGCTTCGCCAACAATCGCGATCAAGCCATCTACCGGTATAACCATGCGGCGCAGTATGTTTCGGCGGTCAACGACTACGCGTCGGTGCTTGCGGCCGATCCCGCGGCGTTCGCCGGTTACTTCCGTTGGGAGGTCTACCTGAAGACCACCGCGGGCGACGTGCTGCTGCCCATCGGTTATGCGTCCGACACGCCGGTTCCCATCAGCGAGTACCTGGCGACGCACCCGCAGTGATGCCAGCGCGATTCAGCGCCGCCAGAAGTCGAACCGGTCGCGTCCCGGCCGAAAGCCGGCCGCCTCAACCACATCCACCGCCACGTCGAATTGCTCGCCGACCCGTAACGGCTGATGCGCGTCGCTGCCGAAGGACACCGCGTCGCCGCCTTCGTCCCACCACCAACGCAATTGGGACACGGAGGCCATCGGGCTGCGCGTGTTGATCTCCAGCGCACGCCCCGACGACGCCAACGCGCGAAACACCGTCCGGTACTCCTCTTCGAAGTCAGAGTCGTCGTACGCGCCCACCCGGTCGGTCGGCCAATACCGCCGTGGATAGTCGCAGTGCGCCAGCACGTTGAACACCGATGACCCGCCGACGAGCACGACGAGTTCGGTGAAGTAGCGGCGCATCACCTCGTGCGCGTCGACATTTCGGAACAGCGCTCTGCTGATGCCGGTGATCGTGCCGTCGACAACGATCCCGTGAAGGCTGCCGAGCACCCGCTCGAAGTCCCCGGCAGACAGCACCGCGGCCACGCTCGCGGGAAAGAGGTGCGGCTCGCCGGCCTCGATGCCCGACAGGATCCGCAGATCCGGAAACTCCTCACGGCAGCGCGCCAGGTCAGCCAGGTATCCCTCGACATCGAGCGGCGCAACTCGCGGCCGGTCACTCACGCGCGTCGGCCGAGGTTCCGGCTGATCGGAGTGGGCAAGCTGATCCGAGTCCTGGTGGCTGAATTCGGTGAAGTCGACGTGCTCGGTGAACGCCAGTCCGGGAAGGCCCAATTCGAGGGCGCGGGCGCAGGCGAGTTGCATCGAAGACGATGACGCGGTGTCCCAGGACCACCGAGTATGGACATGATTATCGGCCGGCCTCATCACCGTCGATGGTGGCACAGGTGAAGGGCGTAGCACACTGCTACAATCGTTACAGATTGCTACAGCTTGGAGGAGACGATGGCGGGAACCACGGACCGGGTGACACGTTTCGCCGCGGATCTCCTCGACAGCGCGGCCGCCGAGGGTGCGCGGCAGAGCCGGTCGGCCAAGCAACAGCTCGACCATTGGGCCCGTGTGGGTCGCGAGGTGTCCAGTCAGCACACCGCCGCCCGCAGGCGGGTTGAGGCGGCATTGGCCGGCGAACTGGAGCTTCGTGAACTCAGCGTCGAAGAAGGCGTCGTCTTCAACGCCGAGATCGGCGCCGCTATCCAAGAGAACCTGGCGGAGTCCAGCTATGGCGAGGTACTGGCCAAGCGCGGCATCACCACCGTCGCCCTCAACGACTCCGGAGACATCGTCGAACACCGGCCCGACGGCAGCTCCGTCGTACTGACGACGAAACGACGAGCATCCCGCCGCAGGAAGTGAACACCTCAGCCGCTCGATGAACCGGCTCGATCTCGTCGTCGGACCCAACGGTGCCGGCAAGTCGACCTTCGTCGAGCTGACACTCGCGCCGCTGCTACCGGGAAGCGTCTTCGTCAACGCCGACGAGATCGCCCGACGGCGCTGGCCAGACGATCCCGCCGGGCACGCCTACGACGCCGCACGGGTGGCGGCCGACACCAGAGCCAGCCTGATCGAGGTCGGCCGGTCCTTCATCGCGGAGACGGTGTTCTCCCACCCGTCCAAGCTCGAGTTGATCGATGCCGCCCGGGCCGCGGGCTACACCGTCATCCTCCATGTTCTGCTCATCCCAGAAGAGCTCGCGGTTCAGCGCGTCAGACATCGTGTCAGCGCGGGCGGCCACGATGTGCCCGAAGGCAAGATTCGCGAGCGCTACCAACGGCTTTGGGCCCTCGTCGCCGCCGCCATCCTTCGGTCGGATTCCGCCACGATCTACGACAACAGCACGCTGAAGGGCCCGCGCATCGTGGCGCAATTCGGTGGCGGGTTCGCGATCGGCCTCTCCGCGTGGCCCGAATGGACACCTAAGGAATTGTCGACTCGATGGTGACCCTGATTGCTGGAAGACGTCGAGTTCTGCGCCCGGGTTGTTGTGGCGAAGTCACGACCCGCATGCAGAAGTCGATGTAGTGGTCGACGGCCCTGGTCGAACGATCTAACATCCAGACATGGCCCGGTATCTGATGGCTCTTGCAGCGACATTGGCCCTGGCCCTCGGAGGTCTGGTCGGCGCGACTGCGGCGCAGGCCGAACCCTGGCCCCCGTCGCCGTGCGGTTTCTCCATCTCGGCTCCACAGGTCGTGCAGGTAGGCGGCGTCAACAAGGTCACCGCCACGGTGACCTCGACGGTCTGTGGATATGCGGCCAGCCCCTACAAGAGCGTCGCGTGCGTGTCGATGTTGGGCCAGGACTCCGTCACCTCTTGCATGCAGGGCGTGGACACGGCTCAGGCGTATTTCGAGCCGTACAAGCCGGGGGCGACCTACACCTCATCCGGACGCGGCTGCGGCATCATCGTTCCGACACTCCCCGCGGACAACTGCCAGATTCTGGGTCCCGTCCAAGCGACCCTTTAGGCGATCACTAGCCTGAAGCGATGTCCGATCGCGTCCTTGTACAGGTCGAAAACCACGTCGCACTGATCACCGTCAACGATCCCGACCGCCGCAACGCCGTCACCGCCGAGATCTCGGCCGGGCTGCGCGCAGCCGTCGACGCCGCCGAGGCGAACAGCGACGTGCATGCCCTCATCGTCACCGGCGCAGGCAAGGCATTCTGCGCAGGCGCCGACCTGACCGCGCTCGGCGAGGCGACCGAAGACGGGCTGCGGACGATCTACGACGGCTTCCTCGCCGTCGCCAACTGCACGCTGCCGACGATCGCGGCCGTCAACGGCGCCGCCGTCGGCGCCGGGCTCAACCTCGCGCTGGCCGCCGATGTGCGGATCGCCGGTCCCGCGGCGCTGTTCGACCCGCGCTTCCAGAAGCTCGGCATCCATCCCGGCGGCGGTGCGACCTGGATGCTGCAGCGCGCCGTCGGCGTTCAGGCCGCCAGGGCGTCGCTGCTGTTCGGGATGCGCTTTGACGCCGAGGCAGCCGTGCGATACGGGCTCGCCCTCGAGGTCGCCGACGATCCGGTCGCCGCCGCCAAGCAACTGGCCGCCGGGCCCGCGGCCGCACCACGGGACGTCGTCCTCGCCACCAAGGCCTCCATGCGGGCCACCGCCAACCCCGGCTCGATCGATCTCGACCAGCACAGCATCGCCGTCGACACCGAGCTGAAACCGCAAGCGGCGTCTATTCTTTCGCCGGAGTTCGCGCAGCGGTTGGCCACCGCCAAGCGGAGATAGCGAGAGCAATTCGCGGCGCTAAACCGCGAGCAGCCGCTCGAAGAATGCGCGATATTGCCTCAGGGCCACGCGCAGGTCCTCGGTGGATGCCGTCTCACCCCGCGCCCACTGCTGCTCGAGACGTGAACGCGCAACGGCGAAGCCGGAAGTGAGGTTCTCGATCAGCTCCGACAGCAGGCCGTCGGCCTTCTCGACGCACACCTTCGGATTGTCGACGAACTCCGCCTGTATGGAGGCCCATCGTGTGCGCAGTTCTGCCAGCTCGTCGTCCGCGAAGAGCGTTTCCTCGCTTGACGATTCACTTTCGCTCTGCGTCTGGTCCAGCGGTTTCATCGCCACGGTCGGCGTATCCGTTGCTGCGGTCCCTGTCATGGCCCGGTCGCGTTGGTCGTGTGTTGTCATGCTGTTGCCTCCTGTGAGGTGTCGTTGTCCTTTTTCGTCTCGAGCAGGCTGTCGAACAGCGCTCGGTAGTGCACGAACGCCTCGCGTTGCTTCTCGGTGTCGACGCCGCCGTTCACCTGCGCCAAGTGGATGCGATGGGCCGCGCGGTAGTGCTCCACGATCTGCGGGTGGTCCACCGAGATGTCGGCTGCCCGCTGCTCGAAGTCGTCGATTGGGTAAGCCCTCTCGCGCATCACATCGGTGATCAGGCGATCGGCGGCTCCCACTGCAGCCGCTGGGTCGTCGACGAACGCCAGCTGTACCTGTTCCCAGCGGTTCGTGAAATGGGTACGCGCCGACGGTGTCAACGCGACGATGTCGAGCCTGTCGCGGCGACGTTCACGGGCCGTGAGTTCCTCCTCGGCCGCCTTGCGACTGCCGGACTCGGACTGCAGGCGCTCGTATTCGGCACCGTAGTGCCGCTCGAGTCGGTGCGTCCTTCTGCGACCTCTCACAGAACCGGCGATGATCACAGCGGCGACCGCGAGGACCACACAGGCCGCGATCAGAATCCATTGCCATGTCTGCATTTCGCGCTCCTCTCGTATCCCTGTTTTCAGAAGTAGTGGCGCCGGCCCCCGACAGCGCGTCCGGTGGCACCCAGGATCGCCAGGATCACCCCGATGACGATCAGGATGATTCCGATGGTCCAGAGGATGGAGATCTTGAGTAGGAATCCCGCAATCAGCAGGACGATCCCGAGGATGATCATGAGTGAGCCCTCCCGTCGAACCTCGACTGTCGGATGGTCGGCGTTTGATATCCCGACACTGGTGTCAGTCGACCACCCCTAGAGGGGGTGGCAATACACCCCTAGGGAGGCAATCTGCGCAGCATGCCATCGCATCGAGCACTGGCGCGGCGGCCCCTAACCCGTTGAGACTGCAGTGGCGGCGAAGTAGTGCGAGTAAGCGCCGCCGTGAGCGCAGTCTCAATGCGGAGAGACGACGGTCAGCTATCGAGCAGCGCCAGCTCCGGCGATTCGATCAACTGCCGTAGCTCACCCAGGAATGCGGCCGTCTGCGCACCGTCTGCGATGCGATGGTCGAAGACGCACGTCAACGTCATCGTCGGTCGCGCCACTACGGCGTCAGCGACGACGACAGGCCGTGGCTTCAACGACCCCATGCCGAGAATGGCGGCCTCGGGATAGTTGATGACGGGCACGCCCTCGTCCAACCCGAGCGCGCCGAAATTCGACACCGTGAACGTGGAGCCCTGCAGCTCGGTCGGTTTGACGGTGCCCGCGCGTGCTTCGTCGACGAGCCGCGACACCGTCGCCGCCAACTCGCGCGTGGACTTGTCCTGCGCGTCCTTGACCACCGGCACCAGCAGCCCGCGCGGTGCCGCCACCCCCAACCCCAAATGCACGGCGGAGTGGACGTGGATATGCGGTCCGCCCGCGGTGTCCACCCAGGTCGAGTTGAACACCGGATGGTGTGTCAGCGCGATCGTCAACAGCCGAAGCGTCAGCACGAACGGCGTGATCGGCGGCCCATCCTCGCCGACCGCTTCACGCAGCCGGTCCCTCACCCGCAGCAGCGCCGAGCAGTCGACCTGAACGCTGGCGTGCGCGTCGGGAATATTGGTTCGTGACAACGTCATTCGCTGCGCCATGGTGGCATGCACACCGTGCACATCGACGGTGTCGGAGTTCTGTGCGGACTTGCCTGCAGCCGCCAGCACGTCCTCGCGGGTGACGATTCCGTCCGGGCCGGAACCCGGGGTCAGCGACGCCAGGTCGATGTGCAAGTCGGCGGCCAGCTTGCGCACCGGGGGCTTGGCGCGCGCTCGGTTGCCGTCTTCCACAGGCACCCGTCGACTGGTGTCCATGTCGTCATCTGCGCCGTAGCCCACCAGCACCGCCTTGCGCGCCGGTTTCCCGCCGTTCTGCGCGGCCGGAGCGGGAGCATCCGTCGCGATGCGCACAAGCACCGCGCCGACGGCAAGCGTCTCGCCTTCTGCGCCACCGAGTTCGGCGATCCGGCCCGCATACGGGCTCGGTATCTCCACCTCGGCCTTGTTCGTCTCCACCGTGCACAGCGTCTGGTTCAGCTCGACTTCGTCGCCGACGGCGACACTCCAGCTTGTGATGGTCGCGTCCTCGAGGCCCTCTCCGAGATCGGGAACCAGGAAGTCCCGCACACCGTCTGAATTCATGCCTCGCCTCCCGCTCGCTCCGGTCCTCGCTGCGCTGCGATCCTCACTCGCGCTCGCCTTCGGGTGCTCATGACTGCATCGCTTTCTCGACGCAATCGATCAGCCGGTCGACGCCCGGCAGCCACAGCGTCTCCAGCCGCGCGGGCGGGTACGGCGTGTCAAAACCGGTGGCGCGTAACACCGGGGCCTCCAGGTCATAGAACAGCTCCTCTTGGATCCGCGCCGCCAATTCGGCGCCGAACCCGAGAGTCCGCGCGCCCTCGTGGATGACGACAGCCCGTCCGGTCTTGCGCACCGACGCCGCCACCGTTTCGAAGTCGAGAGGGTTGAGCGAGCGCAGGTCGACGACCTCCAGGTTCCAACCGTAGTGGTCGGCCGCCAGATCGGCTGCCGCCAAGGCGGTCTGGACCAGCCCGCCGTAGCTGAGCACGGTGACGTCGTCGCCGATCCGTCGAACCGCGGCGCGGCCGATGGGCAGCCCGGGCGTGTCGGTGTCGACGTCCTCACGCGACCAGTAGCGCCGCTTCGGCTCCAGGAAGACGACGGGATCCCGGCTGGCGATCGAATGCCGCAGCAGCCAGTACGCGTCCGACGGGGCCGACGGCACCACCACCTTCAGGCCCGCGGTGTGCGCCCAGTAGGTTTCCGTGGACTCCGAATGATGCTCGACCGCACCGATTCCACCGAACGACGGGATGCGGATCGTCACCGGCATATCCACATCGCCGTGCGTGCGCATCCGGTACTTCGCGAGATGGCTGACCATCTGGTCGAACGCCGGGTAGGAGAACCCGTCGAACTGGATCTCGGGAACGGGGACGAAGCCGCGGATGGCGAAGCCGACCGCGATACCGATGATCGCCGACTCGGCCAGCGGTGTGTCGAAACAGCGCCCGTCGCCGAAGGTTTCGGCGAGACCCTCGGTGACGCGGAACACACCGCCGAGCTTCGCCACGTCCTCACCGAAGACCAGGACCCGGTCGTCGGCGGCCATCGCGTCGTGCAGCGCACGGTTGATCGCCTGCACCATGGTCAGATTGGTGGCGGTTGTCACCGGTGTGAACAGCGAAGGTTCGTGCGAGTCATCCCCGAAACTGGGTGGCCGCTCGATGATTTGAGTCATGTCACGCCTCCTTCGCCAACTCGGCCATCAGCTGGTCACGCTGGGCTCGCAGCGTGGGCGTGATGTCCGCATAGACCGTGTCGAACAGATCTCCGACGTCCATGTCGGACATGTTGACCATGGCGTCGCGCAGGTCGGCGCACAGTCGGGTCGCCCGCGTCTCGACGCGGTGCTCCAGCCGTTCATCCCACACGTCGATGTTCTGTAAGTACTTGCGGTAGCGCGGAATCGGGTCCAGCGCCGTCCACGTGTCGACCTCTTCCTGCGACCGGTAGCGGGTCGGGTCGTCGGAGGTCGTGTGCGGCCCCAACCGGTAGGTGACCGCTTCGATCAGCGTCGGGCCGCCGCCCTCGCGGGCACGTTGTGCGGCTTCGGCCATCACCGCGTAACACGCCAGCACGTCGTTGCCGTCGACACGAAGCCCCGGCATCCCGTAGCCGATCGCCCGGTGCGCGATCGAGGGCCCCGCCTGCTGGCGGCTGACCGGAACGGAGATCGCCCACTGATTGTTCTGCACGAAGAACACGCACGGTGCCTTGAACACGGCGGCGAGGTTGAGGGCTTCGTGCGCATCGCCCTCGCTCGTCGCACCGTCGCCGAGGTAGGCAACCGTCACCGAGTCTTCGCCGAGGCGCTGCGCAGCCATCGCAGCCCCGACCGCGTGCAAGCCGTGGGTGCCGATCGGAATCGCGATCGGCGCGACACACTTCTCGGTGAACCCGAGCCCGCCGTGCCACCGGCCCCGCCACACCGCGCCCATCTGCTCAGGCGTGATTCCGCGCAGCAGGAAAACGCCGATCTCGCGATACTGCGGGAACAGCCAGTCGGTCTTGCGCAGGCACGCGGCCGACCCGATCTGGGCGGCCTCCTGACCGCGGCACGGGGCAAACAGCGCGAGCTCACCCTGCCGCTGCAGGTTGACGAACTCCGCATCGAGCGCGCGGGTGACGGCCATCGACTCGTAAAGCCAGCCCAGCGTCTCGGGTGGAAGGTCTCGGCGGTACCGGGTCTCGGTGGTCGGCGTCCCGTCCGGGGCGACCAGTTGAATCGGCTCCAGCTCGACGGCCTGAATTTTTTCACACGACGACGCGCTGCGAACGGACCCTGCCATACCGCCTCCTAGGGTCACTGACGGCGGATCGCGCCGTCAGACGACTGAGGTGCTCAGCACGGAGGCGATCAGAGCAAATCCCCTGGTGAGAGGCCGCCGGCTAGACGCCAGGGTGAGGCGCTAGCTGGACGATGCGCTCTGCTCGCCGCAGCACTGGGGCATCCACCATTATGCCTTCGAATTGGAAGACGCCGCGCTCGCCGCGAGCCGTGTCGAGCACCCGTCGCGCCCAATCCACCTGGTCCTCGGTCGGCGCATAGGCGTCGCGGATGACGGCGACCTGCGTCGGATGGATCGCGACCTTGGCGTCGAAGCCGACCGCCACCGCATCGTCGGCCTCAGCGCGCAGCCCGTCGAGGTTCTTGATGTCGAGGTACACCGAATCCAGTGCCATCCGCCCGAACGCCTTGGCCGCCAGCAACGTCTGTGAGCGGACGTGCCTGGCGACGTCGCGGTAACTGCCGTCGGGCCACCGGTTGGCGGTGCCGCCCGTCACCGCGAAGAGATCCTCGGCGCCCCACATGAGAGCGAAGACGTTGTCGATGCGGGCCAGTTCGTTGACCATCACCGCGCCCAACGGTGTCTCGATCAGCACCACCACGTCCAGCGGCGCGAGGTCGCGGATCTGCTGCGGGTCCTCGGTCTTGGCGAGCATCACCGTCGTGTATTTGGTCTTGGCGAGCGCGTCCAGGTCATGTTGATGATCGTCGGTGGCGCTCGGGTTGATCCTGACAACGGTGCGCTCGGGATCGAGCGGGGTTTCCACCAGGGCGGCGCGCGCCGCTTCCCGGTCCTTCGCCGCCACACCGTCTTCCAGGTCGAGGATCACCACATCGGCTGCCGTCGCCGCCTTTTCGAACCGCTCCGGGCGGTCAGCCGGGCAGAACAGCCAACCGGGGCCCGTCTGGGTGAGCGCCACTACGCGTCTCCCTCGGGTCGCTTGCGCACCATCGTCTTTCGCGACGCGGTCGCCACGATGTCGCCGTGCTGATTGCGGCCCGTATGGGCGAAGGTGACGATGCCTTCACCAGGGCGGCTCTTCGACTCACGCTTGTCCGTTATCTCGGTCTCGGCGTACAGGGTGTCGCCGTGGAAGAGCGGCTTCGGGAACGCGACCTCGCCGAAGCCGAGGTTGCCGACGATCGTGCCCTGCGTCAGTTGGGCGACCGACAGCCCGACGAGCGTCGATAGGGTGAACATCGAGTTCACCAGCCGCTGGTTGAACGGCGGCAAGGCGTCGGAGAACGCGGCATCGAGATGCAGCGCCTGGGTGTTCATCGTCAGCGTGGTGAACAGGACGTTGTCGGCTTCGGTGATGGTGCGGCCGGGCCGATGCTGGTACAGCACACCGGGTTCGAACTCCTCAAACCACAGACCGCGCTGGACGATGATCTTCTTCTCGCTCATAGGCCCGCCTCGCGTGCGATCAGCATCAGCTGCACTTCCGTTGTCCCTTCCCCGATTTCGAGGATCTTGCTGTCGCGGTAGTGCCGCGCTACGGAGTACTCGTTCATGAACCCGTAGCCACCGAACACCTGCGTGGCGTCGCGGGCGTTGTCCATCGCTGCCTCGCTGGCAACGAGCTTGGCGATGGCGGCGGCCTTCTTGAACGGCTTGCCCGCCAACATGAGTGCCGCCGCGTCGTAGTAGGCGGTGCGGGCGGCATGCGCGCGGGACTCCATGCGCGCGATCTTGAACGACACGGCCTGATAGGTCCCGATGGCCGCGCCGAACGCTTCGCGTTGCTTGGCGTATTTCACGCATTCGTCGACGCAGCCCTGCGCCGCACCGACGGACAGCGCGGCGATCGCGATTCGACCCTCGTCGAGGATGCGCAGGAAGTTGGCGTAGCCGCGACCGCGTTCACCCAGCAGGTTGTCGGCGGGCACCCGGACGTCGTCGAAGCTCAGCGGATGGGTGTCCGAGGCGTTCCAGCCGACCTTGTTGTACGCGGGCTCGGCGGTGAACCCCTCGATGGGAACCGGCACCAGGATCGACGAGATCTCCTTCCTGCCGCCGGCCTCGCCGGTGACGGCGGTGACCGTCACGAGTTTGGTGATGTCGGTACCCGAGTTCGTGATGAACTGCTTGCTGCCGTTGATGACCCAGTGCCCGTCGTCAAGCCGCGCCGTCGTCCTGGTGGCGCCCGCATCGGTGCCGCCGCCGGCCTCGGTCAGGCCGAACGCGCCCAGCGCCTTGCCACTTGCCAAGAGCGGCAACCATTCCTGCTTCTGGTCCTCGGTGCCGAAGCGGTACACCGGCATCGCGCCCAGCGAGACCCCCGCCTCCAGCGTGATGGCCACGCTCTGGTCGACCTTGCCGAGTTCCTCGAGCGCGAGGCACAGGGCGAAGTAGTCGCCACCCATTCCGCCGTACTCCTCAGGAAACGGCAACCCGAACAATCCCATGTCCGCCATGCCGGACACGACTTCGTATGGGAAGGAATGCTCTTCGTCGTGCTTGGCGGAGACGGGTGCCACCACGCTCTGCGCGAAGTCGCGCACCGTCTTGGCGAGCTGCTCGTAGTCATCCGGCAGGGTGCCGGTGGATAGGAAGTCGGTCATGACTGCTCTGCTTTCTCACTAACTGTTATCCGGGCCAGCGGCTGGCCCACCTTGACCTGGTCGCCCACGCCGACGAGTAGTTCGACCACGCCGTCGACCGGGGCGGTGAGCGCGTGCTCCATCTTCATCGCCTCGACCGCGACGACGACCGATCCGGCGGTCACCGTCCCCCCATCTTCTATACCGACGGCCACCACGGAACCCGGCATGGGACTGACGAGTTCGGCGTCGCCGCTGTGATCGTCGTCGGGACGGACGGGTGCTTCCCGCACCTCGTCGATGACTGTGGTTCGGCCTGCGCGCGCCAACCAGGTCTGCCCGTCCGTTGAGGCGACAAGGTAGTCGGTGCGCAGCCCATCGAGCGTCACGACGAGCCGATCATCATTCAGACTCACTGTCAGGCTGTATGTTTCACCGTCCTCGACCACAGCGGTCGCCGATTGCGGTGTGCCGGTCAGATACACGTGATCGGTGCGCTCGCCGGCATGCAGCCGGATGGTGCTCGGGGCGTGCTGGCCTATCCGCCAACCCGACGGCACTTCCCACAGATTGCCCGCCGGATTCGGCCAGCTACGGAGCCACCTGTATGCCGCCGCGGCGATCAGTTCCTCGTCGCCCGGTTGGGTCGGCGCGAAATCCGTTGTCCTACGGTCCAACAGTCCGGTGTCGAGCCGGCCCGCAATGACGTCCGAATCCGCCAGCAGAAAGCGTAGGAACTCGATGTTCGTCGTCACGCCCAACACGGCGGTGTCGGCCAGTGCACGGTCGAGCGCGTGCAACGCCGCGGAGCGATCGGCGGCGTGCGCGATGACCTTCGCGAGCATCGGGTCGTAATCGCTGCCCACCACCGTGCCCACAGCCAACCCGGAGTCGACGCGCACGCCAGAGCCCTTGGGTTCGACGAGATCGAGCACGTCGCCGCCGGTCGGCAGGAAGCCGTTGGCCGGATCCTCGGCGTAGACACGGGCTTCGATGGCGTGCCCGGTCATGGTGATGTCGTCCTGCCCAATCGGCAGCTTCTCCCCTGCGGCGATGCGCACCTGCTGTTCGACGAGGTCGATGCCGGTGACCATTTCGGTGACTGGGTGTTCGACCTGAAGGCGGGTGTTCATCTCCATGAAGAAGAACTCGTCGGGCCGGTCTGCCGACACGATGAACTCGACGGTGCCCGCGCCGGTGTAGTCCACGCTGCGTGCGGTGTCGCAGGCCGCCGCGCCGATCCGGGTCCGCGTCGCCACGTCCAGCAGCGGCGACGGCGCCTCTTCGATCACCTTCTGGTGACGGCGCTGCAGGCTGCATTCACGCTCGCCGAGATGGACGACGTTGCCGTAGCCGTCGGCGAGCACCTGTACCTCGATGTGGCGGGGGTTCAACACGAATCGCTCGAGGAACAGGGTGTCGTCGCCGAACGCCGCGCCCGCCTCGCGCCGCGCGCTGGTCAGCGCGGCCTGCAGCTCCGCCGGCCCGTGTACGACCCGCATGCCCTTGCCTCCGCCACCGGCCGACGGCTTGACAAGCACGGGATAGCCGATATCGCCTGCCGCCGAGACTAATTCATCGTCGGTGAGCGCGGGCCGCGCGATGCCCGGAACGACCGGCACGCCGAACGCCGACACCGTCGTCTTGGCGGCGATCTTGTCGCCCATGGTCTCGATCGCCTTGACCGGCGGCCCGATGAACACGATTCCCGCCGCTTCCAGCGCGGCGGCGAATTCGGCGTTCTCCGAGAGGAATCCATATCCGGGATGGATCGCTTGCGCGCCCGTTCGGCGGGCGGCGTCGACGACCGCGCCGATGTTCAGATAGCTCTGCCGCGCGGGCGCGGGCCCGATACCCACCGCGACGTCCGCCTCGGCGACATGACGTGCGTTGGCGTCGGCATCGCTGAACACGGCGATCGAGCGGATACCCATCTTGCGCAGGGTGCGAATGACACGGACGGCGATCTCGCCGCGATTGGCTACCAGAACGGTGTCGAAGGTCATGAGTGGAGGTCCTTCTTGAGCATCGCAGCGAGTACCACAGCGCAGCGAGGAACGCAGCGAGGAGCGGAGGGAAGGACCGGAGCGAAAAATGATGAAGTCATGTCATCACATCCGGAACACGCCGTAGGAGACCGGTTCGACCGGTGCTTGGCCGACCACCGAAAGCGCCAGCCCGAGAACCGTTCTGGTGTCGGCGGGGTCGATCACGCCGTCGTCCCAGAGTCGGGCCGTCGAATAGTAGGGATTGCCCTGGCTCTCGTACTGCTCGCGGATCGGCGCCTTGAACTCTTCCTCTTGCTCTGGCGTCATCTCGCCGCGCACGGTGGCCAGCACCGACGCGGCCTGCTCGCCGCCCATCACGGAGATCCTGGCGTTCGGCCACATCCACAGGAAGCGCGGCGAATACGCGCGTCCGCACATCGAGTAGTTCCCTGCGCCATAGGAGCCGCCGATGACGACCGTCAGCTTCGGCACCCGCGCGCATGCGACGGCCGTCACCATCTTGGCGCCGTGCTTGGCAATGCCACCTGCTTCGTAGTCGCGGCCGACCATGAAGCCGGAGATGTTCTGCAGAAACAGCAGCGGGACCATTCGCTTGTCGCACAGTTCGATGAAATGCGCACCCTTGAGCGCTGATTCGGAGAACAACACGCCGTTGTTGGCGATGATCCCGACGGGGTGGCCGTGGATGCGGGTGAAACCGGTGACCAGCGTCGACCCGTAGTCGGCCTTGAATTCGGCGAACTCGCTGCCGTCGACGATCCGCGAAATCACCTCGTGCACGTCGTAGGGCACTCGCGCATCGACGGGAACCACGTCGTAGAGCTCGGTCTGGTCGGCTACGGCGTCGATGGACGGGGCGACATCCCACGGCGGGTCGAGCCGAGGCCCGAGCGTCGAGACGATGCGCCGCACGATCCGCAGCGCGTCGCGGTCATCGTGGGCCAGGTGGTCGGTGACACCGGAGGTTTTCGAATGCAGGTCGCCGCCGCCGAGTTCTTCTGCGGTGACCACTTCGCCGGTCGCGGCCTTCACCAGCGGCGGCCCACCGAGAAAGATCGTGCCCTGGTTGCGGACGATGACCGCTTCATCGCTCATGGCGGGTACGTACGCGCCGCCCGCAGTGCAGGAGCCGAGCACCGCGGCGATCTGCGGAATGCCTTCGGCGCTCATCGTGGCCTGGTTGTAGAAGATGCGGCCGAAGTGTTCGCGGTCAGGGAAGACCTCGTCCTGGCGCGGCAGAAACGCACCGCCCGAATCGACCAGGTAGATGCATGGCAACCGGTTCTGCCGTGCAATCTCCTGGGCGCGCAGATGCTTCTTGACCGTAATCGGGTAGTACGTCCCGCCTTTCACGGTCGCATCGTTGGCCACGATCATGCATTCGCGGCCGGACACCCGGCCGATGCCGACGATCATGCCGGCGCCGGGGCATTCGTCGTCGTACATGCCGTCGGCGGCAAGCGGTGACACCTCGAGCAGCGGGCTACCCGGATCCAGCAGCCCGTCGACCCGGTCTCTCGGGAGCAGCTTGCCGCGGCTGACGTGGCGCTCACGGGATTTGGCCGAACCGCCGAGCGCGGCGGCGGCCATCTTCTCCCGCAGTTGCGCGACGAGCATCAGATGCTGCTCGCGGCTGGACTGCATCGTCGCTGTCATCGGTACTGCCCGTTTCGGTTGAGTTAATGACGACTAACTCGTAGGATGTTAGTCAGGATTAACCGAAATGTCCACCGGCGTGGATGGGGGTAGCGCGTTGTCTTTCCCGGCTTCCGGGTCTGATTCGCAGGCGACCGCGACCAGGCGCAAGCAGGCGAAATCCGACCGCCGCGACAAGCTGATCGCCGCGGCCGAGCGGCTGGTCGCCGAGCGCGGCTTCCTTGCCGTGCGACTGGAGGACATCGGTGCGGCGGCCGGTGTCAGCGGGCCTGCGATCTACCGGCACTTCCCCAACAAGGAAGCGTTGCTGGTCGAACTGCTGGTCGGTATCAGCACCCGACTACTCGCCGGGGCCAGGACGGTCGTCGCCGACGCACCCGATGTTGCGAGCGCGTTGGACGGGTTGATCGAGTTCCACCTCGACTTCGCGCTGAACGAGTCGGATCTGATCCGCATCCAGGACCGTGATTTGGCGCATCTCCCCGACCCCGCGAGGCGTCAGGTCCGCAAGGCCCAGCGACAGTATGTGGAGATCTGGGTCGACGTCCTTCTTCGGCTGAACCGCGCGGACGGCGAAGACGATGCGCGGCTCATGGCGCACGCCGTCTTCGGCCTCTTGAACTCGACTCCGCACATCGTCAGACCCGGCGCAGCCAAATCGACCGGCCAAGGAACAGGTCCTGGGTCGCGGGCGATCTTGCGGGAGATGACGATCGCGGCCCTGTCCTCGGCCGGCCGAAGCGGCGTCTAAGCGCTAGTCAGCGCTAGTACCAGACTTTTCGACCACCTACCGCACGGCCGGTGGCTCCGAGAATCCAGAACACCGCGCCGATGACGATCAGCACTACGCCAATGTAGGTAAGGATCGAGATACCGAAAAGGATCCCCAGTATTAGGAGGATCACCCCAAGGACGATCATCGTTTCTCTCCTTTCGTTCAGATGAATTGATTAGTGCCCGTTGCTTACTGGCTGGGTTGGGGAAGTTTCACGTCACAGTCCGCCACCTTCGGGTTCGCCCCCGCGTAGTTCAAGGGCCCGGCAACGACCGTCAACGCGATGGTGCCCGCTGTGGCGCAATTGCTTGCGTCGGTCTTGAAATAATCGCGCTGGTAAGCCGCCACCACACCGATCAGCAACCAGACCAACACAATTACGCCGAGAATTCCGCCACCACGCATGTTGGCCTCCTCCTGTTGGGCGCCGACTTGGCGCAGGGAGGATTTACCCCGCGGATAATTCCAGTAAACGCGTAAATCTGATCTTGAGTCGTTCAGGAGTTGGCTGGCTGTGCGAAAGCTGTGGTGAGCCAGTCGCTCATCGCCTTGACCAGCACCGCTCGGTTCTCGCGCTTGTCGATCCGATGGCCGTCGTCATCAAATTGCAACTGTTCGACGGTGCGGCCCAACGCCCGCAAAGCGTCGTACATCTGCAGCGACTCGCTGGGCGGGACGTTGGTGTCGTTGAGTCCGTGAACGAGGAGCAGCGGTGCGGTCAACGCGTGCACGCGGAGCAAAGGTGACAGCTGGTCGAGCAGTTCTCGGTCGCTCACCGGGTGACCGTACTTCGAATAGGCCGCCGCGGCGATCCACGGTTCTGTGTTGCGGTACCAGGTGTTCAGATCGCTCATGCCGCAGATGCTGATGCCTGCGGCGAACAGCTGCGGATGAAACGTGAGCGCTGCCTGGGTGAGGTACCCGCCGTAGGACCAGCCGCAGCAGGCGATGCGGTCGGCGGGGGCCAGACCACGCTCGACCAGAAACAGCGCCGCGTCAGCGACGTCGTCGATGGCCGCGAAGCGCTTTTCCCTGTCGTCGGCGTGCATGAACGAGCGCCCGAATCCGCCGGAGCCCCGAACATTTGGCAGAAAGACCGTGATGCCCGCCTCCAACAGCGGAGGGAAGAACTCGTTGTATCCCGGCCTGCCCTGGCCCTCGGGCCCCCCGTGCAGGAACATCATCGCCCCGATCGACTCGACGCCTTCGGGTGGGCGGAACAGCCAGCCGGTGAACTCCAACCCGTCGCGGGCGGTGATGGTCTCCAGGGTCGGCGGCGCCGAGAGCGGTCCGCTGCTGGGCTCGCGGTCGATGCGCTCCCATTCCCGGGTCCGCGGATCGACGAGTTCCACTGTCGGCGGCTTGTCCGGGCCCTCGACCGTCATCGCCACCATCGACCCGCCCGCGCTGATGCTCAGTTCGGTGGCCACCATGCCGGGCAGCGGGATCGGGTCGTGCAGTGTGTTGTCGGCGTACTCGAGAATCTGTAACTCACTGGCGCCATTGATGTTCCACAACAATGCCACGGTCGACAGGTCGTCGCTGACCACGAACTCGTCGAGCTCGTAGCCCGCACGCTCGGCTATCACTTGGTAGGACACACCGTCGGCGGTCGTGGTCACCTCGAGGAGGCGGGCGTGGTCCGTGCCGTTCTCGCTGCGGATCAGCGCGCGCACGTAGCCGTTCCTGCTGTTTGGCCCGTACACACTCGCGGGCAGATACAGATCGAACGTCTCGCCTTCCAAACCCGACCGCAGGCGACGCGGGTTCTGGTCGTCCAGGATGACGCCGGTGTCGGTGGTCGAGCCCGGATCGTATGGGAGCAGGGCGATTTCGGTCAGGCCGCGCAGCATGATCAGGTCTCGGTAGCCGCGTGGCCCGACCCGTACCAACGCCGCGCCCGCCCATGCGTCGACAAGGCGGCCACCAGAGCGGCGATCGAGGATGATCGTGGTGCCGTCGGCGGGATCGATGAGGCAGGAACTGCCGACACCGTCGTCGCCGGTCAGAATTGCCGCGACATGTGTACCGTCCCAACCGATCAGCTCGGCGGTGCCTTCGGGCAGGTCCGCGGCCCACATGTCGATCCGCCGCGCGGCTCGGTCGTCGGGATCGGTGGTGACGACCCAGACCTGGCTGCGGCTGCCGCCCTCGGGGGCGACCTGGCAGGCTAACCAGTGTCCGTCGGCGGAGTGCATCACCCGAGTGACCGGGCCCTCGATGGGCAGTTCGACGTCTCGCGATGAGCTCGCGCGCCAGCCGCGAAGGAACCGCTGAACCGCCCTCGGGTAGCCGCCGTCGTCGACGAGGTGCGCGAACGCCGTCGCGTCCGGCGACAGCGACGCGCCGTAATTGGTGCGCACCGTCTGCGTCATCGACATCAGCTTGCCACGGGCCGTCGACCTAAGCGATGTGCTTATCCGCTCGCCGCGGGCGGCCCGTAGTGACGCAGGTACCCTGCAGCCATGAGGTGGGTATGACCAACACACCACCAGGCGACGGTCCGGACCCGACCCAACCGCTTGGCCCCAGCTATCCCGGCTACAGCGATCCAGCGTATGCAGGCCAGTCTCCGTACGGACCCACCTACCAGCCACCTCAGGTGTCCGACCCGACGCGGCAATTGCCGCCGTACTCGCCCTACGGCTACGACCCGTACGGCACTGGCCAGTACGGGACCGGCCAGTATGGTCCGCCCTATCCTCCTGGCGAACCGCCGGAGGGTCCGCCATCGCCCAAATCGCCGCGCTGGCTGTGGGTGGTGGCTGCGCTGGCGGTACTACTGGTCGTCGGCCTGGTGATCGCGTTGGTCGTCGCCAACAGCTCGAAGCAGGACACGGTCGTCGCGCCGCCCGCGATGCCGGAACCCACGACCACCACAACCCGCACGCCGTCAACGACGACAACGCTGCGCCCGCTGCCCCCGATCGTTCCGGTACCGACAACACCGAGCACCACCCCGCCCAGCGAGTCGGCGGCCCCCGGAGCGACCGACTCGGTGGTCTATGAGGTCACCGGAACCAGTAGGGCGATCAACATCACCTATGTCGACACGGGCAGCCTGCTGCAGACGGAGTTCAACGTCATGCTGCCGTGGCGCAAGGAAGTGCAATTGCCCAGTCCGGCTGAGGATTCGGCAAGCGTCACGATCATCAATGTGGGGCGCCAGGTCTCCTGCACGGTGACGATCAACGGGGTTCAAGTGCAGTCGAATACCGGTAACGGCCTGACGATCTGCACCGCGGTGCGCTAGCGCGCCGGAACGTGGTGCGGTGCGTGCACCGCCACCATGGCCACAAGGCCGAGAGCGAGCACCACCAACAGTCCACCGACGCCTGCGCGGACGGTACCGAACCAGTCGATGAACAGTGATATCAGCGTCGGCGCCAGGAAGGACACCGCGCGTCCGGTCGTCGTGTAGAGACCGAACGCGACACCCTCTTTGCCCTCGACCGACAAGCGCAACATCAGCGTGCGCGCCGAAGACAGCGTCGGCCCGATCGACAGACACAGCAGCAGCCCGCAGACCCAGAAGGCGACGGGTCCGGACAGCGTCATCAGCACGAGTGCGACGACGATCATCGCCGTAAGCGAGCCGACGATCACGGGTTTGGATCCCAGTCGGTCGTCGAGCAGCCCACCCAGGAGCGCACCGACGGCGGCGATGACACTGGCACTGACTCCGAACAGCAACACGTTGGCGTCCGAGATGCCGTACACGCTGACACCAAGTACCGCGCCGAAGGCGAACACGCCGGTGAGGCCGTCCCGAAACACCGCGCTGGCGAGCAAGTAAAAGACGACGTTGCGGTCCCGGCGCCATTCGCCGAGGACCTCCGACCACAGTTGGCGGTACGCGCCGAAGAAGCTAATGGCTTGCCGCCGGTCCTGCGGCGGTGGCTTCGGATGAGGCACGACGATGAACACGGGCAGCGCGAACAAGATGAACCACGCGGCGGCCGTCAACATTGCCGCGCGGACATTCTGGCCGCCGGCGACGGGCAGGTCGAGCAGCCCGCGGGTGTCGCCATCGCCGGATTTAAACAACACATAGACGATGAGCAACAACGCCACGCTGCCGAAATAGCCCATCCCCAAACCGAATCCGGATATCCGGCCGGATGTCTGTGGCGTGGAGAGCTGACGCAGCATGGCGTTGTAAGGCACGCTGGCAAGCTCGCTGCAGGCGGCCGCGCACGCCAGAAGCAGCAAACCGGGGAATAGATAGCGGTAGTCGTCGCGGATAAGGCTCATCGCCGAAGTCAGCAGCACCACCAGCCCGGTGAGGATGGCCAGCACCCGGCGTCGTCGCCATGGGGCGTCCACCCAGATCCCGGTGACCGGGGCCAGCAGCGCCACCACGAGACCAGACACGGCCAGGGCCCGGAACAGCCAACTCTGCGACGTGGTGGCGCTCGGCAGATCGTCGCCAACCGTGCGGGTCAGGTAGACGGAGAAGACGAACGTGACGACGACTGCGTTCACACCCGTCGCACCGACGTCCCACAGCGCCCAGGACAGGACCTGCGACCGCGTAGCGCTTTGCCCCGCCGGGCGCCGATCGTCCATCGCCGCCCACGATATAGTCCGGCCCATGCCAGTACCCGCTCCCAGCCCCGATGCCCGCGCAGTCGTCACGGGTGCCTCTCAGAACATCGGCGAGGCGCTGGCCACCGAGCTCGCCGCGCGGGGGCACCACCTGATCGTCACCGCCCGGCGCGAGGAAGTGCTGAGGGCGTTGGCAGATAGGCTCGCGGCGAAATACGGCGTCGTCGTCGAGGTGCGGCCGGTCGACCTCGCCGACCCTGGGGAGCGGACGAAGCTTGCCGAGGAACTGGCGGGGCGCAACATCTCGATCCTGTGCGCCAACGCGGGAACGGCGACCTTTGGGCCGGTGTCCGGGCTGGATCCAGCCGATGAGAAGGCTCAGGTTCAGCTGAATGTCCTTGGCGTGCACGACCTCGTCCTCGCCGTGTTGCCGGGGATGGTCGAACGTGGCGCCGGCGGAATCTTGATTTCCGGTTCGACGGCGGGTAATTCGCCGATCCCGAACAACGCGACCTACGCCGCGACCAAGGCGTTCGTCAACACGTTCAGCGAGTCACTTCGCGGCGAACTCAAGCGCGCGGGCGTAAATGTGACGGTGCTCGCGCCAGGCCCGGTGCGCGAAACCCTGCCCGCCGAGCACGAGCAGTCGTTGGTGGAGAAGCTGATACCCGACTTCTTGTGGATCTCGACCGACTACACCGCGAAACAGTCACTGGATGCATTGGAGCGCAACAAGATGCGGGTGGTGCCCGGCGTGACGTCGAAGGCTATGTCGGTGGCCAGCGGCTACGCCCCGCGCGCGATCGTCAGCCCGATCGTCGGTGCTGTCTACAAGAAGCTCGGCGGCGGCTAAATCGCTCGCGAAACGACATTCCAGCAGGCCTCTACTCACACTTTCGCTGCTGGGATTCCGTTTCGCGGATAGAGATCAGCGGCGGCGTCGGCCGGTGCCGAAGATGCTGCGGGTGATCTCGCGGCCGAGAACCGTGCCCGCCGAACGCATGGCGCTCTTGAAAGCCGGGCTGTCCATCATCCTTTCGAGCACACCGGGCTCAGTCGCCCGCTTCGCGGTGACCGTGCCCTCGGCACTTGCCTCACCGCTCGGTTGCGGGGGCACGTAAACCGGGGGCGGTAGCGACGGGTCGGGCGGGGCAAGCCGCGCGTTGAGCCGTTCGTAGGCCGAATCGCGGTCGATCGTCTGGCCGTACTCGGCCTGCAGCGGGGTGGCCTGTGCGGCGGCCTTGATCGCATCGGGGCCGATGGTGTCCATCAGCGAGCGCGGGGCGCGCATCCTTGTCCAGGCCACCGGCGTCGGCGCACCCTTCTCCGAAAGCACGGTCACGATCGCTTCACCGATACCGAGCGACGTCAATGCCGACTCTAGGTCGTACACAGTGGTTTTCGGGTAGGTGCGGACGGTCTTGGACAGCGCCTTCTGGTCATCGGGGGTGAAGGCGCGCAGCGCGTGCTGGATCCGGGCCCCAAGTTGACTGAGCACGTCGTTCGGCACGTCGGTGGGCAGCTGCGTGCAGAAGAACACGCCGACGCCCTTGGACCGGATCAGCTTCACGGTCTGCTCTACCTGTTCGAGGAACGCCTTTGACGCGTCGGTGAACAGCAGATGCGCCTCGTCGAAGAAGAACACCAGCTTCGGCTTGTCGACGTCGCCGACCTCGGGCAGCGTCGTGAACAGGTCGGCCAGAACCCACATCAGGAAGGTCGAGAACATCACCGGCCGAGCGGCCTGATCGCCGAGCTCGAGCAGGCTGATGATGCCGCGGCCCTGCGCGTCGACGCGCAGTAGATCCTTTGGCTCCAGTTCGGGCTCGCCGAAAAAGGTGTCGGCGCCCTCGGCTTCGAGGTTGACCAGCGCGCGCAGGATGACACCCGCCGTCGTCGACGACACCGCGCCCAGTGCCTTCAGCTCGGGTTTGCCCTCGTCGCTGGTGAGGTATTGGATCACCGCACGAAGATCCTTCAGATCCAGCAGCGACAGACCCTTCTGATCGGCCCAGTGGAAGATCAGGCCGAGGGTGGACTCCTGGGTAGCGTTGAGCCCCAGCACTTTTGACAAAAGGATGGGCCCGAAGCTGGAGATGGTGGCGCGCACCGGCACCCCGATTCCCGTGGTCCCCAACGAAAGGAAATCGACGGGGAAGGCCGTCGGCGCCCAGTCGTCGCCGGTGTCCTTGGCGCGCTGCGTCGCCTTGTCGTTCGGCTCACCCGGTCGTGACAGGCCCGAGAGGTCGCCCTTGACGTCGGCCATCAGCACCGGGACACCTGCGGCGGAAAGCTGTTCGGCCAACACCTGCAGCGACTTCGTCTTGCCTGTACCGGTGGCACCCGCGACAAGGCCGTGGCGGTTGACAGTGGCCAGCGGTATACGCACCGGTGCGGTGGGATCGACGGTGCCGTCGACGACGACGGTGCCCAATTCGAGCGCCTGACCGTCGACTGCGTATCCGGCGGCGATCTGCTGAGCGGGGGTTGCTGTCGACTCGGTGGTCATGGGTCGAAACACTACTGCGCGAACACCGCCGCGGTGGGTGTGCTGGGGCATCGGCCAGGCGTGGGCCTACTGTTATTCGCTGTGCGCGACGAATTGGTGTGGATCGACTGTGAGATGACCGGCCTGGACCTGAAGTCCGACCGGCTCATCGAAATCGCGGTCCTGGTCACTGATGCCGACCTCAATATCCTGGGCGAAGGCATCGACGTCGTCATCCACGCTCCCGACGAAGCGCTGTCCGGGATGATCGAGGTCGTCGCCCAGATGCACGACCGGTCCGGGCTCACCCACGAGGTGCGGGCGTCGACGATCGACGTGCCCACGGCAGAAGAGATGGTGCTGGACTACATCCGCAGCCACGTCAAGCAGGCCAAGACGGCTCCGCTGGCCGGCAACTCGATCGCCACCGACCGCGGCTTCATCGCCCGGGATATGCCGACCCTCGACGACTACCTGCATTACCGGATGATCGACGTCAGCTCCATCAAGGAGCTGTGCAGGCGCTGGTACCCCCGCATCTACTTCGGCCAGCCCGAGAAGGGTCTGGCGCATCGCGCGCTGGCCGATATCCATGAGTCGATCCGCGAGCTGCAGTACTACCGGCGCACCGCGTTCGTCGCGCCGCCGGGACCGTCGACCAGCGATATCGCCGCGATCTCGACCGAGTTGAGCCCGTCGGCGTCGGCCGACGTCGAAACGGATTCGGCCGCCGAGCGGTCGAGCGGCTAGTATCGACGGGCCGCTTGTGCCTGGGCTCAGCGGCGATGGTGGCTGTAGTTCAGTTGGTAGAGCACCAGGTTGTGATCCTGGCTGTCGCGGGTTCGAGTCCCGTCAGCCAC